>NZ_CP108093.1:2145000-2860000 GCF_036188265.1 Streptomyces sp. NBC_00247 | reverse complement strand
TTAAGGAACTCGGCAAAATGCCCCCGTAACTTCGGGAGAAGGGGGGCCATCACTGGTGATCCGATTTACTCGGTGAGCTGGGGGTGGCCGCAGAGACCAGCGAGAAGCGACTGTTTACTAAAAACACAGGTCCGTGCGAAGCCGTAAGGCGATGTATACGGACTGACGCCTGCCCGGTGCTGGAACGTTAAGGGGACCGGTTAGCTGACTTTCGGGTCGGCGAAGCTGAGAACTTAAGCGCCAGTAAACGGCGGTGGTAACTATAACCATCCTAAGGTAGCGAAATTCCTTGTCGGGTAAGTTCCGACCTGCACGAATGGCGTAACGACTTCTCGACTGTCTCAACCATAGGCCCGGTGAAATTGCACTACGAGTAAAGATGCTCGTTTCGCGCAGCAGGACGGAAAGACCCCGGGACCTTTACTACAGTTTGATATTGGTGTTCGGTTCGGCTTGTGTAGGATAGGTGGGAGACTTTGAAGCGGCCACGCCAGTGGTTGTGGAGTCGCCGTTGAAATACCACTCTGGTCGTGCTGGATGTCTAACCTCGGTCCGTGATCCGGATCAGGGACAGTGTCTGATGGGTAGTTTAACTGGGGCGGTTGCCTCCTAAAGAGTAACGGAGGCGCCCAAAGGTTCCCTCAGCCTGGTTGGCAATCAGGTGTTGAGTGTAAGTGCACAAGGGAGCTTGACTGTGAGACCGACGGGTCGAGCAGGGACGAAAGTCGGGACTAGTGATCCGGCAGTGGCTTGTGGAAGCGCTGTCGCTCAACGGATAAAAGGTACCCCGGGGATAACAGGCTGATCTTCCCCAAGAGTCCATATCGACGGGATGGTTTGGCACCTCGATGTCGGCTCGTCGCATCCTGGGGCTGGAGTCGGTCCCAAGGGTTGGGCTGTTCGCCCATTAAAGCGGTACGCGAGCTGGGTTTAGAACGTCGTGAGACAGTTCGGTCCCTATCCGCTGTGCGCGTAGGAATATTGAGAAGGGCTGTCCCTAGTACGAGAGGACCGGGACGGACGAACCTCTGGTGTGCCAGTTGTCCTGCCAAGGGCATGGCTGGTTGGCTACGTTCGGAAAGGATAACCGCTGAAAGCATCTAAGCGGGAAGCCTGCTTCGAGATGAGTATTCCCACCCCCTTTGAGGGGTTAAGGCTCCCAGTAGACGACTGGGTTGATAGGCCAGATGTGGAAGCCCGGTAACGGGTGGAGCTGACTGGTACTAATAGGCCGAGGGCTTGTCCTCAGTTGCTCGCGTCCACTGTGTTGGTTCTGAAATAACAACCGCCGTGTTTTCATCCGGTTGGTTAATTTCATAGTGTTTCGGTGGTCATTGCGTTAGGGAAACGCCCGGTTACATTCCGAACCCGGAAGCTAAGCCTTTCAGCGCCGATGGTACTGCAGGGGGGACCCTGTGGGAGAGTAGGACGCCGCCGAACAATTTTTCCGGGAGACCCCCGTGCCTTGTGGCACGGGGGTTTTCTGCGTTCTGAGCGTCTAGGCTCGAACCATGCGCTACGAACTGGTCATCTTCGACAACGACGGCGTGCTCGTCGACAGTGAGCCGATCTCCAACACGATCCTCGCCGCGTACCTCACGGAGCTCGGTCACCCCACCACGTACGAGGAATCCCTCCGCGACTACATGGGGTCCGCCGTGCACCGGGTGCACGATCTGGTCCTGGAGCGTACGGGCGGGAAATTGCCCGACGACTTCGAGACGACGCTCAACGCCCGCCTGTTCGCCGCCTTCCAGGAAGAACTCGTCGTCGTCCCCGGAGTCGAAGGCGTGCTGGAGGCGCTCGTCGCGGAGGGAGTGGACTACTGCGTGGCCTCCTCCAGCAGTCACGAGCGGATTCGCGTCAGCCTGCAGAAGGCCGGCCTCGACCAGTGGTTCGAGGAGGAGTGGATTTTCAGCGCGGAGGACGTCGGCCGCGGGAAGCCGGCGCCGGACCTGTTCCTCCACGCGGCGCGCTCGATGGGCGTCGCCCCCGAGCGGTGCGTCGTGATCGAGGACAGCCCGCTCGGCGTCGAAGCGGCGCGGGCGGCGGGGATGGACGTCTACGGCTTCACCTCGATGATGCCGGCCGACCGGCTCACCGGAGTGACCGGGCACTTCTCGGACATGGCCCAACTCGCCACATTGCTCGCCTGATCCGTCTACCCACGGGTAGATCTGGGCCCTACGCTCCCGCCATGACAGAAGCGCGGTTGCGGTACGGCAGGGGTTCGTTGGCGTTCAGCTTCTTCGTGCAAGGGGTGACCTTCGCACTGCTGGTGACGCGTATCCCCGCCATCCAGGACCAGTACGGGATATCCGACGGGCTGCTGCCCGTCTTTCTGGCCGCCGTGCCGATCCTCGCCGGGGTCGGCAGCGTGGTCACCGAGAAGGTGGTCGCGCGGGTGCGGCCCGGGACCGTCCTGCGTGGGGCCCAGCCCTTCGTCATGCTGGCCCTGCTCGGGGTCGGCGCGGGCGACGCGGTGTGGCACGCGGCCGTCGCGCTCGCTCTCTTCGGGCTCTCCGTGGGAGCGCTCGACGCTTCCATGAACATGATGGGCGTCAGCCTCCAGCGGGCCTACGGCCGCAGCATCATGCTCGGCTTCCACGCGGTGTTCAGTCTCGGCGGGATCGTCGGGGCCTCGCTCTCCTGGGCCGGTGCGCACGGGGACCTCTCCCTCCTCGTCTCGTATCTGCCGGCGGTGGCCGTCCTGCTGCCCGCCGCGCTGATCGGCAGCCGCTGGTACACGGAGGGCGGGGCGAAGGGCGAAGAGGCCGAGGACGCCGGCGGGGCCGCGGCGGCGTCCGTGTCCTTCCGGCTGCTGCTGCCGCTCTGCCTGGTGATGTGCTTCGCGTACATAGGGGACTCGACGGTCTCCAACTGGAGCGCCAAGTACCTCCAGGACGTGCTGGGGAGTTCGGAGCAGCTGTCGACGGTCCCGTACAACGTGTACATGGTGACGACGCTGCTGGGGCGGGCCGTGGGGGACTACGGGGTGCGGCGGATCGGGGCGGCGGCCGTGGTGCGGCTGGGTTCGGTGGTGGCGGCCGTCGGGTTCGGGGTGGTGGCGGTGGCGCCGGGCGCGTGGGCCGGGATGGCCGGGTTCACTCTGCTCGGGTTCGGGCTCTGTGTGATCGTGCCGCAGACCTTCGCCGCCGCCGGGCGGCTGTTCCCCGGTGCCAGTGACGTCGCGGTGGCCCGGCTGAACATCTTCAACTACGTCGGGTTCCTGGTCGGTTCGCCGCTGGTGGGCGCGCTCGGCGATGCGTGGAACTACCGCGGCGCGATGCTGGTGCCGATGGTCCTGGTGCTGGTGACGCTCGTGTACGCCCGGTCGTTCGGCGGGGGCGGCGCCCGATACGGTGGCGGGCATGAGCGGGCGCGCACGGTTGATGTGGGATGACGCGGTAACGGGATACGACTTCGGGCGTGGCCATCCGATGGACCCGGTCCGGCTGGCACTGACGATGGGGCTGGTACGGGCGTTCGGGCTGGACGGGGCCGTGGACGTGCGGTCGGCGAAGACCGCGGGCGACTCCACCCTGCGGCTGGTGCACCGGCCGGACTACGTGGCGGCGGTACGGGCCGCCTCGGCCGATCCCCTCGCCGCCGACCAGGATTACGGTCTCGGTACCACCGACGATCCCGCCTTCGCGGGGATGCACGAGGTCTCCGCGCTCATCGCCGGGCTCTCCGTGGGCGCCGCCGAGGCCGTGTGGCGGGGCGAGAGCGACCACGCGGTGAACTTCACCGGCGGCCTGCACCACGCGATGCCCGGGGCCGCAGCGGGGTTCTGCGTCTACAACGATCCGGCGCTCGCCATCGCCCGGCTGCTGGAGCTGGGCGCCGAGCGCGTCGCCTACGTGGACGTGGACGTGCACCACGGCGACGGGGTCCAGGCGGCTTTCTGGGACGATCCCCGGGTACTGACCGTGTCGCTGCACGAGCACCCGCGCGCGCTCTTCCCGCACACCGGCTTCCCGCAGGAGACCGGCGGCCCGGCGGGCGAGGGCGGGGCGGTCAACGTGGCGCTGCCGCCCGGGACCGGCGACGCGGGCTGGCTGCGGGCCTTCCACGCGGTGGTGCCGGAGCTGATCGCCGACTTCCGTCCCCAGGTGCTGGTCAGCCAGCACGGTACGGACACCCACTTCGACGACCCCCTCGCCCATCTGGCGGTCACGCTGGACGCGCAGCGGGCCGTGATGGAGGCGTGCCACGAACTGGCGCACGCGCACGCCGAGGGCGGGCGGTGGGTGGCGCTGGGCGGCGGCGGGTACGCGGTCGTCGACGTCGTGCCGCGCTCCTGGACCCACCTCGTGGGGATCGCGGCGCACCGGCCGGTCGACCCGGAATCGGTGATCCCGGCTTCCTGGCGGGACGAGGTGCACGCCCGCACCGGGCAGCCGGGCCCCCAGCGGATGACGGACGGCCGCACCCCCCACTGGCAGTCCTGGGAGTCCGGTTACGACCCGGTGGACCGGCTCGACCAGGCGGTACTGGCGACGCGTCGTGCCGCGTATCCGTTGCGCGGACTGCTTGCCTGAAAGATGCGCGAAAGTACGGCGGCTGACGGGGCGTCGGGCGGCGTCGGCCCGGGGGCCGGTTGTTCGTTACGCCAACGGTGGTGCGGCTCGCGGGTTTTGGTGTCCGCGGGACGCTCGTGCGGAAGCATGGCAAGGGTGTTGAGCACCGGGGCGCTGCGCGCCCACCTGCTGGCGGCCCGGTTGGCGGGGCCCGTCGCCACCTCGCGCGAGAACAGCCTGCGCAGCTACCGGCTCTTCGCCGCCGGAGACCCGCGGGTGACCCTGGGGGTCCGCCCGGAGGGGGTCTGGGGCGCGGGGGAGGTCCTCGGGCTGATGGCCGAGAGGTGCGGGGTGTCGGCTGATCCCGGGCGCGTGACGGGCGGGGACACGATCGACCCGGAGCGCACCCTCGCGCGGCTGGACGCGTTCGCCGCGCGGCTCGCCGAGGCGGCCGCGCGGCGCGCACCGGTCCTGTTCGGTACGGGCCACCCCGAGCGGCTGATCGGCTTCTACGCAGGGCTGGCAGACGCCCTGTCGGCGGCCGGCTGTACGGTCCTCACTCCCGCGCGGGGCCGTCGTGTCGACATAACGACTCGATTCGGCGTACGTCCGTACAGGCTCGATTACGTACGCGGGGTCGCGCTCGTGCGGGAGCCCGGTGCACGCGGCACGAACGGGGGAGCCGGGGCGCACACCCACTCCCCGCTGCCCGTGCGGGCCGTGCTGGAGAGCGCCGCGGCCGAGTCCGGCGGGCTGCCCCGGCTGGTGATCGGTGACCACGGATGGGCCTGCGGTGCAGGTCAACTGGGCATCGAGGCCATGGGGCCGGCCGATGTGAACGACCCGGCGCTCTTCGTCGGCGAGGCGGAGGGGCGGGTCTCGGTCGCGGTGCCCCTGGACGACGCCGTGGCGGCGGAGCACTACCTGCCGGTGACGCGCTATGTGCTCAATCGGGCCCGTCTGTCACAGTAGGCGCCCGATCGCCTCACCTCTTCCCCACTCGCATCACCCGCCCCTAATCTGGGCAGTGAGCGCACAACGACGAAGAGTCACCGGAGGGGAAGCCGGTGCGCGTCGCCTGCGGAAGGTACAGGTGGGTCATGGCTGCTGGCAGCGAGAGACCTCTGAACGAGGTCAAGTTTCTGACCGTGGCGGAAGTCGCCTCGGTCATGAGAGTGTCGAAGATGACCGTGTACCGCTTGGTGCACAGCGGTCATCTGCCGGCGATCCGGGTGGGCAGGTCCTTCCGGGTGCCGGAGCAAGCGGTTCACGAGTACCTCCGAGAATCCTTTGTGGGGGTCGAGTCGGCCTGACGTCTTTCCCTCGGATTACGTCCCTCACCAAGTGACGGGTAGGCTAGGCCGACGTAGGTCGTGTGGGCCCAGACGCCCCGCACCAGGATGAGAAGTGAGCGAGGGTAGTCGTGGGCTCTGTTATCAAGAAGCGGCGCAAGCGGATGGCCAAGAAGAAGCACCGCAAGCTGCTCAAGCGCACGCGCGTTCAGCGTCGCAACAAGAAGTAAGCGAACGCAGTTCGTGCCTCCGCAGCCCCTCCGCCGTCATGGCGGAGGGGCTGCGGTATTTTCCCGCCGCGGTTTTCCCGGTGCCGCCCGTGGTGCCTCTCTCGGGGCCGCTTCCGGTGCGCTCCGGGTGCGGTTTCTCCGGCGCCGGTCGAGGTCCTGGACGCGACGAGTTCGTCAAACCCCGCTCCGGGGAACCCGCAGGGAAACATCCACCCGCTACGGTGACCGGCAGGGGACGGCCCTTTCCGCGGGCGTCCCGCCTCGCGGACCGACGGAAGGCGCTGATCTTGGGGAAGGTCGTGCTCGTCACAGGAGCGGCTCGGCAGCTGGGAGGCCGCTTCGTACGGCGCGTCCAGCGCGACCCCGGTGTGGACCGGGTGATCGCCGTCGACGCGACCGAGCCCGGGCACCGGCTGGGCGACGCGGTGTTCGTGCGCGCCGACATCCGGCAGCCCGCCATCGCACGGGTGCTCGCGGAACACTCCGTGGACACCGTGGTCCACCTGAACGTCTCCGGCAAGGCGCTCGGCGCGGCCGGCCGGACGGCGATCAAGGAAACCAACGTCATCGGCACCATGCAGCTCCTCGGTGCCTGCCAGAAGTCGCCCACCGTCCAGCGCCTGGTGGTGAAGTCCACCACCAGCGTCTACGGCTCCGCCCCGCGCGACCCGGCCGTCTTCACCGAGACGACCCCGCCGAAGTCGCTGCCGAGCGGCGGCTTCGCCAAGGACGCGGTGGAGGTCGAGGGGTACGTGCGCGGCTTCGCCCGCCGCCGCCCGGACGTCGCGGTCTGCGTCCTGCGCTTCGCCAACATCCTCGGCCCGATGCCGGACTCGCCGCTCGCGGACTACCTCGCGCTGCCCGTACTCCCCACCGTCCTCGGGTACGACCCCCGGCTCCAGTTCGTCCACGAGGACGACGTGATCGACGTGCTGGGGATCGCGGCGGGCGAACCCCGGCGGTCCACCCTCAACAGCGGCACCTTCAACATCGCCGGCGACGGGGTGCTGCTGCTCTCGCAGTGCGCGCGCCGCCTCGGGAGGCCCACGGTCCCGGTGCTGCTGCCCGCCGTCACCTGGGTCGGCTCCGCGCTCCGCGCGGTCGGCATGACGGACTTCTCGCCGGAGCAGATCCGGCTGCTCACCCACGGCAGGGTGGTCTCCACCACCCAGATGTACGAGACGCTGGGCTTCCGCCCCAGGTTCACCACGGCCGGGACCTTCGCGGAGTACGCCCGCAGCCGCGGCCCCGGGCTGCTGCCGCCGGAGGTGGTCGGCCGCGCGGTCGACCACCTCGCGGCGCTGCCGCTCGCCGGTCCGGCGCGCCGTACCCCGCCGGCCGACCCGACGACGGCCCGTACGACGACGCAGACGACGCACGGCGCCAGGTAGAGGAGCGCATCGACGATGGCGGACGCCAAGGTCATTCCGTTCGACGAGGACCGGCCCCGGGGAGGCGCGGGCGGATCACGTTCCGCGCGGCGCCGGACCGGTACGGGCCCCGGCGCGCCGGCCGGGCGGCCCGAGGGCACCGCCGCGCCCGTGAGCGCCCTGCCGGGCGCCCAGGTGCCCGGACAGGGCCGCGCGGGCGCGGGGCCGCCCCAGGACGCGCGCGAGCCCCACGAGGGGGCGGGGGCGGCAACCCCCGGGACGCAGGAGGCGCACGAGGCGGAGGAGACCCACGGGAGCCCGGCGCGCGCCGACTGGGACCGGCGGATCGCCGGCGGACTGGCCTTCCTGCGGCGGCGGGTGACCGGTGATTACGAGGTGGACGAGTTCGGCTACGACGAGGAGCTGACCGACCAGGTCCTGATGTCGCTGCTGCGCCCCCTCGCGGACAAGTACTTCCGCGTCGAGGTGAAGGGGATCGAGAACATCCCCGCGGACGGCGGCGCGCTCGTCGTCGCCAACCACTCCGGGACCCTGCCGCTCGACGGGCTGATGCTCCAGGTCGCCGTGCACGACCACCACCCGGCCGAGCGCCACCTGCGGCTGCTCGCCGCCGACCTCGTCTTCCGGCTGCCGGTCGTCAACGAACTGGCCCGGAAGGCCGGTCACACCCTGGCCTGCGCGGAGGACGCGCAGCGACTGCTCGAACTCGGCGAGATCGTCGGCGTGATGCCGGAGGGCTTCAAGGGACTCGGCAAGCCCTTCGGAGACCGGTACAAGCTCCAGCGCTTCGGCCGGGGCGGGTTCGTGTCCACCGCGCTGCGGGCCGGGGTACCGATCGTGCCCTGCTCGATCGTGGGCGCCGAGGAGATCTACCCCATGCTCGGCAACGCGAAGACCGTCGCGCGGCTGCTGGGCTTCCCGTACTTCCCCGTCACCCCGACCTTCCCCTGGCTCGGCCCGCTCGGCATGGTGCCGCTGCCGACGAAGTGGACCATCCAGTTCGGCGAGCCCATCCCGACCGACGGCTACCCGCCCGAAGCGGCGGAGGACCCGATGCTGATGTTCAACCTCACCGACCAGGTACGCGAACAGATCCAGCACACGCTCTACAAACTGCTGGTGCAGCGCCGCTCGGTGTTCTTCTGACCGCAGCCCGAAGCAGACCGAGCGGGCGGACGTCCGGTGTCGATCCGGATGCCCGCCCCCTGAGGGCCGTCCCGCAATTCCTGGCGGGTGCGCGACGACAGCTACGGCACCTGGCGGCGTTGTCGGACCGCCCGAGTACATCCCGTACTCGGGCGGTCCTCCGCCTTGCGACGCACCGCCCCGGACACCGCCCGCTGACCCGACGCGCATGGTCAGACACGGCCGGCGCCGTACGGATGGCCTCTACTCGCCCGCGTCCTCCGCGCTGATGCCCAGGCCGGGGAGGAGGCCGGGCAGGAGCGGCGGCAGGGTGACGTCCGGCGTGCCGGAGCTGTCGGAACCGCCCGAGCCCTCCGCGTCGCCCGAGCCCGAGGGCGTGCCGCCGTCGTCCGTCGGCAGGCCGTCCAGGAGACCGTCCGTACCGCCGAGGAGGCCGTCCCCGGACTCCGGGGACGCCGAGCCCGAGGGCGAGGGAGAGCCGCCCTCGGCGGACGAGGCCGCGGAGGAGGGCGCCGACGACGGCGCCGCGGACGGGGCGGTCCGCGAGGAGCCGCCTCCTCCCTGCGGTACCCCGGACCGCTGCGTGGTGCCCCCGCCGTTCTTGTCCGGGGTACGCGGCAACAGCGATTCCAGCGGTGCGACCTCTTCGTCTATGGCCGCCAGCACCGAGCTGACCTTGTCCCCGACGTCGGTGAGCTGGACGGGAAGCCGGTCGCGCAGGCTGCTCCAGCTGTCACGGTGCGAACGGGAGAACGAGTCCAGGGTCTGGATGGGACCGAGGGTGCCCTCGCGTTCGTACGCGGCGTGGAGCAGCCGGTGCCCCTCGGAGGCGTCGTGCGACATCCCGCTGAGGGCACGCCGGATCTCGCCGAGCGACTCGTGGTCCAGGTGGCCGGACCGGCCGCGCTCCATCAGGCGGCGCGCTTCGCTGAGCCGGGTCGAGGCCTGGTCGAGGAAGGCCTCGCCCCGGTCGGTGTCGCTGTCGGCCATGGAGCGCTGGATGTCCTCCATGCCCCGCTTGAGGCCGTACAGCGAGTCACCGGGGAGGGCGTCGGAGCTGGCGGCGGCGACACCGCCGAACGCGCCCGCCGCCACACCCACGGTCAGTCCGCCGGCCGTGAGCCCCTTCGCCCAGCGGGAACGGGGCCGGAGCTTGCGGAGCGGGGAGGCCCGGTGGGCTCCCCTGGGGCGTTGCTCGGGCACCGTAGGGCCCGTGGACGCGCCACCCTCCGCGAACATCGCCTCCATGGCGGCGACGAGCTGTGCTCGCTGCACCACTTTGACTTCGGGATCGAACTGCGGCGACGGCAGTTCACCGAGGCCGTTCGCCAGGGCCAACAGTGCTCCGTGGTCGGCCTGTTCGGCCGGTTCCTCGGGCTGTACGGCCGCCGCACCCTGGGGCGACTGCTCCTCCAGGGCCTGGGCGAAGGCGTTCGCCCGCCGGTGTGCCGAAACGTTTGCGATCACTGGCGGCACCTCCTCTCGTCATGACGGTCGACTCCCCTGAGGGTCCGGAAGGTTGTACACCCGGAGTCGATGCCACTCGATGGGGTGAGTGGCGCCGGTCGAGGTGTAGCTACAGGGGGCCTGCGTCCGGCACAACGAGCGGCGCGGCACTTGGGTTACGGACGAAAGATGATCGGACCAGTGCGTCATGAACGCGACACACTGGGCGACAGGGCTGTGCCCTGCCGGCGGCGGCCTACGGCGGGCCGCGTCAGCGGGCGTCGTCCGGCAGCAGGCGGGCGAGCGTGCGGACGGCCCGGTACTGGAGGGTCTTGATCGCGCCCTCGTTCTTGCCCATCACCCGGGCCGTCTCGGCGACCGAGAGCCCTTGCAGGAACCGGAGCGTCACGCACTCCTGCTGCTGCGGGTTGAGGCGTCGCACGGCCTGGAGCAGCGCGGCGTTGGAGAGGGACTCCAGGACGGAGTCCTCGGGGGAGCGCTCGACCTCGTTGGCGTCGAGCATCTCGCCGGTGGTCACCTCCAGCCGGAAACGGCTGGACTTGAAGTGGTCGGCGACGAGGTTGCGCGCGATGGTGACCAGCCAGGCGCCGAAGTCGCGGCCCTGCCAGGTGAACGTGGAGATGCGGCGCAGCGCGCGGAGGAAGGTCTCGCTGGTGAGGTCCTCCGCCGTGGCCTTCCCACCCACGCGGTAGTAGATGTACCGGTACACGGTGTCGCTGTACTGGTCGTAGAGGCGGCCGAACGCGTCGGCCTCGCCGGCCTGCGCGCGCTCGACGAGGTCCATCATGCGGGCGCTGTCGCTGTCGGCGGTGGGACGGCGGACGGCCGTCGTGGCCGGCGTGGACGAGGCCGACGACGACGCGGAGGATGCGGTCGAGGCGGCGCGGTTGCTGCGTCTTCCGACCACCGCACCGCGTTCCGCCAGGGCATGGCAAGGGGCGGCAGGTGCGGGTGCAGGGGTGGCGAGCGCGGGTACGGCGTACGCGGTGGGGACGAAGCCGCGCAAGCGGTCGAGGACCGTTGCACGCAGCGTAGCCAGGCCCGAGGCGTCAACCCCGACGTGTGGGTACACGGGACTCCCAGAGGCAGAGCTTCCATCACGAGCAGTTCGAAATCCGTCACCTTTTACCTGGGGTGGCGGGCTCCGTCATGCGTTTGAGGAGAATAACGCTTCGTACAGGCGGCGCTACACCGAGTTGCTAAAATCACCGGTTGCGCCAGATTCCGTACCGCTCGGTGACTACTTTGATCGCAGATGGTGACCGGTTATTGATCGAATTGCTTCGGGATCTGTCTCTGCTCGGTACCGGTTGTGGTCGGTCGCCGCCCCTCGGCAGCCGCCGGGGCTGGGCGGCGCGGGGCTTTCGCGGCCTTCCCGCAGGAGGTCGCGCGGGCGTGTGGACCCGGCCGCGGCCGTGCGGGGGCGCGGGTCGACGGAGGGGGAGCGTGCGGCGCACAAGGGCGCGCGGGCGGAGTGTTCGGAGGGCCGCGCGAAGGCGCACAGATGTCCGTGTCGGGGTAGAGCGGCCGGGAGGTCGCGCGTCCGTACGGATGTGCAGGCGCACGAACGCCCGCACGCACCGGCGTTCGGCGGGGCGAACGACGGGTGAGCGCGGGCGGAGACGGGCGGTGACGGGCGTGGCCGGGAGGCGGGGCGG
This sequence comes from Streptomyces sp. NBC_00247, assembly GCF_036188265.1. Lineage (NCBI taxonomy): Bacteria > Bacillati > Actinomycetota > Actinomycetes > Kitasatosporales > Streptomycetaceae > Streptomyces > Streptomyces sp. NBC_00247. The sequence continues at coordinate 2,848,293 of NZ_CP108093.1, read as the reverse complement.
GCGGAGGTGGGCCGACCCGCTCGCCGCCGGGGCGGCGAAGTCGGGTCAGCGGCGGCGGCGGTGCAGCGCGACGGCGGCGACGGTGCCGCCGGCCAGCGCTCCGACCCCGGCAGCGGCCGGGAGGGCGACCTGCGCGGCCTTGCGGCCGGTGCGGTAGTCCCGCAGTCGCCAGTCGTGGGCGCGGGCGTGCTTGCGGAGCTTGGCGTCGGGGTTGATCGCGTAGGGATGGCCGACCAGCGAGAGCATCGGGATGTCGTTGTGCGAGTCGCTGTACGCGGCGCAGCGCCCGAGGTCCAGGCCTTCGCCCGCCGCCAGGGCGCGCACCGCCTCTGCCTTCGCGGGGCCGTGCAGCGGTTCGCCGACCAGGCGCCCGGTGTAGACGCCGTCGACGGACTCGGCGACCGTGCCGAGCGCGCCGGTGAGGCCGAGCCGGCGGGCGATGATCGTGGCGGTCTCCACCGGAGCGGCGGTGACCAGCCAGACCTTCTGGCCCGCGTCGAGGTGCGCCTGGGCCAGTGCCCGGGTGCCCGGCCAGATGCGGTCGGCCATGTACTCGTCGTAGATCTCCTCGCCGATGGACATCAGCTCGGAGACGCGGTGCCCCTTGACGATGGAGAGGGCGCTGTCGCGGGCGTCCTGCATGTGTTCCGGGTCTTCCACGCCGGCCAGCCGGAACCACGCCTGCTGCCAGGCGAACCGGGTCAGCTCGCGGCGCTGGAAGAACTTCCGTTTGTAGAGTCCCCGGCCGAAGTGGAAGAGCGCGGCGCCCTGCATGACGGTGTTGTCGAGGTCGAAGAACGCGGCGGCGCGGTCGTCGCCGGCCACCGGGAACGCGGGTTCCCCGGGCTCGCCCTCGCCCGGTTTCGCTTCGAGGAGAGTGTCGCCGTCCCCGTCCAGCGTCGCCTTGCGGGCGGCCTCGGCCGCCGCCTCGCCCGCCAGCACGCTCCGTGCCGTGGCGGGGCGCCTGCGAGGTGTGAGCCATCCAAGAGAGGCCATGCGGCGAGCATAACCATTTCGCCGGGCACTTCCCGTCCCGCCGGGTGCCGGGGACGTGAACTCTGCGGTACCCACTCGTTGAGCCGATGCGCGGGGCGGTGTCCCGGCGGTGGCGCGTACGCGTCCGGGCCACCGGAACGCGGTGCGCGACGGGGTGCCGGAGCCGGGAGCGGCGGGCGGAGAATGGGGGCATGAGTGCCCTGCTGCGTCGTACGAAGAAGAAGCCCGCCGACCGGGTCGTCACGCTGCTCCAGAAGCCCGGCTGTCATCTCTGCGAGGACGCGAGGGCGGTGGTGGAGGCGGTGTGCGCGGAGACCGGCTCGGTGGTGGAGGAGAAGGACATCACCCAGGACGAGGCGCTGTACGCGCGGTACTGGGAGCAGATCCCGGTGGTGCTGATCGACGGGGAGCAGCACACCTTCTGGCGGGTGGACCCGCAGAGGCTCCGTACGGCGCTGGGCCGCGGCTGACGAGGCGCGGACGCGGCACTGGGTGCCTGAGTCAACGATTTTCGCGTACCATCATGGGCGTTTTGAGTGGTCTCGGGGGCTTGATCATGAGGAGTGTGTTCGGTTTTGCCCCCTTCGAGCCCGCAACGGGTTGATGCGATCCGTGGTTCCGGGATCAGGCGGCGAATTCGCGTGACCCCGGTCACTTTGACCGGACAAAACGGACACAATCTTTGTGCACGTGTTCACAAAGACATAGCCTGCATTCGACGGGGCGGTCTTGGGACATACGGCCGCCTACAGCCCCGCTCATCCCGCAGGAGCACCGTGGCAACTGGCCGAACTCACCGACCGGCGACCCGAAGCCGAGGAATTCCCGAGGCCACTGTCGCCCGACTCCCCCTGTATCTGCGCGCACTGACCGCGCTGTCCGAGCGTTCCGTACCGACGGTCTCGTCCGAGGAACTCGCCACGGCCGCGGGGGTCAATTCCGCGAAGCTCCGCAAGGACTTCAGCTACCTGGGGTCCTACGGCACCCGGGGTGTCGGCTACGACGTCGAGTACCTCGTCTACCAGATCTCCCGTGAGCTCGGCCTCACCCAGGACTGGCCGGTCGCCATCGTCGGCATCGGAAACCTCGGCGCCGCTCTCGCCAACTACGGCGGGTTCGCCTCCCGCGGCTTCCGGGTCGCCGCGCTGATCGACGCGGACCCCGCGATGGCCGGTACGCCGGTCGCCGGGATTCCCGTCCAGCACACCGACGACATGGACCGCATCCTCACCGAAAACGGTGTGTCCATCGGCGTGATCACCACCCCGCCCGGCGCGGCCCAGCAGGTCTGCGACCGTCTCGTGGCCGCCGGTGTCACCTCGATCCTGAACTTCGCGCCGACCGTCCTCTCCGTCCCCGAGGGCGTCGACGTGCGCAAGGTCGACCTCTCCATCGAGCTCCAGATCCTCGCGTTCCACGAGCAGCGCAAGGCCGGCGAGGACGGCACCGCGGACGAGACCGACGAGGCCGCGCCGCCTATGCGCGCGACCCCCGTGAACCGGAAGGGACCCGACGGGGACGTGCCCGCCGTGATGCCGGCATGAGCCTTCTCGTCGTCGGACTGAGTCACCGCAGTGCCCCCGTCTCCGTGCTGGAGCGGGCCTCGCTCGCCCAGGACGCCCAGGTCAAGCTGTTGCAGGACACCCTCGCCGCGGAGCCCGCGGCCGAGGCCACCGTGCTGGCCACCTGCAACCGCATCGAGCTCTACGCCGACGTGGACAAGTTCCACGCGGGTGTCGCCGAGCTGTCGACGCTGCTCGCGCAGCACAGCCAGGTCGGGCTGGACGAGCTCACTCCCCATCTCTACGTGCACTACGAGGACCGTGCCGTCCACCACCTCCTCTCGGTGGCCTGCGGGCTGGACTCGATGGTCGTGGGCGAGGGGCAGATCCTCGGCCAGATCAAGGACGCGCTCGCCCTGGGGCAGGAGCTCCACACCGCGGGCCGGCTGCTGAACGACCTCTTCCAGCAGGCCCTGCGGGTCGGCAAGCGTGCCCACAGCGAGACGGGGATCGACCGCGCCGGACAGTCGCTGGTCACCTTCGGCCTGGAGCAGCTCGCCGCCGGACAGGACGTCGACGCCTGGGCCCGGGGCAAGCGCGCCCTGGTCATCGGGGCCGGTTCGATGTCCTCGCTGGCCGCCGCGACACTGGCCCGTACCGGGGTCGGCGAGATCGTCGTCGCCAACCGGACCCGGGCCCGCGCCGACCGTCTCGTGGAGATCCTCGGCCAGGCGTCCGGGCCGGAACTGCGTGCCCGCGCCGTGGAGATGAGCACCGTCACGGACGAGCTGACACGTGCCGACATCGTGGTGTCCTGCACCGGTTCCACCGGTCTGGTGCTGACCGCCGGGGCGATCGCGAAGGCCGTCGGCGCGGAGTACGACGCCGCGGCCGTCCCGGCGCCGAAGACCGGGTCCGCCGCGCCCGTGGACGCGCTGGACCAGCACGCCGCCTGGGTGGAGAACGGCTCGTCCGCTCCGGAGGACCACGACGCGCTCGGCACGGGTGCGAACGCGCGGGCGACCGCGCCGCGTCGCACCATCCCCGCGCAGAACAACGGACCCGTGCGGCTCGCGATCCTCGACCTCGCGATGCCGAGGGACGTGGACGGCGGGGCGCACCGCGTCGACGGCGTACGCCTCGTCGACATCGAGTCGCTCGCCGAGGCGTCCGCGGACGCCCCGATGGCCGCCGACGTCGACCGGGTGCGGGGCATCGTCTCCGCCGAGGTGGCCGCCTTCGGCGCCGCCCAGCGCGCCGCGCACATCACCCCGACCGTCGTCGCCCTGCGCACGATGGCCGCCGACGTGGTGGCCGGCGAGATCGCCCGGCTCGACGGGCGGCTGCCCGACCTCGACGAGAAACAGCGCGCGGAGATCACGCAGACCGTGCGCCGTGTCGTCGACAAGCTCCTGCACGCGCCGACCGTGCGGGTCAAGCAGCTGGCGAGCGAGCCCGGCGGCGCCGGGTACGCGGACGCGCTGCGAGAACTCTTCGACCTCGACCCGCAGACGGTGGCCGCCGTCTCCCGGGCAGACCTGAACGACCCGAATAGAGGGCGGTCATGACCGACAGCTCACCCCAGGGTGGGACCGACAACACGCCGCTGCGGCTCGGCACCCGGCGCAGCAAACTCGCCATGGCCCAGTCGGGCCTGGTCGCCGAGGCGGTCAGCGAGGTGACCGGGCGCGCCGTCGAACTGGTGGAGATCACCACGTACGGCGACGTCTCCCGCGAGGACCTGGCGCAGATCGGCGGCACCGGCGTGTTCGTCGCCGCGCTGCGCGAGGCGCTGCTGCGGGGCGAGGTGGACTTCGCGGTCCACAGCCTCAAGGACCTGCCCACGGCACAGCCCGAGGGACTGGTGCTGGCCGCCGTGCCGCTCCGCGAGGACCCGCGCGACGTGCTGGTGGCGCGCGACGGGCTGACCTTCGAGGAGCTGCCGCCCGGTGCCCGGGTGGGTACGGGTTCGCCGCGCCGCATGGCGCAGCTGAACGCGTACGCCCGGTCGCACGGCCTCTCCATAGAGACCGTGCCGATCCGCGGCAACGTGGACACGCGCATCGGATTCGTCCGCGACGGCGTGCTGGACGCGGTGGTTCTCGCCGCGGCCGGTCTCAGCCGTCTCGGCCGGACGGACGAGGTGACCGACTTCCTGTCGCCCGACACCGTCCTGCCCGCTCCCGGTCAGGGAGCACTGGCGATCGAGTGCGCCGCTTCGAGCGCCGACCTCGCCGCCGCGCTCGCGGAGCTCGACGACCCGTACACCCGGGTCGCCGTCGCCGCCGAGCGATCCCTGCTCGCCGCCCTGGAGGCCGGCTGCTCCGCACCCGTGGGTGCGTTGGCCGACCTCCTGGTCGACGGTCAGGCTGTCAACGAACTGCGCCTGCGCGGTGTCGTCGGTTCCCCCGACGGTTCCTCGCTGGTTCAGCTGTCCACTACCGGTCCCGTTCCCACGTCGCAGGACGACGCGGCGGCCCTCGGTCGCGAACTCGCGTCGGAGATGCTCGCCAAGGGTGCGGCCGGTCTTATGGGGGAGCGAGCACTTTGAGCCCCACCGGCCCCGCCGTGTCCGACTTTCCGCTGCTGTCCGCACAGGGACACGTCACCTTCCTCGGCGCCGGTCCCGGCGATCCGGGTCTGCTGACGCTGCGCGCCGTCGAGGCGCTCGCGAGCGCGGACGTTCTTGTCGCAGAGCCCGAGGTGCTCGACGTCGTGCGCACGCATGCGCGGGCAGGCGTGAGCACCCCTGAGCTGACCGTCGTTGACTCCGCGTCAACAGCCGCCGGAGTGCCTGTACTCAGGGACGCGGCCAATATTGTCATGGAGGCCGCGAAGGGCGGCAGGCGGGTCGTCCGTGCTGTCGCCGGTGACCCGGGACTGGACGGTGGCGCGGGGGCGGAGATGCTCGCGTGCGCCGCCGCCGGGGTGCCCTTCGAGGTCGTCCCGGGTGTCGCGAACGTCGTCGGCGTGCCCGCGTACGCCGGTGTGCCGCTGCGCGACGCGCAGGGTACGGACGTGCGCTTCGTGGACGCCCGTACCGCGACCGACCGCTGCTGGAGCGAGGTCGGCGCGAGCGATTCGACCGCAGTCGTCTCGACCACCCTGGACTCCGTCGCGGCGGCGGCGGGCGAGCTGGTCTCGGCGGGCCGCAAGCCCGACACGCCGCTGACCGTCACGGTCGCCGGCACCACCACGCGTCAGCGGACGTGGACGGCGACGCTGGGCACCATCGCGCAGCTCTTCAAGCAGACGAAGGTGCTCCCGTCGCCGGACGGCCACCAGCCGGTCATAGCCGTGGTCGGGGACCGTACCTCCGCGGCCCAGCGCGACCAGCTCGCGTGGTTCGAGTCCAAGCAGCTCTTCGGCTGGAAGGTGCTCGTCCCGCGGACGAAGGAGCAGGCGGCCTCGCTCTCCGACCAGCTGCGCTCCTACGGCGCGGTGCCGCACGAGGTGCCGACGATCGCGGTCGAGCCGCCGCGTACGCCCCAGCAGATGGAGCGTGCGGTCAAGGGCCTGGTCACCGGCCGGTACGAGTGGATCGCGTTCACCTCGGTGAACGCGGTGAAGGCCGTACGGGAGAAGTTCGAGGAGTACGGGCTCGACGCCCGTGCCTTCGCCGGGATCAAGGTCGCGGCCGTGGGCGAGCAGACCGCCGCTTCGCTGGTCGATTTCGGTGTGAAGCCGGACCTGGTGCCCTCGGGCGAGCAGTCCGCCGCGGGTCTCCTGGAGGACTGGCCGCCGTACGACCCGGTCTTCGACCCGATCGACCGTGTCTTCCTGCCGCGCGCCGACATCGCCACCGAGACCCTGGTGGCGGGTCTGATCGACCTGGGCTGGGAGGTCGACGACGTGACCGCGTACCGCACGGTCCGCGCGTCGCCGCCGCCGGCGGACACCCGGGAGGCGATCAAGGGCGGCGGTTTCGACGCGGTGCTCTTCACCTCGTCCTCGACCGTCCGCAACCTGGTCGGCATCGCGGGCAAGCCGCACAACGTGACGGTCATCGCCTGCATCGGCCCGGCCACCGCGAAGACCGCCGAGGAGCACGGCCTGCGGGTCGACGTCCTCGCGCCGGAGCCCTCGGTGCACAAGCTGGCCGAGGCGCTGGCGGAGTTCGGCGCGCGGCGCCGGGACGCGGCCAAGGAGGCCGGCGACCCGGTGACCCGCCCGAGCGAGCGGCGTCCGGGCGCGCGGCGGAGGCGTACGACGACCTGACGGGTCGGCGCGGACGTGACCGGGCCCGGCGGCTCCCCTCGGGGGGCTGCCGGGCCCTTTCCACGGGCGGGGGAGCGGCCCGGGTTTCCCGGCAGGGGTGTCGGTAAGAGCCCGGTGTGGGCGGGTCTATGGTCAAAGGATGACTGCGTACGGAAACTTCCCCGGCTCCCGCCCCCGGCGGCTGCGGACGACCCCGACGATGCGACGGATGGTCGCCGAGACCCGCCTCCACCCCGCGAACCTGATCCTGCCCGCGTTCGTCCGCGAGGGCATCGACGCGCCGGTGGAGATCTCGGCGATGCCGGGCGTGCGGCAGCACACCCTGGACACCCTGCGGAAGGCCGCTGCCGACGCGGTGGCGTCCGGGGTCTCCGGGATCATGCTCTTCGGAGTGCCGGCCGACGAGAAGAAGGACGCCCGGGGCACGGCGGGGACGGACCCGGACGGCATCCTCCAGCAGGGCCTGCGCGCGGTGCGCTCCGAGGTCGGCGACGACCTCGTCGTCATGTCGGACCTCTGTCTGGACGAGTACACCGACCACGGCCACTGCGGTGTGCTGACCGAGGACGGCCGCGTCGACAACGACGCGACCCTGGAGCGGTACGCGGAGATGGCCCAGGTCCAGGCCGACGCGGGCGCCCACACGGTCGGCCCCAGCGGCATGATGGACGGTCAGATCGGCGTGATCCGGGACGCGTTGGACCAGACCGGGCACGAGGACGTGTCGATCCTCGCGTACACCGCGAAGTACTCCTCGGCGTTCTACGGCCCCTTCCGGGAGGCCGTCGGCTCCTCGCTCCGGGGCGACCGCAAGACGTACCAGCAGGACCCGGCGAACATCCGCGAGTCCCTGCGCGAGCTGGCGCTCGACCTCGAAGAGGGCGCCGACATGGTGATGGTCAAGCCGGCGGGGCCGTACCTCGACATCCTCGCCAAGGTCGCCGACTCCGTGAACGTGCCGGTCGCGGCGTACCAGATCAGCGGCGAGTACGCGATGATCGAGGCCGCCGCCGAGAAGGGCTGGATCGACCGCGACGCGGCGATCATGGAGAGCCTGACGGGCATCCGGCGTGCGGGTGCGCAGATGATCCTGACCTACTGGGCGACCGAGGTCGCGCAGCGGCTGGGCGGGCGTTCGGTGTAGTACGCGGTGCGCCGGGGGTCGGGGCCCGGGGGTCGGGGCCGGGGTCGGCTTAACGGGGTTGCCGCCCATGCCCGCCCCTTGGGACGATCCCCCGGTGAACCAGTTCTCGTGCTCCTCCACCTGTCCCGGTCACGGGGGTCCCCGCGACCCGGCGGACCCCGTGCCGGCCGAGCCCGGCCGGTGGCCGGAGCTGGAGGCGGCGCTCGCGGTGGTCAACCGCGACGTGCGGGCGACCCTGCCGGGCCAGGAACCGCTGGTACTGGTGAGCGTCCCCTCGTCCGAGCCGCCGTCCCCGGCCTCCACCGGTGGCGAACAGGTCTACGTGGCGATGCCGGACGGAAGTTGGCAGGGCAACGCGGTCAACGCGTGGGAACCGGACGAGGATTACCCACCGGAGCCGGACGACCCGGACACATTTCTCGCCGTGGTCGCGGAGGCCGCGCAGGAGACCCTGATGGAACTCCTTCGGCGGGTATGGCCCGTCTGCCCGGCCCACGGGACCGGCACGCACACCTACCCTCCGGAGAGCGCCGACGGCGAGCGCCCGGGCGAAGCGGACCTGTCGGGCCCACCGGCGTGGTGGTGCGGGGGCGGGCGCGGCGGCCGGTGGCACAAGGTCGCCACGGTGGGGGAGCTGGCCGCGGCCGTCTCCACCTGACCGGTTCGCAGGTCCTCGGGCCCGCCCGTCGGTCCCGTCAGCCTTGCGGGTCCCGTCCCGCCCCGTCCCGCCCCGTCGGTCCCGTCAGCCCCGCGGGTCCCAGAGTCCGCCGGCGGCGCCGCGTGCGAGGTGGTCGGAGTAGATGCCGACCTTCCGGGCGATGACGGAATGGCACTCCTCCAGCGCCCGGATCCGGGCCTCGACGCGCTTCTGATGGGCGTTGAGGAGCTGGAGGCGGTCCGCTTCGTTGCCCGGCCCGTCCTGTACGAGCCCGGCGAACCGCTTGAGCTCGGCGAGGGGCATTCCCGACTCCCGCAGTCGCACGCAGATCAGCAGCCATTCCAGGTCCGCGGTGGTGTAGCGGCGCCGGCCGCCCGTGTTCCGCCGGACCGGTGCGATCAGCAGGCCCTCGCGCTCGTACAGGCGCAGTGCGTGCACGCTGAGACCGGTCCGCTCGGCCACCTCGCCGATGCTCAGCTGCTCCGCGCGGGTCTGCTCCGCGCGGGTCTCGGGAGACGTCATCCCCGCACTCTAAGGCGTCCTGCGATTCCTGGCGGGTGACGACAACCACGGCATCTCGCCGCGTTGCCGGAAGTCCGGTGGTCCAAGGGCCTCCGCCCACCGAGGCACCGCCCGTGACGCCGCACCACGATCCACCACGCATCGCGGGACGGCGGCAGGGCTTGATCTAGACCCCGCTCCAGCTCGTAGCGTTCTCGGTATGACCACCCAAGACCAGCAGCCGCTCGGCTCGCCCTTCTCCGCCGCCAGTACCGCCGAGGACGTCATGGCCGGTGTCGATCTCTCCGGGAAGACCGCCGTCGTGACCGGGGGCTACTCCGGTCTCGGTCTGGAGACCACCCGGGCTCTCGCGGCCGCCGGGGCCCGGGTGATCGTTCCCGCACGGCGGCCCGGCATCGCCGCCGCCGCCCTCGACGACGTGAAGGGCTGCGAGGTCTTCCCCATGGACCTGACGGACCTCGACAGCGTGCGGGAGGCCGCCGCGCGCATCACCGCCTCCGTGACCCGGCTCGACCTCCTGATGGCGGTGGCCGGCGTCATGGCCACCCCCGAACGGCGCGTCGGGCCGGGCTGGGAAGGCCAGTTGGCCGCCAACCACTTCGGGCACTTCACTCTCGCCTGCGAGCTCTACCCGCTCCTCGCCGCCGCCGGTGGCGCGCGCATCGTCGTCAACAGTTCCAGCGGGCACGCCCTGACCGGCTTCCGTCGGCACGACCCGCACTTCCGTACCGGATACGACAAGTGGCTGGCCTACGGCCAGTCGAAGACCGCCAACGTGCTGTTCGCCGTACACCTCGACACCCTTGGACGTGACGACGGCGTCCGTACGTTCGCTCTCCACCCCGGAAAGATCATCACCGGGCTGCAGCGGGATATGACGCTCCAGGAGCAGATCGATCGAGGCTGGGTGGACGAGCGACGGAACGTCGTGGGGCCCGACTTCAAGACTCCCTCGCAGGGCGCCGCCACCGGTCTCTGGGCCGCCACGTCCCCACTCCTCGAAGGCCGGGGCGGGCTCTACCTCGAAGACTGTGACATCGCGCACGCCCGGACCCCGGACTCCACGGACGAAGACGGTGTCCGTGACCACGCCGTCGATCCCGAAGCGGCCGAACGGCTCTGGGAGTTGTCCATGGCGGCGACCGGCGCCACCCCGGTCGGCAGGTGACCCCGCAGGCCGGGGGCCGGGCGGCCTCCGGCCTGCGGGGCGGGGCGCCCCCGTACCCCGGGGGCCGGGGAGCCGGCCGCCGAGGTAGAAGGGGGCATGGACCCTGCCCTTCTGGAACGCCTGAACACGGATGTCGATCAGCTCGTCGTGCACCACGGATACACGAACCGCATGCGCGACTACGAGGTCGTCTTCGACGTGGGCCCCGGCGGCCCGCACGCCGGGACGCCGACCTTTCTGCGGTACCTCTTCCGGTACTGCGTCGAGGCCCGGTGCGAGACGTCCCAGTCCGCGGAGATCTGGCGGGCGTCTCTGGACGATCGTCTGCTCGACCTCGACACCGCCGACCCCGCCCTCGGCGCGTACGTGTGGGGCGTGAGGTTCCACGAGCTGTACGACATCCGGCTCCTCCCCGGGTCGGACGCCACCCGCCGCTGGACGGAGGCCGTCGGGATCGACTTCCACGAGGTCCGCATGGAGACGAACGCGCACGACCTGAACCTCCTCTTCTCGGATCTTGAGGTGAGTGAGGTCCCGGTCGGGTACGCGCCCTTCGTCGCGGGGGAGGATCTCGGTCCGTCCGGATCCGTCCCGCCCGGGGTCCCGTCCGGGGGTCCGTCCGCCGGTTCCTGAACGCCCGGGACGACGAGTCGTTGACCCTCGACCTGGTGGAGGGCCCAGAGTTCCGGACGTGGAGAGCGAGATGCGCAGCATTGGTGGGATGGCCCGGGAGAGCGGGCTGAGCGTGAGCGCCCTGCGGTTCTACGACGGTGCCGGGGTGCTGGTCCCGGCCCGGGTGGATCCGGTCAGTGGATACCGCTGGTACGGACCCGAGCAGCTGGAGGAGTCACGGCTGCTCGCACGGCTGCGCCGGGCGGGTATGCCGTTGGCGGACATCCGGCTGGTGCTGGCGGGCTGGTCCGGAGCCGACACCGACCTGGTGCGGAAGCTGCTGGAGGCACATCTGCGCCGTCTCGAACGGGGGCTGTCCGATGCCCGCACCGAGTTCTCCGCGCTCCGAGCTCTACTCGACCGCAGGGAGAATCCCATGACCGTGCTCCGCACCGACCCCGTCCGGCTGACCGTTTCCGCGCCCGAGCTGGCCGCGGCGTTGGACGCGGTCCGGTTCGCCGCCGGAACCGACCCGGAGCTGCCGATGCTCGGCGGTGTCCTGTTCGACATCGAGGGCGAGGTTCTTCACGTCGTGGCCACCGACCGGTACCGGATGGCTGTCGCGCGAGCCGGTGCCACCGGGTACGACGGGGCCCGTGTGCAGGCCGTCGTGCCGTCCCCGCTCGTCGACGCCATGCGGGCGCTGCTCGGCGACGACGCGTCCGTCCGGCTCACCGTGGACGGTGGCCGCGTGATCCTGGAGACGGGGGACCGGCAGGCGGCCGGCCAGTGCGTCGATCAGGGCTTCCCCGACTACCGTCGCCTCGTCCGCCTGCCTGCCGGGCTCCGTGCCCCCGTCGATGTCGCGGCGTTCCGGGAAGCGGTGGAAGCGGGGCCCGTACGCCCGAGTGAGGCGCGGGAGCAGGACGGTGTCTCCTTCGACCTCAGCGTGCTGGAGGTGGCGGCGGACGGCCGGGTGACCGTGTGCGAGGACGGTGACGGTGGCGGGAGCCGTGTCGCGGTCAACCGCGCGTTCCTCCTGGAGGCCCTCGCCGCCGGTTCCCCGGACCGGCTGATCCTGGAATTCGGTGCCCCCACGGCACCGTTGGCGATCCGCCGGACCGACACCGACGACACCTTTTCGATGCTGATGCCGGTCCGCCTGGAGAGCTGACCGCTGGACGGGCGTGCGCCCGCGCCCAAGCCGGGACCGGCGGCGACGGGCCCGCAGCACGGGACAGGCCCTACCCGGTCGCCTCCTGCTCCCAGCCCGCGAGGATGCGGACGGCCTCGTGGCCGAGGTGGGTGTCGGTGGACAGCCGGCGGAGCACCTCGGCCCGGCCCTCGCTCGGACCGGCTTCGCTGAGGGCGGCGAGGGCGTTGTCCCGTACGAGCGGGTCGGGGTCGCTCAGGACGGCTTCGGCCAGCGCCGCGTGCACGACGGAGTCGTCCGCGTACGAGCCCAGCGCCATCACCGCGTACTGCCGGACCAGGTCCTCGTCCGGGTGTTCGACGGCCGTGACGAGGACGGCACCCGCGAGGCGCCAGGTCTCCGGGTCGGACGGGGGCCAGAGCCGCAGCGGCTTCGTCGCCTCGACGCGGGCGAGGTCGTACGCCTCCTGATCGGCGACGACCTCGATGAGGAACGACAGGATGCCCGGATGGTCCGGCTCGGTGGAGAGCATGCCGCCGAGGTCGTAGACGATTTCCCGCCTGCGGTCGCTCTCCTGGGGCAGCGTTCCGTACTCCGCGATCAGCTTTTCCGTCCGGTTCATGGGATATGCGTTTCCCCGGACGCGATGTTCCACGCATGGGGCCGCGTCCCGGCACCCCGCTCCGTGGGTGAGCACGCGGTACGGGCCGGGCGGGCGCGTGGGCGGGCGAGGACCGGCGCGGCGGCACCGGGACGGCGTCCCGCCCCGGCCCGTCGTGCCGGTGGACGGAGCGCGGCCCGGCTTCTCCCCTCGTGGAAGCCGGACCGCGCGTTCACAGGAGGACCCCACCGACCGGTCAGGTCCGGCAGGTCCGGATGGCCGGGTCCGGCCGGTCAGTCCCACCAGAAGGACCAGGACTCGCGGTTCAGCAGGTGCTTCTCGGCGTACGCGTCGAGGTCGTACGGCGGGTTCTGGTCGATGGTGTCCGGGCAGAAGGCGTAGTGCTCGGCCGCGAGCGCCCGCGCCTCGGCGAGCGTGGTCGGCGGGCGGCCGACCGACACGGTCAGGGTGTCGAAGCCCAGTGCCACGACCCGGATGCCGAACCGGTCCTCCCAGGAGCGGAGCACCGCGCAGAGGCGGGCGACGTCGTCCTCGTGGTTGACCGGACCCGTCCAGCCGATGGCGGCGGGGATGTCCGCGCTGCGCCGCGCGGGTACGAGCGCCGGGCGCAGGCCTGTGCCGTCGCCGTCCAGGTGGAGGCTGCTGAGCATGTCGGCGAGACCGGCGGCCAGTTGATCGGGTTCGCCGGGACCCGCGGCGGCCGGGGACGGGGCCAGGCCGGGCCACTCGGGGCCGTCGGCGGTTTCCTCGCCGGCGTCGCCGGCTTCGTCTGCGGCGTACGGCTCCCAGAAGCTGAGGAGCACCTCCTCGGCGTCGTGGTCCCCCGGGTAGGAGACGCGTCCGGGATCGAGGTCCCAGGCCCCGGGCGGCTCCTGGCGCGGGCCCTCGTCGATCAGCACGGGCAGCAGCCCGACCGGTCGGCCGATGGCGCGCAGGGACGCGAAGCCGCCCGGGGTCGCCGCCGTGTTCCCGTACCAGAACAGAGGTTCGTGCCAGGGGCCGTCGATCGTGATGTCCACGAGAGAGCCGGACGGCAGATCCAGCCCATGGGAGGCAAGGGACGGGAGGGGGTTCGGAAGCGTCGCCATGCCGCAGACACTAAGGGGGACCACTGACAGAGTCGTCGCGGCGTTACTGACACCGTGCCTGACAGGGGGGCTCGGTACGGCCTGAAGTGCTCGAACACTCCTTTTTCTGGGCCCGGTTCGCGCGAGAATCCTTCGGCGGGGCATCCGCAGAGCCCCCGCCGCCGAAGAGGAGACATGGCCCCTCAACCGAAGCACCCCGAGCGCCCCGATCCGTCGAAGCGACCCGAGCGGTCCGGATCGGCGCGGCAGGGCGACCAGAAGCGCGAGAACGACCAGAGTGGCGCGGTCGGCCACGCCAACCCGGCCAAGCGGACCAAGACTTCGCGCCTCCCGGACGGCCGGCTGCTCATCGCGGACATCGACTTGGAGCTTCCCCCCGGCCGGAGCCCCCTCCAACGGGCCCTGCGTACAGCCGATATCAACCTCCCGCCGGCCCGGTCCAGGACGTCCGGAGCCACCCACCCGGGCGGTGCGGCCGTGGACGGAGCGGTCGTGGACACCGCTCCCGTGGACGCCCCTCCGGTGGACGGAGAAGCCGCCGAGGGGTGAACAGGCCCTCCCGTGCGCGCCGTTCAGTCCCCCTTCGGCGTCGTCGCGTACGTGAACGGGCCGACGACGCCGGCGCTGTGGTGGGCCGCCGCCTGGAGTGCCGCGGTGATGCGCTGCCGAGGTTTCAGGTCGAGCGCGCCTGTGGCGTGGAGCGCGCCGAGGGCGATGTCGTCCCCGCAACCGACCGCCGCGTACTGGTCGGAGGGTTCGCCGACCTGGTAGTCCGAGTGGATGGTGTAGAGCCGCCCGGCTATGCCGACGAGGAACGTGCCCGCCTGCTCCTGCTCGGACTCCTTGCGTGCCCAGCCGCCGTCCTTGAGGCAGGAGCGCAGCGCGTCGACGAACTTGGTGACCATGAAACGGTCCAGGTCACCGCTCGGGTGCGGTACCTCGAACGCGTACCGCAGGAGCTGTCCCATGCGGAACGACGAGGTGAACCCCATGACGTAGGGGCCGTTCCGGAACACCTTGAGGTCCCGGCGCACGGTGATCGAGAGACCGGCGACCCCTGCCGAGTCGCCGCCGAGGTGGACGCGGTTCTTGTGGACGAGCCCGACGATCACGGTCATACGGAGGCAACCTCACGAGGTGTTCGGAGCCGGAGCGGCCCCCGGGGCGGGAGCCGTGCGCGGTGGGCGGGACCCGGGCCGGTGGGCCCCGGGCGGCAAGGCGGATGCCGGTCGGCACCGGCTCCAGCCGGTGGCACGGGACGGGTGTCAGGAGATGCTGCCCGGGGTGGTGCCCGGCGAATCGCGGCCGGTGGCGCACTGGGGGGCGCACGAGGGGCGGGGAGTACGGGGCGCGTGCACGTACCCGACGCGCTCTCGTCGGGTTACGAGTGGGTGAGGTACGGGAGACCCGGGGGTCCCGGGGCCCCCGCCCGGCCGGTGTGTCCCCGGACCGGCCGGTGTGTCCCCGGACCGGCCGGGTGTGCCCCCGCCCCGGCCCGGCGGTCGAGCGGCGCCGGTACCGTCGCTCCCCCGCTCGTGGCCGCCGGGTCGCCCGTCGCCGCGTCCTCCTACGGTCGTGCCCGCGTCGGCAGGGTGAGAATCTCGGCTCCGTCCTCGGTGATGGCGATGGTGTGCTCGCTGTGCGCGGTCCGGCAGCCCGTGGCGCTGCGCAGCGTCCAGCCGTCGGCGTCGGTGACGAGTGTGGCGGTGTCGGCCATGATCCAGGGCTCCAGCGCGAGCAGCAGTCCGGGGCGCAGCTCGTATCCGCGGCCGGGCCGTCCGGTGTTGGCCACGTGCGGGTCCTGGTGCATGGTCGAGCCGATGCCGTGCCCTCCGAACTCGGTGTTGACCGGGTAACCCGCCTCGCCGAGTACCGTGCCGATGGCGTGGGAGAGGTCGCCGATGCGCGCCCCGGGCTTGGCGGCGGCGATGCCGGCGGCGAGCGCGCGTTCGGTCGTCTCGATCATCGCCACGCTCTTTGCGGGCCTGGCCTTGCCCACCAGGAAGCTGATCGCGGAGTCCGCGGCCACCCCGCCCTTGGCCACGGCGAGGTCGAGTGTCAGCAGGTCCCCGTCCGCCAGGGTGTAGTCGTGAGGCCGTCCGTGGAGCACCGCGTCGTTGACGGCCGTGCAGATGTAGTGCCCGAACGGGCCGCGCCCGAAGGAGGGCGCGTAGTCGACGTAGCAGGACTGCGCGCCCGCCTCGGTGATCATTTCCTTGGTCCACCGGTCGATCTGCAGCAGGTTCGTCCCGACCGTGCTGCGCCGTTTCAGCGTGTGCAGGATGTCTCCGACCAGGGCGCCGGTCTCTCTCGCCCGTTCCAGTCGCGCGGAGTTCAGGATCTCGATCATGGGGTCTCTCCCGTACGTCCAATAACTATACCGGTCTAACTATACCGGTATGAGAATGGGGATCCCGACAGGCCCACCGGGCCGCGTACGGCATCGCCAGTCCGGCGAGCACGAAGACGCCGCCGAGGGCCAGCCAGCCGGGAACGCCCCAGGCGATGCAGAACAGGCCCAGGACGGAGGGTGCGAGGGAGCTCGCCAGGCCGGTGCCGGTGGCGCCGAGTCCGGAGTACTGCCCCTGGGCGTGGGCCGGAGCCAGTCGGAAGCTCAGCTCGAACGAGGCGGCGGTGTACCACAGTTCGCCGACCGTGTGCACGACGACGCCGACGACGATCAGGGCGGTGGCGAGCCACGCCGGGGCCCCCGCCGCGAGCGCCACCGACGCCATGCCGAGCAGGAACGCCACTCCGGAACGGGCCGCGCCCCGGCCCGCCGAGGCGGTGTCGACGACCGACCGGCTCGCGCGTACCTGGAACGCCACCACGATCAGGGTGTTGATCACCGCGCACCCGCCCACCAGCCACTGCGGGGCCGCGCTGTGCCCGACGATCCACAGGGGCAGCGCGAACACCAGGACGTGCCCCTGGAGCGAGAGGACCGAGTCCAGCGCGGTGACCGCCACGTACGGACGGTCCTTCAGCACCTCCCAGCGACTCAAGGGTGGGACGCCGGTCCCGGACTCCTGCTGCCGGGACGGCGTCTGGTGCGGCAATCTGCCCACGAGGGCCGCGCAGAGCAGGAAGCTCAGGGCGTTGGCCAGCACCAGCGCCAGGTATGCGCCCCGGGTGTCCAGCTGCACCACCACGCCGGCCATGACCCCGCCGCAGGCCCCGGCCAGATTGGCAACGGCCCGCAGGTAGGACCGGTACTTCGTGGGCTCGGCCCCGGCGAGCCCACGCGTCAGCGGCCCCCGGGCGGCGGCGCCGGCCGAGGAGGCGAGCTGAGTGACGGTGATGACCAGCACGAACATGCCGAACGAGTGCACCAGCACCAGCACCGCCATCGCCACGGCCTGCACCAGCTGGATCACCCGATACGTCTCGCGGGGTCCGCGCAGGTCGGCCACCCGCCCCACCGGAACCCCGGCCGACAGGCCGACGAGGGCCGCCACTCCCATGCCCAGGCCGACCTGCGCCACCGACAGCCCGACCGAGCGGGTGAAGAAGAGCGCGGCGGCGGTCATGAAGAGGCCGTTGCCGATGGAGCTGATGAAGGTCGCCGCCGCGAGAGTCCGCCGGGGACCCGGCTCGGGCAGCAGCCCGCGCGTCACGAGCCCCGACCCCCGGGATCGGGCCGCCTGGTCCGGTACCGCTGGCGTGTCGGGACCGTCCGACGCCGGGCCGGATGCCCCGTCGGCTTCCACGCCGCGCGAAGTCCTCAAGTGTCTGTTCCCCTTCCTGCGGGCCTCGTGGCCGCCCCGGGACGATGCACCACGGCCCTCCCGCCGCGATAGCCGTGCCGACCTGGCGAAATGTCACATCTCCCAGGGGAACCGGGAGTCGCTCGCGGGGCGTTGTGACGAGTGACGGTGGGCCGGTTCGGTGACCGCTCCATCACGCTTCCACCCCGTATGACCGCCCCGGCGTCCCCACCGCGCTGTTCCGGCCCCGCCGGCCCCGCGTGTGGCGCGCCTCCCGGAGGGGTGAGGCGGACGCCGCCGCTCTGGTAGCGGAAGCGGCGGGCTGGTCCGCTTGCCGGGAATCGGATCGCCATCAACGGGGTTGGTGGTGGGAAAGCCGTTGTTGGAGGGGTCATGCGGGCGATTCAGGTGTACGAAGTGGGCGGTCCCGAGGTGCTGCGGGAGGCCGAGGTGGACCAGCCGCGGCCGGGTCCGGGCGAGGCGGTCGTGGAGGTCGCCGCGTCCGGGGTCAACTTCCTCGACGTCTATTACCGCGAAGGCCGCTACAGCCTCCCGCTGCCCTTCACCCCGGGCTCCGAGGGCGCCGGCACGGTCGTCGACGTCGGCCCCGGCGTCGACGACGTCGCAGTCGGGGACCGGGTCGGCTGGGTGGAGATTCCCGGCACGTATGCCGAGCGGGCCGTCGTGGACTCCTCCCGGCTGGTGCCGCTGCCCGACGACATCGGCTTCGAGACCGCCGCCGCCGTGCTCCTCCAGGGCATGACCGCGCACTATCTCGTCAAGGACGCCTACCCGGTTCAGGGGGGCGACACGGTGCTCGTGCATGCGGCTGCCGGTGGCATGGGGCTGCTCTTGACCCAGCTCATCACCCATCTCGGCGGCAGGGTGATCGGCACCACGTCGACCACGGCGAAGGCCGAGCTGGCGAAGCGTGCCGGGGCCGCCGAGGTGATCCTTTCCTCCGCGGTCGGCGATCTCGCGGCCGAGGTGAAGCGCCTCAACGGCGGTCAGGGACTGCCGGTCGTCTACGACGGCGTCGGCGCGCACACCTTCGACGCGAGCCTCGCCAGCCTGCGAACCCGCGGCCATCTCGTGCTCTTCGGCGCGGCAAGCGGTGCCGTGCCGCCGTTCGATCCGATTCGGCTCGCCCACGGCGGTTCGCTGACCCTGATCCGGCCCAGCCTCGGGGACTTCATCGCCGATCGGTCCGAACTGCTCCGACGGGCCGCCGATGTGTTCGAGTGGGTGCGCTCCAAGGCGCTTGAGGTCACCGTGACGGGCCGCTACGCGTTGTCCGAGGCCGCCCGGGCCCACAGCGATCTGGAGGCTCGGCGTACCACCGGCAAGCTGCTCGTCGTACCCGACGCGGCCGCTCTCGGACGCCGCGAGGAGACGCAGAGCTGATCGCGGGCGACGGGGTCGGGGGTCAGCGGGCCAAGATCAAGTGGTGGCGGGTTTCTGGCGTATCCGGGTCACGCCTCTGTCACCGGAAGCCGCTGTACCCGATGTTCCCCGGGGCCTGACATGCCGGGCGGGTACGGGTCACGGGCCGGGCGGCCCCGCCCGCGTAACGTTTCGGGCCACCCGCACCCGTACGCGGTACCCGTGCTCCGCACGCCGTGCCGCGTACCCCAGTCGATCCGCGAGGCCGCCGATGCGCAAGCTCATCCTGTCCATCTCCGTCTCCCTTGACGGGTTCTTCGAGGGGCCGGACCACGACATCGACTGGCACTTCGTGGACGAGGAGCTGCACCAGCACTTCAACGACGAGCTGGGGAGGATGGGCGCGTTCATCCACGGGCGGGTGACGTACGAGCTGATGGCCGAGTTCTGGCCCACGGCGGACGCCGACCCGGCGAACACGGGGACGGTGGCCGAATTCGCCGTCATCTGGCGGGACATGCCGAAGTACGTCTACTCCCGCACCCTCGACCAGGTCGGTTGGGGTTCCACCCTCGTGCGCGAGGTCGACCCCGACGCGATCCGCGCGCTGAAGGCGGAACCGGGCGGTGACCTGGTGGTCGGCGGACCGACGCTGGCGGACGCCTTCCGGCGGCACGGGCTCATCGACGAGTACCGGATCTACGTCCACCCCGTACTGATCGGGCGCGGCAGCCCCCTCTTCCGCGACACCGACGCCCGTACGAACCTGCGCCTCGTGGAGACCCGGCCGTTCGGCAGCGGGGTGGTGCTGCTGCGGTACGAGGCGGAGGGCGGCAGCACGGGCGCGGAGGGGCCTGCGAGCTGAGCCGTTCCGGGAACCCCCGCACCGCAGATCGTCGTCACAGGGCTCCGAACGCCTCCGTGACGGCCGTGCAGGTCGCTGCGAGGTCGTCGTCCGTGAGGCTGGCGGAGACGAACCAGCAGGCCATGGGGAAGGCGTTGGCGTGGATTCCGCGTTTGAGGAGTTCGTGGCGGAAGGCGTGCGACCGGGCCTGGTCGACGCGCAGCAGGTCGCGGTAGTTGCGGGTGGGCAGGCCGTCGGAGGTGAAGACGGTCTGGAACATGGCGCCGACGCCCTGGACCGAGCAGGGGATTCCCCGGTCGTGGGCGGCCTTCTGCGCCGTTTCCATCACTTGCCGGCCGGCGTCCTCGATGCGCTGGACGACGTCCGGGTCACCGAGTTGTCGCAAGGTCACCAGCGCGGCCGTCGCGCAGAGCGGCGAGGCGTTGTACGTGCCACCGTGCTTGACGCGTCCCGAAGCGAGTTCTTCCATGATCTCCCGGCGTCCGGCGAAGGCGGCGATGGGCAGTCCGCCCCCGAGGGCTTTGGAGAACACGGCGATGTCGGGCACGACGGCGAAGAGGGCCTGGGCGCCGCCGGGGCCGGTGCGGAACCCGGTGCAGACCTCGTCGAAGATCAGCACGATGCCCCGGGCGGTGCACTCCTCGCGGAGGGCTTCGAGGTATCCCGGCTCGGGCATGGTGCAGGCGTTGTTGGCGACGATCGGCTCGCAGATGACAGCGGCGAGAGCCCCGGCGTTGGCGTCGAGGACCATGCGCAGTGCGGCCGGGTCGTTCCACGGGCACACCACCACGTCGTCCACGACGCCGGCGGGGATTCCCGGGGAGTGGGGCACGGACCGTGGGGCTGTGCGAGGGCCTGCTTCGGCTTCGGTGGGGCGGTTCGAGATCGCCAGGGTGTCCGACCACCCGTGGTAGTGCCCTTCGAACTTCAGGATCCGTGAGCGTCCGGTGTGGCCGCGGGCCGCGCGTACGGCGCCCTGTACGGCCTCGCTGCCGGAGTTCGCGAAGCGGACGAGCTCCGCGCAGGGCACCATCCGGCAGATCGTCTCCGCCAGCTCGACCTCCGGGACGTTGCAGGTGCCGAACATCGTGCCGGTGTGCAGTACCCGGGTGAGGGCGTCCGTCAGCACGGGCGGGGCGTGGCCGAGGATCGCACTGCCGTAGGAGATGAGGTAGTCGACGTACTCGTTGCCGTCGACGTCCCGGATGCGGGAGCCCGCCCCGCTGGTGATGTAGAGCGGGTAGGGGTGCGGGCCCGTGGAGGTGAGACGGGAGGAGGAGCTGATCCCGCCCGCGAGTGACTGCTTGGCGCGTTCGAACCAGGATCGGCTGCCGTCCGTGCCGTGCAGGGCCTGTAAACGGTCATTCATGGTCGCTCCTGTTTGCTGGGTCGTGCCCGGGGACACGCTGTTGGATGTTCGTGCCCGTTGCTGCAGAGGGTGTTGGCGAAGGGGTGGTGCGGTGTGGTGAGGACTGCTGTGGTCACGGGAGCGGGCAGCGGCATCGGACGCGCCTGCGCCCTGGGCCTCCTGGCCGACGGATGGACGGTCGTGCTGACCGGCCGGCGGGAGGAGCGGCTGCAGGAATCGGCGCGCCTGGCCGACGCCTCCTGCCGCGCGCGTGCGGTGGTGCTGCCCGCGGACGTCACCGACCCGCAGTCGGTGGACGCGCTCTTCTCCGCGGTGGTGGAACGGTGGGGGCGGCTGGACCTGCTCTTCAACAACGCCGCCGACCTGATGCCGTACACGGCCACCGAAGACGTGGACGTGGCGGACTGGCACCGGGTCATGGACTCGGTCGCCACCGGAGCCTTCCTGTGCTCGCGAGCGGCCTTCCGGATCATGAAGACACAGACTCCCCGGGGCGGACGGATCATCAACAACGGTGCTCCCTCGGCGCAGATCCCGAGACCCGACTCGATCGCTTTCACCGCCGCCAAGCACGCCGTGGCGGGCATCACCCGCTCGCTCTCTCTCGACGGCCGCCGTTTCGACATCTCCTGCGGGCAGATCGACATCGGCAACGTGACTCCCGCCGACCGCCCCCAGCCCGCCGTCCGGCAGCCCGACGGCTCACTGCGGGTGGAGCCCACCATGGACGTCCGGCACGTGGTCGACACGTTCCGGGCCATGGCCGCCCTTCCGGTCGGGGTGAACATCCAGTCCGTCCTGGTGATGCCCAGCGCCATGCCCTACGTCGGCCGGGGGTAGGCCCGCCACGTAAGCCTTCAGGGTCCGGCCGGGTACCAGCAGACCGGCCCGCTCCCAGGCCAGCATCCGGTGCAGCCCGTCCAGGTGGATCAGCCCTTCCCGGACAGTCAGCCGTTCGTAGTCCGGACCTCCTACCGCCCGGGCGCTCAGGAACACCGCGGTGGGTACGGCGCGGGACTGGCGGTCCAACTTGTGTGCACACAGCGGGTTGGACCGGGTGTACGTGGCCCCGAGCGTCGTCAGCCGGGCGGCGGCGACCCGCACGGTGAGACCGGTTCTCGGGATCAGTTCGACGTCCCCTCCCTCGCCCAGATGCCAGGGCAGCACCACACCGCGGACTTCCGGTCCCTCCAGCAGCACTTCGTGCCAGCGGCCCTCCGAGAGGGTCTGCGCGTTGCGGATGTGGTGCTCCGCCTCGTCGTTGGAGTTGGCGGTGTCCCCGGGGCGGTACGGATGGTGCCGCCCGAAGTGGCTCAGTACCTCGTCGAAGGAGACGGCCTGGAGAATCCTCATGCCGCACGCCCGGCGCCATGCGATTCGTACGCGCTGAAGTGACGTTCCTCGAAGAGTTCCTGCCACCGTTCCTGCCCGTCCCGGAGCTTCCGGCCGGCTGCCAGTATCCGCCGCCAGTACGGTTTGACCGGAGGCCACAGCTCACCCGTACGGCAGTACGACGCGTCGATCAGGTAGCGGTCCGGCTCCCCGGACGCGGAGGCGTCCGTGGCGCGACGGGTGTGGAACAGCGCGGAGTGAAGGACCACGGCGGACCCCGGGGGCAGTTCGGTGATCAGTGACTCCCCGGGCAGGACCCCCGTCCCCAGATGGCTGCGGGCGTCCTTCTCCGCGACCTCGTGGTGCGAGCCGGGCAGCACGGCGAGAGCCCCCATGCCTGGCCGCAAGCCCTGGACGTAGTGGAGGACGTGAACCATCGGAAGCCGCCGATGGCGCTGGGGCCGCTGCTCGTAATCGTGGTGCCAGGGCTTGCCCGGAGCCCCGGGCGGGCGGCGGTCGCTGTGGAGGTGGTGGAACACGAAAGCAGGGCCGAGCAGGTTCTCGTTCTCCAACAGCTCCAGCAGCGGCGGGTAGGCGACCAACTCGCCGTGCGCCGCCATCTCCAGCTCGACCGCTTCCGGCTCCGGGGACCGTTCGGGGCATAAGCAGGCGTCGATGGACCGCTGCCTCAGACCCGAGTCCACCCAGTGATCGACCTCCCGTGTCAGGCGCCTCACGAACTCGGCGGGCAGCAGGCCCCGAAGGACCAGGAAGCCCTTTTCGTCGAACTCGTCGATCTGCGTTGCGGCATGCGAAGAGACGGTCACGCGGCTTGACCTCCGATGTACGCCGATGGGTGACCCGGGGGGTGGCACGGGTCGTGCCATCCATATCCCGGCCCCTCCGCGACCATGCCGACACGCAGCGGAATGGCCGGTCACCGGCGCCCGCGGTGTGACGCCGGTGTCTCGGAGAGGCGGAGAGGGTTTCCCGAAACGGGTGATGCACCGATGTCCGGCGGAGGACGGCCGGAATGCGCACCGGGGGACGGGAACCGGCCCGACGTGGGGTGGCCCCGGGGCCTTTCTCCGAGTCAGGCGGCGTCTTCGGACCGCCGCCGGTCGACCGGCGACGCCCTCACGAACGGGCGCATCGTCACGCCGGATGCGCCCCACCGGCCGACATCTACTGGATCGTGCCACGGGCTCCTACGCGGAAGCCGTGGCCGCGTAGGCGGCGAATGCGCTCCAACTACCGGTGGCGACGGTGAGGATGGGGCCCTCGGGGTTCTTGGAGTCGCGGATGTGGACGGCGGCGGGGTGGGCGGAGACCTCGACGCAGGCGCCGCCTTGTTCGCTGCTGTAGCTGGACTTCCGCCAAGAGAAAGCGACTTCTACACAAGCGCCGCCCTCGCTACCGCTGTAGCTGGATTTGAACCACATGTGTGCGGTGCTCATTGCTCTCCTAGCAGCCGGTCCAGCAGGCCCTTCGAGTCTTCCGCATTGAGAGCCTGCGTCCGCAGCATTGCATATTTCTGAGTGAGGATGCTGACCTCGTTCGCGTCGGCCACGAGTTGGCTACCCCGCTGGGTTTCGGTGTATCCCAGGTGCTGGAAGTCGGGCGTCTCCAGCAAGATGAACGGACCATCGAGTGCCGCGTGATCTGTCCGGCCCAGGGGCATAACCTGCAGGGTGACACCCGCGAGATCTGTGCAAGCGTGTAGGTGCTGAAGGGTCACGAAGTAGACCCTGTCACCGCCAAGACGATCTCGGACCACGGCTTCCGAAATGATGAAGCTCAGGGTGGGCGGGGAGTCGCGTTGCAGGATGTCCTGCCGGGCGATGCGAGTGGCAACCTGCTTCTCGATCTCCGTCGGGCTAAGGACGGGTACCTTGCTGCGGAACACCGCCCGCGCGTACTCCTCGGTCTGGAGCAACCCCGGCAGCACCTGGTTCTCGAACCACGACAGCGCCAGCGCCTCGCGTTCCAGGTCCATGTACTGCTCGGCCCAGGCCGGGATCAGGTCCACCTCCGGGAGGTTCTCCACCGCTGTCGCCAAGGCGCCCTTGGTGTCGAGTAGTTCGTCCAGGCGGTGTGCCAGGTCGGGGAGGAGGGCGCGTCTGCCCTGCTCGATCGAGGCGATCGTCTCGACCTGAACGCCGACGCTCGCCGCCAACTGGGTCTGGGTGAGGCCTGCCTCGATACGGAACAGGCTGACCAGTTTGCCGACGAGCTTCATGGCTGACGCATTCCTGCGCTGCCGATTCCTGGTGTGCATGCCCTCCCCATCCCCACGGGGACCCGTACGTCACGCGCGCGTGACCCGTACAAAAGATTTGTACGGGTGCGCGCACTGCATCAGCGTAGTCACCGAGGGTGACTCTGGCCCGGTGAACGAAACAAAAGAGACCACCTCTCGCCCCGTGCACCCCACGCTCCCCGTGCGTGCCAAGCCTGCCGCTGCTGTGCGTGAGATCTTTTTCTGGCGCCATCGGCGTTCGGTCACCGCTGTGAGGGAGTTCGTGCGGCGCGTCGCCCAGGAGTGGGGTTTCGGCGAGCGCGTTGACGATGTCGTGCTGTGCGCGAGCGAGTTGGCGACCAACGCCGTGCTGCACGGGGTGCCGGCCGGGCGGGGGTATCTCGTACGGATCGAGAGCATCGACGCCGAGGCCGGGTTGCGGATCGAGTTCCACGACAGCGGTGACGGCCCGGAGTCGGTCCGGGCCTCGGAGAGGGCGTGGCCCGAGGAGAGCGAGTCGGCCGACGAGTCCGGGCGCGGGCTGATCATCGTGAACGCGCTCGCCGACCGTTGGGGAGCCGTGGTGCGGCAGCCCGGGAAGATCGTCTGGTGCGAGTTCGCGAAGGGCACGGCACCCCGGTGACGTACGGCCGGATACGGCCCGGCGGGTGCCGGCTCGCGCCCGGCACCCGCCGTGTGGGTGACGCCGCCTCCACCGCTGCGGGGAGCAAGGCGGACGTAAGTCCCGTAGGAGAGTTCCTCAGAACGAGGTGGCGGTCTCGAAGTCGGACTGCCAGTAGGTGACCTGCGCGGAGCTGTCGATCCAGACGGACTTGCCGAGGGTGACGGTCACCTGACCGCCGCTGAAGTCACCGCCGTTGTCCTGGAAGTTCACCCGCAGCGCCTTCACGTCGAAGCCGCCTTCGCCGCTGCCGTCCGCGGCCGAGGTGCGCACGGAGGCGTACGCGGACTGGCCGGGCTCCAGCGCGATCACCGACTGGGGCACGCTGTTCTCGTCGTAGGCCATGACCGCCTGGGCGCCCTCGTAGCCGATGCCCGGGTAGCCGACGGCGTTGCAGGTCCTCGATCCGGTGTTCGTGACCGTCAGCAGGACGTGGTTGATCGGGCGGCTCAGGATGCTGCCCTTCACCTTGCTGTTCGTGCCGTCGCAGCTCGGGTAGTTGGGCGCTTCGTCGTCCGAGGAACTGCGGGACGAGCCGGCGGACGATCCCGTGGAGGAGCTGCCGGATCCCGAGGTGCCCGAACCGGAGGACTTGCCCGAGCCGGAAGCGGAACCCGAGGACTTCGAGCCCGAGGAGCCCGAGGAGCCGGCGGAGGTCGAGGTGTTCGCCTGGGTGGCGGTCGTGCCGTCCGTCGTGGCGGCGCCGGTGGCGGCCGGGTCCGGCAGCGGGGCGCCGTCGTCGGCGACGGCCGGGGACGAGGCGATGGCCCGGTCGATCGTGGCCCGGTCCTCCTCGCTGCAGGCCGTCAGGGAGAGCGCGCCGATCAGGGCGGCGACGCCGAAGACGGAGGCACGGGTGATACGGCGGGTGCGGAGCTGACGCATGATGAGTTTCCTCTTTCCGGAAATGCCTTGGGCGGAACGGGGCGCGCCGCTTGGGCGTCCCGAGGGTGAACCGGTGTGCTGGACAATGACGTGGTCGTCAGTGCCACAGGAGTGGGAGAGCCGCCGCGGAGACGGTGATCGGTACCCCTGTGGCCACGGCTCCGATGAGGCCTGCTCGGCCGGATTCGGGCATGACGACTCCGTGTGTGAGGTGGGTGGGTGTCTGCCGTTCGCGGTCGGCGACCCGGCATGGCCACATGTTGTCCGGCTCCTCGTCCCAGCGGCAATGGATCACGGCCGACCTGGGACGCCGGAACGCTGGAACGGCCTCTGACCTGCGGATATATGAGGTGCCTGGAACGCTCTTCCGGGACGGGAACGAGGGGGGAACTGTCGGGTGGGCACGGAAATCCAGGACTTCGCCGCAGCGCTGGCCGCGCTGAAGGAGCGGTCCGGCATGAGTTACGGGGCGCTGGCCAAGCGGCTCCACATGAGTACGTCCACGGTGCACCGCTACTGCAACGGCGACGCGGTTCCCCACGAGTTCGCGCCGGTCGAGCGACTGGCCAGGCTGTGCCGGGCGGCACCGGACGAGATGGTCGAGCTGCACCGGCAGTGGATTCTGGCGGACCAGGCGAAGAAGCAGGGTGGCGCGCGGAAGGAACAGGCGGCGCCGCCCGCACCCGCCGCTCCCACCACCCCCTCCTGGGCCCGGCCGGACGACGCGGAAGCGGAATCCGTGGCGGACGAGGAAGCGGAACCAGTTGCGACCCCGACCCCGGCCGTGGCTCCGGTTCCGACCCCGGCCCCGGCCTCGGCCATGGCCACGATTCCGGCCCCGGCCGCACCTGACGCCGATGAGCCGCTGGTGACGGGACGCCAGGGAGCGCCCGGTGGGCCCGGCGGATCCACCGGCCCCGGTGGTCCCGGTCGTCCGTGGTCCCGGCGTAGGCGCGTCCTGCTGGCCGCCGCCGTGGTGATCGCCCTCAGCGTGCCGTCCGTGCTCATCGCCCGTAACGTCGCGGGCGGCTCCGACGACGGCCGGAACACCGACGCGGTCGGGGCCACCGCCACCGCCGTACGGAACGCCTCGCCGAGCCCGTCCCCCAAGCCGTCGGCCAAGCCCACGGCGTCCCCGTCGGCGTCCGCGTCGGCGTCCGCGTCCGCCACCGCCTCCGGGCCGACCGCCACAGCGGGCCCGGCGAAGAAGGGGGCGGGGGCGGTGTCGTCGGACGGGGTTCCGCTGCGCGCCACCATCACCTCGTACAACTGGGATTCGCCCTGCGGGCAGTACACCCTGCTGGACGACGATCCGAACGACGTACCGCCTCCACCGTCCCCGCAGAGCAGCCGGGGCTGGGCGAAGTCGCTGGGCGGTGTGGATGGCGGCTCGCAGCTGCTGGAACTGACGCTCCAGGGCTCCTCGTCCGAGGCGGTCGTCGTCAGCGGCCTCCACGTGCGGGTCATGACGCGGAAGGCGCCGCTCGCCTGGAACGCCTTCTCGATGGCCGACGGATGCGGCAGCGCCATCACCCCGCAGAGCTTCGACATCGACCTGGACGACGACCAGCCGCGCACCAAGCCGGTCGCAGGGCAGCAGGGGGACGCCGTCGTCCCCGCGCAGGACTTCCCGTTCCGTACGAGCTCCACCGACGTCCAGGTCCTCAACCTCGACGCCCACGTGGAGGGGCACGACGTGTCCTGGTACCTGGAGCTCGACTGGACCAGCGGGGACCGGAGCGGCACTCTGCGCGTGGACGATCACGGCGAGCCGTTCCGCACGAGCAGCATCAAGGCCCGGCCCGAGTACATCTACTGGCAGGACAGGGCGCAGTGGATGGACAAGGACTACTCCGACCCGTCCATGGCGGACGAGGGGGAGTGACGAGGGCCGCTTCCGCTCCCTGGGATACGAGTGGAACATGAACTGACCGTGGGCCGTTCCCGAGGCCGTCGCACCTGAAGGGAGTCGGATCGCATGGCGGACGAAGCTGCTGAGTACCACTACGTGTGGGACGGTTCCGAGGAGGGCTGGGTCGTCCTCCGCACGAGGGTCGCGCTGGGCACCATCTTCAACACGCGTGATCGCCTCGCCCTCGTCATCGAGGACGACGCCGTGTACGCGCGGGTGATTCACCTCATGAGCGTGCACGGGCGGCCGTTCCTGGACACCCTCCCCCCGTGACCTGAATACCAATCTCTGTGGACAGCCCTCAGGCGGTCTCCTCGCCCTCCCGGAAGGTGACGATCGCCTCGCCGTTCTCCCGCGCCCATGCGGTGAGCATCCGGATGGGCTCCTCCAGGGTGCGCCCGAGATCGGTCAGGCTGTACTCCACGCGTGGCGGTGCCTCGGCGTACGCGTGCCGCTCGACGAGCCCGTTGGCCTGGAGGCGGCGCAGCGTCTGGGTCAGTACCTTGCGCGAAATGCCACCGCTCAGTTCGACCAACTCGCCGTGCCGCAGCGGGCCGTCGGTCAGCGCGAAGAGCGTGACCATGGACCATTTGCTCGCGATGATCTCCATGGCGAGGAGAGCGGGGCAGTCGGCGAGGAACAGGTTTCCGGGTCGCAGGCTCACACCCTGAAGGTTACCCGGAGGTTCCTGACGGTTGCCTATCGTCGTCGAGGTGCGCACGCCTCCTGCTCGCCCACCGCATGATCGGGGTGTCCCGTGTTCATCTCCCTCGCCGTCACAACTGTGGTCATGGCGGCCCTGCTTCTGGTCTCGGCCACCGCCAAGTCCCTGCGGACGCGCCACATCACCGAGCAGATGTCCACCCTCGGTGTGCCACAGAGCCTGATGGTGTTCCTGATAGCCGCCCAGATCGCGGGCGCGGCCGGTGCGGTCGCCGGACTTCGTTGGGGGCCCGTCGGAATCGCCGCCGCGATCGGCCTGACGCTCTACTTCGCCGGGGCCGTCGCCTCCCACCTGCGCGTCGGCGACCACAAGGGCTCGCTTCCGGCGGCGAGCCTCGCGGTGGCCTCCGTCGCCCTGATCGTGCTGCGTGCCGCCACCCTCTGAACCGCCGTGCCAGGCCACGCCGCCTCGCCTGTTGAGGACCGTACGGGAGTGACCCGGCGTATCGCGGGCAGCCGGAACGACGGCCGACCGCTCGTCCCCGGCCCCCGCCGGGGGCAGCGGGCCCCAGTCCTCGTCCTCCGGAAGGTGATCCATGACCAGCAGCACGCTCGACGCCGCGCCCTCCGGCAGCGGCGCGCCCGACCCCGTCGGCACGATCGACCCAGAGCTCTCCGCAGAGCGGGTCCAGCGTCTCAGACGGAGGCTGGAACGGCTGATCGGGATCGCCGCGACCGAGGGGAACGACCTGCTCCCGCTGCGGAACGGCGACGAGATATTCGGCGCGATGCTCGGGGCGATACGGGCAGCCGAGCACACCGTGGACATGATGACCTTCGTGTACTGGCGCGGGGACATCGCCCAGCGGTTCGCCGAGGCGCTCTCCGAACGCGCACGGGCCGGGGTCCGGGTACGGCTGCTGCTCGACGGGTTCGGCAGCCGGCTCATCGAGAAGGACCAGCTGGCGATGATGAGCGAGGCGGGCGTGCACGTCGCCTGGTTCCGCAAGCCGCTCTACCTCTCGCCGCTCAAGCAGAACCACCGCTGCCACCGCAAGGTCCTCGTCGTCGACGAGCGCACCGCCTTCACCGGAGGGGTCGGGATAGCCGAGGAGTGGTGCGGCGACGCGCGCGACGAACACGAGTGGCGGGACACCCACGTGCGGCTGCGCGGCCCCGCCGTCGACGGCCTCGCCGCCGCGTTCGCGCAGAACTGGGCCGAGTGCCACCCGGAACTCTTCGACGCCGAGGACCGGTTCGTGCCCGGCGCCCAGGAGGGCGACTCGATCGTGCAGGTGGTACGCGGCTCCGCCAGCTTCGGCTGGCAGGACATGCAGACCCTGATCCGGGTCGTCCTCGAATCCGCCGAGGAACGCGTCCGCCTCACCACCGCGTACTTCGCGCCCGACGCGTACTTCACCGAGCTGCTCTGCGCCGCCTCCCGTCGCGGTGTCGAGGTCGAGATCCTGCTCCCCGGCCCGCACACGGACAAGCGGGTCTGCCAGCTCGCCGGGCAGCGGTACTACGAGGACCTGACCGCGTGCGGCGTGAAGATCCACCAGTACCAGCCGACGATGATGCACACCAAGACCCTCACCGTGGACCGGGTCGCCGCCCTCATCGGCTCCACCAACTTCAACCGGCGCTCCCTCGACCACGACGAGGAGGTGATGCTCGCCGTGCTGGACCCCGAGTTCACCGCCGTGCTCGACGGCCACTTCGAGCAGGACCGCGCGCGGAGCGAACTGATCGACGGCCGCCGCTGGCGCCGCCGCTCGCTGACGCAGCGGGCCCGCGAGGCGTCGGTGTACCCGATCCGCCGGTTTCTCTGATCCCTGCCTGGCCCAGGTGTGGCACGTTCCGCGCGGGGCAGACGGAAGGCCCCAGCCGCCGTACACCCGGGCCGCCGCCCGCCCCGGGACGTACGTCACCTGAAGGGAGTGGCCCATGAGCGCGTTCGCCGACACTTCACGGGAAACGACGGCGGCGGTGATCACCGAACCCCTGCCCGATCTCCAGCTCCAGCTGCTGATCCAACTGCTCGACCGCGAACTCCGCTCCAGCCTGCCGCTGACCCTCACCATCGCCGGAGGCGTCCTGCACGGAGACGTCATCGGCCACGAGGAGTGGAAGGCCGAGTGGGCCCGGAGCCTGCGCCAGGTGGAGGGCGAGGGGGCGAACCTCCTCGCCGAGTTCCCCGAATCCGTCGACCAGGGACTCAGCGAGTTCGGGGCCGAGGAGGATCCGGGGCTGCCGCGCTGGATCCACCTGCGGGACGTCACCCTCAGCGTCGGCGGGGTGAGCCCGGTGCTGCTGCCCCTCTGGCGCGGCCGGCTCTCCGACGTGTCGGGATGGGCGCTGGGCCGGCCGCAGTAGAGGTGTCCGTCCCGCACCCATGCCGAAGGCCCGGCGGATCGGGTGATCCGCCGGGCCTTCGTACGTCAGGTGCCGTCAGGCGCCGGTGACCGTCAGAGGCGCTCGGGCGTCCGGATGCCCAGCAGCTCCATGCCCGTGTGGAGGGTGCGGGCGGTCAGCTCCACGAGGAAGAGCCTGTTCTCGACGACCTCGGGGGCGTTGTCGTCGCTGAGGACCTGGCACTGGTCGTAGAACGTGGTCAGGTGCGACGCCAGCTGGTAGAGGTACGCGGCCAGCTTGTGGGGCTCGTACCCCGCAGCGACCTCGGCCAGCGTCTCGCCGAACCGGTCCAGGTGCAGGCCGAGCGCGCGCTCCGCCGGGGCCAGCTCAAGCTCCGGGTGGGCGACGGGCTTCGCGTCCCCGGCCTTGCGGAGGATCGAGCGGATACGGGCGTAGGCGTACTGGAGGTAGACCGAGGTGTCGCCGTTGAGCGAGACCATCTGGTCCAGGTCGAACTTGTAGTCGCGCACGGCGGACGTGGACAGGTCGGCGTACTTCACCGCGCCGACGCCGACGAACCGGCCGTTCTCGACGATCTCCTCCTCGGTCAGGCCCACCTTCTCGGCCTTCTCCCGCACCACCGCCGTCGCCCGGGAGACCGCCTCGTCCAGGAGGTCCTCCAGTCGGACCGTGACGCCCTCACGGGTCTTGAACGGCTTGCCGTCCTTGCCGAGGACCGTGCCGAAGGCCAGCTGGTGCGCCGTGACGTCCTCGCCGAGCCAGCCGGCCCGGCGGGCGGTCTCGAAGACCATCTTGAAGTGCAGCGACTGCCGGGCGTCCACCACGTAGAGGAGGGTGTTCGCCTTGAGGTTCTGCACCCGGTCCCGGATCGCGGAGAGGTCGGTCGCCGCGTAGCCGTAACCGCCGTTGGTCTTCTTGACGATCAGCGGGACCTGGTTGCCGTCCGGGCCCTTCACGTCCTCGAAGAAGACGCAGAGCGCACCCTCGGAGCGCACGGCGACGCCGGTCTCCTCCAGGATGCGGCAGGTCTCCTCAAGCATGTCGTTGTAGCCCGACTCGCCGACGATGTCCGGGTCGGAGATCTCCATGTCGAGCTTGTCGAAAACGGAGTAGAAGTAGACCTTCGACTCGTCCACGAACCGCTGCCACATGGCGAGCGTCTCCGGGTCCCCGGCCTGGAGGGCGACCACCCGGTCCCGGGCGCGGGCCTTGAACTCCTCGTCGGAGTCGAAGAGCACGCGGGACGCCTTGTAGAGCCGGTTCAGCGAGGACATCGCGGCCTCGCCCGCGGACTCCGCGTCGCTGCCGGCGGTGTCGTGGCCCAGCTGGTCCGGGTGCTCGACGAGGTACTGGATGAGCATGCCGAACTGGGTGCCCCAGTCGCCGATGTGATGGCGCCGGACCACGGACTCGCCGGTGAACTCCAGGATGCGCACCATCGCGTCGCCGATGACCGCCGACCGCAGGTGGCCGACGTGCATCTCCTTGGCGACGTTCGGCTGGGCGTAGTCGATGACCGTGGTGCCCGCGTCCGCGGCGGTCGGCACGCCGAGGCGGCCCTCGGCGTCGGCGGCCCGCGCGGCCAGCGTCGTGAGGATCGCCCGGTCGGTGAGGGTGACGTTCAGGAAGCCGGGGCCGGAGACCTCGATCTCCTTGATCAGCTCACCCGCCGGGATGGCTGCCGTGACCTGCGACGCCAGCTCGCGGGGGTTGCCCTTGAGCTTCTTGGCCAGCGCGAGGATGCCGTTGGCCTGGAAGTCGGCCCGGTCGCTTCGTCGCAGCAGCGGGTCGGCGGCGCCGGCGTCGGGCAGTGCTGCCGTCAGGGCGTCCGCCAGCTGCTGCTGGAGCGTGGAAGCGAGGGAAGGGACCGAGGCCATGTGCCGGCTGCCGTTTCCGTAGGGGGTAATGGGTTTCCCCCAAGTATCCCACGGGCCGTGGGCACGTTCGCAAAGCCATTTGAGTCGCCCTCGCAAAGCCATTTTCGCGCTCCGCCCCGCACCTGGGAGAATGACAGGGCCCCCGAAAGATTCCTGTACGAGAGAAGGGCGTGCCGACCGTGGCCGAGAGTCAGACAAGCACCGAGACCGACTGGGTCTCCCGCTTCGCGGACGATGTCATCGCCGAATCGGAGCGTCGCGCGCCTGGCAAACCGGTCGTCGTCGCGTCCGGCCTGTCCCCGTCCGGCCCGATCCACCTCGGCAACCTCCGCGAGGTCATGACCCCGCACCTGGTCGCCGACGAGATCCGCCGCCGCGGGTACGAGGTCCGCCACCTGATCTCGTGGGACGACTACGACCGGTACCGCAAGGTCCCGAACGGCGTCCCCGGCATCGACGCGTCCTGGGCCGAGCACATCGGCAAGCCGCTGACCTCGGTGCCCGCCCCGGCCGGGTCCGCGTACCCGAACTGGGCCGAGCACTTCAAGGCCGCCATGACCGAGGCACTGGCCGAGCTGGGCGTCGAGTACGACCCGATCAGCCAGACCGAGCAGTACACCGCCGGTGTCTACCGCGAGCAGATCCTGCACGCGATGAGGCACCGCGCGGACATCGACGCCGTCCTCGACCGGTACCGGACGAAGAAGGACCCGGCCGCCGCGGGCAAGGGCAAGCAGCAGCAGAAGAAGGTCGACGAGGCCGAGCTGGAGGCCGCCGAGGGCTCCGGCGCCGCCGCCGAGGACGACGGCGGCGGCAGCTCCGCCGGGTACTTCCCGTACAAGCCGTACTGCGGCAAC
Source organism: Streptomyces sp. NBC_00247 (assembly GCF_036188265.1). Lineage (NCBI taxonomy): Bacteria > Bacillati > Actinomycetota > Actinomycetes > Kitasatosporales > Streptomycetaceae > Streptomyces > Streptomyces sp. NBC_00247. Next base: position 2,814,463 of record NZ_CP108093.1, on the reverse strand, counting down.
TGCGGCAAGGACCTCACCGTCGTCACCTCCTACGACGACGACTCCACCGAGCTGAACTACACCTGCTCGGAGTGCGGCTTCGCCGAGACCGTGCGGCTCAACGAGTTCAACCGCGGCAAGCTGGTCTGGAAGGTCGACTGGCCGATGCGCTGGGCGTACGAGGGCGTGATCTTCGAGCCCAGCGGCGTGGACCACTCCTCGCCGGGCTCGTCGTTCGTCGTCGGCGGCCAGATCGTCCGCGAGATCTTCGACGGCGTCCAGCCGATCGGCCCGATGTACGCGTTCGTCGGGATCTCCGGCATGGCGAAGATGTCCTCCTCCAAGGGCGGGGTGCCGACCCCGGCCGACGCCCTGAAGATCATGGAGGCGCCGCTGCTGCGCTGGCTGTACGCCCGCCGCAGGCCCAACCAGTCCTTCAAGATCGCCTTCGACCAGGAGATCAACCGGCTCTACGACGAGTGGGACTCTCTGGAGCGCAAGGTCGCCGAGGGCACCGCGCTGCCGGCCGACCTCGCCGCCCACGGGCGCGCCGTCCGCACGGCCGCCGGTGAGCTGCCGAGCACCCCGCGCCCGCTGCCGTACCGCACGCTGGCCTCCGTCGCCGACATCACCGCCGGCGCCGACGACCAGACCCTGCGCATCCTCAGCGAGCTCGACCCCCAGAACCCGCTCACCTCGCTCGACGCGGTGCGCCCCCGCCTCGACCGCGCCGAGAACTGGATCACCACCCAGGTCCCGGCCGAGGCCCGCACCATCGTCCGCGCCGAGCCCGACGCCGAGCTCCTCGGTTCGCTGGACGAGCAGGGGCGCGAGTCGCTGCGCCTGCTGCTGGAGGGCCTGGACGGCCACTGGTCGCTGGACGGGCTCACCACGCTCGTCTACGGCGTGCCGAAGGTGCTGGCCGGCCTTGAGCCGGACGCCAAGCCGACGCCCGAACTCAAGGTGGCCCAGCGGTCGTTCTTCGCCCTGCTCTACCGCCTGCTCGTGAGCCGGGACACCGGCCCGCGCCTGCCCACCCTGCTCCTCGCCGTCGGCGCGGACCGGGTGCGGGTGCTGCTGGGGGCGTAATCGCCCGCAGTACGACGGAAGGGGCCGCCGCCCGGAGTGATCCGGGCTGCGGCCCCTTTTCCCCACGGGGCTGCGGGCGCTCTTCCCGTTGACGCGGTGATCCCCACAGGCGTTCGATACGGCGGAGAGCGGACCGCGCGCACGGTGCGACGCTCGGGAAACGGCCTCGAAGACGCCGGGGAGACGGGGTTCGCACGGGGCAGGGCTGGTTCCCGCTGATCGTCGGAGCGGGGCTGTCGGTGGCGGCGATCCCTTACCTGACCGGCCGGAAGACGGCCGGTTTCCGCCGTCCCCGGGTGGGCGGCTGGGCGGTGCTGACAGCAGGTGCCGGCCTGTTCTTCAGCGCGCTGCTGGACATCGTCGACGTGGGCGGCGCCGCGCTGCTTCCTCCGGCTTGCCTCGTGCTCCTGGGGCTGCTGCTCCTCGCCCGCAGCGGACCGGTCAGCAGGTTCCCCCGGCACCGGGTGTGACGGCCGGCAGGCTTCGAGCCGCGGGAGGGATGCGACAGGCCTGTCGGCTCAGGCGATGTGGTCGGCCGCGAGCTCCGCGTCGTAGCGCTGCTTGAACTCCGGCATCAGACGGCGCAACAGGGCCGCGCTGCGCGGGTGGTGGACGTTCTGGCCGTCGGCGAGGTGGATGGCGAGGACGTCGATGCTGGGGTAGCCGCTGTTCGTCGCGACGAACGTCCGGAAGACCTGGTACGCGATCTCGGCGTACTCGGTGTCCTCGGCGCTGTCCGCGGTGGCGGCGATCCCCGCGCCACCGGTGTTCTCGGCCTCGGCGGTGGCCCGGGAGGCCCGCTCGGCCTCCCGCACGGTCTCCTCGGCCTCCTGGACGGCCTCCCGCGCGTCCTCGTCGGCGTCCGACGGCTGCTGGGCCTCGCGCGCGTGCGGGACGGCGCCGATGGTGCCCACGTTGCCGAGCGGGCGGGTCCGGCCGCCCGCGCCCGAGGGCACGTGGGCGGGCGTGCGCTCGAACTCCTCGTAGAAGGGGTCGTAGCCGCCCTGGTACTCCTGGTCGGACGGCTGTCCCGCGAACCACGGGCTGCCCTGCGCGTCCGGGTCGGGGTCCACCGGCGCCCAGTCGCCGCGCTCCTGCTGCTGGGTGTCCTGCGGATACGGCCCCTGCGGGTACGGGTCCTGCGGGTAGGCGTCCGGCGGGACGTCGTCCTGGGCGTACCCGTCCCGGGCGTAGCCGCCCCGTGCGCGGTCGTCCCGCTGCCCGGGCAGGACCGCGCGCGGCGGGAGGTTCCGCTGCTGGGGGTGGGGCGCCGCGGCCTGCCGCCGGTCGAGGTCCTGGGCGTGCTCCGTGCCGTCGTGCGGGGTCAGTTCGGGCTTCGGCGCGGGCGGCAGCAGCACGGGTTCGATCCCGGCCGCCGCCAGTCCGGCCGGGGCGGTCTCGGCGAGCGGTACGCCGTACTTGGCGAGCCGCAGCGGCATCAGGGCCTCGATCGGGGCCTTGCGCCGCCAGGTCCGGCCGAAACGGGCCTGAAGCCGGGCCTGGTAGATCAGCCGGTCCTGTTCGAGCTTGATGACCTGTTCGTAACTGCGCAGCTCCCAGAGCTTCATGCGCCGCCACAGCTTGAACGTGGGCACGGGGGAGAGCAGCCAGCGCGTGAGGCGCACGCCCTCCATGTGCTTGTCGGCGGTGATGTCGGCGATCCGGCCCACCGCGTGGCGGGCGGCCTCGACGGCGACGACGAAGAGGATCGGGATCACCGCGTGCATGCCGGTGCCGAGCGGGTCGGGCCAGGCGGCGGCGCCGTTGAACGCGATGGTCGCGGCCGTCAGCAGCCACGCCGTCTGGCGCAGCAGCGGGAACGGGATGCGCATCCACGTCAGCAGCAGGTCCAGCGCCAGCAGCACGCAGATGCCCGCGTCGATGCCGATCGGGAAGACCAGGGAGAAGTTTCCGAAGCCCTTCTCCAGGGCGAGTTCGCGCACGGCTGCGTAGGAGCCCGCGAAACCGATCGCGGCGATGACCGCCGCTCCGGCGACGACGAGCCCGATGAGTACCCGGTGCGTGCGTGTGAGCTGCATCGCGGCCACCCGCGATCCCCTCCCCGACCTCTGTTCTCCGCCCGGCTTCTCGACATCCGGTGGGGGCCAGCCTGGCACATGCGTACGAGTCGTGATGCGCGGGGAGGCCGGGAGGGCTGCCCGCAGGGGGGTCCGAGGGGAGTCCTCGATTCCGCAAAGAGGGCTCTGGACTGGGACGTTGGCCCAGGGGCGATTTTCGGTCACGACTTGGGTGCGGCCTGGGGAGAACGGCTGTTCGCGGTCCTACGCTGTGCTCGCGACAGGGGCTTCAGGAGCCCCTCTCGGCCGGCTTCGGCCCCTACGAGCAGACCTGGTGATGCCCCATGACCCCGGACGTGGTCTCCGTACGCCCCGGTATCCGCCTCACGGTGATGCCCGCCGCCTTCCTTCTCGCGGCTGCCGCCCTCAGGGCGTTCGCGGACGGCGGGGCGTTCGAATGGTGGGTTTTCGGCGTCATGGCGGCGCTCTTCCTGGCCGCACTCGTGGCCGTCCGCTTCGCATGCGCCGTCACCGTCACTCCCGGCACCGTCACCGTGCGGCTGCCCCTGCGGACCGTCTCCTTCGACCTCGGACAACTGCGTTCGGTGTCCGGCGGGCGTCCGCCGGGCAAGAAGCGTGGCGTGGAGGCGTTGAGGTTCGAGGGGCTGGACGGGACCCGCACCTCCATCACCATGGTGGCCGTCTCCCTGGCCGACCGCCGACGCCTGGTCGCCGCCCTGACGGAGCGGACGACGCCGGACGTGGTGAGGTGGGACGCGCCGATGCGCGAGATGCTCGCCGAGGCCCCGGAGACACCTGCGGGGCCCGGCCCTGAGAAAGCGGCCGGACCCCGGAGTGAGGCTGATCGGACGTCCTGATCGGCGGACGCCGTCCGGGCGTCAGGACTTCGTCGTCGCCTTGGGCGTCGCCTTCGCGGTGGCGCCCGAGTCCGTGTCCGAGTCCGAGTCGGAACCGGAGTCCGGGGCGGCGCTCTTGCTGCTGCTCGTCTTCGGGCTGTCGCTCTCGTCGCCGCTGCTCTTGCTGCTGCTCGTCTTCGGACTGGAGCTGGTGGTGGCGCTCGGGCTCGACGAATCGGTCGTGGTGGTGCCCGTACCGCCCGTACCGCCGACGGCCGCCACGACCTCCTTCGCCGCGGTCTGCGCGCCGGCCAGGATGTCCGCGGCGGAGGGGGCCTTGGCGCCCGCGTAGCCGGTGCCGTTGTAGTTCACCGAGACGACGACGTTGGCCGTACGCACGACGATCGCCGCGTAGGTGAAGTCCTCGCTCGTCTTGTTCAGGGTGTACGTGACCGAGGTGGCCTGGTCGCCGATGCCGGAGACGGGCGCGCTGTTGATGTTCTTCGCGCCCTCGGCCGCCTGTGCCTTGGCGACCGACTTGGTGTAGTCGGTGGTCGCCCGGTCGGCGCCGCTGCCGATCGACGCGTCGGAGTCGTACCGGACGAGGCCGATGTCCAGCCAGTGGTACACGGACCCCTTGACGCCCTTGTCGTCCAGGCCGTTCCAGGAGCAGCTGCCCCGGGCGTCGCCGTCGGTGGACTTGCCCGCGGTGCCCGAGGCCTTCTTGGCGGACGGGACGAGCTTCTTGACCGTCTTGGCGGAGACCGCCTTGCAGGGATCGGGCAGCCCGGCGAACTTCGCCGGTTCCACGGTGGGGCTCGCGGAGGCGGCGGCGCTCGACGATCCGGAGGCGGTGGTTCCGGTGCTCTTCTCCTTCGCGTCGTCGGAGTCCGACGAGCAGCCGGCGGCGACGAGCATCACCGGCACGGCGGCGCAGAGGAGTATGCGGGACAGTCGCGGGGCTGATCGGTGCATGGTTCCTTCACTCGGACGGGACGGGACGGCACGGGGCGACGATCGCGGTCGTTCCCGAGGCCGGGCGGGCGGTGCGGGTGCGTGTTCCGGAGAGCCACCGTACGACGGACGCGGAATCCGTGTGGCCGCGGCGGCCGGCCGCCGCGGTCCCGCGCGGGGCCCGCAGGCAGCCCGCGGAAGCGGCCTACTCGCTGATGGTCTCGTCCAGCCCGCGGGCCAGTGCCTGGGCCTTCTCCTGGAGTTCCGCACTCTCGGGCACCTCGGCGGCGGCGGTCGCCTGCTCGGCGTACCGGACGCTGACGACCACGTTCGATGTGCGGAAGACCACGCTGACGGTACGGCGCTGTGCTGCGGAACCTGCGCTTTCGAGGGAATCGTCCAAGAAAGCGGCATTTCCGATGTTGTTCAGCGTCCGGGGCGCGAGGTCCTCGGCGGCCTCGTCCCCGCCGGTGTCGCTCCCGGTCGGGTCCAGCGACGCGGGGGTGGTCGGCGAGGTCGAGCCCTGCGGTGACACGCCGTCCCCGCTGGACGGGGACGCGGTCGCGGAGGGGTCCGCTGAGCCGTCCGGCGAGGGGGAGGAGGCGGGCAGGCCGGCCGCCTCCGCCTTCTTCCCGTACACCGTGGAGGCGCTGTCCTCGTCGCTGACCGTGGGGTCGTAGGAGACGACCCGCTCGAAGTCGACCACCAGGGTCCGGGTGGAGTCCGCGGTGCGCGCCTGCCAGGTGCAGCCCGCCTTGCGGTCGGTGTCGTACGTGACCGACGCCCGGCCTTCGTACGCCGCCTCCCGCTGCTCCTCCGGGAGGTCGGCCAGGCCCGGCAGGAGCTGCTTGAGCGTGCCGGTGCTCACGGACCGGCAGGCTTCCGGCAGCGTCTGGTACTTGCCGGGGGGTGCGACCGAGACGGTGGGGCTGCCGGGCTTCGCGTCGGTGGTGGCGTCCTCGGTGCCCGAGCCTCCGGTGCAGCCGGCGACGAGCACCGCGAGAAGCGCGATGCCCGGAACGTACGCCATGGGTCGCAAGGTCCCAGGCCCCCTTCGATACGAAAACGAGTTGCCGCGCGACGGCGGCCGATGGACACAATGTGTATCGCACGTGCGGCTGTGAATGCCGGTCGGCCGAGATGTTTGCCGACCTTGGCACCGGTTTTGCGCTTTACGTCTTTTGGGGCCTTTCGGGCCACTTCTACTGTCTTTCCTGTCAGGTCCTGTCGGGGGAAAACGAGGATTCATGTCGTACGTGGAGATGCCGGGCGAGCAGGTACCGATCCGGATGTGGACCGACCCCGCGTCGGTCGAGGACGTCGCGATGCAGCAGCTGCGGAACGTCGCGACCCTGCCGTGGATCAAGGGACTCGCCGTGATGCCCGACGTCCACTTCGGGAAGGGGGCGACGGTCGGCTCGGTGATCGCCATGCACGGCGCGGTCTGCCCCGCCGCCGTCGGCGTGGACATCGGCTGCGGGATGTCCGCCGTGAAGACCTCACTGACCGCCAACGACCTCCCCGGCGACCTCTCCCGGCTGCGCTCCCGCATCGAGGAGGCCATCCCGGTCGGGCGCGGCATGCACGAGGAGCTGGTGGACCCGGCCTCACTGCCCGGAGTGGGAGCCGCGGGCTGGGACGACTTCTGGACCCGGTTCGGCGGGATCGCCGACGAGGTCAAGTTCCGCCAGCAGCGGGCGGTGCGGCAGATGGGCACCCTCGGCGGCGGCAACCACTTCATCGAGTTCTGCCTCGACGAGGCTGACTCGGTCTGGCTGATGCTGCACTCCGGCTCGCGCAACATCGGCAACGAGCTGGCCGACCACCACATCGGCATCGCCCGGAGCCTCCCGCACAACCAGGGCCTGATCGACCGCGACCTCGCGGTCTTCGTCGCCGACACCCCGCAGATGGCGGCCTACCGCAACGACCTGTTCTGGGCGCAGGAGTACGCCAAGTTCAACCGCGCCGTCATGATGGGCCTCTTCCAGGACGTGGTCCGCAAGGAGTTCCGCAAGGCGAAGGTCACCTTCGACCCGGTCATCTCCTGCCACCACAACTACGTGTCCGAGGAGCGGTACGACGGCATGGACCTGCTGGTCACCCGGAAGGGAGCGATCCGGGCGGGCTCCGGCGAGTTCGGGATCATCCCCGGGTCCATGGGCACCGGCTCGTACATCGTGAAGGGCCTCGGCAACGAGAAGTCCTTCAACTCCGCCTCGCACGGCGCGGGCCGCCGGATGAGCCGGATGGCCGCGAAGCGCCGCTTCACCACCAAGGACCTGGAGGAGCAGACGCGGGGCGTCGAGTGCCGCAAGGACTCGGGTGTGGTGGACGAGATCCCGGGCGCGTACAAGCCGATCGAGAAGGTCATCGACCAGCAGCGCGATCTGGTGGAGGTCGTCGCCAAGCTGAAGCAGCTGGTCTGCGTCAAGGGCTGAGAAGGCGGTACCCACCCGCGGGCCCGGTCCGGTTCAAACGGGCCGGGCCCGCGGGTGGGTGGGCCCGCTCAGAGCGTGCGGTGCACCTTGGTGTTGGACGCCTGGGCGCGCGGGCGCACGACGAGCAGGTCGATGTTGACGTGGCTGGGGCGCGTCACGGCCCAGCCGACGGTGTCGGCCACGTCCTCGGCGGTGAGCGGCGCGTCGACGCCCGCGTACACCTTGGCGGCCTTCTCCGTGTCGCCCCGGAAGCGGTTGGTGGCGAACTCGTCGGTCTTCACCATGCCGGGCGCGATCTCGATCACCCGCACCGGCGTCCCCACGATCTCCAGCCGCAGCGTCTCGGCGAGCACGTGCTCGCCGTGCTTGGCCGCGACGTAGCCCGCACCGCCCTCGTACGTCCCGTGGCCCGCCGTCGAGGTCAGCACCACGATCGTGCCGTCGCCGCTCGCCGTGAGGGCGGGGAGCAGAGCCTGGGTGATGTTCAGGGTGCCCAGGACGTTCGTCTCGAACATCTGGCGCCAGTCCGCCGGGTCCCCGGTGGCGACCGGGTCCGCGCCGAGCGCGCCGCCCGCGTTGTTCACCAGCACGGCGAGCGCCTTGAAGGCGGTGGAGAACTCGTCCACCGCCGCGCGGTCCGTCACGTCCAGGGCGTACGCGGTGGCCTGGTGGCCGGCCGCGGTGATCTCCTCGGCCAGCGCCTCGACGCGGTCCTTGCGCCGGGCGGTGAGCACCACGCGGTAACCCTCGGAGGCGAGCCGGCGGGCGGTCGCGGCACCGATGCCGCTGCTCGCGCCGGTGATGACGGCGATGGGGGTGGCGGCCATGACGAACTCCCTCGGACAGGTGACCGGTACGGGGCCAGGATAGGCAGACGCGCACCCGCCCCCTCCGGCGGTGCGCCCGGCCTGGGCCGCCGCCGCGGGGCCTCGGACGCCTGCCGCTCGGGCCCCTCAGGCGGTGCCCGGCGGGCCGAACTCGCGCATCGCGTCCGCGACCACCGTCTCCAGACGGCCGTGGTGCGCGCCCCGCCAGTAGACCCGCTCGCACACCGTGCACTGCGCGAACACGTCGTACGCCGCCTGCGTACCGTGCTCCAGCCGGTCGGCCACCGCCTCCTTGTCCGCCTCCCGCAGCGGCCCGTTGCACGCGGTGCACCGCGACCACGGCGCCAGCACCGGCGCGAAGCGCCCCAGCACGTCCCGGAGCTGCTCCTCGGGCCGGTCGCTGTAGACGTACGCCCCCGCCCAGAGCTCCCGCCTCCGCAGCAGCCCGCGGTCCCGCGAGAGCATCACCCGCCGCTCGCGCGCGGAGAGAGCCGCCAGCGCGGGGTCCCCGATGTCCTCGCTCTCGTACGCCGCGTCGACCCCGAGCAGCCGCAACCGGCGGGCCAGCGTGCCCAGATGCACGTCCAGCAGGAACCGCAACGGCGCCCCCGTCACCCGCTGCGGACGCTCCACCGCGCGTACGGCCACGTGCTCCCCGGTACGCGGGACGTGTGACACCGGCACCACCGCTCCGTCCACCACCAGCGCCCCCACTTCGGTGAGCGGCACGCCGAGCGACTCCACGACGTGCCCGAGGGTCGACACCCCGTCCGTCGCCAGCGCGGTCACCCCCTGACGCCGTTCGTGCGCGACGAACAGCCGCAGTTCGGAGGTCACTTCGACGGTGATCCGCTGCTTGGACGCGGGGGGCTCGGTCGCGGCGGGCTCGGGCGCGGGATGTTCGGTCACGCGCCCAGGATGTCACCGGGGCGGTGCGGGCGGCGAGGCGATTACGGGCGGGGCGGGCGCCGGGGCCGGGGAGCCGGGGGCCGTGTAGAGCGGGCCGAACGCGGCGTACGCGTCGGCGAGGATCTCCTCGGCCGTGACGAGCGTGTGTTCCTCGGCGAGGCGGAGCGCCTGGCGGGTGTACGGGGAGGGCAGGGCGGGGTGGCGTCGGCGCCACCAGCTCGCGCCCACGGCGTACGCGCCACCGGCGAGGACCAGGGCGGGGACGGACAGGGCCGGCAGTACATCGCCCACGGCGGGACCTCCTTCAGCGGATGTCCTCTTGTGTCGGCAGGTCGCGGGGCCCGACTGGAGATCGTTCTTCGGCCAATGAATGGCCGGATGACTACTGATCGATGCGCGTGCCGCAGGGATGCGCTCCGGTGCACCCGGGCGCTTACCCCGGAAGGCCGGCGCCCCTGGAAGCGCCCCGCAGGGGTGTTGCCGCAGGTCCCGCACCGTGCGTGCGCGTCCTACGCCCGACGCGCCCCGCGCGTCCGGCGAGTTCCGTACGACCGGTGCGTCGCGGATGTCTCGAATGTCTCTTACGTCTTGAGCGTCAGGGCCACACCAGGCAGTACGCCTGGTGGCCCGCGTCGTGCAGGCGGACGGAGAAGTCCTGCCACTCGTGGAGGAGGCGGTAGACGTTGAAGGCGTCGCGCGGGCCGCCGCGGTCGGGGACGGTCGACCATATGAAGGCCGCCGCGCCCACCGTCTCCTCGCCCACGTCACGCAGGGGGTCGACCACGGTCATCGGCAGCTTCACCACCGCGTAGTCGGGGTGGAGGACGACGAGCTCCAGCGGCGGGACCTGGTGCAGCGGGATTCCCTGTATCCCGGTGAGGACCATGGCGGCCACCGTCTCCGGCTTGATCTTGGTGAACATGCCCCCCATGCCCAGCTCGTCGCCGCCGAGCTCCTCCGGGCGCATCGAGATGGGTACGCGTGCGGCGGTCGCCCCGTCCGGGGCACCGAAATACTTGTAGGTCACCCCCACCCCGCCACCGCTCCTGATCCCGGGACCCCCGCCGGTCTCCGGGACCGGTCTGCCGCCCTGTGCGCGTTCAGCATCGCGCCGGTGCCGCCCCCGCCGCGCAGGCTCGGGCCCCAGGCCGTCGGTGCCTTCGCCCACTCCGCCACCGCGATGCATATTTCATCCACCCGACTACTTCTTAGGAGACACAGCCCCACCGCGCAACCCGATCATCGTGTCAGTGACCTCCCCACCAGGCGTGCGGCGAAACACCTGCCCGCGAGTCCGCGCGCGCCTCTGACACCATGGCATGTGTGAGCTTTCCCCATGACGCCCCAGTTTCGCAGACGCGAGAGGGCTGACGCCCTTTCGTGATACGAGGAGTGCGCGCTCCTTGGCTCACCGGTGGCCGCGATGTCCCCACCAGCCCTCCGACCCCCCGAATCGCAGATCAGGACCAAAGTGGCGTATTCATACGAAGCCCCAGTTTCACAGTCGCTCTTCGACCGCGCGTCCGTCGTGACGCCCGGTGGCGTGAACTCGCCGGTGCGCGCCTTCAACGCCGTAGGCGGTACGCCCCGGTTCATGGTGTCCGGAACCGGTCCGTACCTCACCGACGCGGACGGCCGCGAGTACGTCGACCTCGTCTGCTCGTGGGGGCCGATGATCCTCGGCCACGCCCACCCCGAGGTCATCGGTGCCGTCCAGGCGGCGGTCGGCCGGGGCACCTCCTTCGGCACGCCGGGTGAGGGCGAGGTCGCGCTGGCCGAGGAGATGGTGGCCCGCGTCGAGCCCGTCGAGCAGGTGCGCCTGGTCTCGTCCGGCACCGAGGCGACCATGTCCGCGATCCGGCTGGCGCGCGGTTTCACCGGCCGCGCCAAGGTCGTGAAGTTCGCCGGCTGCTACCACGGACACGTCGACGCGCTGCTGGCCGCCGCCGGCTCCGGCGTCGCCACCTTCGCGCTGCCCGACACTCCCGGGGTCACCGGCGCGCAGGCCGGGGACACCCTGGTGCTGCCCTACAACGACCTGGAGGCCGTCCGCGCCGCCTTCGCCGCGCACCCCGGCGAGATCGCCTGTGTGATCACCGAGGCCGCCGCGGGCAACATGGGCGTCGTCCGGCCGGTGGACGGCTTCAACGCCGGGCTGAAGGAGCTGTGCGCCGCCGAGGGCGCGCTGTACATCTCCGACGAGGTCATGACCGGGTTCCGCACCTCGAAGGCCGGCTGGTACGGCGTCGACGGAGTCCGCCCCGACCTGATGACCTTCGGCAAGGTCATGGGCGGCGGCTTCCCGGCCGCGGCCTTCGGGGGCCGGGCCGACGTCATGGCGTACCTCGCCCCGGCGGGTCCGGTCTACCAGGCGGGCACCCTCTCCGGGAACCCGATCGCCACCGCCGCGGGCCTCGCGCAGCTGCGGCTGCTCGACGACGCCGCGTACGCGAAGGTCGACGCGGTCTCCGCCGAGCTCCAGGGCCTGGTCAGCGGCGCGCTCAGCAAGGAGGGCGTCGCGCACCACGTGTCCACGGCGAGCAACATGTTCTCCGTGTTCTTCACCGACGAGCCGGTCCGGAACTACGCCGACGCGAAGAAGCAGGAGGCGTTCCGCTACACCGCCTTCTTCCACTCGATGCTCTCCCAGGGCGTCTACCTGCCGCCCTCGGCGTTCGAGTCCTGGTTCGTCTCCACCGCCCACGACTCGCGGGCCGTCGAGCGCATCGCCGACGCCCTGCCCGCCGCCGCCCGCGCCGCCTCGGAGGCCACCGCATGAGCGAGAACGGTTCCGCCCAGGACATCACCGTCGTCCATCTGATGCGCCACGGCGAGGTGCACAACCCGGAGGGCGTGCTCTACGGCCGCAAGGCCGGGTACCACCTCTCCGAGCTGGGCCGGAAGATGGCCGACCGGGTCGCCGAGCACCTGGCGCAGCGCGACGTCCGGCACGTCGTCGCCTCCCCGCTGGAGCGCGCCCAGGAGACCGCCACGCCGATCGCCAAGGCGCACGGACTGGACCTCGCCACGGACGAGCGGCTGATCGAGGCCGCCAACGTCTTCGAGGGCAAGACCTTCGGCGTCGGCGACGGCGCGCTGCGCAAGCCGGACAACTGGAAGCACCTCACCAACCCGTTCAAGCCCTCCTGGGGCGAGCCGTACGTCGAGCAGGTCGTACGGATGATGGGCGCGCTGGACGCCGCGCGCGACGCGGCCCGGGGTCACGAGGCGGTCTGCGTCAGCCACCAGCTGCCGATCTGGATCGTGCGCAGCTTCGTAGAGCGCCGCCGGCTCTGGCACGACCCGCGCAAGCGGCAGTGCACCCTCGCCTCGCTGACCAGCTTCACCTACCAGGGCGACAAGATCGTCTCGGTGGGCTACTCCGAGCCCGCCCGCGACCTGGTGCCCGCGCACCTGCTCGCCGGGGCGAAGCCGGTGAAGGGCAAGTCGAAGGCGTTCGGCGCCTGAGGACGCGCCCCGGCAGGGCGTGGACGATCCCGGGGGCTGGCCGGAGCGGCCCGCCCCCGGGATCGTCCGTTCTGCGCGGGGCCGCTCAGCCCTCGGGGCCGCCCTTCGCGCCGAACCAGTCGAGGCAGACGACCAGCGCGTCGTCCTCCGGCTCCGCGTCGCGGTGCTCGGCCAGCGCCTGCAGGATCGCCGTCGGCACGGACGGGGCGTGCAGCAGGCTCGCCGCCTGGATGGCCCGGGCCAGCACCCGTTCGCCGTACGGCTCCCCGGAGGAGTTCGCCGTCGCGTAGACACCGTCGCTGACGAAGACCAGCCGGTCCCCGGGGAGCACCTGGAACTCCTGGACCGCGTAGGCGGTTTCGTCGAACATGCCGAGCGGGAGCTGCGCCTCCAGCTCGACGCGCTCCACGGTCTTGCCGCGCCTGCGCCACAGACGCGGCGAACCGGCGTCCACCACCTGGACGTTGCCGGTGGCCAGTTCGAAGGTGAGCAGCAGCGTCGAGACGTACGACGCGCCCCGGTACTCGGCGTACAGCGCCTGGTCCGCGAGGGCCGCCTGGTCCGCTATGCCGATGCCGGCCCGGCGGGCGTTGCGCAGGGCGTTGACGGCCAGGTTGGTGAGGAGCGACGCCTCGATGCCCTCGCCCATGCCGTTGGTGACGGTGAGGGTGAGCGTGTCGGCGGTGGTGGACCAGTCGAAGTTGTCGCCGTGGATGGCGTACGCCGGCTCCAGCTGGGCGCCTATGGCGTATTCGGGCCGTGAACACGCCCGGGCGGGCAGCAGCTGCCACTGCATCTCCGCGGCGAGGGTCAGCCGGCTGACCCGGCGGGCCCGCAGATAGAGGTCGGTGTCGCGTTCGGCGACGATGATCTCGTGGCCGAGGAGCCGGGCGATCTCGGTGAGGTCCTGGACGGTCTCGCTGGTGCGCCGGTCCCGGGGGAGCGTCACGTCGAGGACGCCGAGCCGGTCGCCCCGGACCGTCACCGGGAGGTGCAGCAGGACCGAGTCGTCCCGCCCCGGAGCGGAGCGCTCGTACGGCGTCTGGCTGCCGAAGGTGCGGCCCTCGGGGCTGCCGTTCACCGGCACCGGGCCCTCCGTGCGTGCCGGTGCGCCGACCGGCTGGAGCACCGTCAGGCTGTAGTCGGCCATCAGCAGCTCGACGCCCGTGGCACCGTAGTGCTCGGCCAGGGCGGCGCGCGCGGCCTCCACCAGGGCGTGCGGCGCGGCGGTACGCAGGGCGCGTTCCACGGCCAGGTAGTTCTTCACAGTTGGTCGGCTTTCTTCACCAGAATGCTGCTCGGGGGCGAGCAGGGTAACGGGACCAGGGGGTGCCCGACGGGCCGGTGCCGGGCCCTTCGCGCCGCGCCCCTCCGACGGCGGAGCGGGAAGCGGCGGCCGGAGTCGGCGTCAGCGGGTGCGGGCGGGGCGGAGCGGCGTCGGCACGGGCGTCGCCCTCACACGGTGTCCGTCCAGCCGAGGTGGAGTACGGCCACGTCGTCGGCGAGTCCGCCGCTGTCGGCGGCGAGGTCCTCGCACCGCTGGACGACCGCGTCCACGAAGTCGTCGGCCGGGAGGTGGTGGGCGTACTCCCGCGCGATCTTCACGAGGCCCTCCTCGCCGAGGCGTTCGTGCCCCATGCCGACGCGGCCCTCGATGAGCCCGTCGGTGAAGAGCGCGAGCCGCGTCCCCCGGGGCGCCTCCAGTACGGTCACCGGCCAGTGCGCGCGGCCGGGCAGCAGGCCCAGCACGGGGCCGCCCGGCACCTCCTCCAGGCGGACCGGGCCGTCCGGCGGACGCACCAGCAGCCCCGGGTGCCCGGCGCGCATGACCTCCACGTGCGGAGTGCCGACCGCCCGGCTGAGCGTGGTGAGGGTGGCGAAGATCTCGGGACCGGACCGCTCGGCGACCAGCATCTGTTCGAGCAGGTCCAGCAGCCGTTGGCCGCGCGCTCCGGAGAGGATGAAGGAGCGCCACGCGACCCGCAGGCACACCCCGAGGGCGGCCTCGTCGGGCCCGTGGCCGGAGACGTCGCCGACGACCGCGTGCGTGGTGCCGTCGGGTGTCTGGACGACGTCGTAGAAGTCTCCGCCGAGCAGGGTCTGCGCGCGGCCGGGGCGGTAGCGGGAGCAGACCTGGGGGGTGTCGTCGAGGAGCAGCGGGGTGGGCAGCAGGCCGCGTTCGACCCGGCTGTTCTCCGCGGCCAGCATCCGGCTCTCCCGGAGGTCGGCGGCGGCACGCTCGGCGCGCTTGCGCTGTATCGCGTAGCGGATGGCCCGTACGAAGAGCTCGGCGTCGAGGCGGCCCTTGATCAGGTAGTCCTGGGCGCCGCCGGAGACCGCGGCGAGCCCCGAGTCCTCCTGGGCGAGCCCGGTCAGGACGACGACGGCCGTGTCCGGCGAGCGGGAGAGGATCGTCTCCAGTGCGCCGAGTCCCTGGGAGTCGGGCAGGTGCAGGTCGAGCAGGACGCACTGGGGGGTGTCCCGGTCGAGGGCGTCGAGCGCCTCCGCGAGGGTCCGCGCCCAGGACAGGTCGATGGCGACGCCGCTGTCGGCGACCATCTCCTCGACCAGCAAGGCGTCCCCGGCGTCGTCCTCGATCAGCAGGACGCTGGGCCCGTCGCCGCTCCACAGGTCGAAGCCCGGGGCCTCGCCGGTGCGGCCGGCGGGGAGGGCTGCGGCACGGGGCGAGGCGGTGCCGGTGCGCGACGGCTCGGAGGAACTGCCGTCACGGGGTGCGAGGACGGTGGGGGGCGGGGTGCCCAAGGCGCTGTGCCTCCTCTCACCATGGACCGGCCGGCCATGGGGCCGCACGATGCGACCGCGACGAGACTAGAGGTAATAGTTGTTCACTGACAACAATTGCAGGAAGGAAACATCCCTGGTCGGGGCGGTGTGGGGTGAATCGGTGCATTGTCTGCGGGTTCGTCGCGGGTTCGCTGCGCTCTCGCGACGGGCGGGGAGGGTGTGCCGGGCCGGGGCGGGCGGTCCCGGCGGTCTCAGGCGAGGTTGGCCAGCCAGGCGGGTTCGTCGGGCTCGTATCTCTCCCCGTCGATGACCTCGGCGGCTGCGTCCCGGAACGCCGCGAGCCCCTCGCGCAGTGCTTCGGCCGCCTCCGGCTCCATCGCCGCGAGCACCAGGGACACCTCCCGCACCTGGCCGGCCCTGATCTCGTCCAGCAGGGCACGGCCGGGCCGGCTGAGGTGGAGTTCTATCTCCCGGCGGCTGGCCGGGCTCAGGCGGCGCTCGATGAGGCCCGCCGCTTCCAGCCGGTCGCAGAGTCGGCTCGTCGCGGGCGGCGCCGACCCCAGTGCCTCGCCCAGGGCCCGCATGTTGCCGCCCTCCCGGCGCTCGATCGCCATCAGCGCGCGCAACTGGGACGGGGAGGTGGGGCCCGTCGGGGTGTTGGCCTGAGCTCTTCCCCAGAGGACCGCGAGCAGATTCGTCACCTCGGACGCGGTACGGGCCTCTTCTTGGGGGGACGACGGCCGGCGCGGGAACATCGCTCCACTGTGCCACCCCTGCGGCGCCGTTGTCAGCCCGCGCGTCCCCGGGCGGACGGCCGAAAGCCGTCAGGGCTGTCCCGTAAAAGCGGAGCCCTTGTGGAGAACCGGTGAGGGTCCGGTCGTGTGGTGAAAATCAGATAATCGTAGGAACCATCGCGTCGCTCCCTCCATCTCAGCCATGGGCAGTTTGTATGAGTGTGAGACAAAACGACCGTCGATGGGGACGTGGACGTGAACCAGGAACATGCGAACAACATCAACCGGAGGGGACTGCTGGGAGCGGGTCTGGGAGCCGCAGCCGCCGCGGGAATCGCGGGCTGCGGCTCACTCGGTTCCGGGAGCGGGGCGCACCACGGGCCGGAGAAGAGCCCCGGGAGCGCCGCCGGTACGACCCCGGGCCACGGGGGCGGCGCCGGCGGACGGAGAGAGCACGGAAAGGGCCCGGCGAACAGTGCCGTACGGCTGATCGGGGACGGTTCCACCTCCGACACCGGAAAGCAGCCGAAGCAGCCCGACGCGCCCGTCCCGCTCGAACCGGGTCAGACGCCTCCGCAGTTCGTGATCTTTTCCTGGGACGGGGCGGGCGAGGTCGGAAACGGCCTTTTCCCGCGCTTTCTCGAACTCGCCCGGGAACACGACGCCGCGATGACCTTCTTCCTCTCCGGTATCTACCTGCTGCCCGAGTCGAAGAAATCGCTCTACCTGCCGCCCAACAATCCGCGCGGCGCCTCGGACATCGGCTACCTCACCGACGAGCACGTCAAGCTGACCCTGCGGTACGTGCGCGAGGCGTGGCTCGACGGGCACGAGATCGGCACCCACTTCAACGGGCATTTCTGCGCCGGTTCCGGATCGGTCGGCGACTGGACGCCCGCGCAGTGGCACAGCGAGATCAATCAGGCCGTCTCCTTCGTGACGCAATGGCGGACGAACAGCGGGTGGGAGGAGGTCGAACCGCTGCCTTTCGACTACCGGAAGGAACTCACCGGCGGACGCACCCCCTGCCTCCTCGGCCAGGAGAACCTGCTGCCGACCGCGAGCAGGCTCGGCTGGCGCTACGACGCGAGTTCGCCGGGCGGGGTGCAGATGTGGCCGGAGAAACGTTTCGGCGTATGGGATCTCCCGCTCCAGGGGATGCCGTTCCCCGGTCACACCTTCGAGGTCCTCTCGATGGACTACAACATCCTCGCCAACCAGTCGCAGAATTCGACCCGGGGCATGCCCTCCCGCTATCCCGGCTGGCGCGAACAGGCGACCGGTTCCTATCTCGCCGGTTTCCGCCGGGCGTACGAGACGAACCGCGCGCCGTTCTACATCGGCAATCACTTCGAGGAGTGGAACGGCGGAATTTACATGGACGCCGTGGAAGAGGTGATCAAGGAAGTGGCCGGACAGCCGGACGTGCGGCTCGTCTCGTTCCGTCAGTTCGTGGACTGGCTGGACGTCCAGGACCCGGAAGTCCTCGCGAAGCTCCGCACGCTGGAGGTCGGTCAGGCGCCCGCGGGTGGCTGGAACGCTTTCTTTAAGCAGGCCTGACAAGGGGCTTTACGGGCAGCGAGGGGGGTGCCCAAGATCCCCGGATCTGCCATGCGAAACTTTTCACATGAGCCATGGCCGCGCATCCCGACGCCGCTTCACCCTGCTCGCCGCCACGACCGCCGTCGTGGCCGGTGCCCTGACCCTGTCCGCGTGCGGTGGGGACGACATCAAGTCGGGCGGCGGCGGTGACACCAACTTCGTCACCGGCGGCGGCGGCATCTCGACCGTGGCCCCGAAGGACCGCCGGGCCGCCCCGGAGCTCGCCGGCACCACGCTGGAGGGCGAGAAGCTCGACGTCGCCGCCTACAAGGGCAAGGTCGTCGTCCTCAACGTCTGGGGCTCCTGGTGCGGACCCTGCCGGGCGGAGGCGAAGCACTTCGCCGCGGTCTCCAAGGAGACCGCCGGCCAGGGCGTCCAGTTCGTCGGGATCAACACCCGCGACACCCAGAAGGACGCCGCGCTGAACTTCGAGGCCGACGCGGACATCACGTACCCGAGCCTCTACGACCCGGTCGGCAAGCTCATCCTCCGCTTCCCCAAGGGCACCCTGAACCCGCAGACCATCCCGTCGACCGTGGTCATCGACCGCGAGGGGCGCATCGCCGCCCGCACCCTCCAGGCGCTCGACGCGGAACAGCTGCACAAGATGATCGACCCGCTGATCGCGGAGAAGTGAGCCGGTGACCACCCTCGCCGCCGCCACGTACAACGAGACGGTCGTCAACGGTGCGCTGCTGGCCGCCGTGCCGATCGCGCTCCTCGGCGGTCTCGTCTCGTTCTTCTCGCCCTGCGTCCTGCCGCTGGTCCCCGGCTACCTGAGCTACGTCACCGGCATCAGCGGCACCGACCTGGCGAACGCCCGGCGGGGCCGGGTCGTCGGCGGTGCCTCCCTCTTCGTGCTCGGCTTCACCGCCGTGTTCGTGTCGGGCGGGGCGCTCTTCGGCTACTTCGGCGGCAACCTCCAGGAACACAGCGAGACCCTCCAGCGGGTCCTCGGCGTGCTGATGATCCTCATGGGGGTCTTCTTCATGGGGCTGATGCCGTGGATGACCCAGCGCGAGTTCCGCATCCACCGCAGGCCGGTCACCGGGCTGCTGGGCGCCCCGCTGCTGGGCGCCCTCTTCGGGATCGGGTGGACCCCCTGCCTCGGCCCGACGCTGAGCGCGGTGTCCATGCTCGCCTTCGACCAGGGCACCGCCGAACGCGGGGCACTTCTGACCGTCGCGTACTGTCTGGGACTCGGTGTCCCGTTCGTCCTCGCCGCCGTCGCCTTCCGCAAGGCGCTCGGTGCGTTCGGCTGGGTCAAGCGCCACTACGCATGGGTCATGCGCATCGGGGGCGTCATGATGATCGCGACCGGCATCCTGCTGCTGACGGGGCTGTGGGCCTCGTTCATGCAGGACGTGCAGGGCTGGTCCAACGGTTTCACTGTGGGGATCTGAGTTCCATTGAGCAAGCTGAACACCACTGACGAACGCGACGCCGCGCGCGCCGACGAGCAGGACACCCGGGAGCTCGGTGAGGCCGGGGCGCAGCTCTCCACCGCACCGGTGGAGGAACGCGCCGACCGCGAGGCCGGGCTGCCCGCCATGGGCTTCATCGGCTGGATCCGCTGGTTCTGGCGCCAGCTCACCTCGATGCGGATCGCGCTGATCCTGCTCTTCCTGCTGTCGCTCGGCGCCATCCCCGGCTCGCTGATCCCGCAGAACAGCGTGGACCAGCTGAAGGTGCTGACGTTCAAGAACACGCACACCACCGTCACGCCGATCTACGAGAAGCTCCAGCTCTTCGACGTCTACAGCTCGGTGTGGTTCTCCGCGATCTACATCCTGCTCTTCGTCTCGCTCATCGGCTGCATCCTGCCGCGCAGCGTCCAGTTCGTGGGCCAGCTGCGCAGCCGCCCGCCGCACGCACCGAAGCGCCTGACCCGCCTGCCCGCGTACACGACCTGGCGTACGGAGGCCGAGCCGGAGCAGGTCCGCGAGGCCGCGCTCACCCTGCTGCGCAAGCGGCGGTTCCGCACCCAGGCGGAGGGCGACGCGGTCGCGGCGGAGAAAGGCTATCTCCGCGAGGCCGGCAACCTGGTCTTCCACGTCGCGCTCATCGTGATGCTGGTGGCCTTCGCGGTCGGCGCGCTCTTCAACTTCCAGGGCGGCAAGCTCGTCACCGAGGGCGACGGTTTCGCCAACACGATGACGCAGTACGACGACTTCGACAGCGGCTCGCTGTACGACCCCGACTCGCTCGCGCCGTTCAGCTTCACCCTCGACGACTTCGTCGGCACGTACGAGAAGACCGGCCCCCAGCGGGGCACGGCCCGTACCTTCGAGGCGCGGGTGACGTACGCCGAGGGCGCGTACGGCAAGGAGAAGAAGGGCGTCATCAAGGTCAACGAGCCCTTGGTGATCGACGGCACCAAGATCTTCCTGATCTCGCACGGCTACGCCCCGGTCGTCACCGTCCGGGACGGCAAGGGCAAGCAGATCTTCAAGGCCGCCGTGCCGCTGCTGCCGCGCGACGCCAACATCACCTCGTCCGGTGCCATCAAGGTCATGGACGGCTACAGGGACAAGAACGGCAAGCGGGACCAGCTCGGTTTCAACGCGTTCTTCGTACCGACTTTCGCCGGCGCGGGCAGCGGGACGATGCTCTCGCAGTTCCCCGGCGCGGAGAACCCGGTGCTGGCGCTCAACGCGCTGCACGGCAGCCTCGGCGTCGACTCCGGCCTCCCGCAGAACGTCTACCAGCTCGACACGGACAAGCTGAAGCCCTTCAAGGACGCCTCCGGCGCCAACCTGAAGCAGCGCCTGGCGCCCGGCGAGACCATGCAGCTTCCGGACGGCGCCGGCTCCATCACCTTCGACGGCGTCGAGGAGTGGGCCAGCTTCCAGATCTCCGAGCGGCCCGCCGCCGGCTGGGCGCTCGGCGGGGCCATCGCCGCCATCGCCGGACTCGCCGGTTCGCTCTTCATCCAGCGCCGCCGCGTCTGGGTGCGGGCCGTGCGCGGGGCCGACGGGGTGACCGTCGTGGAGATGGCCGGACTCGGCCGCAGCGAGTCCGCGAAGCTGCCCGAGGAACTGCTCGGCCTCGCGTTGGCGCTGAACGACGTGGCGCCGACCGCACCCGATCCGCAGTCCGACCCCGCCCCGGGGCCGGAGACCGACTCCGCGGCCGAACCCGGCCCCGGTCCCGACGTACCTGCCGCAGAAACTGCCGAAGGGGCTGAGAAGTGAATCTCGCCGCCGCCGCCAACGAGAATCTGGCGCACACCAGCAATGTGCTGATCTATTCGTCGATGGCCGTCTACACCCTGGCCTTCCTCGCGCACATCGCGGAATGGGTGTTCGGCAGCCGCAGCAAGGTGGGCCGCACGGCCGCCGCGCTGGACGCCGCGAACCGGGCCGGGGCCGCCGCCGCGTCGGCGCCGAAGGTCCAGGTCACGCAGGCGGGCGGCGCGACCACCGTGCTGGAACGCCCGAAGGTGGTCACCCGGTCCGCCGCCGGCACCCGGGACGTTCCGGACGGCCCCGGCGCTTCCGGCGGCACCTTCCAAGGCGACCTGTGGGGCCGGATCGCGGTCTCGATGACCGTGCTCGCCTTCCTCGTACAGGCGGGTGGCGTCGTCGCCCGCGCGCTCTCCGTGGAGCGTGCCCCCTGGGGCAACATGTACGAGTTCTCGATCACCTTCTCCACGGTCGCCGTCGCGGCCTACCTGATCCTGCTCCTGCTGCGGAAGAACGTCCGCTGGATGGGGCTGCTGCTGGTCACCGTGGTCCTGCTGGACCTCGGCATCGCGACCACCGTGCTCTACACGGACAGCGACCAGCTGGTGCCCGCGCTCCACTCGTACTGGCTGTGGATCCACGTCTCCACCGCCATCATCTGCGGTGCGGTCTTCTTCCTCGGTGCGGTCGCCACGCTGCTCTACCTCTTCCGCGACAGCTACGAGCGGAAGATCGAGGACGGCGTGGAGCCGGGCCGGTTCGCGCAGTCCGTCCTGGACCGGCTGCCGTCGGCGGCCACCCTGGACAAGTTCTCGTACCGCGCCAACGCGGCCGTCTTCCCGCTCTGGACGTTCACGATCATCGCGGGCGCGATCTGGGCCGGCGAGGCGTGGGGCCGTTACTGGGGCTGGGACGCCAAGGAGACCTGGTCGTTCATCACCTGGGTCGCGTACGCCTGCTACCTGCACGCCCGCGCGACCGCCGGGTGGAAGGGCCGTAAGGCCGCCTACCTGGCGCTCATCGCCTTCGGCTGCTGGCTGTTCAACTACTACGGCGTCAACATCTTCATCACCGGCAAGCACTCCTACGCCGGGGTCTGACGCCCCGCACCACCTGCGCGAAACGGCTGCCCGCCCCTCCCGGACGTACGGGGGGCGGGCAGCCGTTTCACGTGTGCTGGGATCATGCGGGGATGCGCGCACTCGACGAACTCGTCCACGTGGACAATCCCGCCTGGCCCGAGGTACGGGAGCTGTTCTCCGCCGGTACGGCTTTGGTCGAGGTGTTCCCCGTCGACCGGGACGAGGCCGAGCGGTGTCTGCTCCGGACACAGGTCACCGTCGCCTCGACGCTGGGCGCCCTGGCGTGGCACAGCGGCGGCCTGCTCGTCGACGGGTGGGTCCGCGTGTTCGGCGGCGGCGGTGGAGGCGCGGGCTTCGCGGGCGAGGGCCGGCTGCCGAGCCTCGCCCGGGTCAACGCGTTCCCCGCCGGCCTCGACGCCACCTGGTATCCGGCCGGCGGCCTGATAGTCGGCCATGACGTCCTGGGCGGGGTCTTCGCCCTGAACGGCCACGACCCCGCAGCGGCGGACCGGCCAGGCCTCCCGGGACAGATGATCTACTTCGCCCCCGACTCGCTGGAGTGGGAAGCGCTGGACATGGGCCACTCGGGGTGGATCTCCTGGCTGGCCTCCGGGGGGACGGACGGGTTCTACCAGGACCTGCGGTGGCCCGGCTGGCGCGAGGAGGCCGCCGCGCTCTCCTGCGCGCAGGGGTTCTCCGTGTACCCGTTCCTGTGGTCGAAGGAGGCGCACGACGACCTCGCGGCCACCAGCCGCCGCGCCGTCCCGATGCGGGAGGTGCTCGGCGTGGCCGCCGACTTCGCCCGGCAGATGGGCCCGGCCGATCCGGGGTTCCTGGGCAGGGTCTGAGGCGGGGCCGACCTTCCTCGGCCGCTGCCGGGCGGGGCGCGGGAAGGTCAGCCGAGCGGGGTGTCCAGGACCGCCTTGCGGTGGGTGAAGGTGTCGATCGAGTAGGGGCCGTGGTAGCTGCCCATGCCGCTCTCGCCGACCCCGCCGAACGGCAGGTCGGAGACGGTCAGGTGGGCGAGCGGCAGGCCGATGCCGACGCCGCCCGAGGAGGTCTCGGCCAGCAGCCGCTCGCGGACCCCGGCCGACTCGGTGAACGCGTAGAGCGCCAGCGGCTTGTCCCGGTCGTTGATGAAGTCGATCGCCTCGTCCAGTCCGGCCACGGTGAGGATCGGCAGCACCGGGCCGAAGATCTCCTCGCCCATCACGGGGGAGTCCGGGGAGACGTCGGCGAGCACGGTCGGCGCGATGTACTTCGTCGCCCGGTCGTGGGAGCCGCCGGTGACCGTACGGCCGGAGTCCAGCAGGCGTACCAGGCGGTCGAAGTGGCGCTCGTTGATGATGCGGCCGTACCCGGGGGAGGCCGAGGGATCACTGCCGAACTGCGCCTCGACGGCGGCGGCGAGCGCGTCCGTGAGGGCGGCGGCGGTCTCCGGGTCGGTGAGGACGTAGTCGGGGGCCACGCAGGTCTGGCCCGCGTTGAGGAACTTCCCCGAGGCGAGCCGCTGCGCGACCGTCTTGAGGTCGGTGTCCCGGTCCACGAAGACGGGGGACTTGCCGCCCAGCTCCAGCGTCACCGGGGTGAGGTGCTTCGCGGCGGCGGTCATCACGATCCGGCCGACCGTGCCGTTGCCGGTGTAGAAGATGTGGTCGAAACGCTCCTCCAGCAGGGCCGTCGTCTCCTCCACGGCGCCCTCGACGACGGCGACCGCGTCGGTGTCCAGGAAGCGGGGGAGCAGCCGGGCCACGGCGGCGGAGGTGGCGGGGGCCAGTTCGCTGGGCTTGGCGACCACGCAGTTGCCGCCCGCCAGCGCGCCCGCGAGAGGGGCGAGCAGCAGCTGCACCGGGTAGTTCCAGGGGGCGATGACCAGGACCACCCCGAGCGGGTCCCGCACGGTGAGCGCGGTGGCTCCGGCGGCGGCGAGCCCGGCGTGCACGGGGGCCGGTTCGGGGCGCAGCCAGTCTTCGAGGTGCTCCAGGGTGTGGTCGATCTCCCGGACGGTGAAGTCGATCTCGGTCCGGTAGGACTCGGCGCGGCTCTTGCCGAGGTCGGCGTGGAGCGCGTCGGCCAGCTCGTCGCCGTGCTCGGTGAGCAGGGCGCGCAGCTGCTCCAGCTGACGGGTGCGCCAGGCCAGGTCCTTCGTGCGGCCGGTGCGGAAGGTGGTGCGGAGGCGGGCGACGACGTCGGCCGGGGACTCGGAGGGCATGGGGGCTCCCTACTGCGGGGCGTCTCGATATCAGGAAGTTGACATCGTCAAGCAACGCATTTCATGTAACGACCAGAAGTTGAGTAAGTCAAATAATCGGAACGCGGCGTACGGTGGATGTCCGCACCGCCCACCCCTTTGCCCCGCTCCCCGCGCCTCTGCCCAAGGATGACCACCCCATGCCCCCGGAACCGGCACCCCGCGCCGACCGCGCCGTCCCCACCCCGGACGACCTGCTGGAGCCCCTGGCCGTCGTCGTACGAGGGCACTCCGACGACCTCACCGCCGTCGCCGCCCGCCACGGCCTGAGCAGCGCGCAGGCCCGTGCCCTCGTCGCGCTCGACGCGCCGATGCCGATGAGCGCCCTCGCCCGCCACCTGGTCTGCGACGCCTCCAACGCCACC
Source organism: Streptomyces sp. NBC_00247 (assembly GCF_036188265.1). Lineage (NCBI taxonomy): Bacteria > Bacillati > Actinomycetota > Actinomycetes > Kitasatosporales > Streptomycetaceae > Streptomyces > Streptomyces sp. NBC_00247. The sequence goes on along the minus strand of NZ_CP108093.1, from coordinate 2,789,957 downwards.
GGGCTCGTCGGCCGCATGGAGACCCGGGGCCTGCTCGTCCGCACCCCCGCCCCCGGCGACCGCCGCTCCAAGGTCGCCTCCCGCACTCCCGAGGGCACGGAGCTGGCCCACCGGATACGCGCCGAGATGCGCGTGGTGCACGGCGCGCTGGAGGCGCTCACCCCGGAGGAACGCACCGCGCTGCTGCCGCTGCTGGAGCGTCTGGGCGGGCTGCTGGGCGGGTGAGCGGCCGTCCGTCAACGCGGACGGACGCCCGGGAGCGGGGACGTATCCGGGCAGCCTGCGATCGTGGACCCCGCGGCGTCACCCGGCACGGACGCCGAGGACGAGGAGAAGGCACCTTCCACAGGTGTCACGAACGTGCGGACTTCGGCCCGTCCAGGCGATCGCGGAGGTGGGCGACGGCCTGGTGCGGCAGGCCGCGCCTCACGAGACGTTCGGCGAGGGTGATGGCGCCGTACACCGTTCCGCAGTGGAGGAGGTCCTCGTCGGGGTCGGCGGCATCTGCCGGCACCGCTCCGTCCTCGGCGCGGTCGCCCATCTCCATCACCCGGGCCCTCATGAGCGCCAGCTCCTGCGGGCTGCCGTTGTGGCGGGTGAAGTGGTCGCCGATGTAGGTGAGGGCGTCATCGGCCCGCCCGGCATCGACCAGGATGCGGCAGAGCAGGTGGATGATCCAGTCGCTGTCGCCGCCCGCCGTCTCGGCGACCGCGCTCAGTACGTCGACGGCCTCGTCGTGGCGGCCGTGGCGGGCAAGGCATTGGGCGAGGTCGAATGCCGCGTGGGGGTCCCCGGTGCTCGCGGGCGGACCGAGCAGGGCGACCACGTCCGTAATCCGGCCCTGCTCTTCCAGCAACTGGGCCAGGGCGGCCAAGGCGTACTGCTCGCCTCCGTCGATCGGGAACGCGCGCAGTTCGGCCTCGCGGCCGTGGCGGGCGAGGAGACCGGCAAGCTCCTGGGCGTGGAACGCGTACACGACACCGTCGATCCGAACGTGCCTGCTCAGCAGGTTGATCGCCTCGTCGATCCGGCCTCGGAGCTCCAGGAACCTGGCATGCAGAGGGACGGTGTCCACGGCATCCGAGCCGGAGGCGAACGGTTCGGTCGGGCCGATCCCGACATCGGGGAGCAGCGCGGCGATTTCGGCGTCGCGGCCGCGGCCCGCGGCGAGTTCCACCAGTTCCTCGGCGAGGTGGACATCCGCGGCACGTGGACCGAGCAGGGCGACGACCTGGTCCAGGTCGTCCAGTCGAGCGAGTAGCCGCGCCAGGTCGCGCAGGGCGCCCCGGTGCCCCGAGTCGGCGAGCGGACGCAGCAGCTCGATGGCCTCGTCGTACCGCTGCGATGCGGAGAGCAGCGCGGCGACCGCCTCGACGGCGGGCCACCATCCGGTGGCCGCGAACGGCTGTAGCGATGCCGACGCCGTCGCCCGCCCCTCCGGGCCGGACGCGGCAGCCGCCTCGGCAAGCTGACGGGCACAGAACCAGTCACCGCGGCTCGCCGCCCGGCGCAGGATGTCGTCGTGGCCGTAGTCGTGAAGGAGCGCGGCGACGGTGGGCGGTATCCAGCCGTCGTAGGTGCGATGGCGGTGGTCGAGGTCGACATGGTCCATGATCGCGAACTTAGGGCGCGCGCCGTCGGCAGGACAAGTGCGTGGAGGAGCCCGAGCGGACGGCACGTCGGTCGGCACCGCCGATGCGCGGTCAGCCGCCCGCCGGTCGCTCCACGCCGCTGGTCAGGCGGTCGCCGGCGGAGGCGTCCCCGGCGCTTCGTCGGGGCCGGTACCGCGCTCGCGGCGCTTGAGCTCGTCCTCGCGGCGGCGCAGGTCCGCCTCCCAGTCCTTCAGGAGCGACTCGTCCTTCTTGTTCTCCGCGCGGAGGCTGTTGAGGAACTCCGGGTTGTCGTCCGGCGCCACCCACTGGGTGCGGTGGTCGCGGTGCCACTCGGAGGGCGTACGGCCTCCGGCGGGCACGTGCCGCAGCTTGCCCGCGGCCAGCCAGACGATCGGGCCGACGATCCAGAACAGCAGGATGATGAAGACCCAGGCGACCTTCGGCAGGTGCTTGGCCTCGTCCTCCGGGGTGTTGAGGCAGTCGATGAAGGCGTAGATCGTCAGCGCCAGCGGCAGGAGATAGATCAGGGCCCTGAGCATGGTTGAGGCGTCCCCCTGGGAAAACGGCGGGGCGTGAAGGCCCCCGGTGAGCCGACAGGGTACCGGCTACGGATGACACCCCACGGCGAGCAGATGTGAACTGGCGGCGAGAAGCTCCGGATGAGCCTCCGCCAGACGGGCCGCGGCGAGCGCGGACTCAAACAGCGGCGAGTCCACGAGCGACTCCCCGGTGTGCTGCTCCGTCGCCTTCAGCAGCGACCAGGCAGGCCCCTCGATCCCGTACACCACCGGGTCCTCGCACCCGGAGTCGCGCAGTTCGGCCGCCAGTTCCTCCGGGGTGTGGAAGTACGCCTCGGTGAACCCGCGCCGGCCGTCGTACACCCCCGTCGCCAGGCTTTCCACGATGCTCTCCCCGATGGCGGGGTGGTGCAGGTGGGCGTAGGCGGTGTGCTCGAAGAGCGGGGCGTACCGGTTGATGCCCGCCGCCGCGACCAGCCCGCCCGGCCGGACCACCCGGCGGGCCTCCGCCAGGGCGGCCTTCCGGTCGGCGGGGTCGGTCAGGTGGTAGAGCGGACCGAGCAGCAGCACCGCGTCGTACGTGGCGTCCCCGGCCGGGAGCGCCCGCGCGTCCCCCTGCTCGGCGGTGGCCCCGGTCTCCAGGGCCTCCTGGACGTGCCGCTCGACCGGGTCGACGAGGTGGACCTCGTACCCCGCCTCCACCAGCCAGCGCGCGTGCGCACCCGGCCCGCCGCCCACGTCGAGCACCTTCGCAGGAGCGGGCGGCAGGTGCCTGCGCAGTAGTTCCCGGGTCCGCACCAGCTCCAGCACCCCGTCCGCGTTCTTGGTGAGCCGGGCGGACTCGTCGTAGCCGGAGGTGTAGAAGTCGATGATCCCGGGGGGTACCTGATGCGGCGCCATGCGTGCCTCCTGGGGTGGCCATGAGTGGGAGCGAACTCCTGGACTAACCTAACCGGTTGACCAGTCCAGCGACCAGGAGGCTGCGATGCCGCTTCTCAAGTACGAGCAGATCGCGGAGTCACTGCGTGCTCGCATCACCGACGGCGAGTTCGGCCCGGGTGACCTTCTCCCGTCCGGCCGTGACCTGTGCGAACAGTGGTCCGTCTCCCGGGCGACCGTCATCAAGGCGATGGACGTACTTCGCGCGGACGGGCTGGTGGTCGCGCGGCAGGGTTCGGGATTCACTGTGGTGGAGACGCCGCTGGCGCGCCCGGCGGGGCGGCGGATCGCCGGTTCCGCGCGCCTTTCGGGCGGCTCGGCCTTCCGTCGCCTCGGGACGCCGGTCCGGGAAGTGCCTCCGGAGAAGGTGGCGGAGGCGCTGTGTCTGGATCCGGAGGTCGCCGCACTCCGCCGTGACCGGCTCATGCTGCTGGACGACGGAGCGCCGCAGTCGCTGGTCGTTGCGTGGTTCCCGCCGGACATCGCCGATGCCTGCCCGAGGCTCGCGCAAGCCGGACCGCTGATGGAGGGCACCACCCACTACGTCGCCCGCACCACTGGCAGGCGCCCCGCTGAGGGCGTCGACGTGTCGACGGTCCGGTTGGCCTCCCGGCATGAGGCAGAGCTTCTGGGGCTCACACTTCCCGAAGCGGTTGCCGTCGTCCTTCATACGGCGTCGGACTCCGAGGGCAGGCCGCTTGTCTGCGAGGAGGGCGTGACACCGGCGCGGGTATGGGAGCGCACGGACGCCTACCCGATGAGCTGAGACCGATACCCGATGGGCTGAAGACGACCGGCATCCTTGACTGGACCGGTCAACCGGTCCAGTCTTCGATGTATGACACCAGATCACCTCGACACATCGACTGCTCGTTTACTTCCGTGGACACGCGAGGACGGCGCCCCCTGCTACCTCGTGACGAACGGGCAGGGCCCTGTCTCGCGCATGGCCGACGAGATGGAGCGGACGCAGATGCGTATGGCCGTCGAGGTCCAGGAATACGCGCACGCCCTGACGGAGGACCCCGACGTGACGGTTCTTGAGCTTCGCTTTGTCGCCACCCGGCTCTCCGAGTGCCTGACCGACGCACTGCGCATCGCGGAAAGCCGGGGCGGCCGACTGGAACGGAAGCGGATGCCTGAGTGACGTCCGCGCCACCTGCTCATCCGCCCCGCCCCGGCGCGGCGGCGGGGGAGCCCCCGAGGGTGAGCGTGGGGAGGATGACAAACTGGTGGGCATGGCTTACGACGATCTTCGCTCCCTGCTCCGGGCCTTGGAACGTGAGGGCGATCTCAAGCGCATCAAGGCCGAGGTCGATCCGTACCTCGAAGTCGGCGAGATCGTCGACCGCGTGAACAAGGCCGGCGGGCCGGCGCTGCTCTTCGAGAACGTCAAGGGGTCCTCGATGCCCCTGGCCATGAACGTGTACGGCACCGACCGGCGGCTGCTGAAGGCGCTCGGGCTGAAGGCGTACGCGGACATCAGCGACAAGATCGGCGGGCTGCTGAAGCCGGAGCTGCCGCACGGGTTCGTCGGTGTGCGCGAGGCTTTCGGGAAGCTCGGCTCGATGATCCACGTGCCGCCGAAGAAGGTGAAGGGGGAGAGCGCCCCCGTCCAGGAGGTCGTCCTCATGGGCGACGACGTCGACCTGGACCAGCTGCCCGCGCTCTTCACCTGGCCCGAGGACGGCGGTTCCTTCTTCAACCTGGGGCTCACCCACACCAAGCACCCCGAGACCGGCGTCCGCAACCTCGGGCTCTACCGCCTCCAGCGCCACGACCGCCGGACCATCGGCATGCACTGGCAGATCCACAAGGACAGCCGCAACCACTACCAGGTCGCCGCCAAGCGGGGCGAGCGGCTGCCGGTGGCCATCGCCTTCGGCGCGCCGCCGGCCGTGACGTACGCGTCCACCGCGCCGCTGCCCGGGGACATCGACGAGTACCTCTTCGCCGGGTTCGTCCAGGGCAAGCGGATCGAGATGGTCGACTGCAAGACCGTGCCCCTCCAGGTCCCGGCCCACGCCGAGGTCGTCATCGAGGGCTGGCTGGAGCCGGGCGAGATGCTCCCGGAGGGGCCCTTCGGCGACCACACCGGCTTCTACACGCCGCAGGAACCGTTCCCCGCACTGACCATCGACTGCGTGACCATGCGGAAGCGTCCGCTGCTCCAGTCGATCGTGGTCGGCCGCCCGCCCACCGAGGACGGGCCGCTGGGCCGCGCCACCGAACGGTTCTTCCTGCCGCTGCTGAAGATCATCGTCCCGGACATCGTGGACTACCACCTGCCCGAGGCCGGCGGCTTCCACAACTGTGCGATCGTTTCGATCGACAAGAAGTACCCCAAGCACGCCCAGAAGGTCATGAGTGCCGTCTGGGGCGCCCACATGATGTCGCTGACCAAGCTGATCGTCGTCGTGGACTCCGACTGCGACGTCCACGATCTGCACGAAGTGGCCTGGCGGGCGCTCGGCAACACCGACTACGCCCGGGACCTGACGGTCACCGAGGGGCCCGTCGACCACCTCGACCACGCCTCCTACCAGCAGTTCTGGGGTGGCAAGGCGGGCATCGACGCGACGAGGAAGTGGCCCGAGGAGGGTTACACGCGGGACGGAGGCTGGCCGGAGATGGTCGAGTCCGACCCGGAGACGGCGGCGAAGGTCGACCGCCGCTGGAAGGAATACGGACTGTGACTGCCGCAGAAGCAGCGCTGGGCCACGGCCCGGCGCAGCCCAGTAGCAAGGTGAAGGCGTTCCTGCGGCTGGTGATGATCGAGCACTCGGTGTTCGCGCTGCCCTTCGCGTACATCGCCGCGCTGATCGCGATGTTCCAGGTCAGCGAGTCGATCCACTGGGTCGAGCTGCTGCTCGTCACGGTGGCGATGGTGGGACTGCGGACCTTCGCGATGGCGGCGAACCGGATCATCGACCGGGAGATCGACGCGCGTAACCCGCGTACCGCGACCCGCGAGATCGTCACCGGCGCGGTCTCCGTGCGTTCCGCGTGGACGGGCGCCTTGGTCGCGCTGGTCTTCTTCCTCGGCGCCGCGGCCCTCCTCAACCCGCTCTGCCTCGCGCTCGCGCCGCTCGCGATCGTGCCGATGGTGGTCTACCCGTACGGCAAGCGGTTCACGAACTTCCCGCACGCCATCCTCGGCATCGCCCAGGCCATGGGCCCGATCGGCGCCTGGCTCGCGGTGACCGGCAGCTGGTCGTGGGACGCGGTCGTCCTGGGGCTGGCCGTCGGCGTCTGGATCGGCGGGTTCGACCTGATCTTCGCCTGTCAGGACGTCCGCGCCGACCGCGCGCACGGCGTGCTTTCGGTGCCCGCCCGCTTCGGCATCCCGGCCGCGCTCTGGGGCGCCCGGGTCTGCCACGCGATCACCACCGGACTGCTCGTCTGGTTCGGCCTCGCCACCGACGCGGAGCTCTTCTACTGGATCGGCATGGTGATCGTCGCCGTGGCCTTCGTGTACGAGCACCGGGTGGTGCGCCCGCACGACCTGTCCCGGCTCAACCGGGCGTTCTTCTCCGTCAACGGCTTCATCGGCATGGCGCTCTTCGCCTGCACCCTGCTCGACCTGGTGGTGCGCGGCCTCACGCCGTGACGGCGGTGTACGGGCGGCGGCGCGGCCTGCGGAACAGGAAGGCCGCGCCCACCCCGCCGATCAGCCCGAAGAGGTGGGCCTGCCAGCTGATGCCCGAGTCGGTGGGGAGCACGCCCCAGATGATCGAGCCGTAGACGCCCGCGACGAGGACGCCGACCACGACGTCCAGCGCGCGGCGGTCCACGAAGCCGCGGACCAGCAGGTGGCCGAAGAGCCCGAAGACCACCCCGGACGCCCCGAGGGTGACCGTGCCCGCCGGGGCGGTCAGCCAGACGCCGAGTCCGCTCACCACCACGATCGTCGCCACCACGCCGAGGAACCGGCGGACGTCCGCGAGCGCCGCCGTCCAGCCGAGGACCAGCAGCGGGACGGTGTTGGAGGCGAGATGGCCCCAGCCGCCGTGCAGGAAGGCGGCGGGCACGACGTCGAGCAGCTCGGCGGGGTCGCGCGGGCTGATGCCGTACGGGTCCAGGGCGTGGTCCGTCACCACGTCGATGCCCTCCAGCAGCCAGAGCAGCGCGATCCAGCCCACCATCAGCGCGCCCGCCGTCACGGCCCGTGCGCCGGCTCCGGGGGGCGTACGGACGTCGGTCATGGCTTCCTCCTCGTACCGGTGGCCGGGGGACGGCCGCGGGGCGGCCATCGGACGGCACGAGGAACAACGCCCCGGAGCCCCTGCCCGGTTCCGGGTTCGGCCGGTGTGCGGGGGACGGATACTCTCGGCGTGTGGAATCCACGACTTCAGTGAGTCAGCAGCGGCGACGGCCTTGGATTGTCGGGGTGTCCGGCGCCTCGGGGACCCCGTTCGCCGCTTCGGTGGTGCGCGGTCTGATCGCCGCCGGTGAGGACGTCGACCTGGTGGTGAGCCGCGCCTCGCGGCTCACGCTGCTGGACGAGACGGGGATCGCCTTCCGCGACGGGCACTGGCGGGACGACCTGGCGAGCTGGCTCGCCCGGGGGGCGGACGGGAAGCCGGACACCTTCGACCCGGACCTCTCCGGGGTGCGCCACTGGCCCGCCGGGGACCTCGCGGCGGGGCCGTCCTCGGGGTCGTACCCGGCGAAGGGGATGCTGATCGTGCCGGCTTCGACGGCCTGTGTGGCCGGGGTCGCGCTCGGGCTGTCCAAGGACCTGCTCCAGCGGGCGGCGAGCGTCACGCTCAAGGAGCGGCGCACCCTCGTCGTCGCCGTACGGGAGACACCCCTGAGCGGCGCGACGCTGAAGCAGATGGTGGCCCTGGACGAGGCGGGGGCCGTGGTGCTGCCCGCGTCCCCGGCGTTCTACGCGGGCGCCACGCACATCCAGGACCTGGTGGACTTCGTCGCCGGACGGGTGCTGGACGCGGCGGGGGTGCCGCACGGCCTGTACCGCCGGTGGGAGGGGGAACTCGGTGGTGGCTCACGTACCGCCTGAATCCCGCGCCGCCCGGTCGGCGGCGAGCTGCGGTTCGCGTTCTTGAATCTTCTGAAGGATTCATAGGGTCAGGGCCCTATTTGCCTTAAAATCTATACACAGACTTGCGATAGAGCTGAACAATGGAAGGTTCTTTCATATGGACGCGGTGGACAGGCAGCTCATCCAGGCCCTTCGGGAGAACGGCAGGGCGTCGTACGCCGAACTGGGCCGGCTCGTGGGCCTCTCCGGGCCCAGCGTCACCGACCGGATCAACCGGCTGGAGACCGCCGGGGTGATCACCGGCTACCGCGCCACCGTCAACGCGGCGGCGCTCGGCCTCGGCGTCACCGCGCTGATCGGCATCTCCCTCTCCGACGCCGCCGACCACGAGGACGTGGCCCGCCGGCTGCGCGATCTGGAGGAGATCGAGGACGCCTGGTTCATCGCGGGCGACGACTCCTACATGCTGAAGGTGCGCGTCGGCGACGTCGACGGCCTGGAGAAGACGATCCGGCGGCTGAGCGGGACGAAGGGCGTCTCCCGCACCCGGACGACCATCGTGCTCTCCACGAAGTGGGAGAACCGGGTCGGGGAGCTTCCCGAAGAGCGTTGAGGGGTGTCCCCGGGGATCGCGGGGGAACCGCGGGGCGTACGGTGGTGCGAAGTCTGTTACGTAGAGAAATGAGAGGCGTATCTGTGGACGCGGGACTCAAGCGCGAGCTGGAGGAGAAGGTCCGGGCCGGCGAGCGGCTGAGCCGCGAGGACGGGATCGCTCTCTACGAGTCCGACGACCTGGCCTGGCTCGGCGGTCTGGCCCACGAGGTGCGGACCGTCAAGAACGGTGACGTCGTGCACTTCAACGTCAACCGGCACCTCAACATGACGAACGTGTGCACCGCCTCGTGCGCGTACTGCTCGTTCCAGCGCAAGCCGGGCGAGAAGGACGCGTACACGATGCGCATCGAGGAGGCCGTCCGCCTCGCCAAGGCGATGGAGAACGACAACCTCACCGAGCTGCACATCGTCAACGGGCTCCACCCGACCCTGCCGTGGCGGTACTACCCGCGCTCGCTCAGCGCCCTCAAGGAGGCGCTGCCGAACGTGGCGCTGAAGGCGTTCACGGCGACGGAGATCCACCACTTCGAGACCATCTCCGGGCTCAGCGCCTCCGAGATCCTCGACGAGCTGATCGAAGCCGGTCTGGAGTCGCTGACCGGCGGCGGCGCGGAGATCTTCGACTGGGAGGTCCGCCAGCACATCGTCGACCACAACACCCACTGGGAGGACTGGTCGCGCATCCACCGCCTCGCGCACGAGAAGGGTCTCAAGACCCCGGCGACGATGCTGTACGGGCACATCGAGGAGCCCCGTCACCGCGTCGACCACGTGCTGCGGCTGCGCGAGATGCAGGACGAGACCGGCGGTTTCCAGGTCTTCATCCCGCTGCGCTACCAGCACGACTTCGTGGACATGAAGGACGGCAAGATCCGCAACAGGCTCCAGGCGCGGACGACGATGGCCACCGGCGCCGAGGCGCTGAAGACCTTCGCCGTGTCCCGGCTGCTGTTCGACAACGTGCCGCACGTCAAGGTGTTCTGGGTGATGCACGGCGTGCAGACCGCTCAGCTGGCGCTCCAGCACGGCGCGGACGACATGGACGGATCGGTCGTCGAGTACAAGATCACGCACGACGCGGACAACTACGGCACGCCGAACAAGCTGGGCCGTGACGATCTGCTGGAGCTCATCCGGGACGCGGGCTTCCAGCCCGTCGAGCGCAACACCCGGTACGAGATCATCCGCGAGTACCCGGGCCCGGACGCCGACCGGCGCGAGTCGCCGCAGGCGATGCGGGTCTGACACGAGGTTTCGGCCGGGTCCCGAGGGTCTCGGCGGCAGGTGTTCCCACCTGCCGCCGGGGCCCTTCGGCGTGTGCGCCGGTGCGGTGCGTCCGGCTGGCCGGTGTGCCGTGCCGGGGGAGTCCCGTCCCCCGGAGAGCTGGTTGAGGCCGCCCGGATGTAATGGTTAACCTTGATTCATGCCTCTTACCTTCACGCTGGACCCCGCCTTCGACCCCCAGTTGCGCGACGGCCTCCTGGAGCTCTGGACCGACGTCTCCAACGCGGGCGGCTCGGTCGGCTTCGTGCCGCCGGTCACCATCGAGGACATCCGCCCCGAGCTGCTCAAGCACCTCACCGCCCTCGTCGAGGGCCGCACCCGGCTGCTCGTCGGCAGGGACGAGAGCGGTGCCGTGGCGGCTACGGCCTTCCTCACCCTCAACACCCACCGGCTGATGGGGCACTGGCTCTGGCTGTACACCGTGATGGTCCACCCCTCCCACCAGGGCAAGGGGTACGGGCGTGACCTCATGGCGGCGGCGGCCGAGGCGGCGCGCGGCATGGACGGCATCGAGGCCATCCGGCTCACCTGCCGGGGCGGCACCGGAGTGGACCGCTTCTACGAAAGCTGCGGCTACAAGGAGGTGGGCCGGGTGCCGGACGCGATCCGGGTCGCCCCCGGCGACGACCGGGACGACATCACCATGCTGCTCCCGCTCCTCTGACCGCCTCCGCCCGCTCCGTCCGGCAGCCGCGGGGGCGGTGGCCCGGCGCGTTCCCGCAGTTCAGCAGGGGGTGCGCGGGGTGTACGGGGGGCTCGCGGCAACCCTGTGAACCGAACGATTTCGGGGCATGCTTCACTGGTCGGGCAGGATCGCAACACCGTCGTACGTAGAGAGAGGTTCAGCCGTGTCCGCTGCCAAGCCGAGCGCAACGATCCGGTACTCCGCGCTGCGACTGCTGATTTTCGTCGCCTGCTTCTTCGTCTCCGGAGTGGCGGTCCACTTCGGCGTGATCCCCTCCGGCGTCGGCGGCTCCAACGTCGTCTGGGTCGTACTCCTCGGGCTGGTGCTGTCCGCCCCCCTCAGCTACGTCCTGCTGCGCAAGCAGCGCGACGAGATGTCCGCCCAGGTCGTCGACAAGGTGAGCCGCGCCAAGTCCCGCCTGGAGGCGAACCGCACGCGCGAGGACGCCGTCCAGTAGGGCGCGGTTCGCGTTCCGCCGGAACTCGGCACGTAACCTTCGTCACACCGACGCCCTTCGGGGGCGTCGCGCATCGGACCCCGGACCGGAGCAAGTCGCTCCGGAACCGGGGTCTTTGGCGTTCTTATCCGCTGCTTACGCGTCGCGAACGGCGGGATACGTGGTCATAGAAACGCTTTGAGGACCCCAAAGTCACGGTGTTAACGTGAACGACATGAAGACAGCAGTGCGAATCCGCTACGCCCCGGGCGTCCCGCTCGTGGCGCGCCTGCACGTCGATCTCTGCCGCCGCACGACCGCGGCCTGTTGTCGCGTCTGACCGACGACACGCAGCGGCGCCGCCTCCCGGCGAGGACGCCGCCTTCCCGTCCCCACACCTTTCCCGCGTACCCGCGCCCCCGTGCGTACGCCGCGTCCTGTCTGGAGTGTGTCCGTGTCCGCGAACTCCGCGTCCACCACGGAGACCGCCGAGCCCAAGAGCTCCGGTTTCCGTATACCGAAGGTGCCCTTCTGGGCCCAGATCGTCGCCGGTCTGGTCCTCGGTGTCGTCCTCGGCTGGATCACCCGCTCGTACGACGTCGCGTGGCTCTACACCACGCTCGACAAGATCGGCCACATCTTCGTCCAGCTGCTGAAGCTGGCCGTCGCGCCGCTCGTCTTCTTCGCGATCCTGGTGTCGATCACCAACCTCCGCAAGGTCAACAACGCGGCCCGGCTCGCCACCCGCACCCTGCTCTGGTTCATGATCACCTCGCTGATCGCGGTGGCCATCGGTCTCGCCATCGGCCTGATCACCAACCCGGGCTCCGGCACCGGCCTCACGCCGAAGGACGGCCTCAAGCCCGAGCACGCCGGCTCCTGGCTCGACTTCCTCACCGGCATCGTCCCGACCGACGTGATCACGCCGTTCACCGAGCTGAACGTCCTCCAGATCGTCTTCATGGCCGCCGTCGCCGGCATCGCCGCCCTGAAGCTCGGCGAGAAGGCCCAGCCGATCCTCACCCTCAGCGAGTCGATCCTGGAGCTGCTCCAGAAGGCCCTGTGGTGGGTCATCCGCCTCGCCCCGCTCGGCACCGTCGGCCTCATCGGCTACGCCATCGCCGACTACGGCTGGGACCTCATCGGCAAGTACGCCACCTTCACCGCCGACGTCTACGTCGGCTGCGCCCTGGTGCTGTTCGGTGTCTACCCGCTGCTGCTCGCCACCGTCGCCAAGGTCAGCCCGATCCAGTTCTTCAAGGGCGCCTGGCCCGCGATCCAGCTGGCGTTCGTCTCCCGCTCCTCGGTGGGCACCATGCCCGTCACCCAGAAGGTCACCGAGCGCCTCGGCGTCCCGAAGGCGTACGCCTCCTTCGCCGTGCCGTTCGGCGCCACCACCAAGATGGACGGCTGCGCCGCGATCTACCCGTCGCTGGCCGCGATCTTCATCGCGCAGATCTTCGACGTGCAGCTCGGCGTCGGTGACTACATCCTGATCGCCTTCGTCTCGGTCATCGGTTCGGCCGCCACCGCCGGTCTCACCGGCGCGACGGTCATGCTGACGCTGACCCTCTCGACGCTGGGTCTCCCGCTGGAGGGCGTCGGCCTGCTCATGGCCATCGACCCGATCCTCGACATGATGCGCACCGCCACCAACGTGGCCGGCCAGGCGCTGGTCCCGGTGATCGTCTCGGCCCGCGAGAAGATCCTCGACCTCGACAAGTACGGTTCCGCCTCCGCCTCACCGGTGGACGAGATCGAGGTCGTCGAGGAGGAGCCCGTACGGGTCCCCGTCGCCGCCTGAAGCGCGTGGCGAAAGGAGCGCCGTCCGTCCGGAGGACGGGTCCGGCGGGACCTTCACCACACGGCCCAACCGGCACGGCACACCACTGACGCAGGGGCGTCCGGTCCTTCGGGACCGGGCGCCCCCGCGTCGTTCCGGGGCCCGGGGAGCCGAGGGAACCGCCCGGCTCCCCGTACCCTTACTCGGGAGTAAGGCAGCGGGGGCGGAAGGAAGTCCGACATGGATGCGGTGAAGAGCAAGCGGATGCCACGCGCCGTGCGTGAGCGGCAGATGATGGACGCGGCGGTACAGATCTTCGGGCAGCGCGGCTACCGCGCGGCCTCGATGGACGAGATCGCGGAGCTCGCCGGTGTGTCGAAGCCGCTGGTCTACCTGTACCTGAACTCCAAGGAGGAGCTCTTCACCGCGTGCATCCGCCGTGAGGCGAAGGCGCTGGTGGACGCGGTCCAGGCGGGGGTCGAGCCGGGGCTGCCCGCCGACCGCCAACTCTGGGAAGGGCTGCGCGCCTTCTTCGTCCACACCGCCGAGAACCCGGACGGCTGGGCGGTGCTGCACCGCCAGGCGCGTACGCACGGGGAGCCGTTCGCCTCGGAGATCACCACGATGCGGGACGAGATCGTCGCCTTCGTGACCGGGCTCATCGGTGCCGCCGCCCGGGAGGCGCACCACGATCCCGCGCTGCCCGACCGGGACGTGGTGGGCCTCGCGCAGGCGCTCGTGGGCGCCGCCGAGGCGCTCGCGGGCTGGGCCAACGAGACCCCGGGCGTCTCGGCCCGGGAGGCGGCGGCCACCCTGATGAACTTCTCCTGGGCGGGCCTGGAGAACCTCATGAACGGGCGCCCCTGGCAGCCGCCGGCCTGACGCGGTGCGGGGCGCGCCCCTGGCGCTCTCAGGGAGCTTCCGGGGCGAGCCCTTCGGCGACCAGGCCCGCGTGGACCGCCTTGCCGAGCGCCTGTACGGCGGACCGGGGGCGCACCATCACGGTGAACTCCTTGATCAGACCGGCCTCGTCGTAGTGGAGCAGGTCGATTCCGTGGATCTGGACGCCGTCCACGGTGGCCCGGAAGAGCAGGACCTCCGAAGGCGCCTCGGTGCCGTCGGCGCTGGTCTCGGCCGCGCCCTCGTAGCGGCCGACGTAGTGGAAGCCCTCGAAGACCCGGAGCAGGACTCCGAAGAGCCCGAGCACCTGGGCCTTGCCGTCGAAGGGGGTGAACTTCACCGGGCTGTAGAGGCGGACGTCGTCGGTGAACAGGGCGTCGAGCGCTCCGAGTTCACCCTTCTCCACGGCGGCCTGGAAGCGGTCGGCGGTCTCCATGGTTCCTCCTGGTGGTGGTGCGGTTCGTGCGGGGCGTGCCCTGTGGGGTCGTACCGTACGGGATCACAGGTCCCGGGTCACCGCACCAGTGAGGTGGACCCGCCCACCGTCCGGGCCGCCGCGCAGCTGGAACCTGGTGCCCGAGCCGTCCGCCGCGTACGTCACCGTGCCCGGCAGCAGCACCGGGGCCCGGAACTCCGCCCGTACGGTGCGGATGTGCTCGGCGCCCTCCGCCTCGGCGAGGCACCGGGCGACGGTCCACATCCCGTGGGCGATGGCCCGGGGGAAGCCGAACAGGCGGGCGGTGAGCGGGTGGAGGTGGATCGGGTTGCGGTCCCCGGACGCGGCGCCGTACCGCCGCCCCAGGTCGCCGGTGAGCCGCCACTCGGCGACGGCGGGCAGGCCGGGGAGGGGGTCGGGCGCCGGGGCGGGGTCCGCGGGGGCTTCCCGTACGGCGTGGCGGGCGAGGTATCCGCTGCGGGACTCCCACACCGGCTCGTCCGCGACCCGGGCCTCCGTCACCACGGTGACCTCGGTCCCGCGCCGGTGCGGTGACAAGGTCTCGGCCCGAACCGTCAGTTGGAGGGGTTCATCGGGGTGGACCGGGCGGTGGGAGGCGATCTCGATCCAGGTGTGGACGAGGCCGAGGACCGGCAGCGGGAACGACCGTGCCGTCATCAGCCGCATCGCGAGCGGGAAGGCCAGCACGTGCGGGTAGGTCAGGGGGAGCGGGCCGGCGGCCGGGAAACGGCAGATGTGGCGGTAGCGCGTCAGGAGTTCGGCCGGCGCGGGTGATCCGGGGCGGGTGATCCGGGTGGCCGGGAGAAGCGCTCCGGGGCGCCCGGGACGCTTGAGCGGAGAGGTCAACGCGCCGCGCAGGAGCATGAGTTCGAGGCCGGTCATCAGCTCACGCCCCCAACAGGCTCTGGCCGCAGACCCGTACCACCTGTCCGTTGACGGCGGTGGAGGCGGGCTGCGCGAACCAGGCGGTCGTCTCGGCCACGTCCACCGGAAGTCCGCCCTGGGAAAGGGAGTTCATGCGTCGGCCCGCCTCGCGGATGAAGAGCGGTACGGCGGCGGTCATCTTCGTCTCGATGAATCCGGGGGCGACCGCGTTGACCGTGACGCCGTGCTCGGCGGCGGCCCGGGGGGCCAGCGAGCGGACGAGGCCGATGATGCCCGCCTTGCTCGCCGCGTAGTTGGTCTGCCCGTTGTTGCCGGCGATGCCCGCGATGGAGGCGGTGGCGACGATCCGGCCACCCCGGTTGAGGGTGCCCCCCTTGAGGAGCGCGTCCGTGGTCCGCAGCACCGAGTCGAGGTTGACGTCGATCACCGAGGCCCAGCGGTCGGCCGCCATGTTGGCGAGCCTGCGGTCCCGGGTGATGCCGGCGTTGTGCACGAGGACGTCGAGCCCGTCCGGTACCGCCGCCGCGATCCGCTCGGCGGCGTCCGGTGCGGTGATGTCCAGCGCCAGCGCGGTGGCGCCGAGCCGGTCGGCCGTGCGCACCAGGTCGTCCTCGGCCTGGGGGACGTCGAGGCAGATCACCCGGGCGCCGTCCCGGGCCAGCACCGAGGCGACGGCCTCGCCGATGCCCCGCGCGGACCCGGTGACCAGCGCGGTACGGCCGGAGAGCGGGGCGAACCAGTCGGCGACCGGGTCCGGCGTGGCGCCGGAGACCTCGACGACCTGGCCGCTGACGTACGCGGACCGGGGCGAGAGCAGGAAGCGCAGGGTGGACTCGGCGGACGCGGCGGCGCCCGGTGCGATCCGTACCAGCTGCACGGTGGCGCCCCGGCCGATCTCCTTGCCGAGCGACCGGACGAACCCCTCCAACGCCTGCTGTGCGGAGGCCTGGTGGTGGTCCTCGGGGGACGGGACCGTACCGAGGACGACGATCCGGCCGCTGCGGGCGAGCGAACGGACGACCGGGTGCAGGGCCGCGTGGAGGGCGGCGAGCCCGGTCGCGGAGGTGATGCCCGTCGCGTCCACCACGATCCCGGCGGGGCGGTCCGCCCGCTCCACCACCGGCAGTCCGAGGCGGGCGAGCAGCTCGCCGACCTCTCCCGGGACGGCGGGTCCGCCCGCCGTGAGGTGCAGTACCGGCCCGTCGAGCGTGGGCGTCTGAAGGGACCAGCGGCGCAACGGCGCGGGCTGGGGGAGGCCCAGGCGGCGGGTGAGGAAACGGCCGGGGGCTGTGCCGGTCAGGTGCAGATAGCGGTCGGCCATTGTCCAGACTCCCTGCTCGGTCTTAGATTTACTCCAGAGTAAGGTTACTCAAGAGTCAGGAGCTGGTCGAGATGAACCGCCTCAGGTCGTGCCCGCGAACTTCCGTCCCGCGCCCGGCAGCACGGCGACGTCCCGCGACGGCCGGGACGAGAGGGCCGCGATGATTCCCCTCCCCGAGCCGCGCCGGGTCGCGATCCTCGGCGGCAGTCGCATCCCGTTCGCCCGCTCCGACGGCCCCTACGCCGAAGCGTCCAACCAGCTGATGCTCACCGCCGCGCTCGACGGGCTGGTCGAGCGGTTCGGCCTGGCCGGGCAGCGGGTGGGGGAGTTCGCCGCCGGCGCCGTCCTCAAGCACAGCCGCGACTTCAACCTCGCCCGTGAGACCGTGCTCGGCTCCCGGCTCGACCCCCGCACCCCGGCGTACGACCTCCAGCAGGCGTGCGGCACCGGGCTCCAAGCCGTCGTCGCCGTCGCCAACAAGATCACCCTCGGGGCGATCGACTCGGGCATCGCGGGAGGTGCGGACACCGCGAGCGACGCCCCGCTCGGCGTCAACGACGAACTGCGCCGCATCCTGCTGAGCGCCCGCCGGGCCAAGGGCAACGCGGCCCGGATCAAGGCGCTCGCGGCGGTCCGCCCCCGCCACCTCGTCCCCGACGTCCCGCGCAACGCCGAACCCCGCACCGGCCTTTCGATGGGGGAGCACGCGGCGATCACCGCCCGCCGCTGGGGCGTCACCCGCGAGGACCAGGACGTACTGGCGGCGGCGAGCCACCAGCGGCTGGCCGCCGCCTACGACCGGGGGTTCCTGGACGACCTCGTCGTCCCGTACCTCGGTCTGGAGCGGGACCAGAACCTGCGTCCCGGCTCCACCGTCGAGAAACTCGCCACGCTGAGGCCGGTGTTCGGCATCGGTGAACCCGGCGCGACGATGACCGCCGGGAACTCCACCCCGCTCACCGACGGTGCCGCCACCGTGCTGCTGGCGAGCGAGGAGTGGGCCGAGGCGCGCGGTCTGGAGCCGCTGGCGTACCTCTCGCTGTACGAGAGCGCCGCCGTGGACCACGTGCACGGCGAGAACGCCGAGGACGGCCTGCTGATGGCCCCCGCCCTCGCCGTGCCCCGGCTGCTGGAGCGGGCCGGTCTGACCTTCGCCGACTTCGACCTGTTCGAGGTCCACGAGGCGTTCGCCTCGCAGGTGCTGGCCACGCTCGCCGCCTGGCAGCAGCAGGGTCTCGGCCCCGTCGACCGGGAGAAGCTCAACGTGGCCGGTTCCTCGCTCGCCACCGGCCACCCGTTCGCCGCGACCGGCGCCCGGATCGTCGCCACCCTCGCCAAGCTCCTCGCGGAGCGCGAGGGGCCGGGGCGCGGACTGGTCTCGATCTGCGCCGCCGGTGGTCTGGGGGTGACGGCGATCCTCGAACGGCCCTGACGGCGGTACGCGAACGGCCCCGACACGAGAGGCCGTTCGCCCGCCGGACCCGCCCCGTGACCGCCCGCCACCGTCCCCGCCCGAGGAGCCGCACGTGTCCACGCCCCCCGCCCCGTCCACATCCCCGGCGAACGCCGGACCCGCCGCGCTGCCCGTCCTGGTCCCCCCGCTCACCCTGCGCGACGCGGCCGGCAGGGTGCGGGAGGCCTCCGTGCCCGCGTTCGCGCCGCCCGTCCGCCACGGCTCGCTCGCCGACATCCCCTTCGACAACGCGCGCGAGGCACCCGCGGACGCGGTCCTCAGCCGCAAGCAGGAGGACGGCGGTTGGCGGGACGTGACCGCACGGGAGTTCGCCGACGAGGTGCGCGCCGTCGCCAAGGGTCTGATCGCGGAGGGGTTCCAGCCCGGCGCCCGCATCGCGATCATGTCCCGCACGACGTACGAGTGGACCCTGCTCGACTTCGCCGCCTGGGCCGCCGCGCTGGTCACCGTGCCCGTCTACCCGACGTCCTCGGCGTACCAGGTGCGGTGGATCCTCCAGGACTCCGGTGCGCAGGCCTGCGCGGTCGAGGGGAAGGAACAGGCGCGGATCGTCAGCCAGGAGCGCAAGGAGCTCGGCGGGCTGGCCCATCTCTGGCAACTGGACACCGGGGCGCTCGGCCGGCTCAAGGCGGCGGGCGCGGGCGTGCCCGACGCGGCGGTGGACGAACGCCGCGCCCTGCTGAGCCCGGACAACGCCGCCACCCTGATCTACACCTCGGGCACCACCGGCCGCCCCAAGGGGTGCGTGCTCACCCACGGCAACTTCTTCGCCGAGGTCGACAACGCCATCGAACTGCTGCACCCGGTCTTCAAGTCGGTCTCCAGGTACCCGGCCTCCACCCTGCTGTTCCTGCCGCTCAGCCATGTCTTCGGCCGGATGGTCGCGGTCGGCTGCCTGCGCGCCCGGGTCCGGCTCGGGCACGCCCCCTCGATCCGCACCGAGGACCTGCTGGAGGATCTGGCCGGCTTCAAGCCGTCGTTCCTGCTGGCGATCCCGTACGTCCTGGAGAAGGTCTTCAACACCGGACGGGCCACCGCCGAGAAGATGGGCCGCGCCTCCTCCTTCGACCGGGCCGCCGGGATCGCCCAGCGGTACGGCCAGGCGGTCGAGGCCGCCGAACACGGCACCGGGCCGGGCCCCGGCAGGGCCCTGAGGATGGCCCGCGCGCTCTACGACCCGCTGGTCTACCGCCGCATCCGCGCCGCCCTCGGCGGCCACGTCCGGTACGTCATCTGCGGCGGCTCCCCGCTGGGCCGCAGGCTCGCCTCCTTCTACGCGGGCGCCGGCATCGAGATCTTCGAGGGGTACGGCCTCACCGAGACCACCGCCGCCCACACGGTGACCCCACCGCTCAAACCCCGACTGGGGACGGTCGGCTGGCCGCTGCCGGGCGGTGCGGTGCGGATCGCCGACGACGGCGAGGTGATGCTCCGGGGCGGCCAGGTCTTCCACGGCTACTGGGACGCGCGGCGCGGCGCGTCCGTGCCGGTGCTCGACGACGGCTGGTTCGCCACCGGCGACCTCGGCGCGCTCGACGACGACGGCTACCTCACCATCACCGGCCGCAAGAAGGACATCATCATCACCTCGGGCGGGAAGAACGTCGTCCCGGCCCCGCTGGAGGACTGGCTGCGCGCCCATCCGCTGGTCGGCCAGTGCATGGTCGTCGGCGACAACCGCTCCTTCATCACCGCGCTGATCACCCTGGACGAGGACGGTCTCGCGCACTGGCGGCAGATGAAGAAGAAGCGGGGCGTCCCGATCCGCGAGCTGAGCCACGACCCGGAACTCCTGGAGACGATCCAGCACGCGGTGGACGAGGCCAACAGCTCCGTCTCGCGCGCCGAGTCGATCCGCAGGTTCACCGTGCTGCCCGTCGGCTTCACCGAGGAGAACGGCCGGCTCACGCCCTCGCTGAAGCTCAAACGGGACGTGGTGGCACGGGACTTCGCGGCCGAGATCGAGGAGATGTACCGGAAGTAGGCCGGGGCGCCGGGGCCGGGCAGGGGGCGGTGGGCGGGTGGCGGCAGGCGGGCGGGGGTCTATTGGTGCGGCCAGGCCTCCGGCATGCTGGGGGCTGTTCGGCTCGATGTGACGCCCGTACCCCCACGACGCCCGGCTCTCGACCCGGAGGATGAATCCGCGTGCGATCCCCCCTGCGCATCGCCCTGCTCACGCTCGTCGCCCTGGTGGCCGGTCTGCTGTACGCCACTCCGGCCGCGGCGGCCCCGAACTTCAAGGCCCCCTACCCCTGCGGCCAGCAGTGGACCTACAGCCACCACTCGGCCGAGGTCCGCCTCGCCCTCGACTTCGTCCGTACCGACGGGGGCGCCACGGCGGGCACACCCGTGCTGGCCTCGGCCGCCGGTACCGCCTACCGCTACTCCCAGCCCAGCCCAGCGGCGCCGGCAACTACACCGCCGTCGACCACGGCGGCGGCTGGCAGACCTACTACTTCCACCTCTCCGCGTACTCCGTCGCCAACGGGGCCCAGGTCACCCAGGGCCAGCAGATCGGGGTGACCGGCTCGACGGGCAACAGCTCCGGCGCGCACATCCACTACGAGCAGCTGTACAACGGCGTCGGACAGAACATCGTGCTCAACGGCCAGTCCCTGGCGCCCTATCCGGGGGCCTACTACAGCAAGTACCTGACCAGCGACAACGGATGTGGTGGTGGCAGTACGGGGAAGCACTGGGTCGACACCTTCGCCAACGCCACCGGCTACGCGGCCGCGAACACGGCCGACGCCCAGGGCGTGCTCAACGCCGGTACCAACTACGTGTACTGCAAGGTCTGGGGTGCGCAGATCGGCTCCGGCTCGGCCTTCAACCACTGGTGGCTGCGGACCGACCTGGACACGGTGTACGCGGGCAAGAACGGGCGCAACGCCTACGTCTCGGCGTACTACCTCTCCCGCTGGGGCAACGACGAGGCCCGCGACAACAACGGCACGGTGATCCCGGACTGCTGAACGGGGGGTCTGGGGGCCGCGTCCCCAGACCCGCGCCGGTCCGGCCGGCGCCCCCTACAGCGGGTTGTCGCCCTTCATGTTGAGGGCGTGCCCCGGCCGGAAGAAGCGCTTGGCGGCGAAGTGCCCGTGCTCGGCCGCCATCCGGAACCACGGCTCGGACGCGGCCAGCCCGTCGCGCGCCTCCACCAGGCGGCCCATCTCCCACATCGACTCGGGGTCCTTCCGGTCCACCCCCTGCCGGAAGAGGCGCTCCGCCTCGTCCAGGTCGCCCCCGATCTTCGCGATGAGCGCGATCGACCGCAGGGCCCGCATGTCGCCGCCCTGGGCGGCGGCCATCAGCTTCTCCGGTGAGCCGTACTTCCGGTGCAGCCGCCAGGCGCGGAGCGCCAGCAGCAGGCCGAGCAGCCAGACCAGCCAACTGACGTCGAAGAGCGTCTCGTTGTCGGTCGCCATCCCGATCACGCTCAGAATCGCCGCCGCTACGAACAGTAGGAATGTCATGCGTACCCCCCCCGGGTCGAGCTCTGCCCACCCGCACCCTTCCCGGTAGGAGGGCCCGCTACCCCTGGTCGGCGGTTCGGATGCGGCGGCCGTCGCCACGACGACACCCGGGGGCCGCCGTGACCGGCCCGGCTCCCGTCCAGAACAATGCGTCGGGACGACGCACGAAGCCGTGCCCCCGGGACCGTCGTCCTCGATCCCGCCGGGGCGTCCGCCCGATCCGTCCGACGGCCCGCCACGGCGGGGACCTCCGCGGCCGGACCGGGCGCAACAGTGAGGATGTCCATGAGCGGCCTCGACCCCGTCGTCGTGCCCCGCGTCCTGTGGGGCGCGGTCGCCGTCGTGTCGGTGATCATCGCGGTCGTCCGGTCCGTCCGGGCCCGGCGGCGGTCCTCGAAGGGGGCTCCTTCTTCTCCGAGGTGGGACCCCTTCGGGCCGGATTCCACGTGGGCCTTGCCCGCGGCGGCCGTCGGGTACGCCGTCGTGGCCGTGTGGTCGGGCCACTTCGGCTGGGGTGACGCGGCGCGGAGCGTCTGGTGGTCGACGTTGTCCGCTTCGGCGCTCGCGTACGTGGCCAAGAACCGCCCGCACGGGCTGCCGGTGTGGGGCACACCGCTGTTCGCCGCCGTGGGGGCCGCGCTCCTCGGCCCGCTGCCGGCGTGACGCGGGGTGCGTGCGGAACCGCCTGGCGCGGGTGCGCGCGGAACCGGTGTGTGCACGCCCCGTGCCGTCGCCGCCGCCGCGCCCTACCGTGGGGCCCGTCACGTCACCGGGCCCACCTCGGAGGTTTCCCCCGCATGCGGATCGCCACCACCATCTTCCTGACCGACCGGACGATCGCGCCCGTCGCGCTCGCCCGCGAGCTGGAGCAGCGCGGCTTCGCCGGGCTCTACCTGCCCGAGCACACCCACATCCCGGTGAGCCGGGACACCCCGTACCCGGCGGGCGGCGATCTGCCGGTGGAGTACGGCAGGACGCTGGACCCGTTCGTCGCGCTCGGGCAGGCGGCCGCGGTGACCGAGCGGCTCGCGCTGGGCACCGGGATCACGCTGGTCGCGCAGCACGACCCGATCGACCTGGCGAAGCAGGTCGCCACGCTCGACCACCTCTCCGGCGGCCGGTTCACCCTGGGGGTCGGCTTCGGCTGGAACGTGGAGGAGGCCGCCGACCACGGGGTGGAGTGGAAGACGCGGCGGGCCCGGGGCCGTGACCGGCTGGCCCTGATGCGGGCCCTGTGGGCGGAGGAACCGACGGCGTACGAGGGCGAGTTCGGGTCCGTGCGCGCCAGCATCGCCTATCCGAAACCGGTGCGGAAGGCGCGTGGACCGGTCACCGGTCCTCGTACGCTCATCGGCGGCGCGGCCGGGCCGAAGCTCTTCGCGGACATCGCGCGGCACGCGGACGGGTGGCTGCCGATCGGCGGAAGCGGGCTCACCGAGGCCGTGCCGCGGCTGCGTACGGCCTGGGAGGAGGCGGGCCGCGATCCGGCGCAGCTCCAGGTGGTGCCGTACGCGGTCGTGCCGACGCCCGGCAAACTGGCGCACTTCGCCGAGCTGGGCATCGAGGAGGTCGTGGCGCATCTGCCGTCCGCCGGTGCGCCGGAGGTGTTGCGGGCCTTGGACGCGTACGCCGCGTACCTCTGACGTACGGGGGCGGGCGGCGGGGGCTCACCCTCCGGCGGGGGCTCACCCTCCGGCGGTGGCTCACGCGTGGTGGCCGCCGCCGTCCCGCAGCCGTTCCAGCAGGGCGTCCTCGGCCCGGTGGGCGTCCGGGTCCTCCCAGAAGGTGACGGGGACGCCCCGGATGTGCCGGCCGTGCGGATCCAGGAGGTGGCCGGCCAGCTTGAGCGGCCAGAGGGTCACCGCCCGGTCCGCGACCACCAGTTCGGGGAAGCGGGTCGCCAATCGGGCCTCGAACGCGCCGATTTCCTCGGCGGAACGCAGCCACACCGCCAGCATCAGGTTGTGCGGCCCCGACAGCGAGGCGCAGAGGCGGGTTTCGCGCATCCCGATGAGCTGGGAGGCGATCCGGGCGGTGTCGGCGGCCGGGGCGATGCCCCACAGGGTCACGGAGATCGGCCAGCCGGAGAGGTAACGGGCCACCTCGCAGCGGTAGATGAGCGCGTCCTCGCGGTGCATCCGGTCGAGCCGCCGGCGCACGGTGGTCGGGCTCACGCCCAGGCGTTCGGCGAGCCGGGCGGCGGGCCGGCGGAAGTCCTCGCTCAGCAGCTGGTACAGCCGGTGGTCCAGCTCGTCCGGGGCGGTCAGGCCCCGGCGCGGCAGGGAGGGGCCCCGGTCCTTCGTCAGGACGTCCTGGCTGTCCGGATCGAGCCGGTCCAGCCGCCAGCGACTGCCCTCGGTGTGGACGGCGGTGGCGATCTGCGAGCGGGTCGCGGCGACGCCGGGCAGGGCGCCGAGACGGAAACCGACGTACCGGGCCAGCATCGCCTGATCGGGGAAGGCGGCGGTGAGGACGAGGTCGCGGGAGCCGGTGACGTGCTCGATGGTGATCAGGTGCGGGTCGTCCGCGATCCGGGCCGCGACCTCGTGCAGGGCGCCCGCCACGCAGTCCACCTCGATGAACGCGATGATCGGCAGGGTCACCCCGGACGCCACCGTGTAGCAGCTCAGCCAGGCGTGCCCGGCCTCGGTGAGGCGGTTCCAACGGCGCGCGGCGGTCGATCCGTCCACCCCGAGCGCCTTGCCGATCTGGGCCCACTCCGCCCGGGGCGAGGTCTGCAACGCGGTGATCAGCAGATAGTCCAGCTCGTCGGGGAGGGCGTCCGCGGCGGCGGTGCCCGTACGGTGCACGGAGGCCGGGTCCGCGGTGGATTCCTGCGTGGAGGACCTCATGGGCGCCGCTTTCCTGCGGATGATCATCAATGGCGTGCTCGGGTTCGCACCATACGCCCATGTCTCTGCTCCAGGATGCCCACGCCCTCGCCCCCGCGCTGACCGAACTCCGCCACGCCCTGCACCGGGAACCCGAACTCGGCCTCGACCTGCCGCTCACCCAGCGCAGGATCGTGGACGCGCTGGAGGGCCTCGGCCTGGAGATCACCCTGGGTCGCGGGCTCAGCTCCGTGACGGCCGTGCTGCGCGGCGGACTGCCCGGTCCGGCGGTGCTGCTCCGCGGCGACATGGACGGGCTGCCCGTCCAGGAGGACACCGGCCTTCCTTACGCCTCCGAGCTCGACGGGCGGATGCACGCCTGCGGCCACGACCTGCACGTCACCGGGCTGGTCGGTGCGGCCCGGCTGCTCGCGGACCGGCGCGCGGAGCTGGCCGGGGACGTGGTGTTCATGTTCCAGCCCGGCGAGGAGGGGCAGGGCGGCGCGAAGATCATGATCGAGGAAGGGGTGCTGGACGCGGCGGGCGAACGGGTCGTCGCCGCGTACGCCCTGCACGTGGTCTCCACCGGGGCGCCGACCGGCTTCGCCGCCACCCGGCCCGGCCCGATGCTCGCCGCCTCGGACGTCGTCCACGTCACCGTCCACGGCCGGGGCGGGCACGGCTCCTCGCCGCACCTGGCCGCCGACCCGGTGCCCGCGATGTGCGCGATGGTCACCGCGTTCCAGACCCTCGTCACCCGCGAGACGGACATTTTCGACCCGGCGGTCGTCACGGTCGGCCGGATCGAGGCCGGTACGGCACCCAACGTCATACCGGAGGAGGCGCGGTTCTCGGCCACCGTGCGGACCTTCTCCGAAGCCGCCCGCACCACCGTCCGCGCCGCCGTCGAGCGGACCGTGCACGGGGTGGCCGCCGCCCACGGGGTCACGGCGAGCGTCGAGTACGTCGACCAGTACCCGCCGACCGTCAACCACGCCGAGGACGCGGCGTTCGCGCTGGAGACCGCGCGGCGGATCCTCGGCCGCGACCACGCCTTCGAGGCGCCCAAGCCGATGGCCGGAGCCGAGGACTTCTCCTTCGTGCTGCGCGAGGTGCCCGGCGCGTTCGTCGGGCTCGGGGCCTGCCCGCCCGGCGTGGACGCCACCACCGCCCCGATGAACCACTCCGCCCAGGCGGTGTACGACGACGGCGCCCTGCCGCACGCCGCCGCGCTGCTCGCCGGGCTGGCCCTGCGCCGCCTCGGCCACGACGTGTAGGGCCAAAACCCGCATACGGGCCCCGGCGGCCCGCCCGCCGCCTTCCGGTCCGTTCCGGCCCATTCCGGTGTCACCGTCGCCCCCGCACCCGTAGGAGGAGCCCGCCCATGGCCGTCACCGCCACGCCCGCACCGCCGCCCGCCACCGCCTCGGTCACCGCCGTCGTCGGCCTGCTCGTCTTCTTCGAGGCGACCAGCGGGTTCCTCCAGGTCGGGCTCTCGCCGCTGCTGCCCGACCTCGCCGCCCATCTGGACATCGGCTCGGCGGCCCTCAACTGGGTGGTGTCCGTGCAGCTGTTGGCGGCGGCGGTGTGCGTCCCGCTGTTCGGCCGGCTCGGTGATCTGTACGGCCACCGCCGGATGCTCCGGATCGCGCTCGCGCTGATCGCCGCCGGGACGCTGACCGTCGCCCTCGCCCCCGACTACCCGGTGCTGCTGGCGGGCCGGGTGCTCCAGGGCCCGATCGCGGCGCTGCTGCCGCTGGAGATCGCCCTCGTACGGGACCGGCTGCCGGTCGCCGAGGCGCGCCGGGGCATCGCCCGCCTGGTCGGGGCGCTGACGCTCGGCGCCATGGCGGGCGGGGTGGTGATGGGCCTCGTGGACTCCGCTTTCGGGTCCCTGCGGCTGACCCTGCTGGTCCCGGCCGTCCTCGCGGTGGCCTGTGTGCCGGTCTCCTTCGTCGCCGTACCGGAGTCCCGGAACAGGGCCGGCGGGCGCGTCGACCGGGCCGGAGTCGTCCTCCTCGGCACCGCGATGATCGCCCTGCTCGCCGGGGTCTCCGGCGCGGAGGACGGGTCCTGGGGCTCGGCGCGGGTACTCGGCCCCGTGCTGCTGGGACTCGCGCTGCTCGCCGTCTGGGTACGGGTCGAGCTGCGCACCGCCGAACCGCTGGTGGACGTACGGGCCTTGGCGGCGCGGACCACCGCACCCTTCTACTGCGCGGCCTTCCTCTTCGGGGTCTTCTACTTCGGCAGCCAGACCCCCAACGCCACCTTCTACGCCGCCGATCCGGCGGACGAGGGGTACGGGTTCGGGCTCGGCGCGCTCGCCATCTCGCTGGCCCAGCTGCCCGCGGCGGTCGGCAGTGTCGTCGGCTCCCTGTCCACGGTCGCGCTCGCGAAGCGGATCGGCTACCGCCCGACGCTGATGGCCGCCTTCGGCCTGGTCGCCCTGGCGTTCCTGCAATTCGGTCTTCGGCACGCGGAGTTGTGGCAGATGGCGGCCGGCTCGGCCTTCCTCGGCCTCGGCATCGGACTGGCGCTGGGCGCCATGCCGACCGTCATCGTGGAAGCCTCCGACCCCGGCCGTACGGGGATCGCCGCCGCGCTCTACAACAACGTGAAAACCCTCGGCGGGGCCGTGGCCGGCGGGGTGTTCGCCTCCCTGCTCGGCGCGTTCCGCCCGGACGCCACCGGAGAGCCGGGCGAGGGCGGCTACACGGCGGTGTGGCTGGTCGCCGCGGCGGCGGCCCTCGGGGCGGTCGCGCTGAGCGCGCTGTCGCGACGCCGGGAGGGGTGAGGAGTGCCGTCCGGGGAGAGCGGCACCGAGGAGTGCTGTCCGGGGAGAGCGGCACCGTGAGGCGCCGGCGGCCGGCGAGGCCTTGGGCGGCCGTCCGGCGGTCACCGCCGCCGGGGGACCACCACCGGGCGGCGGGTCCGGTGCGTCCGCCGTCCGGTCACCGCACCGACCGCAGCGCGCGGAGTGTGGGCGTCCCGCCCCGCTCCGCCCGCCGCTCCGGGTCGTCCCGTACGGGCCCCGCTCCGCCACCGCCCGGTCCGCCGCTCCCGTCCCCGTGCTCCCGTACCAGTCCCGGCAGCGCGGCCAGTTCGGTGAGGGCGTCCACCCGCCAGTCGGCCGACTCCATCACGTCCGGGTGATCCGCCCACCAGTGCCCGAACGGGCCCCGCCGCAGGTGAGCGGTCCGCAGACCGGCGGCTTTCGCGGGGAAGAGGTCCTCGGCCGGGTGGTCGCCGACGTACACCGTGGTGCGCGGGTCGGCGTCCGCCGCCTTGAGGACCGACACGAAGAACTCCGGATCCGGCTTGGCCGCGCCCCACTCCGCCGGGGTGACGACTTGGTCGGCCGGGAGGTCCAGGGCCAGCAGCTGCTCGGTGGCGCGCGCCGACCGGTGCCCCGCCACCACCACGCGCAGCCCGAGCGCCCGGAGCCCGGCCAGCGCCGGGCGCACGTCCGGGTAGAGATCCCGTTCGCCGAGGTGCTCGCCGCGCCCCGCCGCCTCGCGGGCGAGCTCCGCCTCCACGACGTCCATGCCGGGCCGGAGCAGCGCGAGCGCGTCCGTGGCGCTGCCGCCCCCGACGACGGCCGCGCCGACCAAGGCGCTCACCGTGTGCGCGGGCACACCCAGCCAATCGGCCCAGGACGCCCAGTGGCGGTCGTCGCGAACGAGGGTCTCACCGATGTCGAACACGATCGTTTCCATCACCGTCCCGACCCTACGGGGCCCACCCCGCCGCACCGCGACCATCCGCGTCCGGGCGCGCGGCGCCGACCCCCGTGAGGAGCGTCGATGTGTCAGGAACCACCCTCCGGCGGCCCCCGGGCCGCTCGTATGCTCGATGCATGACCGATCCTCAGAGCGGACGCCCCACGACCAACGCCATGCGGCGCGCACTCAAACGGGCACGTGACGGTGTGGCCCTCGACGCGACCGAGGCCGCCGTCCTCCTCCAGGCGCGCGGCGACGATCTGACGGACCTCGCCGCTTCCGCCGCCCGGGTGCGCGACGCGGGCCTGGAAGCGGCGGGCCGGCCCGGCGTCATCACGTACTCCCGCAAGGTGTTCATCCCGCTCACCCGCCTCTGCCGCGACATCTGTCACTACTGCACCTTCGTCACCGTCCCCGGCAAGCTCCGCCGCGAGGGCCACGGGATGTTCCTCTCGCCCGACGAGGTGCTCGACATCGCCCGCGAGGGCGCGGCGCTCGGCTGCAAGGAAGCGCTCTTCACCCTCGGCGACCGCCCCGAGGACCGGTGGCCCGAGGCGCGGGAGTGGCTGGAGGCGGAGGGATACGACGACACCCTCGCCTACGTACGCGCCATGGCGATCCGGGTCCTGGAGGAGACGGGTCTGCTCCCGCACCTCAATCCCGGGGTGCTCGGCTGGACCGACCTCCAGCGGCTGAAGCCGGTCGCCCCCTCGATGGGGATGATGCTGGAGACCACGGCGACCCGTCTCTGGTCCGAGAAGGGCGGCCCGCACCACGGCTCCCCGGACAAGGAGCCGGCCGTCCGGCTGCGCGTCCTGGAGGACGCCGGGCGCTCCAACGTCCCCTTCACGACCGGCATCCTGATCGGCATCGGCGAGAACTACGAGGAGCGCGCCGACTCCCTCTTCGAGATCCGCCGCACCGCACGCGCCTACCACGGCATCCAGGAAGTCATCATCCAGAACTTCCGCGCCAAGCCGGACACCGCGATGCGCGCGATGCCCGACGCGGAGCTGGAGGAGCTCGCCGCGACGATCGCCGTGGCCCGGCACATCCTCGGCCCCGCGGCCCGCATCCAGGCCCCGCCGAACCTGGTCGACTCCGAGTACGCGCTGATCGTCGGCGCGGGCATCGACGACTGGGGCGGGGTCTCGCCGCTCACCCCCGACCACGTGAACCCCGAGCGCCCCTGGCCGCACATCGACGAACTCGCTGCCCGCACCGCCGAGTCCGGCTTCTCCCTGCGTGAACGCCTCACTATCTACCCGGAGTTCATCCAGCGCGGCGAACCCTGGCTCGACCCGCGCCTCCTTCCGCACGTGCGCGCGCTCGCCGACCCGGAGACCGGCATGGCGAGGGAGGGCGCGATCCCGGTCGGCCTGCCCTGGCAGGAGCCGGACGAGGGGTTCGGCGCGAGTGGCCGCACCGACCTGCACCGCACCATCGACACCGAGGGCCGCACCGGCGACCGCCGCGAGGACTTCGACGAGGTGTACGGCGACTGGGAGGCGCTCCGCGAGGCCGCCGCCCCCGGCATGGTCCCGTCCCGCATCGACACCGACGTGCGCGAGGCGCTCGGCCAGGCCGCCGACGACCCGACGAAACTCACCGACGCCCAGGCACTCGCCCTGCTGCACGCGGAGGGCCCGGCGCTGGACGAGCTCTGCCGGATCGCGGACACCCTGCGCCGCGACACGGTCGGCGACGAGGTCACCTACGTCGTCACCCGGAACATCAACTTCACCAACGTCTGCTACACCGGCTGCCGTTTCTGCGCCTTCGCGCAGCGCCGCACCGACGCCGACGCGTACACCCTCTCCCTCGACCAGGTCGCCGACCGGGCCGCGCAGGCGTGGGACGTGGGCGCGGTGGAGGTCTGCATGCAGGGCGGCATCCACCCGGACCTGCCCGGCACCGCCTACTTCGACATCGCGCGGGCCGTGAAGGAACGCGTGCCCGGCATGCACGTCCACGCCTTCTCGCCCATGGAGGTCGTCAACGGGGCTACCCGCACCGGGCTTTCGATCCGCGACTGGCTGATCGCCGCGAAGGAGGCCGGACTCGACTCGATCCCCGGCACGGCGGCGGAGATCCTGGACGACGAGGTCCGCTGGATCCTCACCAAGGGCAAACTCCCCACCGCCACGTGGCTGGAGGTCGTGAAGACCGCCCACGAGGTGGGCCTGCGCTCCTCGTCGACCATGATGTACGGACACGTGGACCAGCCCCGCCACTGGCTCGGCCACCTGCGCACCCTGGCCCGGCTCCAGCAGGAGACCGGTGGGTTCACCGAGTTCGTGACGCTCCCCTTCATCCACACCAACGCCCCGGTCTACCTCGCCGGAATCGCCCGCCCCGGCCCCACCGACCGCGACAACCGGGCCGTCACCGCGATGGCCCGGCTGCTGCTCCACCCGCACATCACCAACATCCAGACCAGCTGGGTGAAGCTCGGCACCGAGGGCGCCGCCGAGATGCTCCGCTCGGGCGCCAACGACCTCGGCGGCACCCTGATGGAGGAGACCATCTCCCGTATGGCGGGGTCGAGTTACGGCTCCTACCGCTCGATCCAGGACCTGGTGGCCATCGCCGACCTGGCCGGCCGCCCGGCGAAGCCGCGTACCACCCTGTACGGCGAGGTGCCCGAGGAGCGCGTCGCCGCCGCGACCGCCTCGGACGGCCACCTGCCGGAGCTGCTGCCGGTACTGCCCGCCTGACCCGGTGCGCGCCGTCGTCCCCGCGCCCCCTTCGCTCGCGCGTCGGGGGTGCGGGAGGCGCGGTGGCGCGGGGATCGCGGGGCGCCGTGCCGCGCCTTCGGTCAGCCGCTCTCCGTCAAGGCCGCGTGCGCGGCGGCGCGGGCGCGGGCGGGCGCGACCGGCTCAGGCGTGCGCGACGGGCTGCGGCGCCCGCGGCGCCCCCGGCGTGCCCAGTGCCTCGCCCAGTCGCAGCAGCCCCTCGCGGATCTCGTCGGGGGTGTGGGTCGTGAACGACATCCGCAGGGCGGCCGGGTCCGGCGCGCCCGCGAAGAACGGCGCCCCGGGGACGTACGCCACCTCGTGGGCGATCGCCTTGGGCAGCAGCGCGGTCGCGTCGTGGCCGTCGGGCAGCCTGACCCAGACGAACATCCCGCCGTCCGGCCGGTTCCAGGTGCTGCCCGGCGGGAGGGCGGCGGGCAGGCCGTCCAGCAGGGCGTCCCGGCGCTCGCCGTACGCGGCGCGGACCCGGCCCACGTGGGCGTCGAGGTCCGAGACCTCCAGGTAGCGGGCGGCTGCCGCCTGGTCCACGGCGGAGCAGTGCAGATCGGCGGCCTGCTTGACGATCACGCAGGCCCGGCGCAGCGCGGCGGGGGCGCGGAGATGGCCGAGGCGCATGCCGGGGGACATGACCTTCGAGAAGCTGCCCAGCAGCACCGTGCGGTCGGCGGCGGCCTCCAGCGAGGAGATCCACGGCACGTGCGCGCCCTCGTACCGGAGTTCGCCGTACGGGTCGTCCTCGACGATCCACAGGCCGAGCCGCCGCGCCACCTCGGCCACGGCCCTGCGGCGGGCGAGCGGGAGGGTACGCCCGGTCGGGTTCTGGAAGTTGGGGATGGTGTAGAGCATCTTGGGCCGTTCGCGCTCGACGAGTTCCGCGAGCGCCACCGGGTCGATGCCGTCCTCGTCGCAGGGCACCGGCACCACCCGCGCCCCCGCGAAGCCGAAGCACTGCAACGCCGCGAGATACGTGGGGTCTTCGACGAGCACCGTGTCCCCGGGCTCCACCAGTGCCGTCGTGAGGAGCGTCAGCGCCTGCTGCGAACCGGTGGTCACCACCAGGTCCTCTGCCCCGGTCGGCAGGCCGCGCGCCGTGTACCGGGCGGCGACGGCCGCCCGCAGCCCCGGATCGCCCTCGGTCACCGAGTACTGGAGAGCCCGCGCCGCGTCCTTCGCCAGCACGTGGTCGTACGCGGCCCGTATCTCCCCGGTGTCGAACAGCTCCGGCGCCGGAAGCCCGCCCGCGAACGAGATCACCTCGGGCCGCGCGGTCAGCGCGAGGATCTCCCGTACGGGCGAGGCGTCGACCGAGGCGGCGCGGGTGGCGAGGGCGGGGGTGTCGGCTCGGGTCGTCATGGCCGCAGCCTACGAGCAACCACCCTGTCTCCAGAAGGCGTAGAGGCCGTCGAAGTCGCAGGAGGCGGCCCATCCGGTCATCACGTCCGGCCAGGGCGTGCGCGGGTGGGTGAGAACCCCGGGTCAGGACCGATCGGTACACAGCGGTGCCCCGCGCCGCGCCCGCCGGCAGGGCTCCGCCCGGTGGGGATCGCGGCCCGCCCGGTGTCGCGGTGGGCCGCCGCGGGCTCGCGGCCGAGGCATGGGTGATTGAATTCTTGATTTCCGATTAACGGGATTCAATTGTTGAAATCAATTCCCAAAGGTTTTTCAGTCAAGGCAAAAAACTGACGTTGCCTGTAAACGTCAGGCAAAGATATGGTCACTCGCGAAGCGCGGCGCACACGCATCCGCCCTTCATTCGTGGGCGAAAAGACCATGACATCTTTGGTACTTCGTCCGATTATCCGCATTCTGCGTCGCGCCAGAAATTTCGTCAGCGAAGACGCAACCCCCAAGCCGAGTGCTGGGGTTACCCTCCACTG
This sequence comes from Streptomyces sp. NBC_00247, assembly GCF_036188265.1. NCBI lineage: Bacteria > Bacillati > Actinomycetota > Actinomycetes > Kitasatosporales > Streptomycetaceae > Streptomyces > Streptomyces sp. NBC_00247. The sequence goes on along the minus strand of NZ_CP108093.1, from coordinate 2,757,380 downwards.
GAGATAATCATGACGTACGGAAATGCCCTGCGGCAGGAGATCAAGGCGTCCGGGACGACGCCGCTCATCGGGATCTACGACATGTATTCCGCGTCCGTCGCGGCCCAGCACTACAACGGATTCTTCGTCTCGGGATTCGGGTTCGCGGCGTCGTACTACGGCCTGCCGGACATCGGCTTCATCGCCTGGCCCGACATGGTGGCTTTCGTGGAGCGGCTGCGCGGTGCGTTTCCGCGCCAGCACCTCCTGGTGGACATCGACGACGGCTACGTCGACCCCGAGGTGGCCTGCCACGTGGTGCAGCGTCTGGAGCGGACCGGCGCTTCCGGGGTGATCCTGGAGGACCAGAAGCGGCCCCGCAGGTGCGGCCACGCCGACGGGAAGCAGGTCCTCCCCCTGGAGGAGTACCTGGAGAAGCTGGAGCTGGTCCTGGCCAGCCGCACCGACCTCGTCGTGGTGGCGCGCACGGACGCGACGGAGGAGGCCGACATCCTGCGCAGGGCGGCGGCTCTCGCCGAGACCGACGCGGACGTGGTCCTGGTGGACGGGGTGCGCAGCGTCGACTGGATCAAGCGCATCCGCCGCGTCGTCGGCGACAAACCGCTGTTGTTCAACCAGATCGCAGGCGGGAAGTCCCCCCGTCTGTCGCTCACGGAGCTCACGGAGCTCGGTGTGGACGTGGCGATCTACAGCACGCCCTGCCTGTTCGCCGCGCACCGTGCGATGGACACGGCCCTGGCGGAGCTGCAGTTCGCGGACGGTCGGCTGCCCGAGGCGGGCGACACCGGGGAGGTCGGCGTGCGTGAGTCGACGGAGCTGCTGGAGCTCAACATCAGCCGTCATCACGACGCGCGAGAGGCGCTCTCCGCATGACCGTAACCATCCTTCCGGCCGGGGCGGCCTCTTCCCGCCCCGGCCGAGGGCCGCACCGTCGTCCCGCCCTCGGCCGGGGCTCTGCCGCCGCGATGGCGCTGGCGGCGGCGCTGCTGGCCGCCGCGGGTTCCCCGGCCGCGGCCGGGGACCTGAACCTGACGCTGATCGACAACTCCGAGGCGGACTCCTGGCTGGAGATCGACCGCACGGCGAACACCAACTCCGGCAGCGGCACTTCGGGCAGCGATCACGACGGCAGCGCGGTGGACCTCATGGACACCCTGATCAACCCCGACAGCACGGACGACGAGGAGGACGGCGGGTGACCGACGCCGGGCGGCAGGAGACCGTCGAGCGCCCGGCCTCGCCCCATCCCCGCCACGCGGCGGCGAGAAGCCCACGATCGCCCCGGCGCCGGCGATGGCCCCGGTTCGTCGACCCCTATGTGGCGGCACTCGTCGGGACCGTGGCGCTGGCCACCTTCCTGCCGGCCCGAGGCGGGGGCGAGGCCGTCGCGCGTACCGCGTCCGACATCGGAGTCGTTCTCCTCTTCTTCCTCTACGGCGTGCGGCTCTCCACGAGGGAGACCCTCGCGGGCCTGCGCCGTGTGCGCCTCCACGCGCTGATCCTGCTCTGCACCTTCGTCCTGTTCCCGCTGCTGGGGCTTGCGGCCCTGTGGCTCGCACCCGGCCTGTTGGGCGGTCAACTCGGTGCCGGGTTCCTGTTCCTGTGCGTCGTACCGTCCACCGTCCAGTCGTCGGTGGCGCTGACCTCCACCGCCCGAGGGGACATCGCCGCAGCCATCTGCGCCGGCACGTACTCCAGCGTGATCGGACTCGTGGCCACCCCGCTGCTCGCCGCCTGGCTGATCGGTTCGGAAACCAGCCTCTCCGCGGACGGAGCGCTCCGCATCGGCGCGCAGCTGCTCGCCCCGTTCCTCGCCGGGCAGCTGCTGCGCCGCCGGTGGGGAGAGTTCGTCAGCCGGAACAAGCGGGTGTTCGGTCCGGTGGACCGAGGGTCCATCCTGCTGGTCGTCTACGTGGCGTTCAGCGCGGGGGTGAACCAGGGTGTCTGGAGCCGCGTCACCCCCCTCCGGCTGCTGGAGCTCCTGGCCGTCCTGGCGGTGCTGCTCGCGGTGGCCCTGACCTGTACGCGGACCGCCGCCCGGTTCGCCGGGCTGGACCGTCCCTCACGCATCGCCGTCGTACTCTGCGGATCGCAGAAGAGTTTGGCGAACGGACTGCCCATGGCCGCGGTGCTGTTCGGCGGACAGGCCGCCCTGGCGGTCCTCCCGCTGATGCTCTACCACCAGATGCAACTGATGGTCTGCGCGGTCCTCGCCGCCCGATGGTCACGTGCGGCTCCTGCCGGTCCGCCGCCGGAGACGGCCTCCGCCCACTCTGCGGCGATCGTCGGCCGGTGCCGTTAGGGCGTGTTGCGACAGTCCCGCCCGTCCGGCGGGCGGACGGCGCTCCTTTCGCGACACGCTTGAGCATCGGGGACACGCCGTACGAGTGGCTCCGACGGGGAGTCCGCCACGGCGGCCGGTGGTGACCATGGACGCGGGAACGGCGGTCGGGGTCGTGGGAGCGTTCGCGCTGCCACTCCTGACCCAGTGGGAATCGCTGGGCAGGCCCCTCAGGTTCGTCTTCGCGGCGCTCGCCGTCGCCGCTGTGGCCGGAGGGCTGCTTCTCGGTGAGGCGGCCCTCTGCGCCGGGGTGCGGCTGCGCGGGCTCGCGCGCCCCGGCGCGCTGTGCGCATGGTGGCGCCGGTGAACTCGAAGTGCCGCTGCCTGGTGCGGTGTCGAGGATTCTCGCATGCTGGGTGTGTGACCGAACGAGACTTCACCCCGGCTCTCGGCCGGTTCGCGCCCACCCGCCTCTACGACCCGGTGATCGCCGCGCTGACCCGCGAGGGTGTGTGGCGGCGCCTGGTCGTCACCCTGATCGCGCCCGGACCCGATGACGTCGTGGCCGACGTGGGCTGCGGGACGGGATCACTCGCCCTGCTGCTGCACGCGGCGCAGCCCCGGTCCCGGATCATCGGTGTCGACCCCGACCGTCAGGTGCTGGCCATCGCGCGTCGCAAGGCGGAGGCGGCGGACGCCGGGGGCGGTACGGGCCCCGAGTGGCGGGAGGGCATGGGAGACACGCTCCCCGAGGTGTTGGGGCCACTGGCCGGTTCGGTGGACGCCGTGGCCAGCAGCCTGGTGCTGCACCAGTGCCCGATGGTGATGAAGCGGGCGGTGCTGGCCTCGATGCACGAGGTGCTGCGCCCCGGCGGACGGCTGGTGATCGCCGACTACGGACTCCAGCGCACCCGTCCGATGCGCCTGGCCTTCCGCGCGGTCCAGTTCGCCGACGGCAGGCGGGACACCCAGCCCAACGCGGACGGCGTGCTGCCCGAACTGATGACCGGGGCGGGGTTTGACGAGGTCCGCGAAGCGCATGTGGTGCCGACCGCCACCGGGTCGATTTCCCTCTACACCGCCCGGCGGGCCTGATCGCCGGCAGCGGGTTGCCGGGTGCTCACGGTTCGCGGTACCGGCCGACGGCGGGGCGGGGGCGGCCACAGGCCCGGCGTCGGGCGCCCGTAGGCCGTGTGCCGAAAGTCCCGCCTGTCCGGCGACGCCCGGCACGCACGCTCGCCGCGTTGTCGGGGTCGCCCTTTGGACGGACGGCGCCACTTTCGGCACACGCCCTAGCACCGCTCAGACCGCCGCTTCCGGCGCCCCGGCCCGCGCGATGCGGGTGGCGAAGAACGCGAAGGCCAGCGCCAGGGCGGCTTGTACGGCGACGGCGGCTGCGAAGCCCCGGGGCAGTCCGGCGGCGGCGGAACCGTCCGCCGTCGCGTCGGCCACGGCGTGGAAGAGGCCGCCCAGGAGTGCCACGCCCAGGCCGAGGCCGAGCTGCTGCAAGGTGGTGAAGAGCCCGCCGGCGACACCCGCCGCCCAGGTCGGGGTGCGGGAGAGGACCGTGCGCAGGACCGGCCCGTACATCAGGGCCTGGGTCACACCGAGCAGGACCAGCAGCGGCTGCAGGGCCCACGGGGCCCCGCCGTGGGCGCCGCTCACGACGACGGCGAGGCCCACCAGCACCCCTGCCTGTCCGACGGCCGCGCCGGTCATCGTCCAGCGCCCGGTGCGGCGTTCCACGGCGGGCAGGGCGAGCGCGGTGACGATGAACCCCGCGCCGAAACCGAGCAGCAGCACGACGGTGCCCCAGGCGTCCACGCCGAACGCGCCCTGGGCGAGCGCCGAGAACTCGTACAGGAAAGCGCCGTAACCGGTGAAGAACAGCAGCGACATGATGAGGCCCTGTCGCACGGCCGGGGTGCGCAGCACGCTCGGCGGGACGACGGGCAGTTCGCCGCGGCGTTCGGCGGCACGCTGCGACCGGGCGAAGGCGGTGAGCACCGCACCGGCTGCGGCCAGCATCGCGAGCACCGGGGCCGGTCCGCCCGCGGAGGTGCCGAGCGTCAGGGGCACCACGACGAGGAGCAGGCCGGTGCCGAGGAGCGCGGCCCCGCGCAGGTCGAGTGCGAGCGGTGCCGTCGAGCGCGACTCGGGCACGGTGCGCAGGGCGAGCAGCGAGGCCGCGCCGATCGCCCCGGTGAGTATCTGCACGAGCCGCCAGCCCCAGTGGTCACCGGCGGCCTGGGACACGGCGCCCGCGAGGAGCTGTCCGGCGACGGTCGCGATGCCGCCGACGGCGGCGAACAGCGTGACGCCCACCGCCCGCAGCTTCTCGGGCGCCGTGGCCTGGATGGTGGAGAGGACCTGCGGGGTGAACAGCCCGGCGGCGAAGCCCAGTACGGCGCGCAGCACGACGAGGGTGACCAGGTTCGGCGCGAGTGCGGCGAGCACGGAGGCCACTCCGAAGGCGCCGACACCGGCCGCGAGCAGCCGCCGACGTCCGAACCGGTCGCCCAGGCGCCCCGCGACGACGAGGGTCGCGGCGAACGCCGTGGTGTACGCGGACAGCACGAGCTGCCCGCCCGACGCGGTCACGCCGAGGTCCCCGGTGATCGCGGGTTCCAGGAGGTTGACCGACCCGAACGTCATGTTCACGGGCAGGAAGGCGACGAGCAGGGCGGCGAGCCCGGCACCGGTGAGGGCGCGGGCCGGAGGTGGTGCCACGGCCCGCGTGCGGTGGAGGGTCGGTGCGGTGCGTGTGGTCGGTGTGGCTGGTGCGGTGGGCACGCTCGGTACGGTCGTCACGGTCATGTCCACGACCTTGCGCCCGTTGCCATCCTGGTACCAGGAGCCTGCTTATCGGGGTACCAGTACTACCTGGATCCAGCGGCCCCGAGGACCGACACTGGGGCGGTGACCTCTTCGACGCCCGACCGCGACGCCCTCGGAACCTTCCTGCGTGCCCGACGCGCCCGCGTCACCCCCGGCGACGTGGGCCTGCCCACGAGCGGTCGGCGCCGCACGCCCGGTCTGCGGCGCGAGGAGGTCGCGCAACTCGCCGGGGTCGGGGTCACCTGGTACACGTGGCTGGAACAGGGAAGGGCCAGGAACGCCTCCGACCAGGTACTGGACGCGGTGGCGCGCGTCCTGCGTCTGGACGCCGCCGAGCACCGCCACCTGATGGTGCTCGCGGGCCGGGGCGCACCCGCCGAGCCGGGACCGCCCATGGACCTGCGCCCCGAACACACGGCCGTCCTCGGCAAGTTGCTTCCGTATCCGGCCGCCGTGCAGACCGACTGCTACGACCTGGTCGCGGCCAACCGCACCTACCGCTACCTGTTCGCCGACCTCGACGCGTACCCGGCCGAGGAACGCAACTGCGCGTGGCTGATGTTCACCGAACCGAGCTGGCGCAACAGCCTGGTCGACGAGGACACCGTCCTGCGCGACATGACCGCGAGACTCCGTGCCCGCCAGCCGGAACACCGCGACGACCCCCGCTGGAACGCGCTGATCACCCGGCTGCGCCAGGAGTCGCCGGACTTCGTGCGGCACTGGGAGTCGTACGAAGTCGGCGCGGACCGGAACCAGTTGCGCCACTACCGCTCCCCGCGCGTCGGCGCCCTCGACGTCCAGTTCCAGAGCCTGTGGCTGGACCGGACGCGGGGCGAGCGGATCATCGTCATGACGCCCGACGACCCCGCAACCGCCCAACGCCTGGAACGCCTCGACTCGTTGGTGGGGGCCGCACCGGCGTGGACCTCCCGCGGCGACTCCGCCGAAGGCTCGGCCGCGGGGGCCTGAGCGGGCCGTGTTCGTGGCGGCGGCCTTCGTGGCCTCCGCCACCTGGCAGTCGCCGCCGGTCGGCGGCGGTGCGCTGCTGGGGCGCGTACTGACCGGCCCCCGCGGGAGGTTGGTGACGGCGTCGCTCTCCAGCGCGGTGATCACTGGACTCGCGGTCCACCTGGTACTCGCCCCACGGTGACGACAGGGCCTACGCGACCGCGTCCCCGGACCCTGCGGACGGCGACTGCTCCTTCGCCGTCGCGATCACGTCGTCCAGCACGTCCCGGGAGCGCTGGAGGTCGCTGATCATGCGGTCGATCCGGTCGCGTTCCGCGCCGAGGTCGCTGACCAGCCGGGGCGTGGCGGTCGCGGCGGGGCCGCCGTCCGAGTCCCGTACGCAGGGCAGGAGTTCACCGATCTTCGAGCTGCGCAGTCCGGCCGCGTAGAACTCCTGGATGCGGATCACCCGGTCCACCGCGCCGTCCGGGTACTCCCGGTGCCCGCCGGGTGTACGGTCCGCCTTCAGCAGCCCCCGCGCCTCGTAGTAGCGCAGGGAGCGTTCGCTCACGCCGGTACGCCGGGCCAGCTCGCCGATCCGCATGACGCTCCACCTTCCCCGGGACTTGAACCTGACACCGGTGTCAATTCTTACCCTCCCGGCATGACGAACGCACCGGCGCCCACCTCCGTCCCCGTCCCCGTATCCACCCCCGTACCCGGTTCCCCGCAGGTGTCGGTCTTCGAGCCCGCCGCGCTCGGCCCGCTCCGGCTGCCGAACCGCCTGGTGATGGCCCCGCTGACCCGCAACCGGGCCACCGCCGGCGGGGTCCCGACCCCGCTGATGGCCACCTACTACGCCCAGCGCGCCACCGCCGGCCTGATCATCGCCGAGGCGTCCACCCCGAACGCGGTGGGCCAGACGTACCCGAACATCACCGCGATCCACCGCCCCGACCACGTCGCCGGATGGCGCATGGTCACCGACGCGGTACGCGCGGCGGGCGGGCGGATGTTCCTCCAACTCCAGCACGGCGGACGGGTCGGACACCCCGACACCAGTGGCCTGACCCCCGTCGCCCCCTCACCGGTGGCGCTCCCCGAGACCCTGCACACGCCCACCGGCAAGCAGCAGGCGCCCGTCCCGCGCGAGATGAGCCTCCAGGACGTCGAGGACCACGTGGCCGACTTCGCCTCCGCCGCCCGGCGCGCGATCGAGGCGGGCTTCGAGGGGGTGGAGGTCCACAGCGCCAACGGGCACCTGCTCCACCAGTTCCTCTCCCAGAACACCAACCGCCGCACCGACGCCTACGGCGGCCCGGTCGGCAACCGCGTCAGGTTCGTCGCCGAGGTGGTCCGGGCCGTCGCCGAGGAGATCGGCCCCGAGCGGGTCGGACTGCGCGTCTCCCCCGGCAACACGGTCAACAGCATCGAGGAGGGCGACACCGAGGAGATCTATCCCGCCCTCGTCGCCGCCCTGGCCGACAGCCGGATCGCCTACCTGCACATCGGGTACGCCGACCCCGGCCAGCCCGTGTTCCAGCGCATCCGCGAGGAGTGGCCCGGCACCCTGATCGGCAACCCGGTACTCCCGAAGGACCGCATCCCCGAGGACGGCGGACTCGCCGCGAGCGAGCGGCTGCTCGCCGCCGGAGCCGACCTCGTCGCCCTCGGCCGCCCGTTCCTCGCCAACCCCGACCTGGTCCACCGGCTGCGTACCGGAGCGCCGGTCAACCAGGTACGCGACGCGTACATGATGTACGTCGGCGGGGCGACGGGGTACACGGACTACCCGGTGCTGGCGGAGCCGCCGGCCGTCGGGTGAGCCGGGACGGGGAGCAGGTGGCGCCTGGCCCGGAGACCTCCTCCGCCGCCGCTGACCCCGGTCGGGGCCCCCGGTCAGGGGCGCGGGGCACCGCCCAGCCAGGCGAAGGCGGATTCCTTGATGTCGCGCTCCAGGTCGCTCCCCTTGGTCGCGAAGATTCGGCTCACCGGGTAGCCGCTGGCTTCCAGCAGGTAGGCGAGGGCCGCGTACTCCCTCGGGTACCGGGCGACCGCCTCCGCGTCGATGTCGACGATCCCGGCGGGGAAGGTGAACGTGCCGAAGTCGTAGACGCTCTTGCGGTCGCTGATGCGCCACATCCCGTCCCGCTTCTCCAGGCGGTCGATGAACCGGTTGTGACCGTTGCAGCCGAGCCGGAGGTCGACGTTCTCGCCGATGATGACGGCGTTGGTCTCGCTGACGGCGCGGGTGCCCTCGGCGGAGAAGGTCACCACGGGCGCGGTGATCAGGTGCTTGGTGCGGAAGGCGGAAGCCCCCATCCGTGCGGAGGCGTCCACGAACTCGTACGCCGGCCCCTCGAACCAGGTGATCTCGATCCGCGCGTCGGAGTGGAAGAGACCTCTGAGGAGATCCCACTCGCCCAGATCACGGTGGATCCAGCCGGTCATGAGGTCGGCGATGTCCTGTCGGTCCTGAATCGTCACGTTCATGCGTCCAGTTTTCGACACGAAGGGCGATAGGTCCAACCGAAAGATACGATCGATTGATCGGTGCACACGATGGATGAGGGGGGAGGCGACCGGTGGAACTGCGGCACCTGCGCTACTTCGTCGCCGTCGCCGACGAGCGCCACTTCGGCCGGGCCGCCGGCCTGCTGCACGTCACCCAGTCCACCCTCAGCGCCCAGGTGCAGGCTCTGGAGCGGGAGGTGGGCGGACGCCTGTTCCGTCGGACGAGCCGTCGCGTCGAGCTGACCGAGGCCGGAGAGCAGTTGCTCCCCGAGGCCCGCCGCGCCCTCGCCCAAGCCGACCGGGCCCTCCAGTCAGCCCGGTGGTCGGTGCGCGGCGAGACGGGGGCGGTACGGATCGGCTTCTCCGGCGTGGCAGCCCTCCAGGGGGTCCTCTCGGAGGACCTGCGGGGCTTCCGCCGGGCGCGCCCCCGCGTCGACCTCACCCTGACCGAACTGCCGCCCGCCGCCCAGGTCCAAGGGGTGCGGGACGGTTCACTCGACATCGGCTACTGCCCCGACCTCGGTCTGGCCGACACGACGGCCTCCGCGTCGTCCGGCGCGCGCTCACCCCGATGTCCGTGGCCCTGCGCGCGGACCACGAACTGGCGTCCCTCGCCTCTGTGACCACCGCCGAGTTGAGGGCCCACGACCTCATCGTCTTCGCGAGCCGCGAGGAGGACGAGACCGTCCTCTCCCGGCTCTGGCCCGCCCCCGTGGAGGACCGATCCCGGGTCCGCCTGGTCGGCAGCACCCTCGGCGTCCTCGCCCTCGCGGCAGCGGGCGAGGGGGTGGCCCTCGTCCCCACGGCCACGGAGCGCATCACCCTGCCGGGCCTCGTCCACCGCGCGCTGCGTGACGCCCCGGCCGGTCCGGACCTGCTGGTCCTCGGTCGGCACGACGAGACGTCGGGAGCGGTCCGCGCCTACCTCGACACCGTCCCCTCGCCCTGACCGGGCCCCCGCGGGGACCGTGGCAGGAGTCGCGGCTGCGGGATCTGGAACCGGCCGGTCCGGAGTACTGCGGCTCCCGTGGGGCCGGCGCTCTGCCGGTGACCGGAGCCCCGGCCGCCGACCGGGCCCACGACGCGCGAAGGGCAGTCAGGCGCGAGAGCGCCCGTCCCCGCCCCTTCCGTGACGGTGAGCAACGTCATCGCTGCCGACCACACGCGCGTGGGAACCGTCTCACTGCCCGATGCCCTCCATGTAGCGACAGTTGGACTCGGTGACCACGACCGCGCGTCCACGGGCGACAACGGGAACGGACCTTCATGAAACTGGCAGTCAGAACCGCAGCGGTAGGGGCGGTCCTCGCGGCCACCGCCGTGCTGGTGGCTCCGGGAACCGCATTGGCTGACGACCCCAAGGACGGAGGCGTGGCCCGCTGTGCTGAGGGCAAGGTCTGCCTCTTCGACGGCCCCAGCCTCACCGGGGACGTCCTGCAGCTCGATGCGGTGGACAACCGCAACATCGGAGCGGCGTGGAACGACCGGGCGGGCTCGCTGTGGAACCGCAGCAACCTCAATGTGTGCATCTGGACCGACGCCGACTTCCGCGGCCTCAACTGGATCATCGAGCCCGGTAACAAGCAGGAACTCTGGGCCCTTTACGACAATTCGGTGACCAGCATCGAGGCCCATTCCGGCTACGGCTGCGGGGGCTGAGCCGACCGGTTGACCCGTCCCGCCGTCCTCCTGCGGTTGAGCGAGGATGGCGGAGCGGGGCCGGATGGCGTCCGCCCTTCGCCACTCGCCCTTCGCCACTCGCCCTCCGCCCGGTCCGGCAGAACGCGGCCCCGTCCGTCGCGGAGGCCCCTCGGGCGGGTGTGCGGCCCAGCCGCTTCGCGATCGAGCTGACGATCACTCACGGCAGACGCTTGGTCAGTAGTAGCCCTTGGTGCCGTCGAGCAACTCCCGGACGATGTCCGCGTGTCCCGCGTGCCGCCCCGTCTCCTCGACCAGGTGGATCAGCATCCAGCGGAGGTTGGCGCCGGCCGAGTGGAAGCCGGTGTGGCGGCCGACGTCTTCCAGGGAGGCCGCGGCGACGATCTCGTTGCTGCGCACGCACTGGGCCTCGTACTCCGCGAGCAGTTCGGCGAGGGGACGGCCGCCGGTCTGCCAGTCGGCGTCCTCCACCGACTCGTCGAACGACGGGTTCTGCTTCTCGTCGCCGTCGAGGAACAGCACTTCCAGCCACGTGTGCTCGGTCCAGCGCATGTGGGAGACGAGACCGGCCAGTGTCATGAGCGGAGAGCTCGGGAGGACCGAACGGTGTGCGTCCTCGTCGCTGATCCCCTCGCACTTCCAGCGCAGGATCTGGCGTTGCAGGTCCAACCAGCCGATCAGTGCCGTGCGTTCGTCGGCCTGGAGCGGGGGGCGTTTCAGTTCTGATGTCATAGCGGCGCACGCTACCGGGGTGGTGGGAAAGCGCCACCGGATTTTCACGGGCCGCAGAACGGGTCCGGGCCGGCCGTCGCCCGGGGCGCGAGCGGACGCCCGTGCCCCGGGCCGCGTGGTGCGACCGGTTTCACGGCTCAGCGGTCGGCGGCGAAGGCGACGAAATTCGCCCAGGCGGGGGCGGTGATGAGGAGCGCGGGCCCGGTGGGGTTCTTGCTGTCGCGGACGGGGACGAGGCCGGGGAAGTCGTCGGAGACTTCGAGGCAGTTGTTGGCCCCGCCGTCGCTGTAGGTGGACTTGCGCCAGTGCGCGTAGCTGACGTCGAGGGTACGGCTCATGGTCTGTGCTCCTCCAGGACACCCCTGATGAACGCGGCGGATTCTGACGGGGGCAACGCCAAATCCCGGAGCCGATCGTAGGACAGCCGATAGCGTGTTACTGCTGACTGGTCTTCGACCAATTCGGCACATCCGTTGCCTTCGGTGTAGGCAATGGCCCCGCCATCCTCCTGCCACAGCAGGGTGAGCGAGCCGTCCATCAGGTTGTGTGCCCCCGCAGTGAAGGGCAGCACCTGGAGGACGAGCGACGACATCTCCGACACCTCGACGAGGTGGCACAGCTGTTTTCCCCAGGCCTTGGCATCGGAAACCGGGCGCCGCAACGCGTACTCGTCCATGATGATCCGCACCGAGGGAGCCGGGACACGGTGGAGCAGTTGTTGTCGACCCAGGCGCGCCACGACCTGCTCCTCCACCAACTCGGCTTCTGCTTGGGTTTCCCCGGCCCCGGACAACGACTCCCGGGCGACGTCCTCCGTCTGGAGCAGCCCCGGAATTCCCAGAGTGAACAGGTGCATGATCCGGGCCGTCGGCTCCAGCCGCATGAACTCCTTGTACTTGTCCTTGAAGACTTCCCTCCGGGCGACCTTCCACAATCCCTGGAGCAGCTCCCCGCTCGCGTAGTACCGGTCGAGGTCCGTCATCACCTCCAGCTTGGACAGCCGCTGGCCGACCTCCAGCCGGTACAGGTAGCTCTTGTCGTAGCGGGTCTCCTCGGCGAGTTGTCCGAGCGACTTGCCGGCCTTCTCCCTGAGGTAGCGCAGTGTGCGGCCGAGCGCGGCGCGGCCCGACTCCTCGTCCACGTCGACCGGTTCGGCCATCGTGGTCCTCCCGTTGTCCTGTGCGCGGGCAATCGTGTGCTGCTTTTGAGAGTAGGTCGCGGCGGTGATCATCGAGTCACGAACGGTGAGCATCACCCGATGGAAGTCACCCCGAGTCACTGCGTCTGCGAGGCACACGTCATGGCCGATTCCCAGTTCCGCCTGCTGCCCTGGAACTCCCCCGAGGGCAGGCGGTGTTACCTCAGCACCGACGACCCCGACAGCCGGATGTCGCGGCTGGCCGACGACGTGGAGGCCGAGCTCCTGGCCTGCGGGGAGGGCGTGCTCGCCGGGGCGCGGGAGGTGCTGGCGGACGAGTCGGCGGGGGAGGTCGCCGTACGGTTCGCGCTCCGGGCGGCCACCGACTCGCTGCGGGACGTGTTGCTGGTGGCGGAGTGCCGGGAGGGGAGGCCGCCGCTGGCCTGGATGGTCGGTGGGACGAGCCCGGGACCCCGGCGGTGAGGGGGCGCGGTCGCAGGGCGGCCGGGCCCGGTCCGTCCGGCTAAACCCTGATGAATGCCGTTCAAAAGTGTTCTCCAGAGCTACTCCGTACATTCCGTTCCGGCCCTGAATCAGTCGTTCCCGTTCTATTACAGTGCTGGCGGAGCCGTACCGACGGTAGGGGGACTGGCCGGATGACCATCGGGACCACAGCTGTCTGGGGCCGTGTGGAACAGCAGGACTTCCGCAGCCGGGTACGGGGGGCGCTGCTCGGCGCGGCGCTCGGGGACGCCCTCGGGGCAGCCGTCACCCCGCTCACGCTGGAGGAGATCCGGGAGGCCCACGGGGTCGGCGGGGTCGCGGACTTCGTGCCGGTGGACGGGCGGCGGGGCGGTGTCACGGCGGTCACCCAGCTGACGCTGTTCACCGTGGACGGGCTGATACGGGCGCAGGTGCGGCGCGACACGGGCGCCTGGCACCCGCCGACCGACGTGTACCGGGCCCATCTGCGGTGGGCGGCGACGCAGCGCGACTGGGGGCCCGACGAGCGGCGTGAGGGCGACGGCTGGCTCGCGCGTGAGGAGTGGCTGTACGCCCGCCGCGCCCCCGCGCGGTCCTGCCTGCACGGCTTCGGCGACACCACCATGGGCACCCTGGAACGGCCGAGGAACCCGGACGCCCGGGACTCCGCCGCGCTGACCCGGTCCGCGCCCTTCGGGCTGCTCGCGGGGTGGGAGCCGCAGCTGGTGTGCCAGCTCGCCGTGGAGTGCGCGGCCCAGAGTCACGGGCACGCCACCGCCCAACTGGCCGCAGGTGCCTTCGCGGTGGTGGTCCACGGTCTGGCCCGGCGGGACACGCTGGACGGGTCGGTGCAGCGGGCGCTGGCGCTGCTCGCGGAACGCCCGGGCCACGAGCCCGTCACCGAGGCGGTGCGCCGGGCCCTCGGAGCCGTACGACAGGGCATTCCCGGGCCCGCGCTGATCGAGTCGCTGGGGGCGGACGATTCGGCCGAGGAGGTGCTGGCGGTGGGGCTGTACTGCGCGCTCGTCGGCGAGGACGTACGCCACGGGCTCCGGCTGGCCGTGAACCACGGAGGGCCGTCCTCGCCCACCGCGGCGGTCTGCGGGGCGCTGCTGGGCGCGCTGCACGGGGAGACGGCCCTGCCGCCGTCCTGGCTCGCCGAGATCGAGGGCCGGGCCACCCTCCTGGAACTCGCCGACGACTTCGCGATGGAGATGACCCAGGGCCCTGCCCTGCACAACGCCACGGCCGCGGCACCGGGTTGGATCGCCCGCTACCCGAGGGCATGACCGGGCCGGGTCGCAGGTATCGCGGGGGCTGCGGGCAGTGCGGACGGGCGTGCCTCGGGCGTCGTCCGGTACGCCCAACGCGGGTGCCCGGCAACCCTATTGGAGTGGATCATGGTCGCTGGTCGGCATAGGGTCGGTCCCATGACCGCCTACGTGATCGCAGACGTGCAGTTGACCGGCGATGCCGAAGAGCTCGCCGAGTACCGGTCGAAGGTGGTGGCGACACTCGCGCCCCACGGGGGCCGCTACCTGGCCCGGGGGAGCGAGATCGACGTCGTCGAGGGGGAGTGGGCGCCCGGGCAGATCGTCCTCGTGGAGTTCCCGGACCTGGCCTCCGCGCGCGCCTGGAACGACTCGCCGGAGTACCGGGCCATCGCCCCGCTGCGCATCCGGAACACGGACAGCAAGAGGCTGATCGTCCAGGGGCTCTGACCACCCGGGGCCGGGCTCCGGGGCGAGAGGCCGGACCGGGTCACTCGTCCCGGGCCCGCCCGCGCGGAGATGCGGGCCGCAGCAGCACCGGCCGGAGCCTGCTGTAGCCGCGTACGGACACGGGGCGCAGCGACCGGAGTTCGTACCCGGGGAGTCCCGCGAGCTCCCCGGCCAGCTCCGTGTTGACGAGGACGGTGTCGGGACGGGCCACCGCCGTGAGGCGGGCGGCGATGTTCACGGCCGCCCCGTAGACGTCGCCGAACCGGCTGAGGACGGCTCCGTGGGCGAGCCCGGTCCGTACCTGCGGCAACCGCTGCTCGGCCTCGGCGCGTGCGGTGAGCTCCAGGGCGATGTCGGCCGCCGCGGAGGCCGACTCGCAGACGAAGAGCACCTCGTCGCCGATGGTCTTCACGACCCGGCCCCGCCCCTCGGCGACCACGTCACCGGTGAGGCTCTCGAACAGGTCCAGAACCCGGACGAGTTCGGCGTTGCCGAGGCCGCGGGTCATCCGGGTGTAGCCGACCATGTCGGTGAAGCCCACCGCGCGGTCGCGGACGTCGGCGCCCTCGTACGGCGGCACCTGCCCGCCCGCGGCTCCGCGCGCCGACTCGCCCCCCGACCGGTCCGCCCGCTGCCCCGACCCGGCGCGTGCCGCCTCGTCCGCCTCGGCGAGGACACGTTCCGCGTACGCCGCGAGGTGCCGGCGCCAGACGTGCTGCTGCAACCGCTCCATCTCCGGGAGCAGTGCCGCGGCGTGTGCCATCAACTTCCCGCCGTCGAGGGCGAAGCCCGACTCGCCGTCGAACTCCGACTCGCCGCCGAACCCTGACTCGCGGTCGAATTCCGCCTCGCGGTTGATCCAGGACCAGAGGGTGCCCACCTCCCACTCGGCGAGGCGGGAGAGGTGGTGGCCCAGGGCGCGGGCCATCATGATCTCGCTCTCCTCGGTGATGAGCCCGGCCGCGATGAGCCGTTCCCCCGCGCGGAGCGCCTCCACGTCGGCTTCGGTGAAGACCCTCGCGTCCTCGTCGACCATCGGGAAGCCGAGCGCGCGCCAGATCTGCGCGGTGCGCTCGGCCCCCACCCCGGACCGTTCGGCCATCTCCTGCCGCGTCCAGACGCGCCCACCGCCGAGCAGTACCTCCTCGACGGCCCGGCCGAGTTCGGCGACGCCGGGGAGCCCCCCGGCCCCCGACGCCCCCCGCTCCGGTCCCGCCGCACTCATGTGGTGTGCACGATCAGTACGTCGAGCGGCGCCTTCCGGGCGATGTCCGCCGGTACGGAGCCGAGGATGCGGCCGGCGAGCGAGCGCAGCCCGCGGTTCCCGACGACCAGCAGATCGGCGGACGTCTCCTCGGCGATCCGGGTCAGCGCGGCGACCGGTTCGTCCTCCACCGCGATCGTCCGCACGTCGTCCGCGCCCTGTGCCCTGGCCCGGTCCGTCGCGACGCGCAGAGTGGCCTCGGCCGGTGCGGAGCCCACCACTTGGTACGCCTCAGCGCCCAACTGGTCCTGTGCCTGCGCGAGTTCATGCCCGCGCAACGGTGCGTACGCGCAGGCGATCACGAGTTCGGCCGCGCAGGCGGCGGCGAGCCCGGCCGCCCTTTCGACCGCTGCCAGCGACGATTCCGAGCCGTCCGTGCCGACCATGACCGTCCGGTACGTGACCACGCCAAACTCCTTACTCCTGAGTCAACTTACTGAAAAGTAAGGTAGGGCGGGGCCGGTCTGCCGGGCAAGGGGCGGGAGGTGTGCGGAGGAGGTGACGTGCCGCACGCACCACCTTCCGGCCGCGTGGCCCGATCTCGACACCGGGTGGGGGCGTGGGCGCGGCAGGGGTGCCGGGCGGGTGTCGGTGCCGCAAGGTCGCCGGGTGGGGTGGTGGTGCCGACCGCGTCACGGCGGCGACGCCGGACGCCGTCGGGGTGCACCGACTAGCGCGCGTCTCCCCGCGGGGAGGGCCGCCCCCGGCACCGTGCCGGGGGCGGCTTCCGTCGTGGGCGCGGCGGGGCGCCCGAGGCCGCCGAGCCGGAAGCCCTGTCCGCGGAGGGCGTGTTCGCTTCAGCCGAGGATGTCCCCCGAGCGGGTCGGGACGGCGTCCAGGGCGGCGAGGGCCGTCGGGTCGAGGGCGATCGTCCCGGTGGCCACGTTCGCCTCCAGGTGCCCGGTGTCGGCCGTGCCGGGGATGAGCAGCACGTTCGGGGCGTGGTGGAGCAGCCAGGACAGGCCGGTCTGGGCCGGGGTGCGGCCCAGTGACTCGGCGACCGCGAGGACGGCCGGTTCCTCGGTCACCTTCGGCATGCCGGGGAAGGCGCTTCCGAGCGGGAAGTACGGCACCCAGGCGATGCCCTCCGCGACGCAGAGCCGGAGCATCTCCTCGTCGTCGCGGGCGACCAGGCTGTACGCGTTCTGCACGCAGACGGGACCTGCGGGGAGTGCCCGGCGCAGTTCGTCGATGCCGACATGGCTGACGCCGATCGCGTCGATCTTGCCCTCGTCGCGCAGGGCGGTCATGACGGCGAGCTGGTCGTCGATGTCGACCACCTGGTCGCCTTCGGCGATCAGGCCGGGAGCGCGGGAGGCGCGGCGCAGGTTGACCACGGGAATCCGGTCGAGACCGAGGCTCTTGAGGTTGTCCTCGACGGAGGCCCGGAGCTCTTCGGGCCGCTGGGCGAGACGCATCGGGTGCGGGCCGCCGGAGTGGGGCGTGGCGCCGACCTTGCTGACGACGGTGACGCCGTCCTCGGGGCGGACGGCCTCGCGGATGACGTCGTTGGAGAAGCCGTCCCCGTAGAACTGGGCGGTGTCGATGTGGTCGACGCCGAGCTCGACCGCCCGGCGCACCACGGCGAGGGCGGCGGCACGGTCGTGGGCGAGGCGGTGGAGCTGCATGGCGCCGAAGCCGATGCGGGAGACGGTACGGGCGCCGAGCCGGCCGGCCCCTCCGGCGCGGGGGACGCCGGTGGCTGTCGTGGTGTCTGTGCTCGTCATGAGGTCATCCCGTTCTCGTGAGAGGATGAAGAAACGGAGGAACCTCCGTTATGTCGACGGTACCACTACCGGAGGTTCCTCCGTTTTGAATGCTCCAGACGCCGCGGATTCCCCCGAGTCGCCCGGTATCCCCGAGTCCCACCCCGCCGCCGGGCATCCCGCCGCCGGCCGCCCCGCCCGAGCCGACGCGCGACGCAACCGCGAGAAGCTCGTCGCCGCCGCCCGTACGGCGTTCGCCGCGGCCGACGACACCGTCCCGCTGGAGACCGTCGCCCGCGCGGCGGGCGTCGGCATCGGCACCCTGTACCGCCACTTCCCCACCCGGGAAGCGCTGGTGGAGGCCGTCTTCGCGGCGGAACTCGACGCCGTCACCGAAAGCGCCGACGAACTGCTCGGCACGCTCCCGCCCGAGGTCGCCCTGCGCGCCTGGATGGACCGGTACGCGGAGTTCGTCGCGGCCAAGAGCGGCATGATGGGCACCCTCCGCTCCGGCTGGGCATCCGGGGCCATCGCCACCCCGGCCACCCGGGAGCGCCTCACCGCGGCCGTCGCGACCCTGCTCGCGGCGGGGGTGCGCACCGGTTCGCTCCGCGCGGACGTCGATCCCGACGACGTCACGTCCATGGTCTTCGGCGTCTTCCACGCGGTGGCCATCGGCGACACCCCGGACCGCACCGGCCGGGTCCTCGACCTCGTCGTGGACGCGCTGCGCCCGCGCGGCGGCGCCGGAGACCGGGCGGAGGGCTGACGGCCCCCGTGGCCCCGGGGCCGCCGGCCAACGACATCCGCACCCCTTCCCGTGCCGCCGCCCCGGCGCTCGGCACGGAACGCCCGGGGGCCGTGGACATGCTCCGGCTTCCTGCCGCGCTCCGCGCCGTCGCGGTGTTCGGTCCGTTCAGCCCGCACGCTCCCGGCACTGAGGAAAAGGGCTGTCGCCGGATCGGTCTCACACCGCATACTCCGCGGATGACGACGCCGGCCGCACCCGTGATCATCTTCGACGACGAGTTCCACATGTACGTCCTGAGGGACCAGGCGTACGCGGAGGCGTGGTGGGAGATGCCCGACGAGTACTCCTGCGGCTTCGACGCGACGGCCAGACCGTTGCGCATGACGGGCGAGCCCCACCGGGTCCGCCTCGAACCGACCGGTGAGGAGCCGGACGAGGCCCGGCTGCGCGGCTTGGTCGCCGACCACTACCGGCGCTACCTTCCGGGGCGGCAGCCGCCCTCCGCGCCCGGTCTGCCGGACTTCGTCGCGCAGCTGCCGCGCGAAGGGAAGTGACCAGGCCCGGGCCGCTCCCGCTCACCAGGAGACCTCCCCCGGACGGCCCACCTGTCTCGGTGACGGCGCGGGTGCCGGACACCAGGCTGTTGCGGTCGGCGAGTCGGCGGGCCGGGAAGCACGACGACGCGGTGGGAGCTCTTCGCCTTCTGCTGGTTCGCCTCTCCCTGAGAGCCTCCCCATCGTGCGGGGCCCGGCGCACCGTGCGGGGGCCCGTCGCATCGCCCACGGGCCGGTGGCCCCCGGTGGCGACCGCCTTGCGGCGTCGACAGCCGAGGAGCCCCGGCCCGTGCGCGTACGTACCCCTTCCCGCGCCCGCGTGCCCCGGAAGCCCCGGGGCGGGGCGTCAGTCCCGGACCGGGGCGGCGTCCGCGGCCGGGCCACCTTGGGCGGGCAGGGACGCGGCGGCCGAACCGTCGTCGCCGTCCTCGTTGATGCGGGCGAGGACCGCGTCGCGCTCCGGGGTGTCCTCCGGCTTCACGAACCCGATCACGATGTACAGGATCAGCGACACGGCCAGCGGCACCGAGACCTGGTACTGGAGCGGGACACCGCCGTCCACGGCCCAGTTGATCGGGTAGTTGACCAGCCAGAACGCGAGCAGCCCCATCGCCCAGCTGGTCAGCGCCGCGGTCGGCCCGGACTTGCGGAACGTACGCAGCAGACCGAGCATGAACGGGATCGCGATCGGGCCCATCAGGCCGGCGACCCACTTGATGACGACGGTGATGATGTCCTTGAAGGTCGGAGAGCTGACCTGCGTGGCGACCGCCATCGACAGCGCGAGGAAGGCGATCGTGGTCCAACGGGCCGCGATCAGGCCGACACGCTCGTTCCAGCCACGCGCCGCCTTGGAGAGGGTCGGCGCGATGTCTCGCGTGAAGACGGCGGCGATGGCGTTGGCGTCCGAGGAGCACATGGCCATCGTGTGCGAGAAGAAGCCGACGATCACCAGGCCCAACAGGCCGTGCGGCAGCAGCTGTTCCGTCATCAGGGCGTAGCTGTCCGAGGCGTCCGGCTTCTGCGCGTGGACGAGCAGCGGCGCGCACCACATCGGGAAGAACAGCACCGCGGGCCAGACGAACCACAGGACGGCGGAGAGGCGGGCCGAACGCGTCGCGGAGCGCGCCGAGTCGGTGGCCATGTACCGCTGCGCCTGGTTCCACATGCCGCCGTTGTACTCGAAGGTCTTGATGAAGAGGAACGCCAGCAGGAACGTCACCGTGTACGGACCGGCGGTCGGGTCGGCGTGACCCTCGGGGAGCTTGTCCCAGACCGTCCACAGGGTGGAGAAGCCGTCCAGCTTGCCCATCACGGCGATCAGCATCGCGAGTCCGGCGCACAGCTGGATGACGAACTGCCCCAGCTCGGTGAGCGCGTCGGCCCACAGTCCGCCGACCGTGCAGTAAACGGCGGTCACCACACCGGTGATGAGGATGCCCTGGCTGATGGTGAGTCCCGTGAAGACGGAGAGCAGCGTGGCGATGGCGGCCCACTTGGCGCCGACGTCCACGATCTTCAGCAGCAGACCGGACCAGGCGAGAGCCTGCTGGGTCTGCACGTTGTAGCGGTTCTTCAGGTACTCCAGCGGCGACGCGACCCGCAGCCGGGAGCGCAGCCGGTTGAGCCGGGGCGCGAAGAGCTTCGCGCCGATGAAGATGCCGATGGCGATCGGGAGCGACCACGTGACGAACGAGGTGACCCCGTACGTGTAGGCGATGCCGGCGTAGCCGGTGAACATCACCGCGCTGTACCCCGACATGTGGTGCGAGATGCCGGACAGCCACCACGGCATCTTCCCGCCGGCCGTGAAGAAGTCGCCGACGGTGTCCACGCGCTTGTGCGACCAGAGTCCGATCGCGACCATCACACCGAAGTATCCGATGAGTACGGTCCAGTCGAGACTGTTCATGTACCCCTCCAGGGGTCCGCCTTGTGAACGGGAACGCTCTTCGTCAGTACGGCCGTTCAGCGGTACCCCGCGCGGGTTACGGGGACTTGGGGGATTGAACCGCTTCTTCCAGGGCGGGGTCAAGGGATAGGCGGTCATGAATGTGAACGCAGATCAGCACTCCGAACAGTTTTACCTGTTCTTGACCTAGTGGCCCGTTGTGCGGAAGTGAGGGGGGCCACACGATGGGCGGGCACTTCGTCAGGCTGTCCGAACCATTGAACGCAGGCGTCGCGCGCGACGCGGGGGAACGTGGGCGACACGGGCGGGCGCAGGCGGGCGCGGGCGCGTGCCGATCGGAGGCGCGTACCGCACCGAGGGTGCATGCCGATTCCGGCAGGGCGCCGACCGCCGCGCCGTCGGCCGTGGTTCGCGTGCGCACCGCTCGCGCACCGTCGCCGGCGTACACACGGCAAGACCGCACGGGATGCGGGTCCCGTGCGGTCGAGGAGGGGGGAACTTGGTCGGTCGACATCCGGCGGTGCCGGAGCGTTGCCGGGGCGGCGGCCGGTTCCCGCCCGAGTCTGCCGACGGTCGTACCGTGCGGCGATGTCCGTACTCCGTGCTGTCCGTACGGGTCGTGCTGTCCGTACGGGTCGTGCTGTCCGTACGGGTCGTGCTGTCCGTACGCCGTTCCGGCGGCCGGGGCGGGTGGACGCCCCCGGACCGCCGTGCGGCGCACCGGTGATGCGCGTGCCGCTCGATCCGCCCCGTCCGGTCACTCCGCGCGAGGCGGTGGCGCCGAACCCTCTCGGCCAGGACGGCGGGCCGGTCGAGAGGGCTGGGCGGACGGCACGGGGACGGACCGGAGGAACTCACCGGTCTCAGGCGTCGAGCGTACGCTCCGCGACGTCCCGCACGAACGCGTTCCAGGCGCCGGGCACGAAGGTGATCGAGGGGCCCTCGGTCACCTTCGAGTCACGGACCGCGATGGAGAGCGCGACGGGGGACTTGACCTCGACGCAGGCGCCGTTGCCGCCGGAGTACGACGACTTGGTCCACATGTCCGTAGCACCCTGGAAGATAGCCATGTTCACTCCGGTTTCGATGAGTTGATCGTGAGCCTCGCACCAGACTGCTTTCAGCTGGCGTGATCGACGCTACTCGCCAACTCCCTCGGCTGAAGATGCCGTTCACTCGACCGGATGGCAATTGCCAATGAACTCTTACCTCATGAGGCGGCGACGGTGTATCGTGCCGTCGCCCCTCACGTCACATCGCTGCATGTCGCACATGACCCGCTAAAGCCGGGTGGCCGGTTCGCGTCCCCCGCGATCGGGGGAGTTGGACCCGCTTTCGCCCGATCAGTCGGTGTACTTCTTCGCGATCTCGCCGATGAACTGCCGGCTCTGCTCGACGTTGAGCGCCTGGGCCCGGAGGTGCTCGTACATGACGCTGTACCGCTGCACGTCGTTCGCCTTCTCCAGGTAGAGGTCGCTGGTGACGCCCTCGATGTAGACCACGCTGGAGTCGGCCGTGTCGGGGAACTCCAGGATGGCGTACTGGCCGTTGATGCCCGGATGCGCGCCCATCTCGAACGGCAGCACCTGCACCGTCACGTGCGGCAGCTTCGAGCAGGCGACGAGGTGCTCCAGCTGCTCGATCATCACCTGCTTGTTACCGACCGTCCGGTGCAGCGCCGACTCGTCTATGACGACCCACAGCCGCAACGGCCGTTCGGGTTCGTTGATGCGGTCCTGGCGCCGGGCCCGGACGTTCACCCGCTTCTCGATGTCGGCCGGCGGCGCCTCGGGGAGCGCACCCGTGATCAGCGCCTCGGAGTAGGCCCTCGTCTGGAGCAGGCCCGGGATGACCTGGGGCTCGTATCCGCGCAGCGACTCGGCGTCGGTCTCCAGACCGATGTAGACGCTGTACGGGATGTCGCCGAACGCGTGCCACCAGCCCTGCTGACGCGAGTCCTTCGCCATCTGCATGAGGGAGTCGACGATGCGGTGGTCCTCGACCTCGTAGACCCCGCAGAGGTCGCGTACGTCGCGCTGGCTGATGGAACGGCGGCCGTTCTCCAGCCGGCTGATCTTCGACTGGGAGACCAGCAGGCGGTCGGCCACCTCTTCGGCGGTCATGCCTTTTTGCTCGCGCAGGCGGCGCAACTCCTGGCCCAGCCGACGTCGCCTGACGGTGGGATTGACGGTGGACGGCACGGAAACGGCACCTCCGGCTGTGTTGCTGTGCGTATCTACTTCTCAGCAGATTGCCACCCTTGGCCCTCGCTTCGCTGGGAAACGGGGAACGCAAGCACGCGGGGCAGCCGGAAGACCGGCTGCCCCGCGTGTGGTGCGGCTCCCGAACCGGGTCTTCGCGGACGTCGGTACGGCGGTATGGGGATTCTCCGCGCGGTCTCCCGCGCGGTCCTTCGCAACGGTGCGCAGCGCGGATGTCCCGCGCGGCGCACCGCGGTTCAGCTCACTGCGTTCAGCCGGCGGCGATCTGAGCCATGCTGCCGCGACGTGCTTGCGGCTGCAACGGCACTCCCGCTGCCTGCTGGTTGCGGCGGGGCTGTGCGCCCGCGCCGCTCTGGACGTCCATCACGGCATGCGCCACGAGACCGCCCATCGGGTCGTGCCTGATCAGGTCCCGGAGGCGGGAGCGTGATGAACGCCCCTCGTTCCCCGGGTACAGGTGCTTGCCGAGTCCGACCGCGTGGGCCAGCGCGGCAAGCGCCGCGGTCCGCGGGTCCGGCGGTACACCGGTGCGGATCGCACTGTCCAGCCGGGACCTGATGTCCCTGCTGACTGCCGTGTCCGTCGCCTGGTAGCGAGTCGTCGGCAGTACTCCGCACATCTGGCCCGCCACGGCATGCACCATGCCGCACCGCTCCAGATGAGCGAGATAGATCTGACGGAGCCCCAGTCGGGGTCCGCCGATCCAGTGGACCGCCCGTACCGGGCTGCCGCGTCTGCGCAGCAGTTCCAGTGCGGAGTCCAGTGTCGGATCTCCAGTCGGCCGTGGCATCACCACGGCGATACGATCCCCGTCAGGGGCTATCCGACCTGCCAGAGCCAGCTCCACTAGCTGTGCTCCGGCGAGGCCGAGGTCGAGCGACTGCGGCTGCGCCGTGGTACCCGTGGTCGGGTCCAGAGCGAGCAGCAAAAGCTCTTCCGGAATTGTTCTGCGGCTCCTGCCCATCCATGCCTCCCCGCGTGGATGAGTGACAGGGTGACCCCTCTCACAACTGTCTGTCGAGAGCGCCTGCCAGCTTTGTACGGGAACCAGTAGGTATGTCGTTCTCGTCTAGCAGCTGAAGCCAGGGTTCACACAGGACACTGGTACACGGTTCGGACAGCGGGGGCAGTCCCCGCGGCTTTAAGAGGAGGCATTGGTGGCGGGCGAGTCCCCCGGCAAGTCGGAGCAGTCGAAGTCCTCGGGGGCGGCTCCGGAGGAACGCGACCCCAGGCTCTCCGTGTTCCGTGAACCCGCCGGACCGAGCGACGACACCGTCGGTGACGCGGCGGACGGCGATCCCGGTTCCGGGACGGACGGCGCCTCCCCCGCGGACGGCGCTTCCGGCACCCCCACCGACGCGGAGCCGGACACGGCCGCGGAGCCGGAGGCCGTCGACGCGGAGCCGGAGGCCGACGGGGAGCCGGAGGCCGAGGCGCGGCAGGACTCCGCCACCGCGGTGTTCCGCTTCCGCGTTCCGGTTCCTTCGGCGGACGAGGCCAAGTCCGAGGCCGAGCCGGAGAACCACGACGAGGACGCGGACGCCGTGGCGGCTCCGGAAGCAGACGCGACGGCGGACGCCACCACCGAGGCCGAGGACGGGGCGACAGAGGCCCCTGAAGGCCCCACAGGGCCCTCCGGGGCCGATTCCGCGCCCTCGGGAGCCTCCGGCGCGCGGGAGCGCTCCGTGAGCGCCCCGGCCGCCGGTACGGACGCGGCCGACGACGAGGCTCCGCAGGACACCGGGGCCTCCTCGGTCGAGGCGGCCGGGAACGACTCCACCGAGGCCGGGAACGACTCCACCGAGGGCGGGAACGACTCCACCGAGGGCGCGGGCGACACGCGGCTTCGCCGTGCGGTCGCCGCCTGGGTCGGCAAGGACGACAGTTCCGCCGAGGCCGGGAAGTCCCCCGAGGCCGGGAAGTCTCCCGAGGCCGGGGAGTCCGCCGACGACGTGGAGACCGCAGCGCCCGAGGAGCCCGAGGAGGAGCCTGAGGCGGCGGCGAAGCCCGAGGCGGCGACCGCCGGTGCCCGGGTGCCCCGTACCCGCGAGGAGGCCACGCCCACCGAACCGGCGTCGGCGGCCACGGGCTCCGGCGCTTCCGGCACGGTCGGCGAGCCCGCCGGCGCGGCGACCGACAGCGACGGCGACGCAGAGGCCGACGGCGACGCCGAGGCAGAGGCCGACGCGGACGGCGCGGACAGCACCGGTGTCGACCAGCCCACCGCCGTGTTCACGTCGGTCCGCCCCCGGATCGACCAGCCGACCACCGCGCTGAAGATCCCCAAGCGCGAGGCCCTGGCGAAGCAGGACCCGAAGCGGGACCCCGAGCGGGAGACCGGCTCGGACTCCGGGTCGAAGTCCGAGCCGAAGTCCGAGAGCGCCTCGGAGCGCACCAGCACCTTCGTGCCGCTGCGCTCGGACGACGTACGGTCCGCGCCCGCGCCGCGCCGGCCCGATCCACGGGGCCCGGTCGTCGGTCCCACGGTCACACCGGCCCTCGATACGCCCACCGAGGGCGAGCCCGACCGGACCCGGTCGCTGCCGCTGCCTCCGAAGCCGCCGCTGGACCTGCTCGCCGAGCTGACGAACACCCCGCCGCCGCGGGAGACGCCGGTGCGTACGGCGGTCCGGCGGGTCAAGATCTGGACGCCGCTCGTCGCCCTGCTGCTGATCGTGTTTGCAGTCGTACAGGTTTTCCGGCCGCTGCCTGATCCCACGCTCGCGGTCACGACGACGCCGACGTTCACGTTCGACGGGGCCACCCCCGACCTCTCGTGGCCGGACCAGGGCCAGGGGTACATGGCGGCGACCGGCCTGGGCAAGGTCGGTTCGTTCGGGAAGCAGAAGCCGGTGCCGATCGCGAGTGTGGCGAAGGCCATGACCGCGTACATCGTGCTCCGGGACCACCCGATGAAGAAGGGTGAGAACGGGGCGTCGATCAAGGTCGACGCCAAGGGCGAGTCGGACGGCAAGCTCTCCTCCGAGGGCGAGTCCACGCTGGACACCGTCAAGGAGGGGAACGTGCTGACCCAGCGCGACGCCCTCTCCGCGATCATGATCCCGTCGGCCAACAACATCGCGCGGCTGCTGGCCCGGTGGGACGCGGGCTCGGAGGCGGCGTTCGTCGAGAAGATGAACGCCACCGCGAAGGAGCTCGGGATGACGAACACCACGTACACCGACCCCTCCGGCCTCAACGCCACCACCGTGAGCACCGCCGAGGACCTGGTGAAACTCGGCGAGAAGCTCGTCGAGATCCCGGCGCTGATGGAGATCACCGTGCTGCCGAGCTGGACCGACCCCACCGGCAAGCTCTGGCCCAACTACAACCGCCTGGTCCCCTTCGACGGGGCGCTCGGCATCAAGACCGGCTCGACCACGAAGGCGGGCGGCAACCTGCTCTTCGCGGCCCACAAGATGGTCGACGGGACCGATCAGCTGATCGTCGGCGCGATCCTCGGCCAGTACGACAGCCAGTCGATCATCGACGAGGTCAACCGGGTCAGCAAGACGGTCATGCTGGCCACCGAGGACGCCCTCAAGGGCGCCACGATCGTGAAGAAGGGCCAGGTCGTCGGGGTCGTCGACGACGGGCTCGGCACCACCACGCAGGTCGTCGCCACCAAGGACGTCAAGGCGGTCGGCTGGGGCGGGCTCACGGTGAAGCTGGCACTCACCGACGACGGCAAGGCCGTCCCGCACGAGGCGGCGGCCGGAACCCGGGTCGGCACGCTGACGGTCGGCGAGGGCAGCAGCCAGGTGAAGGTGCCGGTCGCCCTGGCCCAGGACCTGAGCGAGCCCGGTATCGGGGCCAAGCTTTCCCGGATCGGCTGACGGCCGGTCCGGCCTGCGGGAAGAGGGGCGGGGGGTACCGATCCGGTACCCCCCGTCCCTCTTCTGTCCGCTTGGTACGTGTTAGCGTCCCGGATCAGACCGAACAGACGAACAGACGAACAGACCGAGCAGCCGGAAGGCCGGACAGGCCGAGCAGCCGGACAGGCGGACAGCCCGAAGGGCCGGGCGAGCCGGGCGGGGCGGCGGGCGGGCGCGGGGCGCGTCCCGCAGGACGCGCGGTCGCCGGGGACGCACCTGGCCGGCGGATGACGGGGAGAGCCGTAGTGACCACCGCGGAGCCGAGACCCGGCCGCGAGGCGGACAGCGAGAGAGACCGGAAGCCGGGGGAGACCGACAGCCCCGGGACCGGTGGCCCGACGGGTCCCGCGGAGCTCGTCACGTCGGCGCAACCCGTGGCGCCGGCGGACCTCGTCGTGGCGCGGGACCTCGTCGTGCCGGCCGATCCCGCAGGACGGGCTGGTCCCGTAGGACCGGCGGACCTCCTGCCGGCCCAGCGCGCCCCGGACGCGACGGACCCGGAACCCGGGTCGCGCGCGGACGCCTCGGACGCCGCCGGCCGAAGGGACGGCGCGGACCACGCGGGCCGTGGTCACCACACCGACCGGGAGCACCCGGAGGCCGCCCCGGGCACGCTGCTGGGCCGGCTGACGCGTCACCCCGTCACGATCGCGACGGCCGCCGCGGCCGTCACCCACGTCCTCTGGTTCTTCTTCTTCGCCAACAGCGGCGGAGACATCGCGGCGCAGGACGCCTGGGCCGAGTTCGTCGGCCAGCACCCCGGTACCGCGTACAACCTCGCCTGGTACGGGGGCATGCACCCCGTCTCGTACAGCGTGGTTTCGCCCTACCTGATGTCCCTCATCGGCGTCCGCTCGACGATGATGCTCGCGGGCACCGTCTCCGCCGGGCTGACCGCGATGATCCTGGTGCGGGTCAAGGCCGTGCGGAACCCGCTCGTCTGCTCGCTCGCCGGAGTCTTCGCGTACCTGTGCAACGCGCTGTCGGGGCGGGTGACGTTCGGGCTCGGCATGATGTTCGCGGTCGGGGCCGTCGCCGCCGTCTTCTGCTGGCCGTACCGCTGGCGGTACCGGCGCTGGGCGAAGGCGGCCGTCGCCGCCCCGCTCGCCGGGCTCGCCACCGCCTCCAGCCCGGTCGCCGGGCTCTTCCTGGGCGTGGTGGCCGCCGCGCTCTTCCTGCACAAGCGACGCCCCGGCGCGTACGCCATCGGGCTGCCGCCGGTGGCGGTGGTCGGGCTGTCCTCGTGGCTGTTCCCGTTCTCCGGCACCCAGCCGATGTCGGTGGGGACGCTGTCGCTGCCGTTCGTCTTCGCGGTGTTCGTGTTCGTGCTCGTCCCCCGCGACTGGAAGACGGTCCGCACGGCGTCCGCCGTCTACGGCCTGGGCACACTCGCCACGTACTTCGTGGACTCCCAGATCGGCTCCAACATCACGCGCATGGCGATGCTCTTCGCCGGTGTCGTGCTGCTGGCCGCGCTGCCGTTCACCGCGCCGCGCACCCGTCGCTGGTACGCCCTGGTGATCGCCGTCGCCGGCCTCAACTTCTGGATCGGCTTCAAGAGCGTCGCCGACATCGTCCGTACCGCGCCCACCGCTTCGTGGGCGCGTGAGCTGGCGCCGCTGGTCAACGAGCTCCAGGTCGTCGACGCGACCAGGGGCCGGATCGAGGTCGTCCCCGCGAGCAGCCACCGTGAGGCCTCGGCGCTGGCGCCGTACGTCAACCTCGCCCGGGGCTGGAACCGCCAGGCCGACATGAAGCGCAACCCGCTCTTCTACGACGACACCCTCGACGCGACCAACTACCGCGAGTGGCTCGACCGCTGGGCCGTCCACTACGTCGTGCTGCCCAAGGGCGACCCGGACAGCGGGGCGGCCCAGGAAGCCGCTCTGGTCGGCGCGGGCCTGCCGTACCTGAAACCGATCTGGGCCGACGCCAACTGGAAGCTGTACCGGGTCGAGGACCCGACGCCGCTCGCCGACCCGCCCGCCACCGTCCTGAACTTCGAGGCCGACGAGATCACGATCCGGGTCCCGGAGGCGGGCCGTGTCCTCATCCGGGTGCCCTACACCCGCTGGCTCTCCCTCGTGGACGAGGACGGCGACGGCCTGGACCGTCCCCAGGAGACGGCGGAGTCCAAGGAACGCACCAAGGAGGACGGCGATGCTCCGAAGACCTTCGACAACGTCAACGGGTGCCTCCTCCAGGTCGACGAGGAGACGCACGGGGACCAGTGGACCGAACTGGTCGCGCCGAAGGCGGGCGTCTACAAGCTGGCCGCGCCGTACCGCTTCAGCCCCGGCACCCCTTGCCCGGAAGAACTGCGCTGACCCGCGGAACGCCTCGTCGAGGTCGCGCCCGGCCGTCGTCGCGTCGCACGCTTCGGCCTGAGGGCTGTCCGGGTCCGGCCTCCCCGTCGGCCGCGCGGACCCCGTCGGGTCCCCCGTTGCCGTCCGGCGGGGAGCCCCGGCGTGACGGGTGGGACCCACAGCGCACCTGATGCCCCGTCAGTGCTTGCCGTGCCTGCGGGCGGTCGCGCGCAATTCGTTTGACATCCAGGGGCGGAATGGCGGACTTTCGGCCGGGACCACCGCATGCGCAACAGGGCCGGGGAGATACGGCTGCGGCGGCACCGCCCGGCGAGGCGCGGTCGGCCCCCGCTCCGGACGGGCCGGGGGTCTGCTCCCACGGAGACCTCCAGCCCGGCAACTTCCTCATCGAGGAAGGCCGGTTGGCCGCCGTCATCGACTTCGGCTGGCACGGGTCTCGCCGATCCGGCGCTCGACCCGATGGCGACCTGGCGGCGGGCACGCGGCTGGACGCTCTCCGTCGCGCTCCCCGAACTCGCCCACCACCGGGTGTCGAACCCGGGGATGGCGGCCAACGCCCGCCGCGTGATGGGTGAGTTGCTGGCGGAGCGGGCGGTGTAGCGGGCCCGGCGCGATCCGGGCGAGAGGCCCTGCGCCGCAAGGAGGGGCCCGCGACCGCGTGGAGACCGCCGCCCGGGCGTGGCGCAACCGATCGACGGGGACGGCGGGGTGAGGGGCGCCACCGCGGCGGTCATCCCCGCACGTGCAGCCCGAAACCCGTGCGGCCCGGCGACTCCAGGCCCTCCTTCAACTGCAGCGAGGGGATCTCGTAGTCACCGAAGTTCTGCCGCCGGAACGCGACCGGTTCGGTCGACTCCAGGGCGAGCAGGCGCTGTTCCCAGGCCTTGGCCACGTCCCGGTACTCCTCGGCGGTCATCCGGTCGGTGCCGTACAGCACGAACGGCGGCAGCACGTCGATGCCCGGGTAGTAGAGGATGCCGTGCTGGATCGGGAACAGCAGATCGTCGACGGGGCCGTTGATCCCCCGCGCGGAGTAGTGCGATTCCGGGCCGCCCGCGGTCACCGACAGCAGCGCCCGCTTGCCCGCCAGGGTGCCCTCACCGAAGCGCTCACCGTACTTCGTCTCGTCGTGCACGCCGACGCCGTACGCGAAGCGGTACGTGAACACCCGGTCCACCCAGCCCTTGAGGATCGCGGGCATCGTGTACCACCACAGCGGGAACTGGAAGATGATCGTGTCGGCCCACAACAGCTTCTCCTGCTCGGCGAGGACGTCCGGGGTGAGCGTCCCCGCCTCGAAAGCCCGGCCCGAGTCCGAAGCGACCTTCAGCGGACTGGAGGCTTGGGGGCCGTAGTCCGCGGCGTCCACGACCGCCTTCCAGTTCATCGCGTACAGATCGCTCACCCGCACCTCGTGCCCGGCACCCTCCAGGGTCGACACCGCGAGGTCCTTCAGCGAGCCGTTGAGCGAGTTCGGCTCCGGGTGGGCGTGGACGATCAGCGTCTTCATGGGAACTCCTTGGGGTCGGACGCCTTCGATCGGATGCTTCCGACCGGCTGCCTCCGATCCTGGACGCCGCGGCGCCCGGTGTTCAGGGGCGCCCGCTCCGTCGGACCGGACTTCCTGGTATCGGCAGGGCCACCCTCGCGCACGCCGTCGAAGCCATACTGGGGCGCATGGACGATCTCGCGGGTTTTCTGAGGACCCGGCGTTCCCGGGTCGATCCGGTCGCCTCCGGTATCCCCAACGACAGCCGCCGCCGGGTCGAGGGGCTGCGCCGCGAAGAGGTCGCGCACCTGTCCGGCGTCAGCGTCGACTACTACGTACGCCTGGAGCAGGGCCGCGCCACCCGGCCATCCGGGCAGGTTCTCGACGCGCTCGCCCGTGTCCTCGGCCTCGACGAGACCGAACGCGACCATCTCTGCCGGCTCGCCCAGCAGCGCCGCCCCCGCGCGAAGGCGCCGGGCGGGCGGGTCCGGCCGGAGCTGCTGCGCGTCCTCGACCTGGTCACCGACGCACCCGCGCTGATCATGAACCACCGCCTGGACGTGCTCGCCGGCAACCGCCTCGCCGGCCTCCTCTTCGGCCGGGAGATTCCTGGGCTCAACACCGCCCGGCACATCTTCCTGGAGGAGGCGGAGCGCGGCCTGTACGCGGACTGGGACGGCTGCACCGTCGACGTGGTCGGGCACCTGCGCCTGGCCGCCGGAGAATACCCCGACGATCCCCGACTGGCTTCCCTCATCGGCGAGTTGTCGATGGGCAGCGAACGCTTCCGCCGCCTCTGGGCCCGCGCGGAAGTGTCCGCCCGCACCCACGGGCGCAAGGCGTACCGGCACCCGCTGGTCGGACTGCTGGAACTCCACCAGGAGAACTTCGCACTGCCGGGCGACTCGGGAATGGAACTGCTGGTGCTGTCCGCCGCCGCCGGCAGCGCCGCCCAGGACGCGCTGCGCCTCCTCGCGGGCCTGGGCGAGGACGGCGCGGGCGCGCGTCCCCACCAGGAACACCCAGGTCGGCGTGTGCCCCACCTCTGATCGTACGGACCCGCGTTCACCGCTCACCGCAGGGCGATGACCGGTCGGGCGAACGCCGAGAGAACGCGCGACCACTCGCGTCCGGAACGACGACGAAGGGCCGGTCCGGGGCTCGTGCCCCGGACCGGCCCTCAGCCGGAATCCGTGTTCTCGAAACTGTGCCCCCGGCAGGATTCGAACCTGCGACACCCACTTTAGGAGAGTGGTGCTCTATCCCCTGAGCTACGAAGGCGGGACGGATCGGCGACCGACCCGGCAGGGTCTGCTCGCCGCGGCCAGTGTAGCGGGTACCGCAGGGGGTGTGCGGGGGACGCGGGTGGGGGCGTTCCCCCGGCCCCGGGGGAACGCCCCGGGGTCGCCCGCCCCGGTGGGGCGTGGGGCGGGCGGCTGCCACGGAACGGTCGGGTCAGTTGGCCGGGGCCGGGGTGACGATGGGGGTGCCCAGGGCGCCGGCCGCCTTGCCGGGGTAGACGTAGACGCCCCGGTTGTTGTTGATCGCGATGATGTCGGTCCTGCCGTCGCCGTTGAAGTCAGCGCCGGAGACCAGGCGCATGCCCTGCCAGCCCTGGCCGGTCTGGGTGGCGCCGTTGAAAGTGCCGTCTCCCTTACCCGTGTACAGGTACAGGGCGCCGCTGTCGTGGATCGCGTACGCGTCGGCCTTGCCGTCGCCGGTGAAGTCGCCCGCGACGACGGCGCGCATGTTGGCCCAGCCGGTGCTGGCCTCCGTCGCCGCGGCGAAGGTGGTGCCCTGGCCGGCGTAGAAGTAGAGGTTGCCGTTGCCGCTCACCCCGACCACGTCCCCCTTCTTGTCGCCGTTGAAGTCCGCGGCGGCCATCAGGCCGATGGTGTTCCAGCCGCCTCGCGGGACGGAGGAGCCGGTGACACCGTTGGCGCCGTTGCCGGGGTAGAGGTAGAGGTTGCCGTTGACGTTGGCCGCGAGGATGTCGGCCTTGCCGTCGCCGGTGTAGTCCGCGACGGCCAGCATGCGCATGCCCGACCACTTGCCGGGGGAGACCTTGACGCGTCGGCCGAACGCACCGGTGCCGTCGCCGGGCTGCACGTAGAGGTAGTTGTCGGCCGCGTCGACCGTCAGCAGGTCCGCCTTGCCGTCGGAGTTGAAGTCGGCGGCCGCCATCAGCAGCGCCCACGGCCGGGCCAGGGTCGTGGCGACCCAGTCGGCGATGTCGTCCGTGCGCACGGCGACGGCGCCGTTACGGGTCTCGGTCACGCCCAGGCAGCCTCCCTGCCAGGAGCGCGAGCCGATGCCCACGAGTTCGGGGACCCCGTCCACCTCGCGGACGAGCGGCCCGCCCGCGTCACCCTTGCAGAGGGAGTCGTCCGCCGTGCTGCCGGTGATGCCGACCGCGGAGCCGTCGACCGAATCCACGGTGAACGAGGCGGTGTGGAGCGAGTCCTGTACCCACTCCGTCTTGGTCCGGCCGAATCCCGCGGCCGTCAGGCTGTCACCCGCGGCGGCGGGCGTGTCCGCGAAGGCGACCGTGGGGACATCGGTCACGGGTTCGGCGAGGCGTGCCATCACCAGGTCCCGATCGGCGTGCGGCACCAGCTCCATGATCTCGCTGACGTGCCCTCCCGTGCCGGACAGATCGGTACGTCCGACGGTGGCGACGCTCTTGAGCTCGGGCAGTCCGGCCGCGGGCGGTTCGGGGTTCGTGAGGTCGTCGGCGAAGCAACTGGCCGCGGTGAGGACCCATTGCGCCGCGACGAGCGCACCGGAACAGGCGCGGGCGGTCTCGCCTTCGCCGATGGCTATCTTCACCGTGTAGCCGTACGCCCCTTCCGCCGCGGGGGCGCCGCTCACGGCGCCCGCGGAGGGACCGGAGAGAGCTCCGACTGAGAGCGCTGCGGTGAGCAGCGCGCCGGTCCACGCGGTACGTGAACGCTTTTGAGGCATATCTGTTCCCAACGGGTCTTGGTGTGATCAGTGAACAGGTCCGTTTATTCGCCGAATTGATCCGGACCGGGGGTGACTCGGTGTATCCAGACTCTTGTCGGTCCGACGGGGATGAGGACCCCGGCCCGGTCGTCGCCGGCGGCCCGGCGTGCGCCCTCGCCCGCTTTGACGAGGCGGGCCTCGCGGCGGCCGGCCTTGAGGCGGGTTGAGCCTGCTGCTCCTCCGGGCCTCGTCGTCATCGCGCCTCCGGGCATGCTGTTGGATCATCGGGCGCCACACCATACCCAGGAGAATCAGGACCCCGCGAGGATGCTCAACCCCTCGAAACAGGGCGACATGACGTCAAGTCAGCGTTTCGCCCCGGGGTTCGTCCGGGGTCGGGTGCGGCGATCGAGGGTGACTCGTCCCACCTGGCGAGGATCGTCCGGCAGCACGTCCGGCAGCACGTCCGGAGGGGCGCCGGATGCGGGGACGCCCGGCGACGCCCGCCTCCGCCGCCGGCGCGGGGGAGCTGTCGCCGGGAACGCTGTCGTCGAACGCCGTCATCCCAGCGTCGCTTCGCACTCCTCGCAGCGCCGGATCGCCTGCCGGTCCGTGTTCCCCTCGGTCGCGGTCGCCGGGCAGCTGCTGCTGAGCCGGTCCCAGAGCCCGGCCGGCGGCGCGGGGATCCAGCCCCAGCGCGGGGCGGTCACGACTTCCTCGGTCAGATGGGCGCAGGCGCCGGGGAGGTGCGCGTACCGCCTCGGGGAGATGAGGATCGTGTCGGCGGGGAACGTACGCCATTCCTGCCGGGGCGAGGCGAGGGGGCGCGCCTTCGGCGTCGAGTCGTCGGGTGGGCACGAACAGCCCAGTCCGATGACCAACTCGCATCGTTCGCAACACTTCTGTCGCACGTTCACACTCCCGCCTAGTGCCGGCGCCCGCGCCCAGGACGAGCGGTTCGTCGCATTCCGGAAACCCTGTCGAGTGGGAGAACGCCCGCACGCCGGGGCGGTCACGGTGCGTTGCTCCTCCGGGGTGGGCGGGATGCGCCGACGGGTGGTGTCCCGCCGTCCCGTCCCGGAGGAATCAGTCGCCGGTGCCCTCCCTGAGGGGGACCGGTGTTTCAGGACAGCGAGCGCACCGTCGTCGCGAAAACGCCGTGGATACCACCCGCTGCCAGTCCGGCTCCGATCAGTCGCTGGAATGCGAAGGAGGAGAAGAACCCGCGGTCTTCACGTCCGCCGAGACTCTCGTGAAATCCGCCCGGAAGGCCGTGGAGGTTCATCGCGACGCACAAGCCGACACAGAGAAGAACGACGGCGAGGGGCAACGTGACCCAGGCGGGCGCAGGATCCCTCGCGGCGGACGCAGAGATCATTCCGGCTTTTATGGTGCCGGCCTCCGCTTGTCGTGCTCCTGGACCCCTGGACGCAAGCCCTGCGGGATACCGACTGGACGATGACCTCGTGGCTGGTCAGGGGCGGTCGCGCCCGTCCGTGGGGCGACGGTGCCGGCGCTGACCCCGTGCCCGGTCCGGGCCGGCTCCCGGGCGGGGGCGCGTGTCGGCTTCACCGTCCACCGTAGCGGCGACGTCGGAGCTCCGCGCTCGTCCGGTCCGACCGGTGTCGGCAAGTCCGGCCGCAGGCCAGGGGCGAGACCTACGGCCCGCTCGCGTACTCCGCCCGGCCCGGCGGCCGGGAGCGCCACGTCACCAGAGGGGCCGCAGGGGTGGGAGCGCGTCCGGTGCCAGGGTGCGTACGAGGGCCGCCAGTTCGGCGCGGGGCACGCGCAGGCCCGACGCGTGCAACCGGTCGGACAGCTGTGCCTCCAGGTCGTGCAGTACGTGCCCGGCCGCGGCGAGGTGCTCCCGCGCCTTCGCGGTCAGGACGACGAGTCTGCGCCGCCCGCCCGCCGGGTGCGGGTGGCGTTCGACATAGCCCCGCTTCTCCAGGTCGTCCACGATCTGACCGGCCGCCTGTTTGGTCACCCCGAGCCGGTCGGCGAGTTCGCTGCTCGTGGCGCCGGAGGCACGCAGCACCTGGAAGACCATGCCGTGGACCGGGCGCAGATCGGTGTGCCCGGCGGCCTCCAGACGGCGCACGAACTCGGCCAGGACCAGCTGGAAGGACATGCCGAGCAGGAAGGTGAGCTCGGTCGACTCCAGGGGGTCGGACAGGTGTGTCGGATGTTCCGGGTTCTCCACCGGTCCATCTTGACACACCTGTGTAAAGCCTCTTTACTCGCATCGACGACCAATGAGTAAAGCAACTTTATACAGCCACTTCATACAGGGGGCCCTGCATGTACGTGATCAGCGAAAGTGAGCGGCGGACGACCGTCTCGCCGGTGGGGACGATGTCCGCCCTGGCCGGGCCGAGCCAGGGAAGTACCGAACTGAGTACCTGGCGGACGGAGTTCGTCGCCGGCGCCACCGGGCCGGTGCACGCCATCGACCGCGAGCAGGTGTGGATGCCCGTGTCGGGAGTGCTCCGGGTGGAGGCGGACGGCGTGACCGAGCGGGTGGAAGCCGGGCAGGCGCTCGTCCTCCCCGCCGGTGTGATGCGCCGACTCGGCGCTCCCGAGGGCCCGATGGTGGCGTTGGTCGCCATGGCGGCCGGAGGGAAGGCGATGCGGCCGGGGGACGACAGCTTGATTCCACTGCCTTGGGCCGAGTGACCGCGTCCGCTCGCGAGCGGCGCCCCGCACCCGTACGTACGGAACGCCCGGCCGCAGACCTCCCGGCCGGGCGTTCCGTACGCGTGTCTACCGCCGGCCGGCCGCGCCCGCGTCCGCCGCGTCCGTGTGCGGCGCCGCGCTCCGGGCACGTGCCGCCTCCTCCGTCAGGCTCGACAGCAGGCTCAGCGCCGCGTCGGAGGGGGAGCCCTCGGGGGCGGTGTAGAGCAGCATCCGATGACCGGTGTTGTCGGCGAGGTGGAGGTTCTCGAAGTCCAGCGTCATCGGGCCGACCAGCGGGTGGTGCAGTGCCTTCGTCCCGACGGTGCAGTCCCGCACCGGGTGCTTGGACCACAGGCCCTCGAAGTCGGGGCTCTGCAGCATGAGCGAACCGATGAGCTCCGCGAGCGCGCCGTCCTGGGGGTTGCGGCCCGCGACCAGGCGCATCGCGGCCAGGGCCACCCGCGCCTCCTTCTGCCAGTCGGTGTACAGCTCGCGGGTGTGCGGGTCGAGAAACAGCATCCGGGTGAGGTTGGGGCGGTTCGCCGGGGTGTCCGGGCCCGTCACGTCCAGGTGGCCGGCCAGCAGGGCGTGGCCCAGCGCGTTCCAGGCCAGGACGTCGTTGCGCCCGTCCAGCACCACGGCGGGCACCTGCGGCATCGAGTCGATCAGCCGCCGGGTGGTGGCGCGTACGAACTCCGGGCGGCGCGGCGCGGCACGCTTCGCCTTCGGCGGGCGGGCCAGGTCGCGCAGATGGGCGTGCTCGTCCGGGGTGAGGCGCAGGGCGCGGGCCAGGGCGTCGAGGACGCTGTCCGAGGCGTTGGCGCTCTGCCCCTGCTCCAGATGCGTGTAGTAGGTGATGCTCACCCCGGCCAGCAGGGCGAGCTCCTCGCGCCGCAGCCCCGGAACCCGCCTGCGGGTGCCGTGGTTCGGCAGTCCGACGTCCTCCGGCCGGAGCCGCGCGCGGCGGTTGCGGAGGAAGTCGCCCAGAGCCGTGGGAGTGTCCATGCGTCCCAGTGTGCCGGTCCGGCGGTCGCGGCGGGGCCTCGAAGGTGGCCCTGCCAGTGATACCTTCCGCGTCGCCAGCAAGAGCAGTGGGCTGGGTAACTCCCTTGCGCCGTACCAGAGTCACCTCCGGGGACGACCGAACCGGTGGTCCGTGACGGAGGGATGTGCGTGATGGCTGTTGCCGAAGAGGTACGGGTGGGGGAGGCTCCGGTCCGTCTGGACGGACGGCTGCGCCTCGTCCTGGTGGTGTTGCTGGTCGCACAGTTCATGCTGGCGGTGGACTTCTCGATCCTGAACGTGGCGTTGCCGGTGATCGGCGACGGGCTGGGCTTCTCGCTGTCGGGTCTCCAGTGGATCGCGACCTCGTTCGCACTGGCCGCAGCCGGGTTCACCCTGCTGTTCGGGCGGGTCGCCGACCTGTTCGGCCGGCGGCGGCTGTTCCTGGTGGGCCTGGCCGTGCTGGGGCTGTCCTCCCTGGTGGGCGGACTGGCCCAGAGCCCCGAAATGCTCATCGTGGCACGGGTGTTCCAGGGGCTGGCGACGGCCGCGGTGACACCGGCGGGGCTCTCGCTGCTGACGACCTCGTTCCCCGAGGGACCGCTGCGGCAGAAGGCGCTCGGCCTGAACGGTGCGTTGATGTCGGCGGGGTTCACGACCGGCGCGATCCTGGGCGGGGTGCTGACCGACCTCCTGTCGTGGCGCTGGTCGTTCTTCATCAACGTGCCCGTCGCGATCGCGGTGCTGGTGATCGCCCCGACGGTGATCAAGGAGTCCCGCCCGGCGGTCCGCCCGAAGCTGGACGTGCCGGGCGCGGTGTCGGTGACGCTGGGCCTGCTGGCGCTGGTGTTCGGTCTGACACAGGCCGGGGAGCACGGCTGGGGCTCGGGTGCCGCACTCGGCTGGCTGGCCTCGGGCGTGGCGCTGCTGCTGGTGTTCTACGCGGTGGAGTCCAGGGCGTCGAGCCCGCTGGTGCCGGTGTCGGTGCTGAAGAAGCGGACGGTGGCCTGGGGGAACGTGGCCGGCGTCATCGCGTTCCTCACGGAGACGAGCCTGGTCTTCCTGATGACGCTGTACCTCCAGGAGGTTCTCGGGTTCTCGCCGCTGACGGCCGGGCTCTCGTTCGGTGTGCTGGGGGTCGGCACCGTGGTGGGCGGATCGATCGCACCCCGGGTGATCGGTACGACCTCGACCCGGTCGACGCTGCTGATCGGCGGAGCGCTCCAGGCGGTGGCGACGCTCTCCCTGGTGGGCCTGGGCGAGACCAGTTCGAGCATGTGGCTGCTGCTGGCGGCGACCTTCGCCGGCGGCGTGGGGAACATGCTGGTGATCGTCGGCTTCATGGTCACGGCCACCACCGGCCTCGCGGACCACGAGCAGGGCATGGCGACCGGCCTGGCGACGATGACCCAGCAGATCGGCATCACGATGGGCACGCCGGTCATGTCGGCCATCGCCGCGGCGAACACCGACATCCACGACGGGATCACGACCGCGGTGATCGTGAACACGGCGGTGGTGGTCCTCGGAATCCTGACCTCCTTCCTCTTCCTGCGGACCCGGAAGCCCGCCGTGGAAGGCCGGTCCAGCTGAGCCGCGAGCGCCGGCGGGCGGCACCCCGGTATCCGGTGCCGCCCGCCGGTCCGCTGCCCGCCGGTCCGCTGCCCGCCGGTCCGCCGCCCGCCGGTCAACCCGCCCGCCGATCCCTGTCCGTTCACCGGAGGAAGGAACCCCTGATGACCACACCCCTGGTACCCCTTGGCGTCACCGCCCCCGGACCGGCAGCGGTGCACGGCGGCGAGATACGGATCCCCTCCCCGGCAGGCCCCCTGGCCGCCCGTACCTTCCTTCCCGACGCCTCGCCTCTGGGGTGGCTGGTCTGGGCCCACGGTGGGAGCTGGCGGGGCGGGAGCTCGGCCGAGTGGTACGGGGCGACGGCCGATCTCGCCGCGACCTCCGGTTTCGCGGTGGTCAGCGTCGACTACCGGCTGGCCCCCGGAGCCCGGCACCCGCAGATGGTCGAGGACGTCTTCGCCGCGCTCGTCTGGGCCCACGGGCGCGACCGGGCCGGCCGTGTCCGGCCCGTCGTGGCCGTGGGCGGGGACAGTGCGGGCGGGACCCTGGCGGCCTCGGCCGCCCTCGTCTGCCGGGACCGCGGTCTGCCCCTGGCGGCCCAGGTGCTCGCGTACCCGCCGCTCGACCCCGGCTGCACCGCCGACTCGTACCGCCGCTTTCCCGGCGCCTTCCCCGTCGCGGGCCACCTGCGGGCGGCCTGGCGTGCCTACCGGGAGCCCGACCGCCCGCGCGCCGCGGACGGCACCCGCCTCCACAGCACCCCCTTCGAGGCGGACGACCTCGCCGGGGTCGCGCCGGCGGTCCTGGCCACCGGGGACGTCGACCCCGTCCGCGACGACCTGCAGCGGTACGCGCTGCTCCTGCGGGAGGCCGGAGTCGAGCACGTACTGCGGCGGTTCCCGGGGACCGGTCACGGCGCCTTCCTCCAGTCCGGCCACGACCCGGCCGCATCGCTGCGCGGCTGGCTCGGCCCGGCCCTCCGCCGGCTGACCGCCCCGGAGCACGGCGACCGGACGGACCGGACCGGCTGAACCCGCCCGCCCGCCCCCGCCGAACGCCCGCCCTTCCCCCCGTACCCCCGAAGACCAGCAGAGGAGTCACCATGACCGCCCCCGATCCGTCTCCCGACGCCCCCACCACCGCCCCCGCCGATCTCACCGCGTTGCTGCGGCACTTCGCCGATCTGCGCGACGGGCGTCACGGCGACGCGGTGTCCCGGCAGGCCAAGGAGCGTCACTTCAGGTCGGCCGTCGAACTCCTCGACCCTCATGCGCACCGGGCACTGGACGATCTCAACGCCGAACTGCTGCTCGGTCAGGGGCAGGTGGAGGTGACGGGGGTGCGACGCGTGGCCGATGGCGGTCTGTTCGCCGCGTGGAAGCTCTCGTGGGAGGAGCAACGGGTGTCCGGTGTCGCCCCGGTGACGCTGTACGCCCACTACGGCAGGACCTTCCACCACCCGCACCTGCGCGGCGCCACCGTCGGCGAGTGGCCGCTGAACGTCTTCGACGACGCCCAGGCCGCCCGGGAACTGCCCACGCTGCGGGCCATCGCCGCCGCCGACCTGCACAACCTGGTCTTCGAAAGGGACTTCAGGATCGTCCCCGCGACCGCCCGGTCAGCCCGCCGCGATGCCCGGGATGCTCACCAGCAGCACGGTCAGGGCGGCGAGTGCCGCCGAGACGGCCTCGCCCACCGCTCCTGACGCGCCGGTCCTGGCAGCCAGTTCGCCCATGCGTTCCTTCACCACGGCGAGGTCGGCGTCCGGCAGCGCGCGGGCGTGCAGTCCCGCGTGGTGCAGCAGAGTGATCAGCTGCGCCGTCTCCGGACCGGCCGTCGCCCCGTCGAGCACCACCCCGGCGAGTTCGCTCCGCAGGTCCCGGGGCACCGAAGCGTCGGTCACCGGGTAGCGGTACGAGCCGAAGGCGCCGAGGATCTTGCGGCCCTCCCGGCGGACCACGCCCTTGACCTGGAGGCCTTCGTACGCGGTGGTGACCGCCTGGTCGCGCACCGCCAGCAGCCAGGCCTGCGGCCGGGCGCCGGGGTGTTCGCGCACCTGGGCCGCCACCGCGGCGGCGAGCGGCTCCCCTGGTGCCGGGCCGCCGGTGGCGACGAGCTCGCCCTCGTGCGCCACCACCGCTCCGCACCGTACGAGTTGGAGCAGTGGAGCCGCAGCGACCGCCGCGCCCACCCGTAGGGGGTCGTGCGGTGCGCCGTCCCGTTGATCCAGTCCGAGCAGTGCGATCCGCTCGCCGACGGTCAGTCCCGTGTCCATCGGACCTCTCTTCCCTCGTTGCCCGCGACGTGTCCCCGACTCTCCCTCATCACGCCCCGCCCGCACACCCGGTTCCCCCGGGGGGCGTCGCGGGACCGCGTATGGGTTCCGTCAGGGGAGAGCGTGTGGTGAACCCGTGAGCAGCGGTTGCGCCGCCGTGCAGGCGCCCCTGATCGCCTACTCGCCGGTTTCGCGCGTAGTCAGCTGCCCCGGGGGGCACAGTGGGCAGGCTCGCCGAACAGCGCATCCGGCCCTCCAGGACGAGCAGCGCGAGATCCTGTCCACCAGCCACTCCCTGGTACGCCAAGTCCTGTACTGGCAAGGGCAGGAAAGTGTGCACGAGGAGGTCGAGACCCTGGAGGGGGCAGGGCTGCTCTACGAACGGGTCGGCGAGCCGGCCTACTTCGCCCGCCGGGAGCTCTTGGTGATGCATCCGTCGTCGACGCTGACACCCGAATGCGCCGCCATGGCCCGTGAGTCAGATCTGAGATGTCTGCGACGTGGCGTCACCGTACGGGCGCTGGTGCATCGCTCGGCCCTGCGGGACCCCGTCTCGGCGGAGCACTTCCGGGAAGTGATCGAGCACGGAGCCCAGTTGCGGGTGCTGGGCGGGCCGTTCGAGCGGGTGCTGATCTTCGACCGGAGCACCGCGCTGGTGCAGTCGGTCCCCGACGCGCCGGACCAGCGCGCGGTGCTGATCCGCCAAGAGGGGCTGGTCCAGCCCCTGAGGTCGTTCTTCGACCGGTCCTGGGACCACGCGGCGGACGTGGCAGCGCTGTTGGGCGGTGGTGCGGAGCGGGACCGGCTGGAGGAGTTCCAGCTGAAGGTGCTCCAGATCATGGCCCGTACCGACAAGGACGAGGCGTGTTTCCCGGTTCGTTTTGCCGCTGATCAGAGGCCCCGAGAAGGGCCTCCGGCGCGGTCGCCGCCGGTCCGCTCGGCGGGGTCCGGGTGCCGGGGAGCGGACCGAGGGCCGGACCGGGGTCCGGGGTGGACCCGCGACGGACGGATGGGGAGGGGCGCTGGTGCCACGAGAGCGGTGTCCGCCCGTCGCGGGCGGCCCGGAGATCCCCTCGCGGGCACCCCTGAGATCCCGTCGTGGGCAAGCCCGAGATCCCGTCGTGGGCAAGCCCGAGATCCGGTCGCGGGACAACCCTTAGATTGATCGCCGACAGGCACTCACCCAGGGAGGGCGCGCATGTCGGAGGAAGTCGGTCCGGGCAGCGGGGAACAGGCCAAGCAACTGGCCCTGTCCCGACTCCGGCAGGCGATTCTGCGGGGCGAGATGGCGCCGGCCCAGCGGCTGGTGGAGAACGAACTCGCCGAGCGGTTCGGTGTGACACGGGCCAGCATCCGTGCGGCGTTGATCGACCTTGCCGCGGAGGGGCTGGTGGAGCGCATCCGTAACCGCGGGTCCCGGGTGCGCGTGGTGAGCGTCGATGAGGCGGTGGCCATCACCGAGTGCCGCATGGCGCTCGAAGGGCTGTGCGCGGCCAAGGCGGCGGTCCTGGCCACCGCCGCGCAGCGCGAGGAGCTGACCGGGCTGGGCGAGGCGATGGCCAGAGCGGTGGCTGGGGGCGATCCCCTCGCCTACTCCGAGCTGAACCATCAACTGCACACCCGTGTCCGGGAGGTCTCGGGGCAACGGACCGCCATGGAGCTCCTGGAACGCCTCAACGGGCAACTGGTGCGCCATCAGTTCCAGTTGGCCCTGAAGCCCGGTCGTCCCCAGCAGTCCTTGAGTGAACACCTGGCCATGATCGAGGCGATCGTGGCCGGGGAGCCGCAGGCGGCCGAGCGGGCCGTCCGCGCCCATCTCGGCAGTGTGATCGACGTGTTGCGCGACTGACCCGGGTGCCCGGCGGGAGGTCGGGGCGGGGCGCCCCGGCGGCCGAGTGGGCCCGGGGGTCCGGGGGTGGTCCCGGCCGCCGCCTTCGCCTGGAATCAGCCCCGGCCCGGTCGCCGCGCCCGGTGACCGGCTCCGGTCAGGAACGCGTGATCCGGACCCGGTAGTCACCCTCGTCGTCCTCGCCGAGCACCGACACCCGGATCCCGTTGGCCCGGTCGGTGAAGGTCTCGCCGGGCTGGAACGGCGCGTCGGAGAGCTCGGCGTGCACGTTGGGCCGACGGGTGCAGCCGCCACTGTCACCGGCGCTGTCCGCGACGGAGACCGGCCCCTGGCCCGTCTCCACGTCCGAGTCGACCTGGTAGATCAGCACCCCCGGGCGGCAGACGGCCTCGTCGTTCCCGGCTGCGGTGCGTACCTCGAGGACGTACCCGGAGTCCTCGCTCAGCGGTACGACCGCGAGCTTGGTGCCCCCCTCGGTTTCCAGCGGCTCAAGGGTGTGCTCGGTGCTGCCGGACTCCGAGGCGCAGGCGATCTGCCCGTTGTCGAGCCAGCCCAGCTTCCACTTGTGCCAGCCGAGGAAGTCGTTGTTGGCGCCCCAGTCCTCGGACATGATGTCCCAGTGCCCGACCGAGCCACCGCCCTCCGCGGTGTAGAGGTCGGGGAGGCCGAAGACGTGGCCGTTCTCGTGGGGGAGCACCCGGTAGCCGGTCCGGGCGTAGGAGCCCGAGCCGTCGTCCTGGCGGCTGTAGACGAACGAGGTGTTGGCCAGCGGTACGCCGTCGGCCCGCGGTGCCTCCTCGTTGTCGGGGAAGGTCACGGAGAGCACGGTGTCGAGGGCCGAGGGGCCCGCGTTCGGCGTGACCAGCACGTTGACCAGGTCGTACGCGGAGAAGTCCACCGTTGCGTCGGCGGCCTTGACGATGTCCGACACCAGCTGCCGGTAGCCCGGTTCGTACGGCGAGCCGCGCTCT
The DNA here is from genome assembly GCF_036188265.1 of Streptomyces sp. NBC_00247. Lineage (NCBI taxonomy): Bacteria > Bacillati > Actinomycetota > Actinomycetes > Kitasatosporales > Streptomycetaceae > Streptomyces > Streptomyces sp. NBC_00247. The sequence continues at coordinate 2,713,669 of NZ_CP108093.1, read as the reverse complement.
ATGCCGTACTCGGCGAACGGCATCGGCATCCGCAGCCAGCCCTTCACCGGCGCTTCGGGCACATAGACCAGCCGGCCGTACGAACTGCGGCGGAACCAGTCCGAGGTCTGCGGGAAGAACTCCGCCATCCGGTCCGCGGCGGTCCCGCTGCCCTGCGCGTCCGGGAAGTCGATCATGAGGTTCAGGGCCCGTACCGTCCCGGTGGAGCGGGCGTATCCCGGCGGCGTCGGCATGCCTTCCGACATCTGTACGCCCAGGGCGGCGGATATCCGGCACGGGCCGAGCGCGGACCCGTGACCGAGGGAGACCGGGCCGGCCGAGACCTGGTGCGCGTCGGGGAGCGTGGTGCTCGCGGAGGCCAGAGCGGCGATGACCAGCGCGGTCGCGCCCGCGAGGGCGAGCGGGCGGCGACAGCTGCGTATCCCTCGGCGAGGGTGCTGCATGGGGCGCGCCTCCGGGGTACACGGCAGCCGGCCGACCCGGACTGCGCTCTGGCGTCAGCCTCTGTCCGCTCGCCCCGGCCCGCTCGTTGGGTAAGCCGATCGGAGGGTTTTACGAACGGGCGGTTCTGTGACGGGGGTCACTTGTCCGGGTGAAATAACCGGGGACCCTTTCCCCGTTTGAACGTGTGTCCCCGCGAAGTGGGGACGTGGTCCCCGGTTCACCCGGGAGGCCGCCCGCACTCGTACACCGGAGAAGGTCCACGCCGTGGAGACCGTCGCTCGAACCGCACCGGAATGCCGGCGCCGTGCGTCCCGTCCGCGGGCCGACGCGCTGCGCAACCGCGAACGGATCGTCACGGCCGCCCGGGAGATGTTCGTCGAACTCGGGCCGGACGTGCCCCTCGACGACGTCGCCCGGAGGGCCGGCGTCGGCAACGCCACGCTCTACCGGAACTTCCCCGACCGGGCCGCGCTGACCCACGAGGTCGTCCTCGCGGTCATGTCCCGGACCGCCGACCGGGCCGAAGAGGCCATGGCCGAGGAGAGCGACCCGTTCGACGCGCTCAGCCGCTTCGTGCACGCGGCCGCCGACGAACGGGTCGGGGCCCTGTGCCCCCTGCTCTCCGGGACGTTCGACAAAGCCCACCCCGAACTGCTCGCCGAGCGCCTGCACCTCGAAGGGGCCGTCGAGGATCTCGTGCGGCGGGCCATGGCCTCCGGGCTGCTGCGTACCGACATCGCGGTCGGTGACCTCATGATCGCCCTGTCCCAGCTCACCCGGCCCCTTCCCGGCATCGCCTGCCTGGAGATCGACCAGTTCGCCCACCGCCATCTGCAGCTCTTCCTCGACGGATTGCGGACCCCGGTCCGCTCCGAACTGCCCGGCTCCGCGGCGACCTTGGAGGACCTGCGGCGGCGCTGATGCCACACGCACCCCCTCGACCGCCCGGCCGGACCCGTTGATGTCCGACTTTTTCCCGCTTCCCGACTTTTTCCCCTGTTTCCCTCCGTTCTTTCCCGTATCTTCTTCCGCTTCCCACGGGACCGGCAGCGTCGCCGGTGACCGGGGCCGGGCCGCACGGCCCGCGCGCCCGGGGAGCGCGCCCGCTCGCGCGGCGCCGCTCCCGCCCGTGCCCCGCCCGCCGCACCGGGCGTCCGACCGCCCGCCCCCGCGTCCCGTGGAGCCCGTCCCGACAGCCGTTCCGAAACGATTCGTCTCTTCTCTTCGCCCGTGTACGGGTGCGCTCGCGCACGTCCGTCACGTCCCACGCGTGCCTCGCACGAACCCTTCGGGACCGACGTCCCGCCGGTCCCGCGCATGTCCTTAGGTGGCTATTCCCATGTCAGAAACCCTGTCGAAGAACGCCGGAGTGCCGGCTTCCGACCCCGGGCGCTGGAAGGCACTCGCCTTCATCGCCCTCGCCCAGCTGATGGTCGTGCTCGACGCGACCATCGTGAACATCGCGCTGCCCAAGGCCCAGGTGGACCTCGGCATCTCCGACGCCAACAAGCAGTGGGTCATCACGGCCTACGCCCTCGCCTTCGGCGGGCTGCTGCTCTTCGGCGGCCGGATCTCCGACCTCTTCGGCCGCAAGCGCACCTTCACCATCGGTCTGATCGGCTTCGCGCTGGCCTCCGCGCTCGGCGGTGCTGCCACCAATCAGGCACTGCTGTTCGGCTCCCGCGCCCTCCAGGGCGTCTTCGGCGCCCTGCTCGCGCCCGCGGCCCTCTCACTGCTCGCCGTGACGTTCACCGACGCCAAGGAGCGCGCCAAGGCGTTCGGCATCTTCGGTGCCATCGCCGGTGGTGGCGGCGCGGTCGGTCTGCTCCTCGGTGGCTTCCTCACCGACTCGCTCAACTGGCGCTGGACCTTCTTCGTCAACATCCCGTTCGCGATCGTCGCGGCGGTCGGTGCGTACCTCTACATCCGTGAGCCCGCCGGTACGCGCAACCGTTCCTCGCTCGACATCCCGGGCGTGCTGCTCTCCACCCTCGGCCTGGTCTCGCTGGTCTACGGCTTCACCCGCGCCGAGTCGGCCGGCTGGTCGGACGCGCTGACCGTCGGTTCGTTCGTCGCGGCCGTCGTGCTGCTCGGCGCCTTCATCCTGGTCGAGTCGCGCGTCACGTCCCCGCTGCTGCCTCTCCGGGTGCTCGCCGACCGCAACCGCGGCGGCATCTACCTCTCGCTGGGCCTCGCCGTCATCGGCATGTTCGGCCTCTTCCTCTTCCTCACCTACTACCTCCAAGTGGTCAAGGGGTACAGCTCGCTCTCGACCGGCTTCGCCTTCCTGCCGATGGTCGCGGGCATGATCACGGGCTCCACGCAGATCGGCGCCCGCCTGATGACGCGCGTTCCGCCGCGCCTGCTGATGGGGCCGGGCTTCCTGCTCGCCGCGATCGGCATGCTGCTGCTGACCCGCCTGGAGATCGACTCCTCGTACGCCGGTGTCATCCTGCCGGGCATGGTCCTGCTCGGCCTCGGCATGGGCACCGCCTTCATGCCGGCCATGTCCATGGCCACCCACGGCATCGAGCCGCGTGACGCGGGCGTCGCCTCCGCGATGGTCAACACCTCGCAGCAGGTCGGCGGCGCCATCGGCACCGCGCTGCTGAACACCATCGCCGCCAGCGCCACCACCGCGTTCATCACCGACCACGCGGCGACCGCCACCGACCCGAAGCTGCTCCAGCTCCAGGCCATGGTGGACGGCTTCGCCAGCGCCATCTGGTGGGCGGTCGGCATCCTCGTGGTCGCTTCGGCCATCGCCTTCACCCTGATCAACGCCGGCAAGCCCAGCATGGGCCCGGTGAGCCAGGGCGGTGGCACGCGTGACGCCGAGGAGGACGAGTTCAAGATCCCGGTGATCGCGCACTGATCAGCCGATCGCGCCCGGTTCCACTGCCCCGGTCCCGCCGCCACCCGCGGCGGGGCCGGGGCAGACCCGTATCGGCTGCCTCGCCATGTGCGGCGGGGCCGGGGCAGACCCGTATCCGCTCCCGCCGTCGCCGTCCCGGTATCCGCTCCCGCCGTCGCCGCCTCAGCGGAGCCAGGGCAGGTCGGCGTCCACGCGGTCCGGTTCCAGTCCCGCCGCCAGGGTCCGCATGATCTCCCCGAGCCGGGACACCTGTTCGTGCGTGAGCCGGTCGAACATCGCCTGGCGGACGGCGGCGACATGGCCCGGCGCCGAGCGCCGCAGCATCGCGTGTCCCTCCTCGGTGAGGACCGCGTTCTGGCCGCGCTTGTCGGTCGGACAGTCCTCCCGGCGCACCCAGCCGTTCTTCTCCAGCCGGGCGATGGCGTGCGAGAGCCGGGACCGGGTGATCTTGGCGTCCTTCGCCAGCTCGGTCATCCTGAGCTGCCCGCCGGGCGACTGGGAGAGCTGGACGAGCAGCCCGTAGTAGACGTGCGGCATGCCCGCGTCCCGCTGCAACTGGCGGTCGAGGTGGTCCTCCAACAGCGTGGTCGTCTGGAGGTAGGCACGCCAGACGCTCTGCTCGTCGTCGGTGAGCCACCGTGTGCCGGTCGTGGGTGCCGTGGTCATGGGCCCACTGTACGACCTTTCCTTGAAAGTTGAACTAGATGGGGTTAGGCTCGCCGCTGGAACTTGAAGATTCAAGAAGCTGTCGCGCGGGAGGTTCTCCGGGAGCCGGACAGGGTCCGCCGGAGGAGAATCGTCACCAGTCGCAGCGGATGGGGAGCGCCATGACCGACACCACCGAGCGCATGCCCGCGCTCTACCTCTCCCACGGCGCCCCGCCGCTCGCCGACGACCCGGTGTGGACGGGGGAGCTGGCCGCCTGGTCCGCGGACCTGCCCCGGCCGCGCGCGATCCTGATCGTCTCCGCCCACTGGGAGGAGGCCCCGCTCGCGATCGGCGCCACCACGACGGTGCCCCTCGTCCACGACTTCTGGGGCTTTCCCGAGCACTACTACCAGGTGCGCTACGCCGCCCCGGGCGCCCCGGAGCTGGCCGAGGACGTCCGCAAGCTGCTGCGCGCCGCCGGTACCCCGGTCCAGGACATCCCGGACCGGGGCCTCGACCACGGCGCGTACGTCCCGCTGGTGGAGATGTTCCCCGACGCGGGCATCCCGGTCCTCCAGATCTCCATGCCCACGCTCGACCCGCGCAGGCTGATGGACATCGGCCGCAAGCTCGCCCCGCTGCGGGACGAGGGCGTACTGATCGTCGGCAGCGGCTTCTTCACCCACAACCTCGCCGCGCTCCGCCACGCCGGGGGCGGCACCCCGGGCTGGTCGGCGGAGTTCGACGACTGGGGGAACCGGGCCCTTCAGGCGCAGGACGTCGACGCGCTGCTCGACTTCGAGCACAAGTCCCCGGCCGGCCGCCTCGCCCATCCTCGTACCGAGCACTTCGCGCCACTCTTCGTGACGCTGGGCGCCTCCGAGGGCGAGCTCGACCGGGGCCGCAGCGTGATCGACGGCTTCTGGATGGGGCTGGCGAAACGTTCGGTCCAGTTCGGCTGAGCCCCGCGGCACCGCGGTTCAGAGCGGCTTCTCGAACCAGCTCACGTCCCAGTACCGCCCGAACTTCCGCCCCACCTCGGTGTACGTGCCGAGCGGGCGGAAGCCGAAGGCCGCGTGGAGGCGCCCGGACGGCTCGTTCGGCTGGGTGATGCCCGCGTACGCGCGGTGCAGGTCCTCACCGGCCAGCGCCTCGAAGAGCGCCGTGTAGAGCAGCGTCCCGATGCCCCGGCCCGTAGCGTCCGGCGCGCAGTAGACGCTGACCTCCACCGAGGTCCCGTACGCCGCCTTGGGGCGGAACGCGCTGCTGGTGGCGTAACCCAGCACCCTGCCCGGCACCCCGTCGCCGCCGTCCGCCGTCGTACGGGTGTCCTCGGCGACGAGCAGGCGGTGCGGGCCGCGGTCCGGATGGGCGCGCAGCCAGGGCATGCGCTCCTCGGGGGTGAACGGGGTCACGTCGAAAGTGAGCGCGGTCTCACGGACGTAGTGGTTGTACAGGTCCGTGAGGGCCCCCAGATCACCCTCCGTACCAGGTCTGACCTGCGTGTCCGTGGGTATGCGGGACATCTGTCCTCCTGTCGGCGGCCGACAGGGTACTGCATGATCGCGAAACTGAAGCCGGTGCTGGGGAATTCTGTCCGGATTCCAGTCGTTGTTTCCATCGGATGCAGGGCACCCGAAAGGGTGTCGCGACCTACTCAGCAAGGGAGCACGCATGGCAACCCGTGCCGTCGCCCGTCGTTCGTCACCCACCGGTGGGACCGAACGGGCCCGCAGTGTTCGCGGTGGAAGCGGAGAGATCGCCGACCGCGACCTGGTCGGCATGTACCTCGACGAGATCGCGCGAACGCCCCTGCTCGACGCCGCCAAGGAGGTCGAGCTGTCGCAGGCAATCGAGGCGGGTGTGTACGCCCGCAAGATCCTCGACGGTGAGGTCGAGAGCGACGCAGGTGGGGCGAAGCCCGAGGAGCTGGAAGCGCTGTTCGACGAGAGCGAGCGCGCCAAGGACGTCTTCATCCGCTCCAACCTCCGTCTCGTCGTCGCCGTGGCCCGTCGCTACCCGCGCGCGGGTCTGCCGCTGCTCGACCTGATCCAGGAGGGGAACGCCGGCCTGGTGCGCGCGGTCGAGAAGTTCGACTACGCCAAGGGCTTCAAGTTCTCCACGTACGCCACCTGGTGGATCCGTCAGGCCATCACCCGCTCGATAGCGGACCAGTCGCGCACGATCCGCCTCCCCGTCCACCTGGTGGAAGAGCTGGGCCGCATCCGCAGGGTCCAGCGCGAGTTCAACCGTGAGCACGGACGCGACCCGGAGCACGCGGAGATCGCCGCGGAGCTGGACTCCAACACCGAGCGGGTCAGCAACGTCCTGGACTGGGCCCGCGACCCGGTCAGCCTCAACATGCCGGTCGACGACAACGGCGACACGCAGTTCGGCGACCTGCTGGAGGACACCTCCGCCGTCTCGCCCGAGCAGTCCGTGATGTCGCTGCTGCGCAGCGAGGAGCTGGAGGAGCTGATCGGCAAGCTCGACAACCGCACCGCCTCCATCATCCGGATGCGTTACGGAATCGAGGACGGCCGTGAGCGGACGCTGACCGAAGTGGGCAAGGAACACGGTCTGACGCGTGAGCGGATCCGCCAGATCGAGAAGCACGCGTTGGTCGAATTGAAGCGAATGGCGCGCGACACGGGCTTTGACGCTGCGGCGTGAGCCAATAACCCGTAATCTCCCCATCAAGCCGGTTCGCACCGGCCCGACGACCGGTCTTCGCACCGGTCCCATGAACCGAGTCCCGGCGCCCACCCCCCCCGGCGTCGGGGCTCGCTCATGTCCGGGGCAGGACGGGCGGGGCCGGGCCCGGTTCTCCGGGCCCCTGCGGCAGGCGCGCCCGACCGGCAGGCGCGCCCGACCGGCAGGCGCGCCCGACCGGCAGGCGCGCCCGACCGGCAGGCGCGCCCGACCGGCAGGCGCGCCCGACCGGCTCAGCAGATGCGGGTGCGGTGCTCCATCGCGTCGCGGGCCGTCTGCTCGTCGGTGTAGACCTCGCACATGTGGCGGCCGTCCTCGGTCGCCGTGTGCTCGACCTCCCAGAGGCTGGTCTCGCTGCCGTCGAGCAACAGGAACGCGTGCTCGTAGAGGGTGAACCCGGCGTCGTGGCCGCCCACCCGGAACTGCCGGCCGAAGATCTGGGTGATGTGGTGGGCGAAGGCCGAGCGCAGCAGCCGGGCCGTGGCCCCGCCCGGACGGTCCGGGTTCTCCGCGCGGCGCAGCACCCGGCGTGCGTGGTCGGCACTGTTGTCGGGGGCGTACGTCCGGGGCGACGGCCCCGAGGGGGCGGCCATCAGGGCGTTCAGGGCGTCCAGGTCGACGGTCGGCGCGTCCTCGGTGAACGCCGGGGCGTCCGCGAACACGCCGGTGACCCGGGCGGCGGCGACGTGGGCGTCCGCCTCCTCGTCGTACAGCTCGTGCTCCCGGGTGGCGGGTGCGTCACGGCCGCCGCCGTGCACCAGCTCCCAGAGACTGAGCGCGCTGCCGTCGGTGAGCAGGTAGGTGTGGCGGTACGTCTCGCGGTGCAGCTCCGCGCTGTGGTGCGAGGAGTGCAGGGTGCTGCTGTGCGCGAGTGCCGTGCCGAGCCGTTCGACCGTGCTGTCGGGCAGGTCGAAGGAGTTGAGGGCCCGTCGCAGGAGTCGGTCGAGGTGCTGCTCGGTTGTCTCGTACGGATCGCTCAAGGTGCTGTCTCCAGGCCGTTGCCGCATGTGACGTGGTGCGTGCTTAACGTAGTCCCTGGCTCCGACATCGTCGCCGGGGTTGGAAAAAACGTGGGACGGCGACGGAAAGTTCCCGCCTCTGCCGAAGACACGGCCGAACTCCCCGCCGACCGGGGTGAGTCGGCGCCCGGTCCGGCGCCGACCCGGTGCGTGACACCTTTCACGCAGGAGGGGTGAGGGTCCAGAGTCCTGCGCTTCGTCCTGGTGCCGGGCCCCACCGGCGACCCCGGCGACATCGGCGGTGCCGCCGCTTTCGCCGCCTCCCTCGGCAACGTCTCCCGCCTCGACGTGCTGCCCTTCCACAAGCCGGGGGGAGCGGAGGCGGGCGCCCGCCATGCAGGGGATGCGCTCACCCAGGCGAGGCCTAAAACAGGGTAAAACTACCCATAGGTACCTACGGTGGTCGAGTGACCGAGCCACCAGAAGCCTCCGCCGCACCACCTACGCCCGGTGATCCCACCTCCTCGTCCGGCGTCTCGGCGCGGGTGACCACCGACGCGCCGCCCCCGTCCGGTCCGGTCGGTGCCCTCCGCAAGGCGGCAGCCGCCCTGCCCGGGTCCGTCAACGCGCGGGCGACCATGGTCGGCGCGGCCGTCTCGGCCCTGCTGATCCTCGCGATCGTCCTCGGCAGCCGACTGCTGGTGAACTTCGACTCAGCCCTGCTCCCCTACGCCGTCGCCAGCGTCTTCCTGGCCTTCGGCGTCGCCTACCGCTACACGGTCTGGATCTCCGCCCCCGGTGCCGCGCGGCTCTTCAAGCAGGGCTGGCGCAGCCTCTTCTCCGCCGAGAACTTCCGTCAGGCCCCCACCGCCCTGCCGAAGATGATCGCCACCTACCTCGGGTTCCAGAAGTTCCTCGGCGCTCGCTCGCACGCCCGCTGGGCCGCCCACCAACTGATCTTCTGGGGCTGCGTCCTGGCCGCCCTGATCACCTTCCCGCTGATCTGGGGCTGGTTCACCTTCACCTCGGGGTCCGGTTCCGGCCCCGGGTACGAGATGCGGATCTGGGGCTTCAAGATCCTCGGCTTCGACTCGCTCAGCTTCATCGGATGGGTGATGTTCCACGGCCTGGACCTCGCGGCCGTCCTCGTCATCCCCGGCGCCTCGTACTTCCTCTGGCGCCGCATGAAGGACCGCGGCGCCAGCACCGGACAGCGCTTCGGCTACGACCTGATCCCGCTGATCGCGCTGATCGTCATCTCCGTCACCGGACTGCTGCTCACCTTCTCGTCGATCTTCCTGCACGGCGGAGGCTACGAGTTCCTCGCCGTCCTCCACATGGTCGCCGTGGTCTTCACCCTCATCTACATCCCGTTCGGGAAGTTCTTCCACATCGTCCAGCGCCCGGCCGCCGTCGGCATGCAGCTGTTCAAGTACACCGCCCGCCAGGGGGACGAGATCTTCGCCTGCCGGCGCTGCGGACAGGACATCGACACCGGGCCCTACGTCGAGAACCTCCGCGGCACCATGCGCGACCTGCGGCTCGACTTCGACGAGTGGGCCGAGTACTGCCCGCGCTGCAAGCGGGTGCTGCGCGGCAGCGCCTACCTCACCCACGTGAAGAAGGGCTTCAAGTGACCGCGGACCCGCGAGCCGCCGACCACGGCGCGGCCGTTCCCCCCGTTTCGTCGGGCCACCGTGCCGCCGTGCCCCTCGACCCCTCCCTCGCCCCTCCCGGCACCCGCGCGTTCCGCGACGCCGGAGGCATTCCCGCCGACCAGTGGCACGCCGACCAGGACGGCGAGACCCTCGTCCCCACCCACTGCTGCTTCTGCGGCGTCCAGTGCGGGATGTACCTGCGGGTCGACCGCGGCGGCAAGGTCTTCGGCGTGGAACCCCGCAACCACGACATCAACCGGATGCGGCTCTGCCCCAAGGGCATCAACGCCTACCAGCAGGTCAACCACCCCGACCGGCTCACCGCCCCGCTGATGCGCCGCTCCCGCGACGAGGAGTTCGCGGAGGTCTCCTGGGACGAGGCGCTCGCCTTCACCGTCTCCGAGATCCGCCGCATCCAGGAGATGTACGGGAAGGACGCGTTCGGCCTCCTCGGCGGCGCCAGCCTCTTCTCCGAGAAGACCTACCTGGTCGGCAAGTTCGCCCGGGTCGCGCTCAGGACCAAGCACGTCGACTACAACGGCCGGCTCTGCATGGTCAGCGCCGCCGGGGCCAACAAACTCGCCTTCGGCATCGACCGCGCCGGCAACCCCTTCTCCGACATCCTGCTCACCGACTGCCTGCTCATCGCCGGCTCCAACCTCGGCGAGTGCTTCCCGGTGCTGACCCAGTACGTCTGGGGAGCCCGGGACCGGGGCGCCAGCCTCATCGTCGTCGACCCGCGCGAGACCGCCGTCGCCCGCACCGCCGACATCCACGTGGCGCTCAAGCCCGGCACGGACTCGGCGTTCTTCAACTCCGTGCTCAGCGTGATCGTCGAGGAGGGGCTCACCGACGAGGAGTACCTCGCCGAGCACACCACCGGCTGGGAGGAGGTGAAGGCCAAGGCGGCCGAGTACCCGCCGTCCCGCGCGGCCGGGATCTGCGGCGTTCCCGCCGAGCAGATCGTCCAGGTCGCCCGGACCTTCGCCCGCGCACCCAAGGCCATGGCATGGCATGCCCGGGGCATCGAGCACCACTCGCAGGGGGTCGAGAACTGCCTCACCGTCATCAACCTCTGCGCCGCCACCGGCCACATCGGCAAACCCGGCGCCGGATACGGAACCCTCACCGGCCAGGGCAACGGCCAGGGCGGTCGCGAGCACGGCCAGAAGGCCGACCTGCTGCCCGGCGGACGTTCCATCCTCGACGAGGAGCACCGCCGCCAGATCTGCGAGGTCTGGGGCATCGAGGAGTCCGAACTCCCCACCGCCGGCACCTCCATGATGGAGATGGTCTGGCAGATGCAGCGCCGCGAGATCCGCGGCCTGATCGGCATCTGCAACAACCCCTTCGTCTCCCTCCCGAACTACCGGGTGGTCAAGGAGGGGTACGACGCCACCGAGTTCCACGCCCAGTTCGACTTCTTCCTCTCCGAGACCGCCGCCAACGCCCACGTGGTCTTCCCCGTCACCACCTGGGCCGAGGACGACGGCGTGATGGCCAACGCGGAGGCCCGCGTCGTCAAGCACAACAAGGCGCAGGAGCCGCCCCCCGGCGTCCGGACCGATACGTGGGTGATGTGCGAACTCGCCCGGCGCCTCGGAGCCGGCGACAAGTTCGCCTTCGCCGACTCGCGCGAGGTCTTCGAGGAGCTGCGCACCGCCTCCCGGGGCACCGTCATCGACTACTACGGCATCACCTACGAACGGCTGGAGGAGACCGGAGGCATCGCGTGGCCCTGCCCCACCACCGACCACCCCGGCACCCCCCGCCTCTTCGAGGACGGCCGGACCTACCACGAAGACGGCAAGATCCACCTCCAGGTCGTCGAGTGGCACCTGCCGATGGACCCGTACAGCGACGAGTTCCCGATGTCCCTCACCACCGGGCGCACCGTCGCGCACTTCCTCTCCGGCAACCAGACCCGCCGGCTCGGCGCCCTCGTGGAGCAGACGCCCCGGCCCTGGGCGGAGGTCCACCCGTCCCACGGCTTCCGCACCGGCGAACCCGTCCGGGTCGTCACCCGGCGAGGCAGCGAGGTCTTCCCCGCCCTCGTCACCGAGGCGATCCGCCCCGACACCGTCTTCCTGCCGTACCACTGGCCGGTCCCCACGTCCGCCAACGCCCTCACCATCGACGCGCTCGACCCCCGCTCGAAGATCCCCGAGTACAAGGTGTGCGCCTGCCGCATCGAGCACGCCTCCGAGCTCGACACCGTGCCCTCGCCGCCCGTCGCCCCCGGACACGTCGCGTACCCGGAGACCCAGGTCTCCCGGACCGACCCGCTGCCCCCCACGTCCCCGCAGGGCCGTGGCACCTCGGAGAGGAGCTGATGCCCCGTGATGGGCAGAACGATCTTCATCGATCCCGGCCGCTGCATCGGCTGCCAGGCCTGCGTCTCCGCCTGCCGCGAGTGCGACTCGCACCGCGGCAAGTCGATGATCCACCTCGACTACACCGACGAGGGCCGGTCCGTGGCCTCCCTTCCGACCGTCTGCATGCACTGTGAGGACCCCGTCGCCCCGTGCGCCGAGGTCTGCCCCGCCGACGCCATCCTCGTGACGGCCGACGGCGTGGTGCAGCAGGCCGACACCACCCGCTGCATCGGCTGCGCCAACTGCGTCAACGCCTGCCCCTTCGGCGTACCCAAGATCGACCTCGGCGCGAAGCTCCAGCTGAAGTGCAACCTCTGCTACGACCGCACCGCTTACGGCCTCGCCCCCATGTGCGCCACCGTCTGCCCCACCGGAGCCCTCTTCTACGGAACCGTCGAGGAGCTCCAGGCGGAGCGCCCGGGGGTCCAGGTCGCCGACACCTTCGTGTTCGGCGAGACCGAGGTACGCACCGGAGTCGCCATGGTCGTCCCCGCGGACAAGGTCCAGTGGCCCGTCCCCGGCGGGCTGCCCGTCGTCGAGATCAACGGTAAGGACGTCCGCCGATGAGCGTCACCGAACAGCCCCCGGGCAACGAACGGCCGCCCACCGGCGGCGACCCCCGCGAGGCCCTGCACGACCGGATCTCCGCCGACGCCCTCACCACCCGCCGCGACTACCTCCGGATCGTCACCACCGTCTCCGGCGGCCTGGCCGTCGGCGGCATCGGGGTGGCCGCCGGCATCCTGCACCGCCACGGCGACACCGACGACGGCAAGCCGGCCCGGCCCAAGATGATCGCCTCCCGGCTGCTCCCCGGCGAGTCCCTCGCCTTCCGCTACCCGGGCGAGGAGGACCGGGCGGTGGCCGTACGGCTCGACGACGGCACCCTCGTCGGCTACTCCGCCATCTGCACCCACCTCGCCTGCGCCGTGCTGTGGCGGAAGGACCGGGGTACCGAGGGCGAGTTGTACTGCCCCTGCCACGAGGGCGTCTTCGACGCGCGCACCGGCGAGGTCACGGCCGGCCCGCCGCCGCGCGGGCTGCCCAAGGTGGTCGTCACCGAGGAGGCGGACGGCAGCGTCTGGGCGATCGGCACGACCCGGTCCGGCGAGTCCATCGAGGAAGGCGTCTGCCGCCAGCTCCGGGAGACCAAACCCGGCCTCGCCGGCCGCCTCGACTGCCCCGGCACCGCCGACGGCGTCGAAGCACCGGGCCGGGGCGGGAACGGGGGCGCCGAGCCACCGGAACGCACCGGAACGGCGTCCGCGCACCGCGCCCGTGACACGGAGACGGGGGGCCGGGCGTGACCGGGGAACAGCCGCCCGAGGGCCCGGCATACCCGGACTACCACCCGGGGAGTGCCCGGCCCGAACTCAACCGGCCCGTCAAGGAGCGCTACCCGCAGATCCGGCCCACCAGCGGCTACGGCGACCCCCGGGTCCGGCACACCGGGCCCGGCCCCGGGGCCGGCACCGACCAGGAGCCGGAGCGGTCCGCCAAGCTGACCGCCCGACTGGTGCTGGCGATGACCGTGGTCGTCGGCCAGCTCTGGGGCCTGCTGGTGATCATCGACGAGTGGATGGAGGGCAACACCGGGACCGCCTGGTGGGGTGCGGGCTTCCTCTGCCTGTCGTTCGTGGTGGTCCTCGGGCTCTGGTGGCTGGACCCGAAGGACCGCTGACCGGGGCGCGGGGGCCGGTGCTCCCGCCGCCGTACCCTGGAGGCATGAGCACCGTCCCCGCCCCTGGACCCAGCGAGCCGCAGCCGAAGAACCCCGAGCGGCCCGAGTCGGCGCGGCCGAAGCCGAAGCCGGAGCAGGCCAGGCCGCGGCCGAAGCTGGACTTCGGCGATCCGCTGGATCAGCAGTCGTCCGACGACACGGACCAGGGCTGGGGAGGCCGGCCTTCGGCCGGTGGCGGCGCCGCGGACCTCGCCCGCTTCCTCGAAGAGAAGCCCCCGCACCACATCTGAGCCACCGGCCCGGCGAAGTCCCGGGCCGTGCGAGGGCCGTGACTCCGGGCGGCGCGAGGGCCGTGGCCGCGCCGTCACGCATCGGACACCGCCACCAGCAGCTCGCCCGACGCATGGGCTCCGGCCAGGGCCACCGCCGTCTCGCGGGTCACCGACAGCATCACCAGCGCGCCCCCGCCGGGATCGCCCCCGCCCGGATATCCGCCGCCCGGGTCTTCCCCGCCGGAGGGCGGCGGCCAGTCGGCGCGCGCCGTGCCCGGCCCGTGGGCGCCCGGGACGCGGCGTACCCGTACATCGCGCGCCACCACCCGGGCACCGTCCCCGGACGCCGGAGCGGAGATCACGTCCACCCGGTCGCCGGGACGCAGCAGCCGCACCGTCGCCGCGTCCGTGATCCGCACCGGCGCGGACACCAGACGGACCGGTGGACGCGCCCGCTCCGGACCCGCCGCGCTCGCGGCCCGGCCCTGCGCGGCACCCAGGCCCGACGCGGCGAGAGCGGCTGCCACCAGCGCGAAGCCCGCCGCGAGGGCGCGCTGCCGGCCGTACAGCGCGCGTCGCAGACGGAGCGTGCCGCCGCCGCCCCGCACCCGCAGCGGCGGGAAGTCCGGGACCGCGCACCGGGGCGGTACGGGTGACGGGAGCCGGGCGGTCCCGCCGGGACGTGCCCACCCCGGGGCGGCCTGGGCGGGGGCGGTCCGGGCGGGCCCGGCGGCGGAGTCCGGGTACGGGGCCGCGGGGCCCACGGGCGGACGGGTCGTCGTGTTCGGGAACATGGCGTCACCTGCGGTGTGTACGGAATGCCCGCCGGACGTCCCGGCCGGGCCCCCTCACCCTCCCCCGTGAGCGCGGATTCCGCTGAGGCCTGTGGACCGTCCACCGGTTGTGGAAAAGTTCGCCACCCGCAGGGGTGAAACGGACCCGGGCCCCCCGGCGCCGAGCCCGCGCCCCTGCGGCTACGGCAGCGCGATCCCCGTGTCGAGCCCGTCCAGCGCACGGGCGCACACACAGTCGCGGTTCTCCTCGGAGGGCAGTCGGCCCACCGCGTCGAAGAGCACCGAGCGCAGCCGGTCCACGTTCTCGGCGAACACCTGGAGCACCTCCTCGTGGGAGACCCCCTCACCCGCCTCGGCCCCCGCGTCCAGGTCCGTGACCAGGGCCATCGTGGAGTAGCAGAGGCCCAGCTCACGGGCGAGCACCGCCTCGGGGTGGCCCGTCATCCCCACCACCGACCAGCCCATCGCCGCGTGCCAGCGCGATTCCGCGCGGGTCGAGAAGCGCGGCCCCTCGACCACCACCAGCGTCCCGCCGTCCACCGCGTCCCAGTCCTGTCCGCGCGCGGCGGCGAGTGCGGCGGCGCGCCCCCGGGGGCAGTACGGGTCGGCGAATCCGAGGTGCACCACGTTCGGCACCGTGCCGTCGGGCAGCGGTTCGCCGTCGTAGTAGGTCTGGGTGCGCGCCTTGGTGCGGTCGACCAGCTGGTCCGGGACGAGCAGTGTGCCCGGGCCGTACTCGGGCCGCAGCCCGCCGACCGCGCAGGGGCCGAGCACCTGGCTCACACCGAGCGAGCGCAGCGCCCAGAGGTTGGCCCGGTAGTTGATGCGGTGCGGCGGAAGGTGGTGGCCGCCGCCGTGCCGGGGCAGGAAGGCGACCCGGCGACCGGCGATGTCGCCC
Organism: Streptomyces sp. NBC_00247; assembly: GCF_036188265.1. Taxonomy (NCBI): domain Bacteria; kingdom Bacillati; phylum Actinomycetota; class Actinomycetes; order Kitasatosporales; family Streptomycetaceae; genus Streptomyces; species Streptomyces sp. NBC_00247. The sequence goes on along the minus strand of NZ_CP108093.1, from coordinate 2,698,353 downwards.
AGGAACACGGAGTCGCTGGGGTCCCCGTACGGCGTCTTCACCCGGACCTCGGTGGCATCGTCCAGGAAGGAGTAGAAGCCCGAACCCCCGATGATGCCGATCTCCGCGCGGGGCCCGGAGGCCGCGCCCGGCACCGCCGCCGAACCCGTACCCGCACCAGTGCTCATGACGTCCCCCCCGGCCCGGCGCGTACCCGCGTCCGTGATCGTGCCTGCGTTCACCATGCTGTCAGGCTAGGGCGTGTGCCGAAAGTCCCGCCGGACCCGCCCTCCGGACGGACGGCGGGTCCGGCGGGACTTTCGGCACACGCCCTGACGGGAGACAGCACGAGGACTCCGCCGAGGTGATCGGCGGAGTCCCGGTGAAGCTGTGTACGTGGTGGAGCTGTCTGGTGCGGCCCGTCTCAGGCGGCCGAGCCGCTCGACGAGGTCGAGGAGGCCGACGAACCGGCCGACGACGAGGCCGAAGCGGTGGAAGCCGAAGACGACGACGAGCCGGAGTCGGAGCCCGACGAGGACGACGACTTCGAAGCGGAGTCGGACGACTTCGTGGACGGCGAAGCAGGGGTGCTGCTCGACGACGATCCACGACTGTCGTTCCGGTAGAAACCGGAACCCTTGAAGACGATGCCGACCGCGGAGAACACCTTCTTGAGGCGTCCATTGCAGTTCGGGCACACGGTCAAGGCGTCATCGGTGAACTTCTGCACCGCCTCAAGGCCTTCGCCACATTCGGTGCACTGGTACTGATAGGTCGGCACTTGCTCCTCCTGGCACTCTCACTCAGTGAGTGCTAACGACGTTCCATACTGACCTATTCCGTGGAATCAGTCCACCGTGACCGGCTCCCGGTGACCGATCCCACGTGCCACGGCCCGCGCGGACGCGGTCGGCAGAAGCCGCGAACGCAGGATCAGCAGGGTCGCCAGCGCGAGCACCGTGGCCACCAGCGGCACGACGAATCCGCTGCTCGCGCCCCGTTCGTCGGCCAGCCGGCCGGCCACCGTGACGGCCGCCGCCTGCCCCAGGGCCACCGAGCCGGTCAGCCAGGTGAAGGCCTCGGTCCGGGCGGAGGCCGGGACCAGCGCGTCGACCAGGGTGTACCCGCTGATCAGCGCGGGCGCGACGGAGAGCCCGACCAGGAAGCCGAGCCCGGCCATCAGCGGCGCGGAGTGCACCGCCCAGAGCGCGGACGCGGTCAGGGTCAGGGCGGCGTACCCGACGACGAGTCTGCGGCGGGGGCCGCGCTTCCAGGCGACGGCGCCGCAGACGATCCCGGCCAGCATGTTGCCGGAGGCGAAGACTCCGTACAGCAGGCCGTTCACCCCGGGGTGGCCGATCTCCTCGGCGAAGGCGGTCAGCGAGACCTGCATGCCGCCGAAGACCGCGCCGATGCCCAGGAAGGTGACGGCGAGCACCCGGACGCCGGGGACCGCGAGGGCGGAGGTACGCGGCGCGGAGTCCGCGGTGGGGGAGTGCGGGGCGGGCTCGGTGGAGCGCCGCGCCGCGAAGAGCGCCCCGCCGAGCAAGGTCAGCGTCGCTTCGGTGACCAGCCCGGCCGCCGGGTGCACGCCGGTGCAGAGCGCCGTGGTGAGGACCGGCCCCAGGACGAAGGTGAACTCGTCGGTCACCGATTCGAACGCGGCGGCGGTCGCCATCAGCGGGGAGGCCGGACGGCCGGGTGCGGGCCCCAGCAGCGCCGCCCAACGGGCGCGCACCATGGGGCCGATCTGCGGGATCGAGGCACCGGTCGGTACGGCGGCGGCGAAGAGCGCCCACAGGGGCGCGTGCGCCAGCGCGAGCGCCGTCAGTGCGCCGACCGACACCGCGTGCACCAGTACGCCGGGCAGCAGCACGGTCCGCTGCCCGAACCGGTCCGCCAGCCGGCCGCTCTGCGGGGCGAACAGGGCCATCGAGACACCGGAGACGGCCGCGACGGCGCCCGCGCTGCCGTAGGAGCCGGTGGTGTGCTGGACGAGCAGGACGATGCCGATGGTCAGCATCGCGAAGGGCTGCCGGGCGGCGAAGCCCGGGAGCAGGAAGGTCCACGCACCGGGGGTGCGCAGGAGTTGCCCGTATCCGGGACGGACGGGGACCGTGGACGCCACGGCCGTGCCTTTCTGCCGCCTGGTGGCACCGCGCCCGGGGTACGGGGGCTGCCGAGAGCTGTCCTCTTCGCGCGGAACTGCGGTAGATGCCGGGCGTCCCGCTCAAGGAGTGCGGAGCGACGCCACGACCGCCATACGGTCGCGCCAGCTCTGCATCAGACAGAGTTGGTCGATCAGGTCGGCCTCATGTTACAGCCGGAAGTCGCGGCGACCAGGGGCGGCGGGGAAGCGGTACGGGGAGCACGGCGGCGTACGCACCGCGCCGCACGGCGTACGCACCGCGCCGCACGGCGTACGCCAGGGCGAGTGGTCCCACAGGACCGCGGACCGGTCGTATACGGACCGGTGCGGCCGTGCCGTGTCCGACCGCTCCGTCAGCGTCGTGCGGTCGGCCCCTCCGAGTGGTCGCCCGCCCCCGGCCGATCCCCGCCCCCGTGACGTTCCGGGCGCTCGGGGTGCTCGGCGCGCCCCGGGCTCTTCCGGTCCCGCGCGGGCGCGCCCTTCGCCGAGGCCCGCCCGCCCTGCCCGGCGGCCCGCCCGCCCGGCTCCGGCCGCCCCGCCTTCTCCGTACGCGCGCCCTTCTCCCGCCGCCCGTCCTTCTCCGGACGCCCCGGGGCGTCCGCCACGCGGGCGGCCCCTGCCGCTCGGGCCGCCGCCGCGCCGCCCCGTCGGGCCTTCGGTTCGGGCGCGGGCCCGTCCGCCGCGCCGCTGAGCCGCTGCATCGTGTTCGCGAGCCGGTCCAGGTGGGTGGCCCGGGCGAGCCGGGCCACGGCATCGCCGTCCGCCGCGCCGCCCGGACGCTGCCCCGCGCCCAGCCAGCCGGCCAGCTTGCCGCCCTCGCCGACGGCCCGGAGCCGGGCCTCGGTCGCGTCGCGCACCGGGTCGGTCGAGACCACCAGGAGTTCGTCGCCGCGCCGCAGCACGGTCGCGGGGGCGGGTACGAAGCTCGTACCGTCCCGGACCACCAGGGTGACGGCGGAGCCGGCCGGGAGGCGCAGCTCGCCCACCTCCACGCCGTGCATCTTCGACCTCGCCGGGATCGCGACGGAGAGCAGGTGCCCGCGCAACCGCTCCAGGGGGGCGGACTCGATGCCCAGGTCGGCGGCTTCGGAGGGGTCCTCGGCGATCTTCAGCGCCTTGGCGAGCCAGGGCAGCGTCGGGCCCTGGATCAGTGTGTAGACGATGACCAGCACGAAGACGATGTTGAAGACGCGGGTGGAGCCGTCGATGCCGGCCACCATGGGGATGGTGGCGAGGATGATGGGGACGGCGCCGCGCAGTCCCGCCCACGACATCAGGGTCTTCTCGCGCTTGGGCAGCCGGAACGGCGCCAGGCTCAGGAAGACCGAGAGCGGCCGGGCCACCACGGTGAGCACCAGGCCCACGACCACCGCGGGCCAGAAGTCGTCGAGCAGGTCGTGCGGGGTGACGAGCAGGCCGAGCAGGACGAACATGCCGATCTGGGCGAGCCAGCCGAGCCCGTCGGCGAAGCCCCGGGTGGCCGGCCAGTGCGGCAGTTTGGAGTTGCCGAGCACCATGGCGGCCAGGTACACGGCGAGGAACCCGCTGCCGTGCGCGATGGCGCCCTCGGCGTACGCCGTGACCGCGATGGCCATCACGGCGATCGGGTAGAGGCCGGAGGCGGGCAGCGCGACGTGGCGGAGCGCGTAGGCGCCGAGCCAGCCGGCGGTGAGGCCGATGGCCGCGCCGATGGCGAGTTCCAGCGCTATCTCGCCGATCAGGACGTACCAGTGCTCGACCGGGCCGATCGTGGAGAACGCGAGGACGAGGATGACCACCGGGGCGTCGTTGAAGCCGGACTCGGCCTCCAGCACACCCGTTATCCGGGAGGGCAACGGCACTCTGCGGAGTACGGAGAAGACGGCGGCCGCGTCCGTCGAGGACACGACCGCGCCGATGATGAGCGCCTGCTTCCACTCCAGCCCGACGAGGTAGTGGGCCCCCGCCGCGGTGACTCCCACGCTGATGCCCACGCCCACGGTGGAGAGCACGGCCGCAGCCGGAAGCGCGGGCCTGACCTCTTTCCATTTCGTGCCCAGTCCGCCCTCGGCGAGGATCACTACCAGGGCGGCGTAGCCGATCACCTGGGTGAGTTCCGCGTTGTCGAACTGGACGTCGAAGATGCCGTCCTGTCCCAGCGCGATGCCGATCCCGAGGTACAGGAGCAGGCTGGGGAGCCCGCTGCGTGACGAGATCCGGACCGCCGCCACCGCGACGAGCAGGACGAGCGACGAGACCAGCAGGAGTTCGTTGAGCGTGTGGACAGTCAGGGCGCGCTTCCTTCCCCGCGTACGACCGCCGGGCAGGTTCCCGGCGGGTAGGTACTTCGTTACCTTACCTAATCTTTAACGCTTTCTTGACGCCTTCGATTTTGTGTACGACCTGTGTGCGGATGACCGCAGCCCCCCACCGCGTCCGAGTCGGATCGGCGCTGCGCCTATGGTTGCCCTTGCACTCCCAGGACCACCCTGCCCCGCGAAGGACAGCGATGCCCGCCAACACAACCGTCTCTGCCGGTCCTTCCGCTGCGAAGAAATCCGGCCGGAAGAAGGGGCGACGCGCCCGCCTCATCGTGATCGTCCTGGTCCTGGCGCTGGTCGCGGGCGTCGGGTACGGCGCGTACTGGTCCGTCGCCACGGTCCGGGCCTCGTACCCGCAGACCACAGGAACGATCGAGGTCCCCGGCCTGACCGGAGACGTCGAGGTCAAACGCGACGACTACGGCATCCCCCAGGTCTACGCGGACACCGACGCCGACCTCTTCCGCGCCCAGGGCTTCGTCCAGGCGCAGGACCGCTTCTACGAGATGGACGTCCGCCGTCACATGACGGCCGGGCGGCTCTCCGAGATGTTCGGTTCCAGCCAGGTGGAGACCGACTCCTTCCTCCGCACGCTCGGCTGGCGGAAGGTCGCGCAGGAGGAGTACGACAAGGTCCTCAGCGCCGACACCAAGAAGAACCTCCAGGCGTACGCGGACGGCGTCAACGCGTATCTGAAGGGCAAGGACGGGAAGGACATCTCCGTCGAGTACGCGGCGCTGAACCTGACCAACGACTACAAGCCCACCGAGTGGACTCCGGTCGACTCGGTCGCGTGGCTGAAGGCGATGGCCTGGGACCTGCGCGGCAACATGCAGGACGAGATCGACCGCTCGCTGATGACCAGCAGGCTCACGGCGAAGCAGATCGCGGACCTGTACCCCGAGTACCCGTACGACAAGCACGAGACGATCGTCGGCGAGGGCGCGGTCTCCTCCGCCACCGGCGAGTTCGACCCGGACGCCGAGGCGAGCGACTCGACCGTGGACGGGGACACCGTCACCGGTGCCACCGAGGGACTCAATACCCAGCTCGGCGCGCTCTCCGACACCCTGGACGAGATCCCGGCGCTGCTCGGCCCGAACGGCAACGGCATCGGGTCGAACTCCTGGGTCGTCTCCGGCTCCCACACCACCACCGGCAAGCCGCTGCTGGCGAACGACCCGCACCTGGCGCCGATGCTGCCCTCGCTCTGGTACCAGATGGGGCTGCACTGCCGCGAGGTCTCGGCGAAGTGCCAGTACGACACCGCCGGATACACCTTCTCGGGCATGCCCGGGGTGATCATCGGTCACAACCAGGACGTCGCCTGGGGGCTCACCAACCTCGGTGCCGACGTGACCGACCTCTTCCTGGAGAAGGTCTCCACCGACGGCTACCTCTACGACGGCAAGACGGTCCCCTTCACCACCCGTGAGGAGACCATCAAGGTCGCCGGCGGAAAGAGCCGGAAGATCACCGTCCGCGAGACCAACAACGGCCCCGTCGTCTCGGACCGGAGCGGCGAGCTGGAGAAGGTCGGCCAGAAGGCCCCGGTCGCCGGCGCCGCCCCCGACCGCGCGTCCGGGTACGCCGTCTCGCTCAAGTGGACCGCGCTCCAGCCCGGCCACTCCATGGACGCCGTCTTCGAGCTGGACCGCGCCGACGACTTCGCGTCCTTCCGCGAGGCCGCCGAGCACTTCGAGGTCCCCTCCCAGAACCTCGTCTACGCGGACACCAAGGGCAACATCGGCTACCAGGCACCCGGGTGGATCCCGGTCCGCAAGTCCGGTGACGGCACCATGCCGATGCCCGGCTGGTCCTCGAAGTACGGCTGGGAGAAGGACCCGATCCCCTTCAGCGAGCTGCCGTACGAGTACAACCCGGAGCGTGGCTACATCGTCACCGCGAACCAGGCGGTCGTGGACGAGAAGTACCCCGAGCTGCTCACCAAGGACTGGGGCTACGGGACCCGCAGCCAGCGCATCAACGACCTCATCGCGTCGAAGATCAAGGGCGGCGAGAAGATCTCGACCGACGACATGACGAAGATGCAGATGGACAACACCAGCGAGATCGCCGCGCTGCTGGTGCCCAAGCTGCTGAGCATCAACATCGCCGACAAGGACGTCCGCGAGGCGCAGAAGCTGCTGGAGGGCTGGGACTACACCCAGGACTCCGACTCGGCCGCCGCCGCGTACTTCAACGGCGTCTGGCGCAACATCCTGATGCTGGCCTTCGGCGACAAGCTGCCCAAGGAGATGCGCGTCGAGGGCGACTGCATCTACGTCACCCGGGCCGACTCCACCGGGCCCGTCGACGAGCAGAACAAGCTCGTCCGTGAATGCGGCCAGCGCGACGCCGACTCGGCGCAGCCCGACGGCGGCGACCGCTGGAACGAGGTCGTCTCCAAGATCCTGGACGACGAGGACAACGACTGGTGGAAGGTTCCGGCCCAGGGCCGCGAGACCGCCATCAACAACCGCGACCAGCTGTTCGCCCGTGCCATGGACGACGCCCGCTGGGAGCTGACCGCCAAGCTCGGCAAGGACATCTCCACCTGGAGCTGGGGCCGGCTGCACCAGCTGACGCTGAAGAACCAGACCCTCGGCACCTCCGGTCCCGGCCTGCTCCAGAAGGCCTTGAACCGCGGTCCGTGGAACCTCGGCGGTGGCGAGGCGGCGGTCGACGCCACCGGCTGGAACGCGGCCGGCGGCTACGACGTCATCTGGGTGCCGTCGATGCGGATGGTGCTGAACGTCGGTGACTGGGACAAGTCCCGCTGGATCAACCTGACCGGCGCCTCCGGGCACGCGTTCAGCGCGCACTACACCGACCAGACGGACAAGTGGGTCAACGGCGAACTGCTCGACTGGTCCTTCGGCGCCGACGCGGTCAGCGCCTCGACGGCCGAGACGCTGACCCTCAAGCCGGCTGCGGCCACCGGCTGACCCGGGGCCGGAGCGCGCGGCGGCCGGTCACCGGCCGAAGCGGCGGGTTCCGGCCGGAGTGACGACGGCGTCCACGGGGTGGTCGTGCGGTTCCGCCGGAACCCGCGCGACCACCTCGTCGTCGTACAGCAGCACCACCAGCGCCGGATGCGCCCCCGCCGCGGCGAGCCGGGCCAGCACCCGGTCGTAACTGCCCCCGCCCCGGCCGAGCCGCATGCCCCGGGTGTCGGCCGCGAGGCCGGGCAGCAGTACAGCGTCCGCGTCGAGGACGGCCGGAGGGCCGAGCCGGGGGCCGCCGGGTTCGAGCAGCCCGCGTCCCGCCTTCAGCAGCCGGTCCGGACCCTCGTACACCGCCCAGTCCAGGTCGTCGTCGGGCAGCAGCACCGGCAACAGGACGTGTACGCCCCGTGCCCGCAGCAGGTCGAGCAGCGCGCGGGTACCCGGCTCGCTCCCCACCGACACATAGGCGGCGACGGTCCGGGCACCGGAGAGTTCGGGCAGGGTGAGCGCGGTACCGGCCAGGGCGGCGGCGGAGCCGGCGAGTTCCCCGGTGGTCAACGCCGCCCGCGCGGCGAGGAGCTCACGCCGCAGGGCGGTCTTCGCGGACGGGGCGTCGGACGACTCGTCGGTCATAGGAAGCTCACACTTTTCTCATATGGGTGCGTATGACCACAAAGTTAACCAGTGGATCATCGTCCGTTCGTACGCAACCGTTATGGTTCAGCGCATGACTGAGTCGACACCCAGGATCAGCAAGGCCGTCATCCCGGCCGCAGGTCTGGGCACCCGCTTCCTGCCGGCCACGAAGGCCACTCCCAAGGAGATGCTGCCCGTCGTCGACAAGCCGGCCATCCAGTACGTCGTCGAAGAAGCCGTCACGGCGGGTCTCTCCGACGTACTGATGATCACCGGACGGAACAAGCGTCCGCTGGAAGACCACTTCGACCGGAACTACGAGCTGGAATCCGCGCTCACCCGCAAGGGGGACGACGAACGCCTCTCGAAGGTACAGGAGTCCAGCGACCTCGCCACCATGCACTACGTCCGCCAGGGCGACCCCCGCGGCCTCGGCCACGCCGTGCTGTGCGCCGCCCCGCACGTCGGCGACCAGCCGTTCGCGGTCCTCCTCGGCGACGACCTCATCGACCCGCGCGACGCGCTGCTGGCGCGGATGGTGGAGGTCCAGGAGCGCGAGGGCGGCAGCGTCGTCGCGCTGATGGAGGTCGATCCGGAACAGATCCACATGTACGGCTGCGCCGCGGTGGACGGCACCGCCACCGACGACGTCGTCCGGGTCACCGGCCTGGTGGAGAAGCCCGACCGGGCCGACGCGCCCAGCAACCTCGCCATCATCGGCCGGTACGTGCTCGACCCCGCCGTCTTCGACATACTCCGACGGACCGAGCCCGGCCGGGGCGGCGAGATCCAGCTCACCGACGCCCTCCAGCTGCTCGCCGCGGACGAGAAGATCGGCGGGCCCGTGCACGGCGTCGTCTTCAAGGGGCGCCGATACGACACCGGCGACCGGGGCGACTACCTGCGGGCCATCGTGCGGCTCGCGTGCGAACGCGAGGACCTGGGCCCGGACTTCCGTACCTGGCTCCGCCGTTACGTCAACGAGGAGATGTAGCACTGTGAGCAGCACGATCTGGTCGGTCGACGAGCACCTCGCCGACATCCTGGGCGCTGTCGGGCCGCTCGAACCCATCGAGCTGCAACTGGCCGACGCTCAAGGGTGCGTACTGGTCGAGGACGTCGTGGTGCGGATCGCGCTGCCCCCCTTCGACAACAGCTCCATGGACGGCTACGCGGTCCGGGTCGCCGACGTCACCGGGGCGAGCGAGGAGTTCCCCTCGGTGCTCACCGTCGTCGGCGACGTGGCGGCCGGCAGCGACGGGCTCCCCGACGGCGGGGCGGTCGGCCCCGGCCAGGCCGCCCGTGTCATGACCGGCGCCCCGCTGCCCAAGGGCGCCGAGGCGGTGGTCCCCGTCGAGTGGACGGACGGCGGTACGGGCGAGGGACCCGCCGCGACCATGCGCGCCCACCGGGATGCCCCCGAGGGCGCGAGCGGTGAGGTCAGGGTGTACCGCGCCGCCGAAGCCCGTGCCCACGTCCGGGCCTCCGGCAGCGATGTGAAGCCGGGTGACCTGGCCCTCGCGGCCGGGTCGGTCCTCGGGCCGCCGCAGATCGGCCTGCTCGCCGCGATCGGCCGCGCCACGGTCAAGGTCCGCCCCCGCCCCCGCGTGGTCGTCGTCTCCACCGGCAGCGAACTCGTCCAGCCCGGAGAAGAGTTGGCGGGCGGACAGATCTACGACTCCAACAGCTACGCGCTCACCGCCGCCGCCCGCGACGCCGGTGCCCTCGCCTACCGCGTCGGCGCGGTCACCGACGACGCCGAGACCCTCCGCACCACGATCGAGGACCAGCTCATCCGGGCCGACCTGGTGGTCACCACCGGAGGCGTCAGCGTGGGCGCGTACGACGTCGTCAAGGAGGCGCTCTCCTCGGTCGGCGACGAGGACGAGCCCGGCAGCGGCATCGACTTCCGCACACTCGCCATGCAGCCCGGCAAGCCCCAGGGCTTCGGCTCCATCGGCCACGACCACACCCCGCTGCTGGCTCTCCCGGGCAACCCGGTCTCCGCCTACGTCTCCTTCGAACTCTTCGTCCGCCCGGCGATCCGCGCGCTGATGGGCCTGGAAGAGGTGCGCCGGCCCACCGTCCGCGCCGCCCTCACCACCTCAGTGCCGCTCACCTCCCCGGCCGGGAAGCGGCAGTTCCTGCGCGGCACCTACGACGAGGTGTCGGGCACCGTCGTCCCCGTGGGCGGCTCCGGCTCGCACCTGATCGCCGCGCTGGCGCGGGCGGACGCGCTGATCGTGATCCCCGAGGACGTCACCTCCGTGGAGCCCGGCACGGAGACCGAAGTGGTCCTGCTCCGCTGAGACGGCCACGGTGGCGGTACGGTGTCTGCCGCTGCCTCACCGGGGGACGTACCCCGGGCCCCCGGCCCGCACTCCGGTGCGGGCCGCGCGGGCGAACGGCGCCCTACCGCTAGGCGGAGTGAGTTGAGTACGCAGAACAGGCTGACGCACATCGACGAGGCTGGCGCGGCCCGCATGGTCGACGTCTCGGCGAAGGACGTCACGGCGCGCGTCGCCCGGGCGAGCGGCCGGGTCCTCGTCTCGCCGCGGGTGATCGAACTGCTGCGGGGCGAGGGAGTCCCCAAGGGCGACGCCCTCGCCACCGCGCGGATCGCCGGGATCATGGGAGCCAAGCGCACCCCCGACCTCGTCCCGCTCTGCCACCCGCTCGCCGTCTCCGGCGTCGAGGTCGACCTGAGCGTGGCGGACGACGCCGTCGAGATCAGCGCCACGGTGAAGACCACGGACCGCACCGGCGTCGAGATGGAGGCGCTGACGGCGGTCACGGTCGCCGCGCTCACGGTGATCGACATGGTCAAGGCGGTCGACAAGGCGGCCGTCATCACCGACGTACGGGTCGAGGCCAAGTCCGGCGGCAAGTCCGGCGACTGGGTACGCCCGGAGCCGAGCGGAGCGGACGCGTGAGCGCCTCCGGCTTCCCGCCCGCCGGCGGCGACCCGTCCGAGGGCCCCGGCCCGGCCCCGTACACCGCCCTCGTCATCACCGCCTCCAACCGCGCCGCCGCGGGTGTCTACGCCGACAAGGGCGGACCGGTCCTCGTCGACGGACTCACCGCTCTCGGCTTCGCCACGGACGGACCGCTGGTCGTGCCGGACGGCGAACCGGTGGAGCTGTCGCTGCGCGCCGGGATCGCCACCGGCTACGACGTCATCCTGACCACGGGCGGCACCGGCATCTCGCCCACCGACCTCACTCCGGAGATGACCCGGCGGGTGCTGGACCACGAGGTACCCGGCATCCCGGAGGCGATCCGCGCCGAGAACCGCGCCGCCGTGCCGACCGCGGCGCTCTCCCGAGGGCTCGCCGGGGTCGCCGGGCGCACGCTGATCGTGAACCTGCCCGGTTCGACCGGCGGGGTGCGCGACGGGCTCGCCGTCCTCGGCCGGATCGTGACGCACGCCGTCGACCAACTGCGCGGCGGCGACCACCCCCTGCCCGGGAGCCCGTCCTGAACGCGCCCCTCTGGCCGGTGCTCCTCAAGGACGGGGAGGTGACGCTGCGGCCGATACGCCTGCGCGACCAGAACGTCTGGCGCGAGGTCAACCGCCGCAACCGCGACTGGCTCCGCCCCTGGGAGGCCACCGTCCCGCCGCCCGTCCCCGGTGGCCCGGTGATCCGCCGGCCCACGTACCGGCAGATGGTCCGGCACCTGCGCTCCGAGGCGAGAGCCGGCCGGATGCTGCCGTTCGCGATCGAGTACGAGGGCCGTCTCGTCGGCCAGTTGACCGTCGCGGGCATTACCTGGGGCTCGATGTGTTCGGCGCACATCGGCTACTGGGTCGACCAGGACGTCGCGGGTCGCGGTGTCATGCCCACCGCCGTGGCACTCGCCACCGACCATTGTTTCCGCCGGGTCGGGCTGCACCGCCTCGAGATCTGCATTCGCCCCGAGAACAGGCCGAGCCGCCGGGTCGTGGAGAAACTCGGATTCCGCGAGGAAGGGCTGCGCCCCCGCTATCTCCACATCGACGGCGCCTGGCGGGACCACCTCGTCTACGCGCTCACGTCGGAGGAGGCGGCCGACGGGCTGCTACGGCGCTGGCACCGGTCGAGGCCGGGGACGCACACCCCATAAATCAAATGCACGTTCGAAATGAACGCCTTGTTGTCGCATTAAGCGCCGGAGGCGTCACTCGTTGGTCTGAACAATCACAAAAAAGGCCCGTGATATCAGCCTGATCGTGCGACACACCGTGGCAATTGGCGGATGCCGCCGTGCAAACCCCTCTACGGTGTGAGCGTGAGCAGCAGCGGCCTCATCTACGCAGTCATCGTCGGGGCCTGGGCCGCCTACTTGGTGCCGATGTGGCTCCGAAGGCAGGACGAACTCAACGAAGCGCGTCCGACGGAACGCTTCAGCACCGCCATCCGGCTGCTGTCCGGACGGGCGGCGATGGAGCGTCGTTACGCCAAGGGGTTGCGGGAGCGTGGCGCCGAGGAGGCGGAACCGGTCGCCGACCCGGACGCCGAGACGGACCGGATGGAGTCCGTCGACGTCCGGGCCTTCGCCGCGCCCGGAGCGCACACCGAAGCCAGGATCCTCGGTCCGGCGCAGGCCGCCGGCCGGGCGTTCGGACGCCCGGCGGTGGAGCACCCGGCGCAACCGGCGCATGGCGCGCAGGAGCGGAACGACCCCCGCAACCGCCCCGCGGCGCAACGTCCGGCCGCCGGGCGGCCTCCCGAGCAGCGCGTCGCGCCGTCGGCGTCCGCGCAGTCGGCGCAGCGCGCCCGGGGCGGAGCCGAGGACGCCGAACGCGTCCGTCGCGCCCAGCGTTCCCAGGTACTGGCCCGGCGCCGGCGTACCACCAGCATCCTCTTCCTCGTCTTCACCGCCGGCGCCATCGTCGCGGCGGTCGGCGGCCTCGCCTTCCTCTGGGCCCCCGCCGCGCCCGCGGTGATGCTCAGCGCCTACATCGTGCACCTGCGCGCCCAGGAGCGGAGGCGGTTCGTCTTCACCATGGACCGCCGCCGGGCCGAGGACGCGGCGCAGCGCCTGCGCGAGAACCGCCCGCGCCGCCATCAGCAGACGGCGCCCGCGGTCGAGCCCGACGAGGAATCCGACGCGCACCGTCCGGCCGACCCGGTGCCCGTTCCGACCGTCTCCCCGCAGGAGGCCGGCCGCCGGGCCCTCGTCGAGCAGACGGACCACGCGGAGTGGGTGGACCAGCAGCGCGAACGCGGCCGGGCCCAGGGCGACAGCTGGGAGCCGGTCCCCGTACCGCTGCCGACGTACGTCACCGCCCCGGTCGCCCCGCGCGCCTCCGGCGGCGTCGAGGTCAACGACCCGGAGACCTGGAGCGCCGCCCGCTCCAGCACCGCCGAGCCCGCCCTGCCGGACCCGGCCGTCCCGGACGTGGACCAGACCCCCCGCCACCGGCCCGACGCCCGTCGCTCCCGCGACCGGGGCCGCACCCCTCTCTTCGACCAGTACGACGACGAGGAGGACCGACCCCGTGCCGCCAACGAATGACGGCAGCGGGACGGTCCTTCCGCCCGGGAGAGTCCGGGCGGGAGGGCCCCGGAAGCCCGGCACCCCTGACCAGCGGGGAACGGATTTCCAAGCACCCCCTGGAGGGTGCTAGAGTTTCACTCGTCGCAAGGGCCTGTGGCGCAGTCTGGTAGCGCACCTCGTTCGCATCGAGGGGGTCTGGGGTTCAAATCCCCACAGGTCCACAGACGACAGTTCGCGAGTAGCTCTCGTGGACGTCACAAGATCCCGCCCGGTCGGAAGACCGGGCGGGATCTTGGCGTTTCCGGGGCTTGCGGTCCGCCCGCCTCCCGGACCCGGGTTCTCCGGGGCGTCCCCGTGTCCGGGGGTGCGGGGGTGCCGGGGTGCCGTGGCGCCCTGGTGCGCACCGGCGGACCGGATGTCAGGCCCGGTCGCCTCCCGGGGCAAGTCCCGCCCGGTACGCCAGCACCACCGCCTGGACGCGGTCCCGGAGTTGCAGCTTGGTGAGGATGCGGGAGACGTAGGTCTTCACGGTCTCCGGGCTGAGGACCAGCTCGGTGGCTATCTCGGAGTTCGACAGCCCTTCGCTGATGAGCAGGAAAACCTCGCGTTCGCGCGGGGTGAGCGCCGTGAGGCGTTCGCGTTCGGGGGACGCGGGGGCGCCGGCCGGGCGCAGCCGTTCGGCGAAGCGGCCGATCAGGGTGCGCGTGACGACCGGGGACAGGAGGGACTCGCCACGGGCGACGGTGCGTACGGCGCCCAGCAGTTCGTCCGGTGCGGCGTCCTTCAGCAGGAAGCCACTGGCGCCGGCGCGCAGGGCCTCGTACACGTACTCGTCGACGTTGAAGGTCGTGACGACCAGGACCTTCGCCGGGCTGAGGGCGTCGGGGCCCGCCAGGTGGCGGGTGGCCTCGATGCCGTCGAGCAGGGGCATGCGGATGTCCATGACGACGACGTCGGGTCTCAGCTCCTCCGCCATGCGGATCGCGGCCCGCCCGTCCGCCGCCTCTCCCACGACCTCCATGTCGGGCTGGGCCGAGAAGATCGTGACGAAGCCGGCGCGTACGAGGGCCTGGTCCTCGCAGACCAGCAGCTTGATGGCGGTGGGCGAGGTGCTCATGCGGCACCTCCCGCCGGGATGCGCGCGTGCACCCGGAACCCGCCGTCCGGGGCGGGACCCGCCGTGAACTCGCCCCCCAGCATCTCCACCCGTTCCCGCAGCCCGGCCAGACCGCGGCCTCCCGAGACGTGCGGGCCGGCACCCCGCGGGGCGGCGGAGACGGGCGCACCCCGGGCCGCGCCGGCCGTGGTGATCTCGACGTCCGTCCAGCCGGGGGTGTGCGCCAGTCGGACGCGTGTCCGGTGTCCCGCCGCGTACTTCACGGCGTTCGTCAGGGATTCCTGCACGACGCGATAGGTGGTGAGTCGGGCTGCCATCGCCATGTCCGGTTGTTCTCCTTCCTCGGCCAGCTCGATCGGCTGGCCACCCGCGCGGGTCTGTTCCACCAGGTCCGGCACCCGGCCCGGCATCGGCGTGCGCTCCCGGGGCCCCGGCTCGCCGGTCGCCTCCAGCACGCCGAGCAGGAAGCGTAGTTCGGCCAGCGCGCGGCGGCCGGTGCCGTTGATGGCGTCGAGAGCCTCGTCGAGGCGCTCGGGCGCCGCGGTGAGGTACTTCGCCGCGCCGGCCTGGACGACCATCGCGGTCACGTGGTGGGTCACCACGTCGTGCAACTCCCGCGCCAGACGGCTGCGTTCCTCGGCAATGGTCGCCTGGGTGGCGAGCCGCCGCCGCTCGGCCTCGTGCGCCCGCCGCTCGCGGACCAGGACGCCCAGGCCCCACAGCACCGCCAGAACCGCGTAGTAGAGCAGGAAATCGCCCAGGTCATCGGGTGACCCCTGCGTGTGCAGGACGACGCAGAAGACCGCGTACCCGCCCGTGGCCGCCAGCGCGACGGACCGCCGCAGCCGGTCCTGGTGGGCGCCGGTCGAGTACAGCGCGATGTACAGCCCCATGCTGCCGAAGGTCGGCGGGCCGCCGAGGGACTCGTGAACCGCGAACGAACCCGCGGTCACCGCGAGGCAGAAGGCCGGCCGGCGGGTGCGCACCGCGAGCGGCAGGGTCTGCCCCAGGGTCAGCAGCACGCTCGCGACGGAGGCCTCGTGGGTGGGGAGGTCGCCGAACCGCGCCCCGATCCCCGACAGCGGCGCCGCGAAGGACAGCAGGGTGAAGACGACGGCGAACTCGCGGTCCCTGAGGGCGGCGGGGCGCGATCCCCACCATCGCGCCAGCCGGCGGAGCTGGGCCAGGGCGTCGGCCAGTGGGCTCGCGGAGGATGCCGTACGCCCGGGGGCACGAACTGCTCGGTCTTCCATGCCTCGTCCATGATCGGTGGGTCCGACCGGTGGGTCCGATCGGTGGGTGCGGCGACGGACGCATCGGTCCGGAGCCGTTGAACGGCCGTTGGGGAAACCCCACTTACCCCGCTGTCCCGCGTCCCCGGCCTTCGGCGTGGAGCGGGGGCCGAGCGGTCGTACGGCCTCGTACGGCCTCGCACGGCGACCGTAGTGCCTGGTGACGGGCGGGGGCATCCCTCCGGAGGGGGAGGGCCGGGTAGCTCGCCCGGGGGACCCGCCCACGCGCCAAGTGCCCACCCCACGGTGACGATCCGAAGGGGGCGCGGCCCGTAGTTTTCCGGCATCGGGAACGCGGACCGCCCGCTGCGAGCGGGACCTTGAGGAGGCAGCCATGCTGTTCAGCACAACTTCGTCGGCGGCACGGCCGTCAGGCGGCGACGTCCACCCGGCCGCGGCCGCAGGGGAGAGCACCGGGCGCCCCGCGCGGTGGGCCGCCTCGGCGTGGGTGCGCCTGCCGGTGATGTTCGTGGCCATGCTGGCCGTGGACGCGATCGCCGCCGCGGTCAACGGAGCGGCCGACGGTACGGCGTTGACCGCCTTGATCACCGGGGTGGTGACGGGCGGGCTGGCCGTGGCCGCGTACGTCGCTCTGGTGCGCTACCTGGAGGGCCGCCGCAGGCCACGGGAGCTCGCACTGGACCGGGCGCGGCCGGAACTGCGCCAGGGGGCCCTGCTCGGGCTGGGTCTCTTCTCCGTCACGATCGCGTCGGTCGCGCTGGTCGGCGGCTACCACGTCCAGGGCTGGGGCTCGATCGGTGGCGCGCTGACCACCCTGGGGTTGATGAGCTGCCTGTCGGTGGCCGAGGAACTGGCCTTCCGGGGCGCGCTGTTCCGGGTACTGGAGGAGAAGACGGGGACGTACGGGGCGGTGGCCGTCTCGGGGCTCGCCTTCGGCTCCCTGCACCTGGTCAACAAGGACGCGACCGTCTGGGGCGCGCTGGCCATCGCCGTCGAGGCGGGGCTGATGTTCGGCGCGATCTACGCCGCCACCCGCTCGCTGTGGCTGGTGATCGGCGTGCACCTGGGCTGGAACATGGCGGAGCAGGGCATCTTCGGTACCGCCGTCTCTGGCTCCGGGACCGGCACCGGAGGTCTGCTGGACGCCTCCGTCAGCGGACCCGACATCCTGTCCGGCGGGGCCTTCGGCCCGGAGGCCAGCATCTTCGCCATCCTGGTGTGCGCCGTACCCACCGTGCTGTTCCTGATGACCGCCAAGCGCAGGGGCCGGATCGTGGGACGGGGCCGTGGCGACGGTGGCCCCGACGGAACGGCGGGAGCGGCCCGGTGAGGAGTCCCCGGTCGAGAGGGACGTGGTGACGGGAGACCGGCGGTACCGCCGGCCCGCCCCGTCCGGTCGGGCCGGAAGCCCCGAGGCGCCCACCGCGTACCTGGCGGTGGGCGCCTCGTCGTCCGTACCCGCCGGGACGGACGGCCGCCGTGCGTACGGAACACCGCTCGGAGCTCTCAGCGGTCGCGGTACGGCGGCGCCCGTCGGCGTTGTCGGCCGTCACCAGGGTGAGAGGGCTGCCAGGGGGTGCTGACTGCGGAGACCACCCCGGGTCAAGCCGCTCGCCCCCCGGTAGCCTGCTCCGGCGGGCGGGGGCCCACCGGCCGGGGCATGTCACATCGTGCGGCGCTGTCCTGTCACTGCTGCGGAAGACACCTCACGACCGACCCGGAGGCACCCGTCATGGCCCGTGTACCGATCGACGAGGTACTCGCCCGGTTCCAGGAGCACCACGCGGCCCTGTTCGGCATCGCGTACCGGATGCTCGGCAGCGCGGCGGACGCCGAGGACATGCTCCAGGACACCTGGCTGTCCTGGAGCAAGGTCGACCACGCCCGGATCGACAGCCCCGGCGCCTACCTGGCCCGTACGATCACCAACCTCTCGCTCAACCGGCTGACCTCGGCGACCGTCCGGCGGGAGGCGTACGTCGGGCCGTGGCTGCCCGAACCGCTGGTCACCACGCCCGACGCGAGCGACGCGGTGGAGCAGGCGGAGGCGATCTCGCTGGCGATGCTGGTGGTGCTGGAGTCGTTGTCGCCGCTGGAGCGGGCCGTCTTCGTCCTCAAGGAGGTCTTCGGCTACCCGTACGCGGAGATCGCCGCGATGATCGACCGCACGGAGCCGGCGGTACGCCAGGCCGGCAGCAGGGCGCGCTCGCACGTACGGGCGCGCCGGCCGCGTTACGAGGCGGCGCCCGAGGTGCGCCGCAAGGTCACCGACGAGTTCCTGGCGGCGTGCGTCGGCGGCGACCTGAACCGGGTGCTGGGGATGCTGGCACCCGACGTGACTGTCTGGTCGGACGGCGGGGGCAAGGTCCAGGCGGCGCTGCGGCCGGTCCGGGGCGCGGACAAGGTGGCCCGCTGGCTGCTGGGCGTGATGTCCTCGCCGCTGCCCGACACGGGGTACCACCGGGTCGACGTGAACGGCGAGCCCGGCCTGCTGGTCACCGTGGCGGGGGTCACCGACGACGTCCTCGTACTGGAGACGGGCCCGGCCGGCATCGTGGGCATCCGGGTGGTCCGCAACCCCGACAAGCTGGAGCGGGTGCCCCTGCCCGACCGGCCGTTCCGGCCGCGCGGCTGAGGGGCTGCGGCCTCCTCGGTCGCGCCGCTGTCAGGACTCCTGGAGCGGCTTGGCCATGCAGATGCTGTTCTCGTACGTCCGGTAGTGGCCGAACTTCTCGCAGACCGTGTAGCCGCTCGACGTGTACAGCGCGATGGCCTCGGGCTGCTTGTCGCCGGTCTCCAGGACCATGCGCGTGCGGCCCGCGGCGCGGGCGTCCTCCTCCAGCAGGCAGAGGATGCGGCGGGCGAGACCTTGGCCACGTCCCTCCCGTACGACGAACATCCGCTTGAGTTCGGCGTCGCCGTCGGCGTACCCCTCCTCGTTCCGCTCCATGGCGCGCCAGCCGCCGGTCGCCACCGGGCGCTCCCGCTCGTCGTAGGCGAGGAGGTACAGGCCGTGGGGCGGATCGAACATGGTCGGGTCGAGGTAGGTCTGGTCGCCGCCGTCCTGGTACCGCTCGATGTATTCGAGCTGGACCTCGTCGTTGAGCTTGACGGCGTCGGGATGGTCGTACGACCGGGGCTGGATATTCACGCAGGTAAGCGTACATATGTGCGGGCCCGCGTTTGGGTACTGTCGGGGGGTGCTTACCGTCACCAGCGTCAACGTGAATGGGCTCCGCGCCGCCGCGAAGAAGGGCTTCGTCCCCTGGCTCGCGGAGACCGGGGCCGATGTCGTCTGCCTCCAGGAAGTACGTGCCGAGGCGGCCCAGCTCCCCGAGGAGGTACGGGACCCCGAGGGCTGGCACGTGGTGCACGCGCCGGCCGCCGCCAAGGGGCGTGCGGGCGTCTCCCTCTACTCCCGGCGTGCGCCGGAGCGCACCCAGATCGGCTTCGGCGGCTTCGGGATCGAGGGCGCCGAGGAGTTCGACCTGAGCGGCCGGTACGTCGAGATCGACCTCCCGGGCGTCACCGTCGCCAGTCTGTACCTGCCCTCCGGCGAGGTCGGAACCGAGCGGCAGGAGGAGAAGGAGCGCTTCATGGCGGCCTTCCTCCCCTACCTCGTCGGGCTCAAGGAGCGCGCCGCCGCCGAGGGGCGCGAGGTCGTCGTCTGCGGCGACTGGAACATCGCCCACCAGGAGGCCGACCTCAAGAACTGGAAGTCGAACCGGAAGAACTCCGGCTTCCTCCCGGAGGAGCGGGAGTGGCTGACCCGGGTCTTCGAGGAGGCCGCGTACGTGGACGTGGTACGCGCCCTCCACCCGGACCAGGAGGGGCCCTACTCCTGGTGGTCCTACCGGGGCCGCGCCTTCGACAACGACGCCGGGTGGCGTATCGACCTGATCGTCAGTTCGCCTCGCCTGGCGGGGCGCGCGGTGAAGGCGTACGTCGAGCGGGCAGCGGCCCACGCCGCGCGGTGGAGCGATCACGCGCCCGTGACCGCAGTGTTCGACCTGTAGGAAGCGGCTGCGGAAAGCCTCGCCTCCGCCGTTGTCACCGACGCGGACGGCCGCCTGCTTCTCCAGCGGCGCCGGGACAACGACCTGTGGGCGCTCCCTGGCGGGGCGATGCACCACACGCAGCGGCTACGGATCGGACTCTTTCTGGAGCGTCGCGCCACCCCGTACTTGGGGTAGGGGCATCCACTGGCCGCATATGTGCCAACTCGTCCGCGCACGGCTGCCGTTGCCTGGGTCGCTCCGCTGCGGCGGGCGTCAGCCGGTCCGGCCCGCGTGGCGGAGCGCCCAGTCGGAGACGCCGCTCAGGCGGGCGGCGGCTCTGGCGGGGTCGCCGGTTCGGGTGGGCTGGTCCACCTCGAAGTCGTGTCCGGTCATACCGCATTCGTCTTCGACGATGCGCGCGATGCGGTAGGCGATCTCCATGATCGCCGCTGCCGCCGCCCCCGTGTGGTGGTGGGCGACCTCGATGTGGGCGGTCTCCCCGCAGTGGTCGAGCTGGACGCGCCCCGGCGGCCCGAACGTCTCCAGGGTCAGGCTGTACGGGTACTCCGTGGACTCGACGGCCCCGGCCCCGGCCTCCCGGGAGACGCGGTCCAGGATGCGGGCCCACTCGTCCCGGTGTGCGTCGGTGGGGCGGAACGGGGGCGGTTCGGCGTCGGGGTCGTAGCCGGCGTTGAGGCGGTCGAGCGCCTTCTGGATGTTCAGCCCCGGTTCCACCCGTACGAGCGTGATGTCGTAGGTCACCGGGTGACCATGGGCTCCCCGCCCACCGCTGTCTACTCCGTTTCCGCGCCGGTCCGCCGCCCGTCGGGGGCGTCGTCGCTTTCGCGCAGCCGCCGGTCCAGGGCCATGGAGAGCTCCGCGTCCACGACCGCGCGGGCCAGCGGGCGGAGTTTCTCGATGGGGCTGTCCGCCGCGTGCACCTGGATGACCCGGACGAAGATCTCGGCCAGCGCCTCGGCGTGCTCGCGGATACGGCGGCCGGTGGAGAGCACGGTGGCCAACGGAACGCCCTCGCTCACCAGTTCGGCCGATACCTCCAACAGGCGACGGCTGATGTGCACGATCTCGTCGCCGTCCGTGGCGAGATAGCCGAGATCGAGGGCGGTGGCGAGGTTCTCCGGTGTGACTTCGCCCTCGAAGTAGTCGGCGAGTTGCTCCGGAGTGAGCCGGACCGGGGTCTCCTCGGTGGGCTCGCCGAGCCCCAGAACCTCGGCGACGTCGCGTCCGCTCTCGAAGGTGGCGGCGAGGTCGGCGATGCCGTTGAGGGTGTGGCCGCGTTCCAACAGGCCGGTGATGGTGCGTAGTCGTGCCAGGTGGTGGCTGTCGTACCAGGTGATGCGGCCCTCGCGGCGGGGCGGTGGGATGAGTCCGCGCTCACGGTAGAAGCGGAGGGTCCGCACGGTGATGCCGGCCTCCTGGGCCAGCTCCTCCATGCGGTATTCGCGTTGCTCATGTCCTTCGGCCACAGAGCGAACCTTATGTTGTACCGCCGGTAACTTCCCTGTCCTGCCCTCTACCCATCAGTACGGGCCTGCTCTACCCTCCGAAAGGTGCCAGTGATTGCTGGCAACGTCGTGTGACTACCGCGGGAGGCGGCGGCATGGCCCAGCACGAGCACGTACGGGTGGCGGTGATCGGATCCGGATTCGGGGGCCTCGGGGCCGCGGTCCGGCTGCGCCGCGAAGGCATCACCGATTTCGTCGTCCTGGAGCGGGCCGGCTCCGTGGGAGGCACCTGGCGCGACAACACGTACCCCGGGTGCGCCTGCGACGTGCCCTCGCACCTGTACTCCTTCTCCTTCGCGCCCAACTCCGACTGGCCGCGCACCTTCTCCGGCCAGGAGCACATACGCGCGTACCTGGAGCGGGTGGCGGACACCTTCGGCATCCGCCCGCACCTCAGGTTCAACCACGAGGTCACGGTGATGCGTTGGGACACCGAGGCGCTCAACTGGGTGATCGAGTGCGCCAACGGCACGACGATCGTCGCGGACGTCGTGGTCTCCGCCACCGGCCCCCTCTCCGACCCGAAGACGCCGGACGTCCCCGGCCTCGACACCTTCCCGGGCGAGGTCTTCCACTCCGCCCGCTGGAACCACGACTACGACCTGGCCGGCAAACGCGTCGCGATGATCGGCACCGGCGCCTCCGCCATCCAGATAGTGCCCGCCATCCAGCCGGAGGTGGGACGCCTCACGCTCTTCCAGCGGACACCGCCCTGGGTGATGCCGCGCGTCGACCGGGCCATCGGGAAGGCCGAGCGGTGGCTGCACCGCACCGTCCCCGCCACCGGCACCGCCCGGCGCGGACTGCTCTGGGGGATAAGGGAGTTGCAGGTCAGCGCCTTCACGAAGTACCCCGACGGGCTCGGCCTGATCGAGTCCCTGGCGAAGGCGGGCATGGCGCGGGCCATCAAGGACCCGGCGCTGCGTGCCAAGCTCACCCCGGACTACCGCATCGGGTGCAAGCGCATCCTGCTCTCCAGCAGCTACTATCCGGCGCTCGCCCGCCCCAACGTCGACGTCGTGGCCTCCGGCCTCGCCGAGGTGCGCGGATCGACGCTCGTCGCCTCGGACGGTACGGAGACCGAGGCCGACGCCATCATCTTCGGCACCGGCTTCCACGTCACCGACATGCCGATCGCCGAACGGGTCGTCGGCGCCGACGGCATCACCCTCGCCGAGAGCTGGAAGACCGGCATGCGCTCGCTGCGCGGCGCCACCGCCGCCGGGTTCCCCAACTGGATGACCATTATCGGCCCGAACACCGGGCTCGGTAACTCCTCGATGATCCTCATGATCGAGTCCCAGCTGAACTACATGGCCGACTACCTGCGGCAGCTGAAGGTGCTCGGCACCGGCACCGCGCTCGCCGCGCGCCCCGCCGCGGTGGACGGGTGGAACGACCGCGTCCAGCGGAGGATGGAGCGCACCGTCTGGAACACCGGCGGCTGCACCAGCTGGTACCTGGACGAGAACGGCCGCAACACCACCGTCTGGCCCGGTACCACGGCCGACTTCCGCCGCGCCACCAGGTCAGTCGATCTGGCGGAGTACGACGTGATCCGCGCCCCCGCGACCGTACGGCCCCCTACGGTGGTCGCCCAGAGGTCCGGTGGGTCCGGGAAGCCCTCCCGGGCCCCGAAGGCGGCACAGGGCACCGAACCCGCCGGACCGGACCGGACCGTGACCGAGGAGGCCAACCGATGAGTACACGGCACCCGCGACCCCCACGACAGCGTTCCGGGGGCCCCGTGCCCGTACCCGGGCGGACGCTCTTCGCCGTCTCCGCCGACGGCTCGCGCGTCCACGTCGAGGTGTACGGCCCCGAGGAGGCGCCCGCCGTCGTCCTCGCGCACGGCTGGACGTGCAGCACCCGGTTCTGGTCCGCCCAGATCGCCGATCTCGCCGCCGACCACCGGGTCATCGCCTACGACCAGCGCGGCCACGGAGGCAGCCCCGACGTGGGTCCCGGGGGACACAGCACGGACGCCCTCGCCGACGACCTGGAGGCGGTGCTCGCCGCCACCCTCGCGCCCGGCCGCAAGGCGGTGCTCGCGGGGCATTCCATGGGCGGGATGACGCTGATGGCCGCCGCCCGCCGCCCCCGGTTCCGGGAGCACGCCGCCGCCGTCCTGCTCTGCAGCACCGGCAGCGGGCGGCTGGCGGAGGAGGCCCGGGTGTTCGCGCTGCCGGGGGCGGCGCGTACCGGCGGGACCCGGGCGCTCCTGCGGGCGGCCCTCCCGCTGGGGCCGGTCAGCCCGGTCACCCGGACCCTGCTCAAGTACGCCACCATGGGGCCCGGTTCGTCGCCCGAGCGGGTGGACGTCTGCGCGCGCATCGTGCACGCCTGTCCCCGGAAGGCCCGCGCCGCCTGGGGGCACGTGCTCTCGGACCTCGATCTGGACCAGGAAGTCGCGGAGCTGCGGGTGCCGGCCGCCGTACTGGTGGGCCTGGAGGACCGGATGACCCCGCCCGCGCACGCCCGCGCGCTGGCGGCGGCGCTGCCGGACTTCCTCGGTCTCACCGAACTGCCCGGAATGGGGCACATGACGCCGCTCGAAGCGCCGGAAGCCGTCAGCGCGAAGATCCGGGAACTTGTCGCCGGTCACCTCACCGGGACCGCCACGAACGAGAAGGAGGACGTCGTATGAGCGCCGGTCGGAGTCTCGAAGGACAGGTCGTCGTCGTCACCGGCGCGGCCCGCGGGGTGGGCGAACTGCTCGCCCGCAAACTCTCCGCGCGCGGCGCCACACTCGCCCTGGTCGGCCTGGAGCCGGAGGAGCTGAAGCAGGTCTCGGAGCGGCTGTACGGCGAAAGCGCCCACTGGTACGCGGACGTCACCGACCACGAGGCGATGGAGCAGGTGGCCCAGGAGGTGAAGGCCCGCTTCGGCAAGGTGGACGTGGTCGTCGCCAACGCCGGGGTCGCCACCGGGGGACCGTTCGTCGACTCGGACCCGGTGGCCTGGCGGCGGGTCATCGAGGTCAACCTGATCGGCAGCGCGGTGACCGGCCGCGCGTTCCTGCCGGTACTGATGGAGAGCCGGGGCTACTTCCTCCAGATAGCGTCGCTCGCCGCGATCACCCCGGCGCCGATGATGAGCGCGTACTGCGCGTCGAAGTCGGGCGTCGAGGCGTTCGCGCACAGCCTGCGGGCCGAGGTCGGCTACCGGGGTGTGCGGGTCGGTGTCGGCTACCTCTCCTGGACCGACACCGACATGGTGCGCGGCGCCGACCAGGACGAGGTCATGCGGGAGCTGCGCGGCCGGCTGCCCTGGCCCGCCAACCGGACGTACCCGCTCGGCCCGGCGGTCGACCGGATCGTGGCCGGTATCGAGCGGCGCTCCTCGCACGTCTACGCCCAGTGGTGGCTGCGTGGGATGCAGTCGGTGCGGGGTTACCTGCCCACGCTCATCGGCACGGTCGGGGCCCGCGAGATGGAACGGTTCGCCTCCCGGCTCGACGCCATCCCCAAGGGGCTGGTCGGAGCGGGCGGAGCAGCGGACACGGAGGCACGCACGCCCCGCCGCTGACCGGTCGGCAACGGGTCGGACGGGAGGCCGAAGCGCTGGTCGAAAGGCGGTCGGCACACTGCGTCGTTGATCAAAATGCGCGGTATGTCCGGCCGTGCGAGGCTGAGCGAGGCCGCTCCTCACGGGCGGTCTCCCCAGACCCCACGCACCCCACAGGAGTGAACAGCATGGGTATCGCAGACCAGTTCAAGGACAAGGCGCAGGAACTCGCCGACCAGGCCAAGCAGAAGTCCGGCCAGGGCAAGGACGCCGCGAGCGACCGCGCCAAGGGCGCCGGCGACCGGGAGGACGAGAAGTCGGGTCTCCGCGACCGCGCCGACGACGCGGCCGACAAGGCCCGCGAGCGCTTTGACCGTTGACGGCCTGAGGTGCTGACCGGCTCCGGCCGGTGGGTACTTGGGAAGAGGCGCATCCGGACGACAGGATGCGCCTCTTCGGCGTGCCCGGAGCGGGCAGGATGCGCGGCGGGGAGCCCCGGGGCGATGCGCGCCCGGCCGGCCCGCGCCCGGCGCTCACGTCGCCCCGGGTCATCACCTCGGGGGCAGCGGCGGCCTCCGCAGGTCCGGGACCGCGTCGTACGTCGGCGGCGTCGCCGCGGGCCGCTCGTCCAGCAGCTCCAGTGCGAGGCGTACCGCGTCGTCCAGCACCGCGTGCCGGCCCTCCGCCCAGTCCAGCGGGGTGCGCAGCGCCTCGACGTCCGGCTCTACGCCGTGGTTCTCGACCGACCAGCCGTACGTGTCGAACCAGGCGGCGTTCATCGGCACCGTGATCACCGTGCCGTCCCCGAGCCGGTGGCGGCCGGTCATGCCGACCACCCCGCCCCAGGTGCGCTGCCCGACCACCGGGCCCAGCTTCAGCAACCGGAACGCGGCGGTGATCATGTCGCCGTCCGAGGAGGTGGCCTCGTCCGCGAGCGCCACCACGGGCCCGCGCGGCGCGTTCGAGGCGTACGAGACGGCCTGCGCGTTCCGGGTCAGGTCCCAGCCGAGGATCTTGCGGGTCAGTTTCTCCACCACCAGCTCGCTGATGTGGCCGCCCGCGTTGCCGCGTACGTCCACGATGAGGGCGGGCCGGGACACCTCCATCCGCAGGTCCCGGTTGAACTGTGCCCAGCCGGAGCCGCCGAGGTCCGGGATGTGCAGATAGCCGCACTTGCCGCCGCTCAACTCCCGTACGACCTCGCGGCGTTTGGCCACCCAGTCCTGATAGCGCAGCGGTCGTTCGTCCACCAGCGGCATGATCGCGACGCGGCGCGGGCGCCCTTGCCCGCCCGGCGGGAGGAAGGTCAGTTCGACCGTCGTGCCGCCCGCCGCGGTCAGCAGGGGGTAGGGGCCGGTGAGCGGGTCGACCGGGCGGCCGTCCACGTGGGTGAGGACCGCGCCCTCCCGGATGCCCGTACCGGCGAGCGGGGAACGGGCCTTGGAGTCGGAGGAGTCGCCGGGCAGGACGCGCCGGACGGTCCAGGCCCCGTCCCGGCAAACGAGGTTGGCGCCGAGCAGGCCGATCGCCCGCTGGTAGTGCGGGGGGCCCTCGTTGCGGCGGGCCGGGGAGACGTACGCGTGCGAGGTGCCCAGCTCGCCCAGGACTTCGCGGAGCAGATCGGCGAACTCGTCGGGGGAGGAGACGCGTTCGACGAGCGGACGGTACTGGTCGAGCACCCCCGACCAGTCGATCCCGCACATGTCCGGCTCCCAGAAGTAGGAGCGGATGATGCGCCCCGCCTCGTCGTACGCCTGCCGCCACTCCGCCGCCGGGTCCACCTCGTGCAGGATGCGGCGCAGGTCGAGATAGGTGGTGGAGTCGCTGTCGCCCGACTCGTTGGAGGGGACGGCCCGCAACTCCCCGTCGTCCATGACGACCAGCCGGGTCGCGTCGCCGCTGACCGCGAACCAGTCCAGGTGGTCCACGAGTTCGGTCCTGCGGGCCTTGGCGATGTTGAAGTGTTCCAGCGTCGGGCGGCCCGACATGTCCGCCGGGTTGGCGAAGGTCTCCCCCAGGGCCCCGGAGATGGGCCACCGCAGCCAGACCAGTCCGCCGCCGGCGACCGGGCGGAGCGCGGAGTACTTCGAGGCCGCGACCGGGAACGGTGCCACCCGGTTCTCCAGGCCCTCGAACTCGACGGTGACCGGCGCAGTCCCCTCGCTCGGACCGGCCTCCGGCAGGTCCAGCGGGTCGAGGCCGCCCGCCGCCGGGCGGCCGTCGGGCGAGAGCGCGAATGGCGACGGGGTCGCGGAGGAGAGCGGTACCAGGTACGGGCGGCAGCCCAGCGGGAACGAGAGGTCGCCGGTGTGGACGTCGTACACCGGGTCGAAGCCGCGCCAGGAGAGGAACGCGAGGTACCGGCCGTCCTCCGTGAACACCGGGTTCTCGTCCTCGAAACGGCCGTTGGTGACGTCCACGATCACCGGAGCGCCCGGTCCGGAGATCCGGGCCAGCTTGATCTGCCGCAGCGAACGGCCGATGCCGGGGTGCGACCAGGTGAGCCAGGCGCCGTCCGGCGAGAAGGCCAGGTCGCGGACGGGGCCGTTGACGGAGCGGATGAGCTCGGTGACCTCGGCGGGGGGCGCCGGTTCCTCGGCCGTACCCGTCGTACCGGCCGTGTCCGCTCCCTGCGCCGCGTCCGGTGCCCCGCCCGCAGGCTCAGGGCCCGCTCCCGAGGTCTCGGCGAGGGCGGCCACCGCCGTCTCCTCGACCGCCTCGGCCCGCTCGGCGACCCCCTCGGCCCGCGCGCGGAACACGTCCGCCCGGGTGGACCCGCCCGGCCCCGACGCCGGCGGCCCGGTGCCGTCCGCCGGTTCGCCGTCCGTCGGGGTGCCCGCCGCGGTGGCGTCCGCCTCGGCCGGGTCCGTCGTGTCCAGGAGCAGCAGCCGGCCGTCGTCCGAGGCGATGGCGAGGCGTTCGCCCTCCGGATCGGAGGTCATCTCCAGTACCCGGCCCAGTTGCCCGGAGGCGAGCCGCCGCACGGGGCGGTCGCCGGTGGCGCGGGGCAGCGCGGAGATCTCCACCGCGTCCTCTCCGTCCGCGTCGGTGACGTACGCGACCTGACCGCCGCTGCCGAGCATCTCCGGCAGCCGGACCCGTACCCCCGGGGTGTCGCTGATGGTGCGGGCGGGGCCGTCGCGGTGGGTGAGCCAGTACAGCGAGCCGCGCACGTTGACCGCGCTCGCCCGGCCGGTCTCGTCCACCGAGAGCGAGCCGACGTGGCTGGCGGCGGGCACCTGGTACGTACGGCGTCCGGTGCGCGGGCCGCCGAGCCGTACCTCCAGCTTCCGGGGGGTGGCGGCCGGGTCCTCCAGGTCGCCGGCCAGCCAGAGGTCGCCGGCGCACTGGTAGACGACGCGGGTGCCGTCGCTGGAGGCGTGGCGGGCGTAGAAGGCGTCGTGGTCGGTGTGGCGGCGCAGGTCGGTGCCGTCCATCAGGCAGGAGTAGAGGTTGCCGACGCCCTCGTGGTCGGAGAGGAACGCGATCCGCCGGCCGACGAACATCGGGGTGTCGAGATGCCCCCCGATGTCCGGCAGCAGCCGCTGACCGTGCAGCCAGAGCCGTCCGGTCGCACCGCCCCGGTACCGCTTCCAGGCGGCCGGCTCGTGCGGCGGTGTCCCGGTGAGCAGGAGGGTGCGGCGCTCGCCGTCGATGTCGGCGACGGCGATGTCGGAGACCGGGCCCCAGGGCAGGCGCCCGCCGGGGGAGCCGTCGGTGGGCACGCTGTAGGCCCAGGAGAAGTAGGAGAACGGCTGGCGGTGCGAGGAGACGGCCAGGATCTGCGCGCCGTCGCCGGTGTCGGGGGTCCAGCCGCAGACCCGGGCGTCGGTCGACCCCCAGTAGGTGAGGCGGCGCGCCGGTCCGCCGTCGACGGGGGCGAGGTGGATCTCGGGGTCGAGCGTGCGCCAGGTCGTGTAGGCGATGCGGCTGCCGTCGGGGGAGAAGCGCGGGTGGCTGACCCGGGTGCGGTCGGCGGTCAGTCGCCACGCGCGGCCCGGCCGGTGCCCGGCCGCGGCGAGGGGGGCGACCCAGAGGTCGTCCTCGGCCGCGAAACAGAGCAAGTCCTGGTGGAGGTGCGGGAAACGGAGATACGCGACGTCGTCACTCACCCCACCCATGCTTTCGGTGCGCGGGGCCCGGGGCAACTCGTGACGCGGGAAACGTGTGGCACACCCCACAAGCGAAACGGTCCCGTTTCGCTTCCCGCCCGACGTAGGCTCAGGTGTACGAAACGGTTTCGTTCCTGTGAGCGAGCCGTGGACCGGAGTACGGAAGGGGGTCGGCGCCCATGGCACGCACCAGGCTCACACCTGAACGCGAGAGCGAGCTGTTCGCGGCCGTCCTCGACCTGCTCCGCGAGGTCGGCTACGACGCCCTGACCATGGACGCCGTCGCGGCCCGTACCCACTCCAGCAAGGCGACCCTCTACCGCCAGTGGGGGAGCAAGCCCGAGCTGGTGGTGACTGCGATGCGGCACAACAAGCCGGTGCGGCTGGCCGACATCGACACGGGTTCGGTGCGGGGAGACTTCCTCGCCGTCGTGACCCGTACCGACGACTGTCGCATGGAACAGGACTCCGCGCTGATGCGGGGTCTGAGCCATGCCGTCCACGACAATCCCGATCTGCACCAGGCCCTGCGTGAGCTGCTGGTCGAGCCGGAGCTCTCCGGTCTCGCCGCGCTGCTGCGCAGGGGTGTGGAGCGGGGCGAGCTGAATCCGGAGAACCCGGCGCTCAAATACGTACCCCACATGCTGATCGGTGCGTTCGCCGCCCGGCAACTGGTCGACGGCCGCCCCGTCGACCAGGCCTTCCTTCTCGAATATGTCGACTCCGTGGTCCTCCAAGCCCTCGGCGTCTGACGTCCCCGGCCGCTCCCCGGCGGTCCGCTCCCCACCCGCTCCACCTGACACGCCGCTCTCGTCGTCGGGCTGGTTCCTCATGCCGAATTTCCCGCACACGACTTGACCGGGAGTCCGCCTCCGTGGCCACATTCCTTTACAAAATCGGGCGCCTCGCGTTCCGCAAGCGGGGCTACGTCGCCCTCATCTGGCTCGCCCTGCTGGCGATCGCCGGGGTCGGTGCCGCCACCGCGGCCACCCCTGCGGCCAGCTCCTTCTCGATACCGGGCACGGAGGCGCAGAAGGCCTTCGACCTGCTGGACCAGCGCTTCCCCGCCTCCCACGCCGACGGCGCCACCGCCCGGGTCGTCTTCCAGGTCCCGGACGGGCAGAAGATGAACGACCCGGCCAACAAGGCCGAGGTCGAGAAGATCGTCGCAGAGCTGAAGAGCGGCTCCGACCAGGTCGCCTCGGTGACCGATCCGTTCACGGCCAACGCCGTGAGCAAGGACGGTTCGACCGCGTACATCACCGTCTCCTACGACGACCCGTCCGCCAGCCTCACCGACGCGACCAAGGACGCCCTGCAGAAGGCGGGCGACCACGCCGAGGCGGGCGGGATGGCCGTGGCCGTCGGCGGTGACGCGCTCGAACCCGGCGCCGAAGGCGGCGCCACCGAGGCCATCGGCATCGTCCTCGCCGGCGTGGTGCTCGTCGTCACCCTGGGCTCGCTGGTGGCCGCCGGGCTTCCGCTGCTGACCGCGATCGTCGGCGTCGGTATCGGCGTCGCGTCGATCATGGCCCTCGCGAACGTGCTGGACCTGGGAACCACCACCTCCACCCTCGCGATGATGATCGGTCTCGCGGTCGGCATCGACTACGCGCTCTTCATCGTCTCCCGCTACCGGGCCGAACTGGCCGAGGGACGGGAACGCGAGGAAGCCGCCGGGCGGGCGGTCGGCACGGCCGGCTCCGCCGTCGTCTTCGCCGGGCTGACCGTCGTCATCGCCCTCGCGGGCCTTTCCGTCGTCAACGTGCCCATGCTCACCAAGATGGGCCTCGCCGCCGCCGGCACGGTCGTCATCGCCGTCCTCATCGCCCTCACCCTGGTCCCGGCCCTGATGGGCTTCGCGGGCAAGCGGATCATGGGCCGCAAGGCGCGCAAGGCCGCCGCCGCCGCGAACCGTCCCGACGCCAAGCCGAACGGCGGGACCCGCTGGGCCCGGTTCGTGCTGCGTCGCCCGGTGTGGGTCCTGGTCGTCGGCGTCCTCGGCCTCGGCGCCATCGCGCTGCCGGCCACCTCGCTGGAGATGGGCCTGCCGGACGACGGCTCCCAGCCCAAGAGCACCACGCAGCGCCAGGCGTACGACATGCTGTCGGACGGTTTCGGCCCCGGCTTCAACGGGCCGCTGATGGTCGTCGTCGACACCCGGCACAGCTCGGACGGCAAGACCGCCGTCAAGCAGGTCACCGACGAGATCGAGTCCCTCGGTCATGTCACGGCCGTCACCCCGGCCGTGTTCAACCCCGCCGGTGACACCGCGACGATCACCGTCATCCCGAAGGACCGGCCCAGCTCGGTCGGTACCGAAGAGCTCGTGCACTCGATCCGCGACGCGGGCGAGCACATCAAGAGCGACACCGGCGCCGAGGTCCTGGTCACCGGAGCCACCGCGATGACCATCGACTTCTCGCAGAGGATGAACGACGCGCTGATCCCCTACCTGGGGCTCGTCGTCGGCCTGGCCTTCCTCCTGCTGATCCTGGTCTTCCGCTCGATCCTCGTCCCGCTGAAGGCGGCCCTGGGCTTCCTGCTCTCGGTCGTGGCGGCGCTCGGCGCGGTCGTCGCGGTCTTCCAGTGGGGCTGGCTCGCCTCGCTGCTGGGTGTGGAGACGACCGGCCCGATCATGTCGATGATGCCGATCTTCATGGTCGGTGTGGTCTTCGGTCTGGCCATGGACTACGAGGTCTTCCTGGTCACCCGGATGCGGGAGGCGTACGTCCACGGCGAGACCCCGCACCAGGCGATCGAGACCGGTTTCAAGCACGGGGCCCGCGTGGTCACGGCGGCGGCCGTCATCATGATGGCGGTCTTCGGCGGCTTCATCGGCGCCACCGAGTCGATGATCAAGATGATCGGTTTCGGTCTCGCGATCGCCGTCTTCTTCGACGCCTTCGTGGTCCGCATGGCGATCGTCCCCGCCGTGCTCGCCCTGCTGGGCAAGCGCGCCTGGTGGCTCCCGCGCTGGCTGGACCGCGTCCTGCCGAACGTCGACGTCGAGGGCGAGGGGCTGCGCAAGCACCTCCCGGCCGACGGCGGCGACCCGGCCGGCGGTGAACGCGAGCTGAGCCGGGTCTGACCCCCGACGGCCGCCGGGCCCACCGGCCCGGCGGCCCCACCGGACTCCGGGGCCGCGCCTGAGCGGGGCGCGGCACCCGGACGCACCGGCATCTGTGGGGACGGGTGCCGGTGTGACGACAAGCCCCCCGTGCGAGCGGCACGGGGGGCTTGTCGTCGTACGTGCGGGGGCGCGGGCTCAAGCGGAGGGGTCCGGCGCCCGGCGGAGCGGTACGGGCTCAGCGTCCGGCGGCGGCGGGCGGGGCGGTCTCGGTGTGGGTGCGGCCCAGGAAGCGCTGGAGCGCGGCGTTCTCGATCTGGAAGACCTCGACTCCGCCGGTCGAGTGCAACTCCAGCACCAACTGCGCCCGCCCGGCGGGCCAGAGGCGCACCTCGCCGCTCTCGACCGGCGCGTTCATGCCGTCCTCCAGCAGTTCGCGGCGCAGCGCCCAGTCGGCGCCGCCGTCGAAGACGAGATGGACGGTGCCGGGGTCGCCGTCGGCGTCGTAGCGCAGGTCGACCGGGACCGGGCGTGTGAGCGGGCCGTCGGTGATGAGACGGGCCCGGGTGTGTTCTTCGATCACGGGGGACATCGGCCGACTCCTCCTGTTATTAACGCTTTGCACTCTAATGTCCCATATTTCACGGCGCGTGCGCCGCGCGTAAATGTGGGGAATGCGCTCTTGCGCATCATTCGCAAGAAAACCCTATGATTGGCGGGTTCATGGCCTGCCCGGGTCGCAGACCCTGGTCGCAGCCTCGTCCTCGCCG
Source organism: Streptomyces sp. NBC_00247 (assembly GCF_036188265.1). NCBI lineage: Bacteria > Bacillati > Actinomycetota > Actinomycetes > Kitasatosporales > Streptomycetaceae > Streptomyces > Streptomyces sp. NBC_00247. Next base: position 2,665,507 of record NZ_CP108093.1, on the reverse strand, counting down.
ACCCCGCAGAAGCGGAGCCCTCCCATGCATGTACCCGACGGATTCATCAACGCACCTGTCTCCGTGGCCACCGGAGTCGTCGCCGCGGGCGCCGTCGCGGTCAGTCTGCGCGGCGCCCGCCGCGAGCTGGGCGAGCGCACCGCCCCGCTCGCCGGGCTGATGGCCGCCTTCATCTTCGCCGTGCAGATGCTGAACTTCCCGGTCGCCGCCGGCACCAGTGGGCATCTCCTCGGCGGGGCGCTGGCCGCGATACTCGTCGGGCCCTACACCGGGGTCCTCTGCGTCACCGTGGTGCTCCTCATGCAGGGCATCCTCTTCGCGGACGGCGGCCTCACCGCCCTCGGCGTCAACATCACGGACATGGGCGTCGTCACCACCGTCGTCGCGTACGTGGTCTTCCGCCTGCTGATGCGCGCCCTGCCGCGCCGCCGGTCCACCGTCACGGTCGCCTCCTTCGTCGCCGCGCTGGTCTCCGTGCCCGCCGCCGCCGTCGCCTTCACGCTCATCTACTGGATCGGCGGCACCACCGACATCCCCATCGGCGAGGTCTTCAAGGCGATGGTCGGCCTGCACGTCCTCATCGGTATCGGTGAAGCCGTCATCACCGCCGCCACGGTCGGCGCCGTCATCGCGGTCCGCCCGGACCTGGTGCACGGGGCCAAGGGCTTCGCCGCGCCGCTCAAGCTCCGCGTGGACGGGCAGCTGGTCGACGCGGCCCCCGCCGCCCCCGCCGCGAAGCCCGCCGTCGGCGTCGCGACCCGGTCCACGCGCGGTCTGCTGGCCGGCGGCCTGCTCACGGCGCTCGTGCTGGCCGGCTTCGTCTCGTACTACGCCTCCTCCAGCCCCGACGGCCTGGAGAAGGTCGCCACCGACAAGGGCATCGACCGGAACGTCGAGGAGCACGCCTCCGCCGACTCCCCGCTCGCCGACTACGGCGTCAAGGACGTGGACGACGCCCGCCTCTCCGGCGGACTCGCCGGGGTCATCGGCGTCGGTGTCACCGTCGTCGTGGGCGGCGCGGTGTTCTGGGTGGTCCGCCGCCGCCGGGTCGACGGTACCGACGTGGCCGCCGCGGAGGCGGACGCGTCGCTCGCCGAGAAGGTCTGAGGTACTTCCATGGGCGCCGGCCACGCGCACCGTCTCTACCGGCACGGGCACTCGCCCGTCCACCGGCTCCCCCCGCACTGCAAACTCGCCGCCGTCTGCTGCTTCGTCCTCGTCGTGGTCTCCACCCCGCGCGAGGCGGTGTGGGCGTTCGCGCTGTACGCGGTGCTGCTCGCCGCCGTCGCCGCGGTGGCCCGCATTCCCGCCGGGTACCTGCTGAAGCGGCTGGTCGTCGAGGTCCCGTTCGTCGCGTTCGCGCTGCTCATGCCGTTCTTCGTGCCGGGGGAGCGGACCGAGTTCCTCGGCCTCCACCTGAGCGTGGCCGGGCTCTGGGGCGCCTGGAACGTCCTCGCCAAGGGCACCCTCGGCGTCGCCGCCTCGGTGATCCTCGCCTCCACCACCGAACTCCGCGCCCTGCTGCTGGGCCTCCAGCGGCTCCGGCTGCCGCCGCTCCTCGTACAGATCGCGTCCTTCATGATCCGGTACGGGGACGTCGTCACCGACGAGATGCGCCGGATGTCCGTCGCCCGCCGCTCCCGCGGCTTCGAGGCGCGCGGCGTACGCCAGTGGGGCGTCCTCGCCAAGTCGGCCGGCGCCCTCTTCATCCGCTCCTACGAACGTGGCGAGCGGGTCCACCTGGCGATGGTCAGCCGCGGGTACGCGGGCACCATGCCCGTCATCGACGAGGTGACGGCCTCCCGCACCCAGTGGGCGTACGCGGCGGCGCTCCCGCTGCCCGCCCTCGTCGTCTGCGCCCTCGGCTGGGCCCTGTGACGGGCCAGCGTCCCGGGGCGTCCCGCGGGCACCCCGCACCTTCACCCTCCTGCCGCACGTCTGCTGGGATGAGCACATGAACAGCCCGACCCCCACCGATCCGCCCCTCACCCCCGTGCCGCCGTCCCTGGAGGTCAGCGGCCTCGCCTACGCCTACCCGGACGGGCACCAGGCGCTCTTCGGCGTGGACCTGACCGTCGGCCGGGGCGAGCGCGTCGCACTGCTCGGCCCCAACGGCGCCGGGAAGACCACCCTCGTCCTGCACCTCAACGGCATCCTCGACGCGGGCGCCGGAACCGTCCGGGTCGCCGGGCTCCCGGTCGAGAAGCGGAACCTCGCGGAGATCCGCCGCCGCGTCGGCATCGTCTTCCAGGACCCCGACGACCAGCTGTTCATGCCCACCGTCCGCGAGGACGTCGCCTTCGGCCCCGCCGCCTCCGGGCTGCGCGGCGCCGAACTGGAGGCCCGGGTCACCGCCGCCCTCACGCAGGTCGGCATGGCCGAGTACGCCGACCGCCCGCCGCACCACCTCTCCTTCGGGCAGCGCCGCCGGGTGGCCGTCGCCACCGTCCTCGCCATGGAGCCCGAGATCCTCGTCCTCGACGAGCCCTCCTCCAACCTGGACCCGGCCTCCCGCCGCGAACTCGCCGACATCCTCCGCTCCCTGGACGTCACCGTCCTGATGGTCACCCACGACCTCCCGTACGCCCTGGAGCTCTGCCGCCGCGCCGTCGTCCTCAGCGACGGGGTCATCGCCGCCGACGGACGTACGCAGGACCTCCTCCTCGACGAGGAGCTCATGCGCGCGCACCGGCTGGAGCTGCCCTTCGGCTTCGATCCAGGTTCCGTGACCGTAAACAGCAAGTGACCCGCCTCCCGTCGGACCCGCGCGGCCATGCAGGATGGGGGGATGAGCGGGAGCGCGGAAACAGGCGTGGACGTACGGGGCACGGTGGCCCCCGGATTCGAAGCGGTCCGGGACGCCTTCGTACGGAACTTCGAACAGCGCGGTGAGCGCGGCGCTGCCGTCGCCGTCTACCGCGACGGGCGCAAGGTCGTGGACCTCTGGGCCGGTACGAGAGACGTGGACGGCACCGAACCCTGGGCGGTCGACACCGTCCAGGTCGTCCGCTCGGCGGGCAAGGGCATCGCCGCCGCCGTCCCCCTGATGCTCCACCAGCGCGGCCAGGTGGACCTGGACGCCCCGGTCGGAACGTACTGGCCCGAGTTCAAGGCGAACGGCAAGGAGCGCGTCCTCGTGCGCGAACTCCTCGCCCACCGTGCCGGCGTCCCCGCCCTGGACCGCCCGCTCACCCCCGCCGAGGCCGCCGACGGCCACACCGGCCCGGCCGCCGTCGCCGCCCAGCGGCCCCAGTGGGAACCCGGCACCGACCACGGCTACCACCCCCAGACCTACAGCTGGCTCATCGGCGAACTCGTCCGCCGGGCCACCGGCCGGACCATCGGCCGCTGGATCGCCGAAGAGATCGCCCGCCCCCTCGGCCTCGACTTCTGGTTCGGGCTTCCCGCCGACGAAGCCCACCGCATCGGCCGGATCGGCCCCGTCGAACCACCCTCGACCGGCGACCCCGGCGCCCTGCGGATGCGGCCCAAGCGCGCCGTCACCGAGGCGTACGCCGACCCGCACTCCCTCACCCGCCGTGCCTTCGGCGCGATCCACCCCGACCCGGACGAGAACGACCCCGCCTACCGCACCGCCGAACTCCCCGCCTCCAACGGCATCGCCACCGCTCGCGCACTGGCTCGCTGCTACGCCGCGATGATCGGCGAGGTCGACGGCCACCGCCTCTTCGCCCCCGCCACCCTCACCCTGGCCCGCACCGAGGAGTCCTCCGGGCCCGACCGGGTCCTCGTGGTCAACACCCGTTTCGGACTGGGGTACATGCTCCACGGCCCGGCCGCCCCGCTGCTCGGCCCCGGTTCCTTCGGCCACCCCGGACGCGGCGGCTCCCTCGGCTTCGCCGACCCCGAGTCCCGTATCGCCCTCGGCTACGTCACCAACGGCCTCCAGAAGGGAGTCACCGCCGACCCGCGCGCCCAGGCCCTGGTCCGGGCGGTGCGCTCGGTGCTCTGAGGCGTCCCACCCCGGCCGTGCGGCAGGTCAGGTCAGGGCGACCGGGTTGGTGAGTGCCGCCATGTGCCCGCGCGGATCGCGCACTTCGGCGCGGACGAAGCCCGACTCCTGTGCGGTGGTACGCCATTCGACTTCGCCGGAGCCCTCCGGCGAAAGCTCGGTGTGGTGGACCGCTCCCCGTTCGGTGTGGAAGGAGACGGTCGCGGACGGGACGCCCCGCACCCGTGCCCGTACGACGACCTCCCGGCCACCGGTGTCGAGGCATCCGCCCACCTCCGCCGTCTTCGCACCGGCCGTGGCGGTGAACGACACGTCCACGGCGGCCGATCCGGCGATCCAGCTCCGCCCCGCACGGAGGGCGGCGAGCACGGCGGACGTACTCAGCTCCTCCGCGAACACGACGGTGTGCGGGACTCCGAGCTGCCCCGCCAGATGGGTGTCACTGTTGCCCACCGCCGGCCGCCACCGCCCCCGGTGGACGTCGGCTGCCAGGCCCCGCCCCCACTCGGCCAGAGCCGCTTCGTTGTCCGCGTTCCAGGGCAGGTCCGACGTCCAGAGTCCGTTCCACACCTCGACCGTGTCGAAGCCCTCGTACGCGTACGCGAACGTGCCCGACGGGTACGGCGCGTGGGGATGCGCGGCCACGCAGATCCCGCCGGCCCGGTGTACCCGGTCGAGGTGGGCGCCGATCAGCCCGTCCCGCACCCCGTACTCCCCACCGACGACCTCTCCCGGCCCGATGCCGAGCGCGAGCCAGTGCCCGGTCGCCGTCGTCACCTCCTCGCCCAGGATCACCAGGAGGCCGGCGTCGGCCTGCTCGGCCCACACCCCGTGCGCCGCAGCGGTGTTGTGGTCAGTGGTCGCGACGAAGTGGAGTCCCGCCGCCCGCGCGGCGGCCGCCGGCTCCGCCGCGGTCAGCTCTCCGTCCGAGTGCACCGAGTGCACGTGGCAGTCCCCGCGGTACCAGCCGCCCATCAGCCCCCCGTCCCGAGCGCCTCGGCGTGCGCACGGTCCGATTCTCGCCCGACTCCACCCCCGGCGGCGGCGATTCGACGCAGCACCCGTGACCCCATGCCACCCTCCGCAGTACGGTCGCCCCATGACGACACCCCTCTCCTTCGCGCGTTTCGACGGCCACGCCGTCCTCATCACCGGAGCGGGACAGGGAGTCGGCGCCGCCACAGCCCGCCGACTCGCCGCCGAGGGGGCGTCGGTGCTCGTCACCGACCTGGACCCCGCCCGCGCCGCCGCCACCGCCGCGCGGATACGGGACGAGGGGTGGGCCGCCGACTCCCTCGCCTGCGACGTCGGGGACCGGACGGCCGTGGAGGCGGCGGTGGCGTACGCGGTCACCGCCTTCGGCCGCCTCGACGTCCTGGTGAACAACGCCTACGCGGCGGGCCCGGACGCCGAACTGTTCGAGGACGAGGACGACGAGGAGTGGCAGCGCCGCCTCGACATCACCCTCGGCGGCGCCTTCCGCTGCTCCCGCGCCGCCCTTTCGCACCTCGCCGCCTCCGGCCGGGGCGCGATCGTCAACATCGGCTCGGTCAACGGCGAACAGGACTTCGGCGGTCACGCCTACAGCGCCGCGAAGGCGGGACTGGCCAGCCTGACCCGTACCCTCGCCGGCCACGCCGGACCGCGCGGGGTGCGCGTCAACCTCATCGCCCCCGGCACCCTGCGCACCGACGCCTGGGCGGGCCGCGAGGCCGACCTCGACCGGGCCGCCGCCCTCTACCCGCTCGGCCGCGTCGGCGAACCGGACGACATCGCCGCCGCCGTCGCCTTCCTCGCCTCCGGCGACGCGTCCTGGATCACCGGCACCACCCTCCGCGTGGACGGCGGGCTGCTCGCCGTCCACACCGGCTTCAAGCGGGCGACGGGAGAGGAGTGAGCGGACGGCCGGGCATCAACCCGCGTGCAGCATCAGCCCGATGCCGACCACCATCAGCCCGGCCGCCGCGATCCTGGGGGCGCCGAACCGCTCCTTGAAGAGCAGCGCGCCCAGTGCCGCGCCCACGATGATCGAGGACTCCCGCAGCGCCGCGACGGGGGCGAGCGCGGCACGGGTCTGGGCCCACAGCACCAGCCCGTACGCGAGCACCGAGAGCGCCGCCCCGCCCAGTCCCCGCAACGCCAACGGGCGAAGCTGGGACACCAGTTCACCGCGCCGGAGGAAGAGGGCGTAGGCCGGCACGGCCAGGCCCTGCGCGATCATCAGCCAGGCGACGTACCCCAGCGAACTCCCCGACGCGCGTACCCCGACGCCGTCCACCGTGGTGTACCCGGCGATGGCGAGGCCCGTCCCGAGCGCCGCCACCAGGGCCGGCCAGTCCGGGCGGCGGCCGGAGCCCCGGATGCCCCAGAGGGCGAGGCCGACCAGGCCCGCCGAGGCCACCGCCACACCCGCCGTGGCCCAGGCGCCCGGCCGCTCGCCGACGAAGACGGCCGCCAGAAGGGTCACCACGAGCGGGGCTGTACCCCGGGCGATCGGATACATCTGGCCGAAGTCGCCCAGCGTGAACGACCGCATCAGCAGCAGCATGTACGCGATGTGCAGCAGCGCCGAGACGCCCAGGTACGGCCACGCCGCCGCGTCCGGGAACGGCAGGAACGGCGCGGCGACCGCGCTGATCAGCAGCCCGCCGCCGGAGATCAGCGTGAAGGAGAGAAGCTGGTCCTTGAGGGCGTGGGCCAGGGCGTTCCATCCGGCGTGGGTGAAGGCCGCCAGCAGTACCGCACCCACGACCAGTGGGGTCACGCGGTCCGCTCGCGCACGTCCACCACCGTGCCGCCCGCGTGGGCGATCAGACTCTTCGGATCGAGCGGGAAGACCGTGTGCGGAGTTCCCGCCGCGGCCCACACGACCGGGTGATCGAGCAGCCCTCGATCGGCCAGCACCCGGGGCTTCGTGACGTGCCCGAAGGGCGGTACGCCTCCGATCGCGTACCCGGTCGCCTCGCGGACCACGTCCGCCCCCGCGCGCTTCACCTTCGCCGCGCCCAGCACCTCGCGCACCCGCTCGACGTCCACCCGCGAAGCTCCGTCCATCAGGACCACCACGGGGTCGCCGTCGGCCACGAACACGAGGGACTTGGTGATCTCGGCCTGGTCGCAGCCGATCGCGGCGGCGGCTTCGGCGGCGGTCCGGGTGGCGTCGGGAAAGCGGCGCACCTCGACCTGGAGCCCCGACTCAGCCAGTGCGGCGGCGAATCGCGGGTGCGCCTCGGCGTGCGCGGCGGGGGCGGTGGGCTGCTGGGACCCGGCGTCGGAGCCGGTGGCGGAAGTGCTCATGATCCGCAGGCTACTCGCGCGAACGGGCCGTGCGCAGCACCGTACGGGCGCAGGGGAACGGCCCCGCACGCCGCGGTGCGCCGGTCCACGACCCGGACCGGCGCACCTGCAACAGGTCCAGCGGTGCTGCGGGTTCACCCCGCGCCCAGCACCGCCGCGACGACGGGGCCGGCCGCGTCGCCGCCGTGGCCGCCGGACTGGACGACTCCGGCCGCCGCGAGGTCGCCACTGAATCCGGTGAACCAGCTGTTGGAGGTTGCCTGCCCTTCGACCTCCGCCGAGCCCGTCTTGGCGCCCTTGTCACCGCCCACCGAGCTCATGGCCTTCGCGGCGGTACCCCACGAAGCGGTGGCCCGCATCATGGAGTTGAGCTGCTGGACGACTGAGGTCGGCAGTGAGCGTGAGGCCGTGGCGAGCGGCCGCCCGTCCAAGTCCTGGGGCACGATGACCGGCTGGTGGAACGTTCCGGTGTGGGCGGTTGCGGTGATGGACGCCATGTTGAGTACGTTCATCTGGATCGTGCCCTGTCCGATGTACTGGGCGGCGGCCTCACCGCCCACCTCCTCGGGCACACTGCCGTCCCAGGTGGTGACGCCGGACTTCCAGTCCAGACCTATCCCGAAGACCTCCTTCGCCTCCTTCGCGAGCGCCGAGTCGTCATCCACCTCGTCGATGAGCTTGATGAAGCCGGTGTTGCAGGAGTTCGCGAATGTCTGGGTGAGGGTACTGCCGTCCGGGAGCGTGAAGTTGTTCAGGTTGTGGAAGGTGCGGCCTCGCCACGTCGCTTCTTTCGGACACTCGACGGCCCCGTTCGCCGTGGCTATGCCGCGTTCCAGCAGCATCGCGGCGGTCACGATCTTCATCGTCGAACCGGGTGCCTGCTGGCCTTCGAGTGCCACGTTGAACTCGGTCGCGGGATTGTTGGCGACCGCCCGGATGGCCCCGGTGGACGGCCTGACCGCGACTACGGAGGCCCCGCTGAACTGCTTCACGGCATTTTCGGCCGCGGCCTGCATCTTCGCGTCGATGGTCGTCTGGACCTTGCCGGGCTTGCCCTTGGCGAGAGTGAGCAGGGTGATGTCGGGGGTGGCCTCGTCCGCACCCTGGATCCACGTCTCGATGCCGGCGGTGCCGCCCGCCTTCTCCCCGTATTTCTTGCGGAGCGTGGCGATGACCGGCGCGAGCGACGGGTACTTGTCCGGGGTCAGGACCACGCCGTTGCGGTCCACCGCCTCGATTTCCGGTGAGGACGACTCTCCGGTGACGAGCGTCGCGCCCTTGGTCAACTTCGGGTGCACGACCGTGGGTTGCCAGTCGACGAGCGGCTTGCCGGTGGTCAGCCCGCGCACCACGGTCAACTTGGAGGAGTAGGAGAGCGGCTGGCTCTTCCCCTCGAACGAGACGGTCCCCTTCACCGTGTACGGCACCGTCGCCCCGGCCGCCGGGCCCGGGGTGATCACGACGTTCTCGATGTGCGCCTCGGTGGAGTACCCGGTCAGTACGGGCTCCGCGTCCACCGGATTGTTCGTCAGCTGCGAGGCGGCGGGCCCGTTCCCGGACGACCAGGCGGCGAAGAACGCCTTCGACGTCGCGGCGATCTCCTTCGTGTCCGGTGGCCCGGTCCTCACCTCGGCGGGCGCGTCGGCCGAGGTGATGCCCCCGCTCCCGTCCTCGAACAGCACGGTGTACGCGCCATAGCTCAGCCCCCCGGCCACCAGCACGAACACCCCGCCGACAATGGCGACTTTGGCTCCGCCTCGCATGGTTGTGGTCCTTCCCCCGTGATCTTTCTTGAACGTGTTCAATAACCTGCCTGCGCGGAAGACTGTACGGGACATGCGTCGCGCGGGTGAAGGTTGTTACCAGACCGGGACGATGGCCGGGATCGGCGATGGGGAGCGCTCTCCCGATGGGTGGCCGGTTCTCGTCGGTGTGTGGTGCGTGGTGCGTGGTGCGGGTCGGAGCGGCGCCGCCCCGCCCGGAGGGCTTCTCGCGCAACGTTCACCCGTCCGTCAGCCGCCCAATGTGGTCATGGGCCTGTCAGTTCGGTGGAATCGGGTCATGGGAGACCACGGGCACCGTCATGCGCACGGGCACGACCATCATGGACACCACGACGGACACAACGGGCCGGGCTCCGGCGAGCGGGTCCCCGCACCGGGCCGCAGGACCGTGCTCGGCGCCGCCGCCGGAGCGATGCTCTTCATGGCGGCGGCGCCCGGCACCGCCCGGGCCGGGCTTCGCTGATCACGCGGGGGACGACCCTCGTCCACGCGGACCTGCACAACCACACCGCGATGTCGGACGGCGACGGGGACCCCGCGAACGCCTTTTCCTCGATGCGCGGCGCGGGCCTCGACGTGGCGGCACTCACCGACCACAGTGGCGTGTTCACCATCGGGGGCCTCAGCTCCGCCGAGTGGAAGCGCACGAGCGCCCCGTGGGCGGGAGGGCCCGATCACCGACCGGGCCCTCCCGCCCACGTTCGGGGCGGCTACACCCAGCTGTCCAGCCACATCCGGTTCCGCCACGCGTCCTCCGGGATCGGTGTTCCGGTGTAGAGCGGCCAGAAGTAGATGAAGTTCCACACGATCAGCAGCACCAGCAGCCCCGCCGCCACCGCGCCGATCGCGCGGCGGCGTTCGCCGGTGGGGTCGGAATCGGAAGTGGACAGACCCAGTTCGGCGCGGGTACCGGCGCCCGCGGCGGGGCCGATCATCGCGCCGATCATCATCGTGACGGCGAGACAGAGGAACGGCACGAAGACGACCGCGTAGAAGAAGAAGATCGTGCGTTCCTGGTAGAAGAACCACGGCACCCACCCCGCCGCGACCCCGCAGGCGATGGCGCCGGCCCGCCAGTCGCGGCGGAAGAGCCAGCGCCAGAGCACGTAGACGAGGGCGAAGCAGGCCGCCCACCAGAGCAGCGGGGTGCCGAGGGCGAGGACCTCGCGGGCGCACTTGCCGGTCGCCGAGTCGGTGCAGCCGGGCTCCTCGTAGAAGTACGAGACCGGGCGGCCCAGGACGATCCAGCTCCAGGGGTTCGACTGGTACGTGTGGCCGGAGGTCAGGCCGACGTGGAAGTCGTAGACCTGCCGTTCGTAGTGCCAGAGGCTGCGCAGCCAGTCGGGGAGCCAGGTCCAGCCGCCGCTGCTGCCCTCCGCCGTGTCCGCCCAGTGGCGGTCGTACCCCTTGTCGGTGATCAGCCAGCCCGTCCAGGAGACGAGGTACGTGGCGAGGGCGACCGGGACCGTGGAGACGAAGGCGGGCACCAGGTCACGGCGCAGGACCGCCGCGTACGGGCGGACGGCTCCGGCGGTGCGGCGGGCGCCCACGTCCCAGAGGACCGACATGACGGCGAACGCGGCCAGGACGTAGAGGCCGTTCCACTTGGTGCCGAAGGCGAGGCCCAGCATCAGCCCGGCCGCGAGCCGCCAGGGCCGCCACCCCAGGCGCAGGGTCTGGGCGATCAGGGTGTCCGGGCGGAGCACCCCCTCCTCGTCGACGGGGAGGGCCTCGGCGAGCTTGCGGCGGGCCCAGTCGCGGTCGTTGACCAGACAGCCGAAGGCCGCGACCACGAAGAACATCAGCACCAGGTCGAGCAGGGCGGTGCGGCTCATCACGAAGTGCAGCCCGTCCACCGCGAGCAGTCCGCCCGCCAGGCAGCCGAGAAACGTCGAGCGGAACATCCGGCGCCCGATGCGGCACAGCAGCAGCACCGAGAGGGTGCCGAGCAGGGCCACCATGAACCGCCAGCCGAACGGCGTGAAACCGAACATCTGCTCGCCGAGCCCGATGATCCACTTCCCGACCGGCGGATGCACCACGTATCCGGGGTCGACGGGGACCTTCACCCGGGACGGGTCGTTCAGGATGACCTTGTCGATGTCCTTGGGCCAGGCGCCCTCGTATCCCTGCTTGATCAGGGCCCAGGCGTCCTTGGCGTAGTACGTCTCGTCGAATATCACCGCGTCGGGCTGCCCCAGCCGCCAGAAGCGCAGCACCCCGGCGACCAGCGTCACCAGCAGCGGGCCGCCCCATCCCGACCACCGCTCCAGCCGGGCCGCGAGGGCCGGCGGCACGCCGAGGACCCCCCAGGTGCGGGGGCTCGGCCGGTTGTAGGGAGGGATGAGGCGCTCGCGCAGCCCGATGTCCTTCCGGGGCACGTGGCCGAAGCGGTGCAGCCGCCGCTCCCAGGGAGAAGGCTGCTCGCCGGAGAGCTCGTCCCCGGCGTCGTGGCCCTGCCGGGCGTCGGGCGCAGTACTCGTCACCGCGCCATCGTAGGGAAAACAGCTGTGCGACGGGGGCCGCCGGGGCTGGGAGGATGGTTCCCGTGACTGAAACGCCTGGAACGACCGGACCGCAGGGAACACCGACGACCGGAAAGCCGACGACCGGAAAGCCGACGGCCGGGACGCTGGTTCTCGCGGGGACCCCCATCGGCGACGTGGCGGACGCCCCGCCGCGTCTCGCCACCGAGCTGGAGACGGCCGACGTCGTGGCGGCCGAGGACACCCGGCGACTGCGCCGCCTGACCCAGGCGCTCGGCATCCACACCACGGGACGGGTCGTCTCGTACTTCGAGGGGAACGAGTCCGCCCGCACCCCTGAGCTGGTCGAGGCGCTGACCGGCGGCGCGCGGGTGCTGCTGGTCACCGACGCGGGGATGCCGTCCGTCTCCGACCCCGGCTACCGCTTGGTCGCCGCCGCCGTCGAGAAGGACATCAAGGTCACCGCCGTGCCCGGCCCCTCGGCGGTCCTCACCGCGCTGGCGCTGTCCGGACTGCCCGTCGACCGGTTCTGCTTCGAGGGCTTCCTGCCCCGCAAGGCGGGCGAGCGCCTCGGCCGCCTCCGCGAGGTGGGCGACGAGCGCCGCACCATGGTCTTCTTCGAAGCCCCGCACCGCCTGGACGACACCCTCGCCGCGATGGCCGAGGTCTTCGGCGCGGACCGCCGGGCCGCCGTGTGCCGCGAGCTGACGAAGACGTACGAAGAGGTGAAGCGCGGCCCGCTCGGCGAGCTGGCGGTGTGGGCGGCCGAGGGCGTACGCGGTGAGATCACCGTCGTCGTGGAGGGCGCGGGCGACACCGGCGCCGAGGAGCTCGACGCGGCGGAGCTGGTGCGCCGGGTGCAGGTCCGCGAGGAGGCTGGGGAGCGCCGCAAGGAGGCCATCGCCGCCGTCGCGGCCGACGCCGGGCTGCCCAAGCGCGAGGTGTTCGACGCGGTGGTCGCCGCGAAGAACGCGGCCCGCACACCGGGCGCCTGAGCGGCCCTTCGGCCGTACCTACTCCGTCAGCAGCCCGTGGACCGTCGCCACGAACGGGTCCCTGAACGACACCCGCCGGGTGCAGACGGCGGCCAGCGCCGTCCCGGTGTCCGGGCAGTAGCCGAGGAACGCCTGCTGCCCGGGGGTCGCCCCGGCGTGGAAGTTCACCGGGCCGTGCGGTGTGGCGTGCTGGAACCACGTCAGCGTGTGGGTGTGGGCGTGGCGTGAGCCCCGGCGCAGCACCGGGTGCCGCATCCCCGCGAGCGCGGTGGCGAGGGAGGCGTCCGGCGGAGGCACGAACGGTGTGACCCCGGCGGCCCCTGTCCCGGCGTACGCGCCGCTCGCCGCGAGGTGGGCCTCCAGGAAGGTGAGCAGGTCGTGCGGGGTGGAGCGGACGGCGCCCGCCCCGGCGAACCCGCCGATGCCGAGCACCGGCGCCGGGCTCCCGCCGCGCCGGTGGCCGACCGCGTCGGCGCCGGGTCCGCCCGGGGCGAGCGAGGTGGCGTCCAGGTGCAGCGGGGCGAGTACTTCCCGGTGGACGAGGACGTCCCAGGGGGTGCGGGTCGCGGCGGCGAGGGTGTGGGCGAGGACCGAGACGGCGAAGTTGGAGTAGTGCCAGCGGGTCCCGGGCGCGTGGCGCGGGCGGGCCCGCAGGAAGGCGCGGACGACCCGGTCGGTGGGGTAACCGGCGTACGGAGTGGTGGTCCAGCGCGGTACGGCCTGCGGGTAGAAGTCGGCCGGCAGCCCCGGCAGCCCCGAGGTGTGGGTGACCAGATGGCGCAGCGTGATCGCCCGTACGGACGGGTGCACCGGGTGTCCGGGTGCCAGGAGTTCGGCGGCGGGGGCGTCGTACGAGAGCCGGCCTGCGGCGACCAGCCGGGCGAGCAGCAGCCCGGTGAAGGTCTTGGACGCCGAGCCGAGCTCGTACCGGAGCCGGTCGCGCGGCCGGTCCTCGGGCGGTGGTGCGGTGCCGGTGGTGTGCAGGGTGCGCCGGCCGTGGCGGCTGAGCGCGAGCACCAGGTCGGGCGCCGGTCCGATCCGCGCGGCCGCCAGGGCCAGCAGCCGCGCGTCGGCCCCGGCGTCCCGGTCGGCCGGGTCGGGGAGCCCGGTGACGCCGGGGCCGACGGGACCCTCGGGTCCGGTACGGGCGACGGCGGGGCCGGTGCTCACGCGGAGGCCGCCGAGGAGAGGTCCGACAGGGAGCGGGACACCGCCAGCGCCGAGGCGAACGCGGCCACCAGCGTCGGGTGGTAGACGAGGTCGAACACCGCCTCCGGGTCGCCCTGCGGCATCTCCAGCAGCGCCGGCATCGCTCCGTCGGGCTGCTGCGCCGCGGCGAAGCCGTCCCAGGCCGCCGCGTCGAGCGTCGGTTCGGGCAGGCAGGCGTCGACGACCAGCAGCTCGCCGAGGAGGTCCCAGCGCTTGAGGTCGAGCCAGTCGTCCAGCCAGACCGGGAGCCAGAGCGCCAGGTAGTCGGCGATCGCGGGCGGAAGGCCCTCGGGGGACTGGCCCCAGTCGGTGAGGTGGAAGACGGTGTGGGTGATGCCGTAGCCGATGTGGCCCTCGACGGTCCACGGCTCCGGACGTCCGGCGAGCCAGGTCCGCCGGAACGCCTCGTCCTCCGGGAGGCTCGCCGCCAGCCCGAAGCGGCGCTCGACCGTGGAGATGCCGAGGCGCCGGGTCGGCTGCACCTCCAGCCGGCTCCAGCTGCCCAGCCGGTGGTTGAGGCGGACGGCCGCTTCGAGGCCCTGGTGCTGGTACCCGAGTTCCTTGAACGGCAGGTACACCTCCATCGGCGCCGGGGAGAGCGGCTCGCGGCGCTGGCCCTCCAGCAGGCGGTGGCCGGAGTCCAGCAGCTCGTGCCAGGCGAAGTCGAGGAGGGAGCGGGCGAGGGCGGCCTGCTCCGATCCGGCGACGCCCTCACGGAAGATCACCTTGCTGATGAGCGCCAGTTCGCCGAGGGGCTGGAACCGGTCCAGCAGGCCGGCCTCGGGGGAGGGGTCGTCCTCCAGCCGGAACCCGTCCCGGTGGGCGTGCAGCCACTTCAGGGCCTTCGCGCCCACCTCGTGGATCTGCTGGATACCGCTCATGCGGGCTGTTTCCTTCCGGATGTGGTGGTGACGGCGGCCGGGATCGAGTCCGCCGCGGTGCTCTCCTCCAGCCGGGCGACCGTGAGCGACGCGGCGAAGGCGGTCACCAGCGTGGAGTGGTAGCAGGCCAGGAACGGGTACGGCTCCCCGTCGCCCGGAACCGCGTCCTCCGGGAGCGCCACCGGCGGGCCGGTCTCGGGGAGGGAACCGCCCGGGTGCTGGACCCGGGCGAGCACCGGCCAGGCCGCCGCGAACAGCTCGACCGGCGGCGGGCCGGGCAGGCCCGCGCCGACCGCGAGCAGTTCGCCGGTGAGGTCCCACTGGTGGCTCTCCAGGCAGCCGTCCACCCAGGGCGGCAGCCAGGTCCGCAGATAGCCGTCGAGATCGGCCGGCATCCGCTCGGGGGCGGTGCTCCAGTCGGTCACGTGGTAGGCCGCGTGGGTCAGCGAGTAGCCGGAGGAGCGCTCCAGCATCCACGGCTCGCAGAGCCCGCCCAGCCAGGTGCGGCGCAGGACCTCCTCGGCGTCCGCGTGCGGGGCGACGCCCACCCGGCGCTCCGAGTTGATCAGCCCCAGCTGGCGGTTGGCGTGCTGTTCGGTGTGGGCCCAACCACGGGTGGTGGCGATCCGCCGGGCGAGGCGCTCGAAGCCCTCGTGGCGGAGCCCGTGACCGGCGAAGGCCGCGTAGATCTCGAACGGGTACGCGGCGAACGGCTCGGAGCGCAGGAGCTCCAGCAGCAGTTCGCCGTGGCGGGTCTGCTCCCACGCGAAGGCGATCAGCCGCCCGGCCGTGGCGTGCGCCGGGTCGGCGGGGGCGATGACCCGCTGGGCGGTGCCGCACAGCTGGGCCAGCTCGCCGAGCGGCTTGAGGGTGTGGTCGACCTTGGTGTGCGGCTCCAGCACGTCCTCGGGCAGGACGAAGCCGGTGAGGTGGTCCTCGGCCCAGGTCAGTGCGCGGTCGCGTACCCCGCGCACCTCGTGCGTGAGGCCGGCGGGCACCTCGGACACGGCAGGCACGTCGGACCCGGCAGGCACGTCGGAGCCGGAGGACGCGGCGGGACGGTGTGCCGCCGCGTCCCCGTGTCCCGCCGCGTTCCGACCGCCGGGGTGGTCCGCCGTCACCTGCCCCGCTCCTCGATCATCAGCCGGGCAGCGCGGACGTTCAGGGCCACCCGGGGGTCCTGGCCGCCCATCAGCTCGACGAAGTCGAGCCCCCGGCCGAGACCGAGCGTCGGCGGTTCCCCGCCCAGGGCCGCCAGCCAGCGGCCGGTGCCCGACGCCTGGAGCCAGTCGCGGCGGCGCACCGCGCGGACGAACCCGCGCGCGAGGTCGGTCACCCGGCCCCGGGCGATCCGCGCGACGGAAGACGCCGCCGCCGGGACGGCGAGCGGCGCGAGGAGGGAGACCTGGTGCGACAACGCCTGCCACGGCGCGTCGTCCAGGCCGGCGACGCCCGGTTCGTCCAGAGCCGGTACGCCGACCGTCAGGGGTCCGTTGGTGGAGGGGGCCACCCGGTGCAGGGTGGAGAGCATCGCCCAGTGGCTCCAGGCGGTGGAGGGGGAGGCGTCGGGGCGGGGCGGGAAGTCCCGTACCGCGCGGTGGAAGACCGCCACGTCGCCGGGGTGCGGGCTCTGTCCGTACAGCACGCTCGGCAGCAGCAGGTCGGCTCCGATGACCCGTACAGCGGCGATGCCCGTTCTGTCGTCCTCGTGGATTCCGGCCGCGCCGCACACCGTGGCGAGGTGGCCCCCGCTCCTAAGAGCGAGGACCACCTCGTTCGCCAGGTCGTGCACCGCGTCCGAGAGCCGGGACGAAGCGCTTGACTGGTTCATCGGTGAAGGGTCAGCCCTTCTTCGGCCGCGGGGTGGGCGGCGAAAGGAGGAGGAACGAGCCGCCACCGAGGAGCGCCAGGTACGCGCACTCGCGCGAGTCCCGGTGCAGGCCCTCGACCTCGCCCGGGTTGAGCGCGGCCTCCAGGTCCTTGTCCAGGTCGGTCGTCGTGGTGGGGGTGATTTCGGTGTGCATGAGCGTTCCCGTTCTGTTCTGTGGAAAAGCCGGGGTGTGTACTTGCGTACAGATTGAGTGAAAACCAGATAAGCGAACCGCGCAAACCGGACATGCTGTTTTGTCATTGTGCGGAATTCAATTGAATGCTCAATTCACTCTGCAACCCGTGAATGCGCCCTGGGTGCGCCCCCTGTCGACCCTTTGCCCGCAGGGATTCACGCCGCTGATCCAGGCGGACGGGAACCCGGCGCGCGGAGGTGCGGACGCCGGGAAATGCGCCCCCCGACCGTGTGAATGGGCGGTGCGCGCCCGCGCGTCCCCAACGGCTGGTTTCCGTCGGGGTGCCCTCGCACCATGCGCGGGCCAAGGGCTCACCAAGGAGTCCAAGAACGCATCAACACTGGTCCTGAGCCGGTGCGATTCACATGCGGCGGGTGTGCACTTGGAGGTGGAAACACTCGGAGCGGCTTGTCCTGCGGACAAGAGGAGCAAGTATGAGTGAGATCGCGGTGAACACGGTCCACGAGGCCTATGCCTTCGCCTGCATGCGATGCGGGCACGGCTGGGAGCAGGCCTACGAAATAGAGCACCACGTCGACGGGGCCGGAAACACCTTCGTGGTCTACAAGGCCGACGGGGAACGGGTCCCCTCTCCTCTGTCGACACCGACCTGCACGAACTGCGGCGGTCACGTGGTCCGCATCATGCGCTCGGGGCGGGTCTCCCTCGTACAGCAGCTGCTGCGGGGCACCCCGCGGCAGAAGCCCGCCGCCCTGGCCGGGGTCACCACCGCCGGCACGGCCGCCGGACCGGACGACGACGAGCGGGTGGCCGCCGTGGCCGTACCGGCGGGTGCCGGAGCCGCCCGCCACTGGCACCTGACCGACCTGTTCCACCCCTTCCAGCGCCGCTGACCCGGCCTCCCGACGGAAGAGCGCCCGCCCGTGTCCCCGGACCCCGGGCGGGCGCCCCCGCGTCCGGCGCTCCTCGTACGATCAAGGGCATGAGCCGCACCGAAGCGCCGCCGCTGCCCGAACCCCTGCGGGTTCCGGTCGCCGATTCGCACACCCACCTGGACATGCAGGACGGCACCGTCGAGGAGGCCCTCGCACGGGCCGCCGCCGTCAACGTCACCACCGTCGTCCAGGTCGGCTGCGACCTCGCCGGGTCCCGCTGGGCCGCCGAGACGGCCGCCGCCCACCCCCGGGTGCACGCTTCGGTCGCCCTCCACCCCAACGAGGCCCCGCGCATCGTCCACGGCGACCCCGACGGGCACACCCGCGAAGGGGTACGCGCGCCGGGCGGCCGGGCCGCGCTGGACGAGGCGCTCGCGGAGATCGACGCGCTCGCCGCCCTCGCCCACGTACGCGGCGTCGGCGAGACCGGCCTCGACCACTTCCGCACCGGGCCCGAGGGCCGCGCCGCCCAGGAGGAGTCCTTCCGGGCGCACATCGAGATCGCCAAGCGGCACGGCAAGGCCCTGGTCATCCACGACCGCGACGCCCACGCCGACGTGCTGCGGGTCCTCGCCGAGGTGGGCGCCCCGGACCGTACGGTCTTCCACTGCTACTCCGGCGACGCCGAGATGGCCCGGATCTGCGCGCGGGCCGGCTACTTCATGTCCTTCGCCGGCAACGTCACCTTCAAGAACGCCCAGCCGCTGCGGGACGCCCTCGCCGTCGCCCCCGCCGAACTGGTGCTGGTCGAGACCGACGCCCCCTTCCTCACCCCGGCTCCCTACCGGGGCCGCCCCAACGCCCCCTACCTCATCCCCGTCACACTGCGCGCGATGGCCGAGGTCAAGGGCGTCGACGAGGACACCCTCGCCGCGACCGTCGATGCCAACACGGCGCGGGCTTTCGACTACTGAGCGTAGACATGATGTGCGTTGCGTACGCGATGAACTTCGCCCGTACGCTTAGTGGGTGAGCAGCACAGAGCCCGACGCCCTCCTGGGCCCCGCAGACATCCGCGAACTGGCGGCGGCGCTGGGCGTACGCCCGACCAAGCAGCGCGGCCAGAACTTCGTCATCGACGCCAACACGGTCCGCAGGATCGTGCGCACCGCCGAGGTGCGGCCCGACGACGTCGTCGTCGAGGTCGGGCCGGGGCTCGGTTCGCTGACCCTGGCGCTGCTGGAGGCGGCCGACCGGGTCGTGGCCGTGGAGATCGACGACGTACTCGCCGCCGCGCTGCCCGCCACCGTCGCCGCCCGGATGCCCGGCCGCGCCGACCGCTTCGCCCTCGTCCACTCCGACGCGATGCTGGTCACCGAGCTGCCGGGCCCCGCGCCCACCGCGCTCGTCGCCAACCTCCCGTACAACGTCGCCGTGCCGGTGCTGCTCACCATGCTGGAGCGCTTCCCGAGCATCGAGCGGACGCTCGTCATGGTCCAGTCCGAGGTCGCCGACCGGCTCGCCGCCCGTCCCGGCAACAAGGTCTACGGCGTGCCGTCCGTGAAGGCCAACTGGTACGCCGACGTGAAGCGCGCCGGAGCCATCGGCCGCAAGGTCTTCTGGCCCGCGCCCAACGTCGACTCCGGGCTCGTCTCGCTGGTCCGGCGGGAGAAGCCGGTCGCCACCACCGCGAGCCGCACCGAGGTCTTCGCCGTCGTCGACGCCGCCTTCGCCCAGCGCCGCAAGACGCTGCGCGCCGCGCTCTCCGGCTGGGCGGGCTCCGCGCCCGCTGCCGAAGCCGCGCTGGTCGCCGCCGGAATCTCCCCGCAGGCCCGGGGCGAGGCGCTCACGGTCGAGGAGTTCGCCGCCATCGCCGAGAACAAGCCGGAGCTCCCCGTATGACCGACAGCGTCACCGCGACCGAGAGCCCGAGCACGGCCGCAAGCGTCACCGTCCGCGTACCGGCCAAGGTCAACGTCCAGCTCGCGGTGGGCGCCGCCCGCCCCGACGGCTTCCACGACCTGGCCAACGTCTTCCTCGCGGTCGGCCTCTACGACGAGGTCACCGCGACCCCCGCCGACGAGCTGGCGATCACCTGCTCCGGCCCGGACGCCGCCCAGGTGCCGCTGGACCGCGGCAACCTCGCCGCCCGCGCCGCCCTCGCGCTGGCCGGGCGGTACGGCATCGAGCCCGCCGTCCACCTCCACATCGCCAAGGACATCCCCGTCGCCGGCGGCATGGCCGGAGGCAGCGCCGACGGCGCCGCCGCCCTCCTCGCCTGCGACGCGCTCTGGTCCACCGGCGCCTCCCGCGAAGAGCTGCTGGAGATCTGCGCCGAACTCGGCAGCGACGTCCCCTTCAACCTGATCGGCGGCGCCGCCCTCGGCACCGGGCGCGGCGAACTCCTCACCCCGCTGACGACCGGCGGCACCTTCCGCTGGGTCTTCGCCGTCGCCGACGGCGGACTCTCCACCCCGGTCGTGTTCGGCGAGTTCGACCGGCTCACCGCCGGTACGGACGTCCCCGAGCCCACCGCGGCCCCGGCCCTGCTCGACGCCCTGGCCTCCGGCGACCCGGTCGCCCTGGCGAAGACCCTGAGCAACGACCTCCAGGCCGCCGCGCTCTCGCTGCGCCCCTCGCTCGCCGCGACCCTGGCCGCCGGAACCGACGCCGGAGCCCTCGCCGCCCTGGTCTCCGGCTCCGGCCCGACCACCGCGTTCCTCGTCCCCGACGAGGCCACCGCCCACCGGGTCGCCGCCGCCCTGACCGCCTCCGGCACCTGCCGCACGGCACGGGTCGCGGTCTCCCCGGCGCCGGGGGCGACGGTGGTCTGAGGAGGTCGGCCCCGCGTCGCCCGCGCACGTCGCGGACTCCCCGGTCCGCGCCGTGATGCCGGCCGAACCGCCGCTCCCGGCCTGACGGGGGCCGCGCGGCGCAGGCGGAGGGCATGGGCGGGCGGGGCGTACCGGCCCGGGCCCGGTAGGGGACCTCGCTCGGCCCGGCCTCGGCGAGGTCGACCGGTGTGAGACGCCCGCCCCGGAGCCGTCCCGCCTCAGCCCGCCCGCAGGCTCGACTTCGCCAGCTCGTACGCCGGGAGCATCTGCTCGTGCTCCTCGGTGTCCAGGCCGCCGAGGTGGACGACGACCGGGCCCTGCGCGGTGGGGACGAGGAAGGCGCGTTCCTTCTTCGTCTCGTCCAGGGCCTCGACGGTCACCGTGTAGGTGGCCTCGGCCCCGGCGACCGTGCCGGCCTCGATGTCCGTGTAGGTGGCGTCCGAGGCGCCCTCCTCGGCCGTCACGAACGCCTTGAGCTGCTCGCGCGGGGACGCGGAGGACTTCTCGCCCCGCCACACCCGCAGGTAGCCGATGTTCCCGGCCGGCTTCGCGTCGATCTCGCAGACCATGGTCATCGGACCCTGCTCGGCCAGGGCGGCGAGTTCGGGGACGGTGGTGACGTCGACGGCCTCGGGCGTCCACTCGGCGGCCAGGTCGAAGGTGACCGGCAGTTCGCAGGCGGAACCGGCGGCGCCGATGCTGCCGGCCTTGGCGGCGGGCTTCGCGGCGGGGTCGCTGTCCGTGCCGGTCGGTGTGGCGGAGGCGGTGGCCGAGGCCGCTGCGGCTTTCCCGCCGTCTTCCGCGCCGTCCGTACCGCAGCCGGACAGGGCGCAGAGCGCCGCTGTCACCGCCACCGCCGCCAGTACCGCCGGGACCCGGCGCCGTGCCGTCGTGCCTGCCATGACGTTCCCACCCCTGAGACGTTCCCGTCCGGGAGTCGCCCCCGGAAGATCGCCGCACGCTACCGCATCCGCGCGGCGACTACCCTGGGAAGTCGATCCATCCCCTGGGCAGGAGTGAAATGGCCGTCAATCTGGTCAATGTCGAGCAGGTAAGCAAGGTGTACGGCACCCGTGCGCTGCTCGACGGTGTGTCTCTCGGCGTCTCGGAGGGAGACCGGATCGGTGTCGTCGGCCGCAACGGCGACGGCAAGACGACCCTCATCCGGATGCTCGCCAAGCTGGAGGAGGCGGACTCCGGGCGGGTCACCCACCTCGGCGGGCTGCGCGCGGGTGTCCTCACCCAGCACGACTCCCTCGACCCGCGGGCGACGATCCGGCACGAGGTCATCGGTGACCTCGCCGATCACGAGTGGGCGGGCAGCGCCAAGATCCGTGACGTGCTGACCGGGCTCTTCGGCGGTCTCGCGCTGCCGGGCTTCGAGCACGGCCTGGACACCGTCATCGCCCCGCTCTCCGGTGGTGAGCGCCGGCGCATCGCGCTCGCCAAACTGCTCATCGCGGACCAGGACCTGATCGTCCTCGACGAGCCCACCAACCACCTCGACGTCGAGGGCATCTCCTGGCTCGCCGGACACCTGCGGGCCCGCCGCTCCGCGCTCGTCTGCGTGACCCACGACCGGTGGTTCCTCGACCAGGTCTGCACCCGCATGTGGGACGTGCAGCGCGGCACCGTCCACGAGTACGAGGGCGGCTACAGCGACTACGTCTTCGCCCGCGCCGAACGTGAGCGGATCGCCGCGACCGAGGAGTCCAAGCGGCAGAACCTCATGCGCAAGGAGCTGGCCTGGCTGCGGCGCGGCGCCCCCGCCCGTACCTCCAAGCCGCGCTACCGCATCGAGGCGGCCAACGAGCTGATCGCCGACGTGCCGCCGCCGCGCGACACCAGCGAGCTGATGAAGTTCGCCAACGCGCGCCTCGGCAAGACCGTCTTCGACCTGGAGGACGTGACCGTCCAGGCAGGTCCCAAGACGCTGCTCGAACACCTCACCTGGCAGCTCGGCCCCGGTGACCGCGTCGGTCTCGTCGGCGTGAACGGCGCGGGCAAGACCTCGCTGCTGCGCTCGCTCGCCGAGGCGTGCCGGAGCCAGGGCGACGTCCAGCCGGCCGGCGGGAAGATCGTCGTCGGCAAGACCGTCCGGCTCGCCTACCTCTCCCAGGAGGTGCACGAGCTCAAGCCCACCCTCCGGGTGCTGGAGGCCGTGCAGCAGGTCCGTGACCGGGTGGATCTCGGCAAGGGCCGCGAGATGACGGCGGGGCAGCTGTGCGAGCAGTTCGGCTTCACCAAGGAGAAGCAGTGGACGCCGGTCGGCGACCTCTCCGGTGGTGAGCGGCGCCGGCTCCAGATCCTGCGTCTGCTGATGGACGAGCCGAACGTCCTCTTCCTCGACGAGCCCACCAACGACCTGGACATCGAGACCCTCACGCAGCTGGAGGACCTCCTCGACGGCTGGCCCGGCTCCATGATCGTGATCTCCCACGACCGGTTCTTCATCGAGCGCACCACCGACAAGGTGATGGCGCTGCTCGGCGACCGCGCGCTGCGGATGCTGCCGCGCGGCATCGACGAGTACATCGAGCGCCGGCAGCGGATGGAGGAGTCGGCCACCCCGTCCGCCGCCCCCGCCGCGGCCAAGGAGTCCGCCGCGCCGGTCAACGCCCTCTCGGCGCAGGAATCGCGTGCCGCGAAGAAGGAGTTGCAGAAGGTCGAGCGCCAGCTCGGCAAGCTCTCGGACCGGGAGACCAAACTGCACGCCCAGATCGCGGAGAACGCCACCGACTTCGGGAAGGTCGCCAAGCTCGACGCGGAGCTGCGCGAACTGGTCACCGAGCGCGACGAGTTGGAGATGCGCTGGCTGGAGCTGGCCGAGGAGGCGTAGGCGCTGCGGACGGACCCCGGGCCCGGCCGCGTCCGGGGTCCGGGGTTCGTCCCGTTCCGTACGGGGCTGTTCAGGCAAAGCGGTCGATTCCGGTGGTCGAGGTCGGGGTTCCGGGTGACTCGGCCACCCGCACTCATGTGTGACTGTGCGTCGGCCGATGCCGGTGCCCGGGTTTCGGCAGGCGCGTAACGGCGGCATCACGGCCCGGTTCTCCCTTGGGCACAGGGGGTGGACCGATCCGGTGCGCGTGGTGGTGCGGGTGGTACAAAGAAGCCCCGCCAGACTGTCGCGACGCCGCGGTAGCCATGCCCGTTCCGCTCCATTCCGGGGAGTTCCGGAGGTACGTCGCACGACGTCTTCCGGTCACCGCGGGACCGCGGGGGAGGCCGGAACGGGCACCGGACCGCACGAAGGGGGACGTGCTGATGACCCAGCCGCCCAGCCAGCAACCGCCGCAGGGGGGCTCGGGGACTCCGCAGGAGCCGCCGTCCGGGTCGCCCCGCCGGCCGGTGACACCACCGCCCCCGTCCGCCCCGCCCGCACCTCCCGCGCAGCCCCCGGCACCCGGCGCTCCGGCGTACGGTTACCCGGCCGCGCCCGGCCCGTACGGCCAGCAGCCCCCGGCCGCCGGGACCCCCGGCTACGGCTACCCGCAGGCCCCCGGCCCGTACGGCCCGCCGCAGCCAGGCCCGTACGCCGAGCAGCCGCAGCCGGGTCCGTACGGGCAGCAGCCCGGCCCGTACGGCTCCCCGCAGCCGGGTCCGTACGGTCAGCAGCCCGGCCCGTACGGTTCCCCGCAGCCGGGTCCGTACGGCCAGCAGGCGGCCGGCGCCTACGGGCAGCCGCAGTCGGGCCCGAACGGGCAGCAGGGCTACCCGGGTTACCCCGCGCCGCCCGGCCCTCCGCCCCTCGCTCCCTCCCCCTCCTCCGGGCGCGGGTTCTTCCGCGGCCGGACCGGGGTGATCGTGGCGGCGGCCGTCGCGGTGGTGGTCGTGGCGGCCGTCGGTGTGGGCTTCGCCGTCAGCGGGGACGACCCCGGCGGGAAGCCGGTCGCCCAGGAGAGTTCGGACGGGAAGGACAAGTCCGGCCCCACCGCCTCGCCCTCGGGCGACGGGAACGACGAGGGCCGCGACACCGACGACGACCTGAACGCCGGGCGCAAGGCCGGTGAGGCGAAGATCCTCTGGATGAAGGACAACGACCTGAAGCTGCCGCGTGACGGCGCCACGGTCCGCGGTCCCTGGGTCGTCGGTGACACGCTGGTCAAGGCCGCCTACCGCGGCATATCCGGTTACTCGCTCGACACCGGCGACGAGAAGTGGACGGTCGGGTTCGACACCGACATCTGCGCCGGGTCCGTCAACGCCACCGCGGACGGCAAGGTCGTCCTCGGGCTCCTGGACGGTACCGGCGACCGGGCGGACTGCGCCGAGATCCAGCAGGTCGACCTCACGACGGGCAAGGCGGGCTGGAAGAAGACGATCCAGCCGAACGGCATCTGGGACCTGCTGACCGACATCGGTCTGGCGATCAGCGGCGACACCGTGACGGTCGGCCGTTCCGGCGGTACCAACGCCTTCCGGGTCAGCGACGGGAAGGAGCTGTTCGGTTCGACGACCGACAAGTGCAAGCCCGTCGCCTACGCGGGCGGTCCGAAGCTCATCGCCGCGGTCAACTGCACCACGGACGACCCGGAGAACCCGCAGCAGCAGATCCAGCAGCTCGACCCGGCCACCGGCAAGGCCCGCTGGACGTACCAGCCGGAACGCGGCTGGGAGGTCGACCGGGTGTACTCGGTCGACCCGCTCGTCGTGGCGCTGACCAACGAGAAGAAGAAGTCGTGGGGCGTCCTCGCCCTCAAGGACGACGGCACCCTCCGCTCCACGCTGAAGGGTGACGCGTCGGACAAGTTCGCCCCGGACTGCGGCGGCACGCTGCAGATCTTCGGCAAGACCCTGGACAACTGCGCCGGAGTCGCGGCGGACGCCGACACCTTCTACATGGCGACCCAGGCGACCAGCACCACGGACCGCACCAACACGGTGGTCGCCTTCGACCTCGACTCCGGCAAGACCAAGTGGAAGTCGGCCGCCCCGGCCGGCCGGCTCATGCAGCCGATGCGGATGGACGGCGCCAACCTGGTCGTCCGTCTGGAGGCCACCTACGAAGCCGGTGGCGCCATCGCCTCCGTCGCACCGACCGGAGGGGCCCCGAAGATCCTGCTCCAGCACCCGGCGTCCACGGCGCTCACCGAGGAGTCCATCTTCGGCGGCAAGTTCATCTGGCTGGACGGGCGTTCCATCATCGTCGCCGACCGGCTCACCGAGGCCAACAACCGGGGCGACGACCGCGAGACGGCGATGATCGCGTTCGGCGAGTGACACGCCCCGGCGCCCACGACTCCCCCCGCCCCGACCACCCTTTCCCCGAGGAACGTACGAGATGACCCAGCCGCCCCCTCCCCCTCAGCAGCCCGACGAGCCGCCGAAGGGCGGGTTCGGCGCCCCGCAGGACCCGCCGCCCGGCGGATTCGGCGCGCCGCCGCCCTCCCCGTACGGGAAGCCCCCGCCGCCGCAGCAGCAGCCGCAGGCTCCCGGCCCGTACGGCGCACCGCCGCAGGCCCCCCAGCCGCCGCAGGCTCAGCCCTCGGCCCCCCAGCCGCCGCAGGCTCAGCCCTCGGCCCCCCAGCCGCCCCAGGGGCCCGCTGCCGGACCCGCGTACGGATACCCCCAGGCCCAGCCCCAGCCCGGGTACGGCTATCCGCAGGGGCAGCCCGGGTACGGCTACCCGAACACGCCGTCCCCCTCGCAGCCCGGCCAGCCCGGCTACTTCGGCCAGCCAGGTCCCGGGCAGCCGGGATACGGCCACCCGACACAGGCGCAGTACGCGCAGCCGCAGCCGCCCCAGGGCGCCGGCGGCGGCAAGAGGATCAGTGCCCAGGCGAAGATCATCATCGGGGCGGCTCTCGCCGTGGTGCTGATCGTCGGCGCCGGGATCGTCTACTCGGCGTCCGGCGACGGCGGCGGCACGAACGTCTCCACCGCGGGCCCCACCGGCGGTAGCGGTGCCAACGGCGGCGGTGGCGACAAGGGTGAGGGCGGCGGCGGTCTCGCCGGAGGCACCGAGAAGGTGCCCGCCTCCACCAAGTCGCACGTCGCCTTCGAGATCCCCAAGCCGAAGGTCTCCGACGTCACCTCCGTCTACGGATCCTGGGTCACCGACAAGGCGTACGTGAAGACCGGGGTCTACGAGGTGGCCGGGTACGACCTGGTCAAGGGCACCAAGCTCTGGTCCATCCCGACGGCGGGGCAGCTCTGCGCGGCCTCCCGGCACATGACGAAGGACTACAAGACCGCGATCGTCTTCCAGGAGGGCAAGCCGACCTCGGCGGACAAGTACCCGTCCTGCGACAAGCTCGGCGCGCTCGATCTGAACACCGGCAAGATGATCTGGTCGAAGTCGGTCGTCGCCTCCTCCAACGGTGACGAGCCGGTGAGCTTCGAGGAGGTGACGGTCAGCGGCACGACCGTCGCCGCGGGGGGCACCGACGGCGGCGCGGCCTTCGACATCGCCACCGGAGCCCAGCTCTGGGCTCCGAAGGTCTCCACCGACGACTGCTACGACACCGGATACGCCGGCGGCCCGGCGCTCGTCACCGTCCGCAAGTGCGGTTCGTACGACGACCCGACGCTCTCCGTCCAGACCCTGGACGCCAAGACCGGAGCCCCGCTCTCCTCGTACGAGATGCCGCCCGGCATCGACTACGCGGGGGTCGTCTCCACCTCGCCGCTGGTCGTCGCCGCCGACATCGGCGACACGGCCGGCGACGGTTCCAGCATCTCCGACTACTTCTCCATCGACGCGGAGACCGGCAAGCTGATCGTCCGGATCTCCGCGGACGCCGAGCGGTACGCGGGGGAGTGCGGTTCCACCGAGGTGGAACGGTGCGTCGGGATGACGGTCGGCAACAACCGCCTGTACGTGCCCACCGAGTCCCACGAGGGCACCGCCGAGTTCGGCGACACCAACGAGATCGTCGCCTTCGACCTCACCACCGGCAAGCTGCTCGGCGCCCGCGCCGACGCCGGCGAGCGGTACAGCATGGTCCCGCTCCGCATGGACGGCACCAACGTCATCGCGTACAAGGTGCCCCCGTACGACAAGGGCGGCCAGGTCGTCTCGCTCGACGGAGCCACCCTTGAGGAGACGGTGCTGATGGAGAACCCCAGCACCGAGAAGACCCGGGACGCGGAGACGTACTTCGGTTACGACCGCGGGGAGTTCCTGTACGAGAAGGGGCGGCTCTTCCTGTCGCCGAACATTCTCAGCGAGTCGAGGGGGACCGACGACGACCGGCTTCTCGCCATGGCGTTCACCACCGGCTGACCCGCCGCCGGACGTCGTCCGGATGCCGCACGAAGGCCCCGCCGGCCGGAAGGAGACCGGCGGGGCCGATCGTTTTCCGTCAACCCGGTGACGTCCGAAGCAGAAGAAATCGGCCTTCTGGGGGGCTTCTGCCACGTATGGGCGCCACGGCGTCGAACAAGCGTGTAGCTTGCCGGGTCTAGGCCGGGGGGCCGACGGTCGTGGCACACCTGCGCACGGCGGTTCACGGCGGTACTGGGGGTATCTGCGCGATGAGCGTGCGGCTCATGGTGGTCGACGACCACCGCCTGTTGGCCGAGGCGCTCGCCTCGGCACTCAAGCTCCGGGGGCACCGCGTGCTCGCGGCCACGGCGCCGACTTCGGGCGCCGCCGACCTGGTCATAGCCAGGGCCCCGGAGG
This sequence comes from Streptomyces sp. NBC_00247, assembly GCF_036188265.1. Taxonomy (NCBI): domain Bacteria; kingdom Bacillati; phylum Actinomycetota; class Actinomycetes; order Kitasatosporales; family Streptomycetaceae; genus Streptomyces; species Streptomyces sp. NBC_00247. The sequence continues at coordinate 2,637,522 of NZ_CP108093.1, read as the reverse complement.
TCTGTCTCTTCGGGACGGCCTCTCCCGCCGCGCCGGGCGCCTTCGATCCGATCCAGCGGATCGGACGCGAGCGCCCGCAGGTGGCGGTGGTGGTGCTGGGCCCGGTGCCCAGCCCCCGGGGTATCGCGGCGGCCTTCGCGGCCGGAGCGGCCGGATACGTCCGGCACGACGAGCGCATCGAGGGTGTGGAGCGGGCCATGATGAAGGCCAGGGCAGGTGAGGCGTCGGTGGCGCCCGCCCTGCTCAGGGGGGCCTTCTCGGAGTTGCTGCACCCGGTGGAGAAGCCCGACGACGAGGGCCAGCGGCTGCTGCGGCTGCTGACGCCCCGCGAGGCCGAGGTGCTGGTACGCGTCGCCGAGGGCGAGGGCACCCGGCTGATCGCCGCCGGGATGCGGATCGCGCCGAGCACCGCGCGCACCCATGTCCAGCGGGTCCTGATGAAGCTCGGGGTGGGTTCCCGCCTGGAAGCCGCCGCGCTCGCGGCCCGTACCGGGCTGCTGGACCGGGCGGTCGTCCACACGGCGATGGGCGCGGCGCGCGAACCGGGGTACGACGCGGCGCAGGGGCCGGACGCACCCTGAGTGGCGGGTGGGTCCGGCCCCTGCGGGGACCGTGCGGGGAACCGGCCGGTCAGTGGCCGGCGGGGCCGTCCGGCTCGATGGGCTCGACGGGGGCCTGCGTCGGGCGCAGCCACATCCAGACCAGGAACAGCAGTCCGAGGACCAGCATCGCGAGGCCGGTCCAGAGGTTGATGTGGACGCCCTCGGCCTTCTTGAGGTCGGCGTCGGACGGGTTGATGCCCGCGATGGTGACGATGACTCCGTAGACCACGAAGAGACCGCCGATGATCCGCCTGATGTCGAAGAGGCGTGCCGCCGTGGCGGACTTGCTCTCCAGGTCGGAGACTTCCTTGTGCAGCTCGGACATGGTGGTTCCTCCGATCAGAACGAGTAGGGGATGTAGCAGGCGGCGGCGATCACGATGGCGCCCCAGCCCAGCAGGGCCGGCTTGCGGTACCACGCGGCGTCGGACTCCTCCGGCACCTCGGGTGCGTCGGGGGACTCGGTGCCGTAGACCAGTCCGGCCAGTTCGGCTTCCGGCTTGGGGGCCGTGAAGAGGGTGACGATCACCATGACGACCGCACCGGCGACGAAGCCGACGATGGCGGAGACGAAGTTCGCGCCCTGGTCGGTCGGGATGGAGATGACGCCCTGCTTGTAGAAGACGAAGTAGTTGACCATCGCGGCGGTGGTACCCGCGACCAGGCCCCAGACACCGGACTTCATCGACGCGCGCTTCCAGAACATGCCGATGATGAACACGACGAACATCGGGACGTTGAAGAACGAGAAGAGCGTCTGCAGGTAGCTCATGATGTTCGAGAAGCTCGACGCGATGAACGCGGTGCCGATCGAGGCGAGCACACCGACGGCGGTGACGAGGCGGCCGAACTTGAGGTAGTACGCGTCCGGCTTGTCCTTCTTCACGTACCGCGCCCAGATGTCCGTGGTGAACACCGTGTTGAACGAGGAGACGTTGGCGGCCATACCGGCCATGAACGCGGCCAGCAGACCGGTCACGGCGATGCCGAGCACACCGTTCGGGAGCAGTTCGCGCATCAGCAGCGGGATGGCGTCGTTGTACGTCAGGTCCGAGCGGTCGGTGCCGATGTTCGGGACGACGACGGCGGCGACCATGCCCGGGATCATCACCAGGAAGACGATGAAGATCTTCGGGAACGCGGCGATGAGCGGGGTGCGCTGCGCGGCCGAGAGGTTCTTCGCGGAGAGGGCGCGCTGCACCTCGGCGAAGTTGGTCGTCCAGTAGCCGAAGGAGAGGACGAAGCCGAGGCCGAGGATGATCGTCAGCCAGTTGGCGCCCAGCGCGTTGCTGTCACCGATGCCCGTGTCGCTCCAGGCGGACATGAAGCTGGAGCCGTGGCTCTTCTCCAGCGAGTGGGTCAGACCGTCCCAGCCGCCTACCCGCTTGAGGCCGAGGATGGTCAGGGGTATGAGCGCGGCGAGGATGACGAAGAACTGGAGCACCTCGTTGTAGATCGCCGAGGAGAGTCCGCCGATGGTGATGTAGAGCAGGACGAACACGCCGGCGACGACGATCGCGACCCAGCGGTCCCAGCCCAGCAGCGCTTCCACGACGATCGAGAGCGCGTACAGGTTGACGCCGGCTATCAGGATGGCGGCGAAGGCGAACAGGGCCGAACTCAGTACGTGGGCCGACTTGTCGAACCGCTGGAGAAGGAACTCCGGCACGGAACGGACCTTCGAGCGGTAGTAGAACGGCATCATCACCAGGCCGAGGAAGACCATGGCGGGGATGGCGCCGATCCAGTACCAGTGGACGACCGAGACGCCGTACTGCGCGCCGGTCGCCGCCATGCCCAGGATCTCGGTGGCACCGAGGTTGGCGGCCACGAAGGCCAGACCGGTGACCCAGGCGGGCAGGGAGCGGCCGGACAGGAAGAAGTCGAGGCTGGTCTTCACGCTGGCGCGAGCCGCGAAGCCGATGCCGAGGACCACGACGAAGTAGATGGCCAGGATCGTGTAATCCAGGCCGTTCGTGGGGAGCCGGAGCCCGTCAGCCAGATAGTTCATGGGGGGTACTCGCTTCGTTGCGCGAACTGAACCTGATGAAACCTACGCCCCTGCGTTCAATATCTGAACAAAGTAACTGGTGTTCTTTGTTTGATCGTGATGCGCGGGGGCGAAATGACCTGATGTAAAGAACCAGGTATCCACTTAAGTCAACACAGAGGAACAACTTGTCTACAAAGAGTTATGTCATTGACGCTCCTGTTCGATTGTGATTAGTTGTGTTTAGTTATGTTTGGAGGAACCTGGTGAAGAAGACGGCAACGACCCTCGCCGACGGTCGGGAACTGATCTATTACGACTCCGCCGAGGGCACTGTGCGTGACGCGGTGGACCGCAGGCCGCTCGACGCCGTCGCCACCTCGTCCGAGATCCGGCGCGACCCGCTCCTCGGGGACGCGGTGGCCATCGCGTCCCACCGCCAGGGCCGCACCTACCACCCGCCGGCCGACGAGTGCCCGCTCTGCCCGTCCCGGGACGGGCGGCTCAGCGAGATCCCCGACGACGATTACGACGTCGTCGTCTTCGAGAACCGCTTCCCCTCGCTCGCCGGTGACTCCGGCCGCTGCGAGGTCGTCTGCTTCGCCTCCGACCACGACTCCTCCTTCGCCGACCTCACCGAGGACCAGGCGGCTCTCGTGCTGGCCGCCTGGACCGACCGCACCGCCGCGCTCTCCCGGCTCGACCAGGTCGCCCAGGTCTTCCCCTTCGAAAACCGCGGCGCCGAGATCGGTGTGACGCTCGGTCACCCTCACGGCCAGATCTACGGGTACCCCTTCGTCACGCCCCGAACCGAACTGATGTTGCGTTCCGCCGTCGCCCACCGCGAGGAGACCGGCCGCAACCTCTTCGAGGACGTCGTCACCCGTGAGATCGCCGAGGGCGACCGGATCGTCCTCACCGGCGAGCACTGGGTCGCGTTCGTGCCGTACGCCGCCCACTGGCCGTACGAGGTGCACCTCTACCCCCGTCACCGCGCGGCCGACTTCCGTGACCTGGACGACGCCGCCCGCGCGGAGTTCCCGCAGATGTATCTGGAACTCCTGCGGCGCTTCGACCGGATCTTCGGCCCCGGTGAGCCCCCCACCCCGTACATCGCCGCCTGGCACCAGGCGCCGTTCCGCGCCCCCGGGCGCGAGGAGCTCGCTCTCCACCTGGAGCTGTTCACCATCCGTCGCACGACCGGCAAGCTGAAGTTCCTCGCCGGATCGGAGTCCGGCATGGGAGCGTTCATCAACGACGTGCCGCCGGAGACCGCGGCCGAGCGACTGCGAGAGGTAGCGAGCAAGTGAGCAGCAGCACCCCGAAGAAGTACCTGGTCACCGGCGGCGCCGGTTACGTGGGCAGTGTGGTCGCCACCCACCTGCTGGAGGCCGGGCACACCGTCACGGTGCTCGACGACCTCTCCACGGGCTTTTGGGAGGGCGTCCCGCAGGGCGCCGAGTTCATCGAGGGCCGTATCCAGGACGCCGCGAAGTGGCTCGACGCCTCCTACGACGCCGTCCTCCACTTCGCCGCGTTCTCCCAGGTCGGCGAGTCCGTCGTGAACCCGGAGAAGTACTGGCTCAACAACGTCGGCGGCACCACCGCGCTGCTCGCCGCGATGCGTGACGCCGGGGTGCGCACCCTGGTCTTCTCCTCCACCGCCGCCACCTACGGCGAGCCGGTCTCCAGTCCCATCACGGAGACCGACCCGACCGCGCCCACCAACCCGTACGGCGCGACCAAGCTGGCCGTCGACCACATGATCACCGGGGAGGCCGCCGCCCACGGGCTGGCCGCCGTCTCGCTCCGCTACTTCAACGTGGCCGGCGCGTACGGGAACACCGGGGAGCGCCACGACCCCGAGTCCCACCTCATCCCGCTGGTCCTCCAGGTCGCCGCGGGCGAGCGCGAGTCGATCAACGTCTACGGCGACGACTACCCCACCCCCGACGGCACCTGCGTCCGCGACTACATCCACGTCGCCGACCTCGCCGAGGCCCACCTCCTCGCGCTGGGCGCCGCCACCGCGGGCGAGCACCTCATCTGCAACCTGGGCAACGGCAACGGCTTCTCGGTCCGCCAGGTCATCGAGACGGTCCGCGAGGTCACCGGCCACCCGATCCCGGAGACCGCCGCCCCGCGCCGGGCCGGCGACCCCGCCGTCCTCGTCGCCTCCGCCGCCACCGCACACGAGCGCCTCGGCTGGACCCCGAGCCGTCCCGGCCTGGCCGCGATCGTCGCCGACGCCTGGGCGTTCGCCCGCCGAGAGGAGAACACCGCATCATGACCGAGTCCACCACCGCCGTCACCGACGCCGAGCTCGCCGCCTCCTTCCGCGCGCTGTACGCCGGCGAGCCCGAAGGCGTCTGGGCCGCCCCCGGGCGCGTCAACCTCATAGGCGAGTACACCGACTTCAACGACGGCTTCGTCATGCCGCTCGCCCTCCCGCACGTCGCCCGTGCCGCCGTGGCCCGGCGCACCGACGGGCAGCTGCGCCTGCACTCCACCGACGTACCCGGTGGCATCGTGCAGCTCTCCGTCGACGGCCTGACCCCGAACGAGGGCCACGGCTGGGCCGCGTACCCGGCGGGTGTCGTCTGGGCGCTGCGCCGGGCCGGGCACGAGATCACCGGCGCGGACATCCAGCTCACCTCGACCGTGCCGACCGGCGCCGGGCTCTCCTCGTCCGCCGCCCTCGAAGTGGTCGTCGCGCTCGCGCTGAACGACCTCTTCGGCCTCGGCCTGAGCGCCGCCGAGCTGGCGGTCCTCGGCCAGGCCGCCGAGAACGACTTCGTCGGCGTGCCCTGCGGTGTCATGGACCAGATGGCGTCCGCCTGCTGCACCGACGGCCACGCCCTCCACCTCGACACCCGCGACCTCACCGTGCGCCAGGTGCCCTTCGATCTGGCCGCGCACGGGCTGCGGCTGCTGGTCGTCGACACCCGCGTCAAGCACGCGCTGGGCGACGGCGCCTACGCCGAGCGCCGGGCCGGCTGCGAGGAAGGCGCCCGCCTGCTCGGGCTGGGCAAGCTGCGCGAGCTGGGTCACGAGGACCTCCCCGACGCCCTCGCCCGGCTCGAGGCGGCCGGCGCGGACGAGTCCGTCGTCCGCTACGTACGCCACGTGGTCAGCGACAACGCCCGTGTCGAGCAGGTCATCGCGCTGCTCGACGCCGGGGACGTGCGCGCGGCGGGCCCGGTGCTCACCGAGGGCCACACCTCGCTCCGTGACGACCTGCGGGTCTCCTGCGCCGAGCTGGACCTCGCCGTGGCGACCGCGAACGGGGCCGGCGCGCTCGGTGCCCGCATGACCGGCGGCGGCTTCGGCGGCTCGGCGATCGTGCTGGTCGAGGAGTCCGACGCCGAGGCGGTCACCAAGTCCGTGCTCGACGCCTTCGCGGCGACCGGTCACGCGGCCCCGGGCGTCTTCGCCGCGGTTCCCTCGCAGGGAGCGCGGCGCCTGGTCTGACCCCCCGTCCGCACCCCACTCGCGTGAACGAGCGCCGGGACCGGCCCCACGGCCGTGTCCCGGCGCTCCGCCGTTCCCCGGGACCTCCGTGTCCGGGTGCAGAATGCGCCCTCATTCGTCCACTTCCGTCCCACGACGGGACAGGAAGCACCCTCTGAACGCCGGGGACGGTCACTTCCGTGGAATCGGCTTCCCGTCCACCCGTACGCCCGTACGCTGATGCGCAGCACCGGTGGGGGCCGGATGCCGTTCAGGGCCGAGACGGACGGTGCGGCACCCGGGCACGGACGGCGGCTCGGTGCGCGCGGCGGGGCCGTGCGGACGGTTCCTTCCCTCCGCGGGGCCGGGCGTCCCGTCCGCCCCGATGTGTTCTCACCCGGGTCCGGCCTCAGGACGGCGGCCCGGGACCGTTCCACTGGGGGGTAGACGTGGCCCGTATCCGGGTTCTCGTGGTCGACGACCACCGTATTTTCGCCGAGTCGCTCGCCGCGGCGCTCGCCGCCGAGCCGGACGTGGACGTGGCCGCCGCGGGCAGCGGCCCGGCCGCCCTGCGCTGCCTCGACCGCGCCGCGACCGAGGGCCGCGCCTACGACGTGATGCTGGTCGACGCGGAGTTGGGCGGCGGGCCGCAGGTGGGCGGGGTCCCGCACCAGGGCGGTCCGGTCGACGGGATCTCGCTCGTCGCGGGGGTCCGCGAGGGGCGGCCGGGCGTCCGCACGGTGGTGCTCGCCGAGCGGGACGACCCGCGCCGGGCGGCGGCGGCGCTCCAGGCGGGCGCCTCCGGCTGGGTCGCCAAGGACTGCTCCCTGCAACGCCTGTTGACGGTCATCCGCGGCGTGCTGCGCGGCGAGACCCATCTGCCGCCGGCCCTGCTCACCGGTGTACTGCGGGAGTTGACGGCCGCGCGCAAACACCGCACCGAGAGCGAACTGCTGGTGGAGTCGCTGACCCCGCGCGAGCGGGAGGTGCTGCGCTGCATGGTCGCGGGGCTGGGGCGCAAGGCGGTGGCGGAGCGGCTCTACCTCTCGCCGCACACGGTCCGTACCCACATGCAGAACGTCCTGGGCAAGCTCGGGGTGCATTCGACGCTGGCGGCCGTCGCCCTGGCCCGCAGGGCGGGCGTGGGCCCGGTCGACCTGACGTCCGAAGTGGTGGTGCTACCCGGGGACGTTGTCGAACGGGGCGGTCAACTGGCGTAGCAAGTCCGCGAGTTCGCCGCGTTGACGCGAGGAGAGCTCGCCGAGGATGGCGCGTTCCTGGTCGAGCAGCCCGGCCAGCGACTGGTCGGCCTTGTCGCGTCCCTCGGCGGTCAGCCGGACCAGCACCCCGCGCCGGTCGTTGGGGTCGGGGAGGCGCTCCACCAGGTTCTTCTTGGTCAGCCGGTCGATGCGGTTGGTCATCGTGCCCGAGGTGACCAGGGTCTGCGTCAGCAACTGGCCCGGGGAGAGCTGGTACGGGGCGCCGGCCCGGCGCAGCGACGTGAGGACGTCGAACTCCCAGGGTTCCAGGCTGTGCTCGGCGAACGCGATGCGGCGGGCCCGGTCGAGGTGGCGCGCGAGGCGCGACACCCGGCTGAGGACCTCTAGTGGTTCCACGTCGAGGTCGGGGCGCTCGCGGCGCCATGCTGCGACCAGACGGTCGACCTCGTCCTCCATGCCGATCAGTGTAGAGGGTCCCTCGACATGAAGTCTCTTGATTCCGAGTGTCTTGACGTCAAGATACTCTGGGTCGATGCTGGAGTCATGAGCGAATCCGTCTGGGACCCCGGCCAGTACCTCCGCCACGCGGAGCACCGGGCGCGCCCGTTCCTCGATCTCCTCGCCCGGGTCGGCGACCTCCCCGGCGGCGCCCGCCCGCGTATCGCCGACCTCGGCTGCGGCCCCGGCAACGTCACGACGCTCCTCGCCGACCGCTGGCCCGGGGCCCGGATCACCGGCTACGACAACTCCCCGCAGATGCTGGAGAAGGCCCGTGCCCACGCCACCGCCACCCTCGACTTCGCCGAGGCGGACGTGTCGGCCTGGACCCCCTCGGAGCCGTACGGCCTGATCGTCTCCAACGCCCTGCTCCAGTGGGTCCCCGGCCACGCCGACCGCTTCCCCGCCTGGCTGGACGGCCTCGCCCCCGGCGGCACCCTCGCCTTCCAGGTACCCAGCAACTTCACCGCCCCCAGCCACGCCCTGATGCGCGAGCTCGCCGAGTCCCCCCGCTGGCACGACCGCCTGGGCGGTCTCCTCCGCCACGAGGACGCCGTCCTGGAGCCCGCCGCCTACTACGACCGGCTCACCGCAGCCGGGTGCACGGCGGTGGACGTCTGGGAGACCACCTACCTCCAGGTCCTGCACGGCGACGACCCGGTGCTCGACTGGGTCAGGGGCACCGGCCTGCGCCCGGTCCTCGCCGCCCTCGCCGACGACCCCGGAGCACTCGACGACTTCCTCGCCCAGTACCGGGACCTGCTGCGCGCCGCCTACCCGCAGCGCCCGCACGGCACCGTCTTCCCGTTCCGGCGGATCTTCGCCGTCGCCCGGAGGGGGGAGACGTGAGCGCCGCACTCCCGGCGCACCGCCGTTCCCGCGGCGCGGACGCCTGGGTGACCGGCGAAAAGCCTTCGACGGAGCGCCCCGCCCCCGGTGCAGGATTCCTACCCGTGACGACGACGAAGCGGTCCCTGGTCCTGGCGTCCGCCCGGAACAACGCCGACTGGTGCGCGGTGATGAGCCGCACCCACGGGGTGCCGGGCGAGTTCGGGGCGCAGGCATGGACGGCACCGGTCCGCACGCCGCCCTACTACCCCGACGCGGTGACCCTGGTCCCCGGCGCCGATCCGGCCGAGGTCACCGGGCGCATCGACCTCACGGTGCCCGGTGCCACCGTGAAGGACAGCTTCGCCGACCTCGACCTGACGGCGGCCGGATTCCAGGTGCTGTTCGTGGCCGCGTGGATCCACCGCCCGGCCGGCCCGCCCGCCGCCTTCTCCGGCGCTCCGTGGGAGGTGGCCGGGGACCCGGACGCGGTACGCGCCTGGGCGGACGCCTGGGACGACGGCGGCGGCGACGCGGACCTCTTCCGGCCCGCCCTCCTCGACGACCCCGCCACCTCCCTGCTCGCCGCCCGCGCCCCGGACGGCCGGATCACCGCAGGGGCGGTGGCGAGCCGCAGTGAGGGCGTGCTCGGCCTGTCCAACGTCTTCGCCCGGGACGGGGGCGCGGACGCCGCCCGGCCCGGGGCCCTGGACGCGGCGCACCGGCTCTTCCCCGGGCTGCCGGTGGTCGGCTACGAACACGGCGAGGAGCTCGACACCGCCCTGCGCCACGGCTTCACCGCCGCGGGCCCGCTGCGGATCTGGCTGCACGGCTGACAGGCCCTTCGAGGTCACGTCGTACGACGCCGACACCGACAAGCGCGACCGGGAAGAGGAGGCCGCCGCCTACGCCGAGACCGGCATCCCGGTGCATCTGCTGATCGACCGTGACCACTGCGAGGCCCTCGTGTACGGCGAGCCCGACGCGGGTTCCCGCACCAGGATCCTGCGCCGCCCCTTCGGCAGGACCATCGAGATCCCCCCCCGTCCGCTTCGCCCTCGACACCGAACCGCTCGAGGACCGGGTGCGCCGACCGTCCGGCCCGTACGACGAAGGGGTCCCGCCACTTGAGGTGGCGGGACCCCTTCCGCGTGTGCGGGCGACCGCGTCTCAGCTCTTGCGGTGTCCTATCAGCCGGGGCTTGGGCTCCAGGTTCTCCAGGCCGTGCCAGGCCAGGTTCACCAGGTGCGCCGCCACCTCCGCCTTGCGCGGCTTGCGGACGTCCAGCCACCACTGGCCGGTGAGGGCCACCATGCCGACCAGCGCCTGCGCGTAGAGCGGGGCCAGCCGCTGGTCGAAGCCCCGGGCCTTGAACTCCATGCCCAGGATGTCTTCCACCTGCGTGGCGATGTCGCTGATCAGCGAGGCGAAGGTGCCCGTCGACTGGGCGACCGGGGAGTCCCGGACGAGGATGCGGAAGCCGTCCGTGTACGTCTCGATGTAGTCGAGCAGCGCGAACGCCGCCTGCTCCAGCAGCTCACGCGGGTGCCCCGCGGTGAGGGCGCCCGTCACCATGTCCAGCAGCTGGCGCATCTCCCGGTCGACCACGACGGCGTACAGGCCCTCCTTGCCGCCGAAGTGCTCGTACACCACCGGCTTGGAGACCCCGGCGCGTGCCGCGATCTCCTCCACCGAGGTCCCTTCGAACCCCTTGTCGGCGAAGAGGGTGCGGCCGACGTCCAGCAGTTGTTCGCGCCGCTCTTTCCCGGTCATGCGGACCCGCCGGGTCCGGCGTGCGGGGGGAGGGCTGCTCTTCTCGCTGCGCGTGCTGCCGTCGGTCGCCACGGTTCCCATCATGCCGCGTCGGCGGACACGGCCTCGCGCCGGGACTCCTTGCGTCGTGAGTCGATGCGGTCGGCGTCCGGCCACCGGACGTCGTACGCCCAGCCGAATTGTTCGAACCAGCGGATGAGCCTGGCGCTGGAGTCGATCTGGCCGCGCATCACCCCGTGCCGGGCGCTCGTGGGGTCGGCGTGGTGCAGGTTGTGCCAGGACTCGCCGCAGGACAGCACGGCCAGCCACCACACGTTCCCCGACTTGTCGCGGGACCTGAAGGGGCGCTTGCCGACCGCGTGGCAGATCGAGTTGATCGCCCAGGTGACGTGGTGCAGCAGCGCCACACGGACCAGCGAACCCCAGAAGAACGCCGTCGCCGCACCCCACCAGGACATCGTCACCAGACCGCCCACCAGCGGCGGGATACCCAGCGAGATGATGGTGAAGGTCAAAAAGTGACGCGAGATCGCCCTCATGGCCGGGTCCTTGACCAGGTCGGGGGCGTACTTCTGCTGCGGGGTCTGCTCCTCGTTGAACATCCAGCCGATGTGCGCCCACCACAGGCCCTTCATCAGGGCCGGCAGCGTCTCGCCGAAGCGCCACGGCGAGTGGGGGTCGCCCTCGGCGTCGGAGAACCGGTGGTGCTTGCGGTGGTCGGCGACCCACCGCACGAGCGGGCCCTCCACCGCCAGCGAACCGGCGACGGCCAGTGCGATGCGCAGCGGGCGCTTCGCCTTGAAGGAGCCGTGGGTGAAGTAGCGGTGGAAACCGATCGTGACGCCGTGGCAGCCGATGTAGTACATCGCCACCATCAGCCCCAGATCGAGCCAGCTGACGCCGTGGCCCCAGGTCAGCGGCACCGCCGCCACCAGGGCCGCGAACGGCACCACGATGAAGAGCAGCAGAGCGATCTGTTCGATCGACCGTTTGCTGTCGCCGCCCAGCGTGGCGGAGGGGAGTGGATCGGAGGCAGGCCCTGGTGTCGGTGGGTCCGGCTGGTCGGCCAGATCGGGGCTGATGGTCATGTGGTCCCCCGGGGGGTGAGGAGAACAAATCGGAATCGGCCTTGGCTACGGGACCGTAACCTACGGGATCGTAAGTACCGCAGTGACGCGGCCCACACCACCAGACCACGTTCCGTGCGCCGTTCGTGGTATCTCCTGCCCCCGTACGGGTAAAGCCTGTACGGCTCCGGCCGTCGAATGCCCCCGCCGTCCCACCCTGTGAGGCCACCGGACGCGCCGACGCCGGTGCCACATATCCTTGGAAGGGTCGGACAGCGCGGTCCGCACCCCGCTCGTCCCGGGGGCGGCAACAGCACGCTGCGGCCGTTGGCCCCGGATTCGTGCTCAACCACTGCAAGGAGCCGCACACTGTGAGCAGTGCCGACCAGACCCCTGCCGCCAGCAGCCCCGAACTGCGGGCCGACATCCGACGCCTCGGCGACCTGCTGGGCGAGACCCTGGTACGCCAGGAGGGCCCGGAACTCCTCGAACTCGTCGAACGCGTTCGCGCCCTCACCCGCACGGACGGCGAAGCGGCGGCCGAGCTTCTCGGTGACACCGACCTGGAGACCGCGGCGCAGCTCGTGCGCGCCTTCTCCACCTACTTCCACCTGGCCAACGTCACCGAGCAGGTGCACCGCGCCCACGAGATGCGCGACCGGCGTGCCGCGGAGGGCGGGCTCCTCGCCCGTACCGCCGACCGCCTCAAGGACGCCGACCCCGAGCACCTGCGCGAGACGGTCAAGAACCTCAACGTGCGGCCCGTCTTCACGGCCCACCCCACCGAGGCCGCGCGCCGCTCGGTGCTGAACAAGCTCCGCCGCATCGCCGCCCTGCTGGAGACCCCGGTCATCGAGGCGGACCGGCGCCGCGTCGACCTGCGGCTCGCGGAGAACATCGACCTCATCTGGCAGACCGACGAGCTGCGCGTCGTCCGCCCGGAGCCGGCCGACGAAGCCCGTAACGCCATCTACTATCTGGACGAACTGCACGCCAACGCCGTCGGCGACGTCCTCGAAGACCTCTCCGCCGAGCTGGAGCGCGTCGGCGCCCCGCTCCCCGAGGGCACCCGCCCGCTCACCTTCGGCACCTGGATCGGCGGCGACCGCGACGGCAACCCCAACGTGACGCCCGCCGTCACCTGGGACGTGCTGATCCTCCAGCACGAGCACGGCATCACCGACGCCCTCGAACTCATCGACCACCTGCGCGGGCTGCTCTCCAACTCCATCCGCTACACGGGCGCCACCGAAGAGCTGCTCGAATCCCTCCAGGCCGACCTGGAGCGCCTCCCGGAGATCAGCCCGCGCTACAAGCGGCTGAACGCCGAGGAGCCGTACCGGCTCAAGGCCACCTGCATCCGCCAGAAGCTCGTCAACACCCGTGAGCGCCTCGCCAAGGGCACCCCGCACCGCGTCGGCTGCGACTACCTCGGCACCTCCGAGCTCCTCGCGGACCTCACCCTCATCCAGACCTCGCTGCGCGAGCACCGCGGCGGCCTCTTCGCCGACGGCCGGATGGACCGCACCATCCGTACGCTGGGCGCCTTCGGCCTCCAGCTCGCCACCATGGACGTACGCGAGCACGCCGACGCCCACCACCACGCCCTCGGCCAGCTCTTCGACCGGCTCGGCGAGGAGTCCTGGCGCTACACCGACATGCCGCGCGACTACCGGCAGAAGCTCCTCGCCAAGGAGCTCCGCTCGCGTCGCCCGCTCGCCCCGACCCCGGCTCCGCTGGACGCGGCGGGCGAGAAGACCCTCGGCGTCTTCCACACCATCCAGGAGGCGTTCGAGCGCTTCGGCCCCGAGGTCATCGAGTCGTACATCATCTCGATGTGCCAGGGTGCCGACGACGTGTTCGCGGCGGCGGTCCTCGCCCGCGAGGCGGGTCTCCTCGACCTGCACGCCGGCTGGGCGAAGATCGGCATCGTGCCGCTCCTGGAGACCACCGACGAGCTGCGCGCCGCCGACGTCATCCTCGACGAGATGCTCGCCGACCCGTCGTACCGGCGCCTGGTCTCGCTGCGCGGCGACGTCCAGGAGGTCATGCTCGGCTACTCCGACTCCTCCAAGTTCGGCGGCATCACCACCTCCCAGTGGGAGATCCACCGAGCCCAGCGCCGACTGCGCGACGTCGCCCACCGCTACGGCGTACGGCTGCGCCTCTTCCACGGCCGCGGCGGCACCGTCGGCCGCGGTGGCGGCCCCTCGCACGACGCGATCCTCGCCCAGCCCTGGGGAACCCTGGAGGGCGAGATCAAGGTGACCGAGCAGGGCGAGGTCATCTCCGACAAGTACCTCATCCCGGCGCTCGCCCGCGAGAACCTCGAACTCACCGTCGCGGCCACCCTGCAGGCCTCCGCCCTGCACACCGCGCCCCGCCAGTCCGACGAGGCGCTGGCCCGCTGGGACGCGGCCATGGACACCGTCTCCGACGCCGCCCACTCCGCGTACCGCCGGCTGGTCGAGGACCCGGACCTGCCCGCGTACTTCCTCTCCTCCACCCCGGTCGACCAGCTCGCCGAACTCCACCTCGGCTCGCGGCCCTCGCGCCGCCCCGACTCGGGTCTCGGCCTCGACGGACTGCGCGCCATCCCGTGGGTGTTCGGCTGGACCCAGTCCCGCCAGATCGTCCCCGGCTGGTTCGGCGTCGGCTCCGGCCTCAAGGCCCTGCGCGAGGCCGGTCTCGACACCGTCCTGGACGAGATGCACGGCCAGTGGCACTTCTTCCAGAACTTCCTGTCCAACGTCGAGATGACGCTGGCCAAGACGGACCTGCGGATCGCCCGCCACTACGTCGACACGCTCGTCCCCGACGAGCTGAAGCACGTCTTCGACGTCATCGAGGCCGAGCACGCCCTCACCGTCCAGGAAGTCCTGCGGATCACCGGGAACACCGAGCTCCTCGGCACCAGCCCGGTCCTCCAGCAGACCTTCGCCATCCGCGACGCCTACCTGGACCCGATCTCCTACCTCCAGGTCGCCCTCCTCAAGCGCCAGCGCGACGCGGCGGCGGCCGGCGAGGAAGCGGACCCGCTCCTGGCCCGCGCGCTGCTCCTCACCGTCAACGGTGTGGCGGCGGGTCTCCGTAACACCGGCTGATCCAGCGGCACGTGACGCGGCGGGCGCCCCCGTCCGGACCAGTGGTCCGGGCGGGGGCGCCTTCGTGTCGTGGGACCCGGACGCCGCCCGGCCCGGGCTGATCGCCCCGCACCCCCGCCGCCGGCCCCGTGCTCAGGGGAAGTAGAGGGCGAGCTTGTCCAGTGTGTGGCGCGTGAACATGCCGCCGTAGCCGGTCCCGCCCCGGTACGCCGTGGTGCGCGCCCCGCCGGGGGCGACCTCGACCGTGAGGGGGCGGCTGATCAGTGTCGTGCCGAGGAGGCGGGCGTCCTGGGCCGCCCACTGGGCCGCTTCGGGCCGGACGCGGGTGCTCACCAGTGCGGGGAGCACCTGTCCCGCGTTGCGGGCGCCGGGTATGCCTGCGCGCACGCTCTTCGCGTAGCGCATGGCCCATGCCGTGAACTCGTTCAGGACGGCCACGTCGATCTCGGGAACGGCCGCCGCGAAGACGAACAGCTCGACCCTCGTCCCGAACCAGCGGGCCTTGCGATCGGCGCGGTAGCCGGTCAGCGACGGGTGGCCGTTCCAGTCCGACGACCTCACGGTGCAGCCGTCGGCCGTCAGGCGTCGGTTGAGAGCCGTGAGGTAGGTGGCAGCCGCGTCGGCGGTCGGGTCGGGCGCAGGCGAATTCATGCGCGGATTCTCCAACGCCCTTGGCCCGCAAGGGAAGAGGGGCGTGCGCCGGATGACGTACGCGGTACGGTCCGCCGGCGTTCTCCTCCTGTGTGCGTGCCCGGGGGGCAGGTTGACCCCGTCGGCCGGGCGCTGTCCGCTACAGCGCGAGGAACGTGGCCACCAGCAGCGTCGCCCCCGCGACCCCGGCCGTCCACGCCGTTCGGGTCAGGCGCAGGCCGCCGCCCAGGACCAGCGACGCCAGGATCAGGGCGCCGCCCAACGGCAGCCAGGAGTGCAGGAATCCGGGAACGCCGGTCCGTACGGCCTCGGCGGTGCCGGGCTTCAGCACCACCGGGAACGTGTCGCCGCGCTGCGCCGCGACCGAGCGCGTGACGATCACACCCGAGCGCGGTGGGGACTGCGCGTCGGGGGCGTACGTCCCGGTGCAGGTGTCCTCGCCGCAGCCGGTCACCGTCAACGTGCCGTGCTCGCGGCCCTTGGCGAGGATGATGTGGTGCGCCGTCTCCCAGGACGCCCACCCGCCCGCGACGAGCAGGAGCAGGGTGACCAGGGCCATCGCGCCGTTTCGGGCGGCCAGGGCCACACGCTGGGAGGACTTCATGGGGGCCGATCTTTGGCCAGAACGATGCCCTCGGTCAACTTGCGACCGAAAAGGGGCCCAGTAGCAGCGGGAATGTCGGGAGTTGGGCGTTCTGGGTGCGCGCCGACGGCGTACGGCGGTGGGGCGGGGAGAGCGTGGGCAGGGGCGCTCGTGGCCCGGCCGGTGCGGTCGTCGCGCACGGCCCGAAGAGGGCGGGCGGAGATCCGCCGTGTCCGGGCCCCGTCCCGTGGGCGGCTTCCTTCGCCCGCCGCCGGCGGTGGTGCGAGGCTCCGGGCCGGTGTCCGGAGTCTCCCCGTGAGGCTCCGGCCCGGTGCTGAAAATCCCTGCGGACGGCCGTCGGGCGGTGTGGTTCGTCACCGAATTTTCGGAATTCGCATGGAATGCTGGTACGTGGATGATGATGTGGCATCCCGCGCGATGTGGGGGCTGTTCCCCAATTCCCCAATTCCCCGATTCCTGGCGGGCGCGTGATGGCGGCTACGGCACTTCGCCGCGCCCCCAGGGCTGTCCGGTCGGGGTCGGGGACGAATTGAGGAGGGGCGTGAGGTCGCGCGACGCGCCGTGCGGCCTGTCCGCTCCACCGTGCGGTGCGCGCGTTTGCGGAGGCCCGAGCGGGCGCGTGATCGGCGGCTCGGGCGATCCGGTCCCGGCGCGGGGCCGATCCGGCCCCAAAACGTCTGATCAGGCCGTAAGCGTGATCGATACGCGCCAAGTGGGCACATGCGGTATGCGGGGTGGGAAAGCAGACGACCGGGCGCAAGTCGCTGCAAACGGCGTGGGGTGCCGCGCTTTCTTGAGGTTTCTTTAACCGGCTTCGAGGCAACCATCGCCATGCTGTGATCGTCGTCACGTCACAACCGGGAAATCCGTCTGCTATACCCGTTTTGGTCGGTTGATAAAGGGTGGGCCAAGGGATTCCATTGCGGGGCCGTCTCCGTTTGAATTCCCCCAGGTCGTTGTGGTCCCGGGGGAATCGGCGGAGGCGTCGGGGGGTAGGGCCGCAGGAAAGTGGGCGTCCGTGGCGGGGTGGTCGAATCCATCCCATCGGAATCGTTTCATCCTGAATGTGGTTGACACGGGCCTTTGTTTCCCCTCGCCGAACGATGAAAAGGGAGAGCGATGAAGGCAAGACCCGTACGGGGTTCCGTGTCGAGGACGAAGATCCTCGTGCGTACGGCCTTGGCTGCCACGGCGGCCGGTGCGCTGAGCTGGGTCGCGCTGGCCGGGGGCAGCTCGGGTGCGACGGTGACGGCCGCGCCCGTCGCCGACGAGGCCCCGGGGTACGCGGTC
This sequence comes from Streptomyces sp. NBC_00247, assembly GCF_036188265.1. Taxonomy (NCBI): domain Bacteria; kingdom Bacillati; phylum Actinomycetota; class Actinomycetes; order Kitasatosporales; family Streptomycetaceae; genus Streptomyces; species Streptomyces sp. NBC_00247. Next base: position 2,620,446 of record NZ_CP108093.1, on the reverse strand, counting down.
GAAGACTTCAGCTACCCCGGCGCGGACCAGATCCTCGCGGAGCGGAACATCACGCTGAAGCGCGGTGACGGCCACATCGTCCTGGCCGAATGCGTCTCCGGAACCGGCCAGTTGGAGGTCACCCCGCGCGTCGCCGCAGGTGCCGCGCCGAAGATCTGCTTCCAGGTCACGGGTGACTCCGGCTGGCTCACTCTGGAGATCCCCCAGGTGTTCGGGATGAAGAGCAGCGAGGACTACTCCACGCAGGTCGAGCTGACCAGCGGCACCGACGAGCAGTCCCTCGCCATCCCCAAGAACTCCTACGCGGGTGTGGGCGAGAGCGTGGACCCCGACGGCCGCGACTTCACGCTGGTGGAGATCCGGACGTCCAAGTAAGGGTTGTCCCGCAGCCGCGTCGCGGGGGCTCGTCGGAGACGGAGCCCTGACCGGACCCGCCGCACCCGTGCGGCCTCGCGGCCCGCACGCCGCCTCACGCGTCCTCACGCCCTCCGCCACGCGGCGCACCCCGCGACGCCGCGTGGCGGCGCGCGTCATGGAGTCCACCCTGTCCGCCGGACCCGCCCTCCGGGCGGACGGCGCCACTTTCGACACACGCCCCACGACGGGCCCGAGCACGCACCGGTGGCGGTGCCGTGCGCCGTCCGTACCGGCCCGCGCACCCTTTCGCGGTGCGCGCGGCACCTCGAACCGTGTCCGCGCGCCGGACACACCCCTCGGAGAGGAACCCATGACCAGCACGTACAGACACCGGAGCCGTTGGGGCGGTGCTGTCGCCGCCGCGCTGCTGGCCGGCCTCTCCGCCGGTTCGCCCGCCCTGGCCCTGGAAGGGACCGTGGCCACGGACGCGTACGGCTACACCGCGAAGATCGTCGTCGGCGACTCCGAACGCGCCTGCACCGGAACCCTCGTGGCTCCGCGGTGGGTTCTGTCCGCCGCGAGCTGTTTCGCCGATTCGACGGGCGGGGTGCCGGCAGGGAAGCCCCAGGGCGTCACCGTCACGGTCGGCCGTACGGACCTGACCCGGACCACGGCCGGAGCCACCCGGACCGCGATCCAGCTCGTCCCCCACCCCGACCGGGACCTCGTCATGGTGAAGCTGGACGTCGGTGTCGCGGGCGTGAAGCCGGTGGCCCTGGCCTCCACCCCGGTGGCGACGGGCGAGACCGTGCGGGCGGCCGGGTTCGGGCGCACCAGGACGACGTGGGTACCCGACACACTCCACACCGCCTCGTTCACCGCGGTCGGCGACGGCTCGGCGGACCTCGGGCTGACCGCCACCGGCGACGCGGTCGTCTGCCAGGGGGACGGGGGCGGCCCGGTCGTGCGTGAGGCGGGCGGAGTACCGCAACTCGTCGCCGTCGTCAGCAGGTCGTGGCAGGGCGGATGCCTCGGGGTCTCGTCCGAGGAGACCCGTACGGGAGCGGTCGCCGCCCGCGTGGACGACGTGGCCGCCTGGATCGGGGACACCGCGTACGACCCGCCGGGCGACTTGGACGGCGACAACAGGCCGGACCTCGTCGCGGTCGACGACACCGGCGAGCTGCGCCTGTACCCCGGCACCGGAACAGGTGCCCTCGGATCGCCCGTCGACATCGGAACCGGTGGCTGGACGGGTTCCTCCGTCACGCACCGCGGCGACTGGACCGGGGACGGCTCGGAGGACGTCGTCGCCCGCGTCGGGAGCGAGTTGCGTGTCTACGCCAACCTCGGCGACGGCAGGCTCGCCGCTCCGGTCAGGATCGCCACCGGCCTGGCCACCAACGCCCAGGTCGTCGGCGTCGGCGACGTCACTCTGGACGGGCGGCCCGACCTCGTCCTCTCGTACGACGACAAGCTCTACCTGTACGCGGGTGCCGGAGCCGGGTCCACCCCGGCCGTCGCGGCGCCCCTGCTCGTCGGCACCGGAGGCTGGGGCGTCATGACGCTCACCGCGCCCGGCGACGCGGACGGAGACGGCCGCGTCGACCTGCTCGCCCGGGACACCCGCGACGGCATCCTCTACCACTACCTCGGACAGCCCGGCGGGAAGTTCGGCGACCGGACCGAGTACGGCCACGGCTACACCGTCTCCAACCGGCCCCTGATCGCGGGCGCCTCCGACGCCGACGGTGACGGCGTCGCCGACATGTGGGCCACCGCGGGCGACGGCACCCTCTGGTTCTACAAGGGCGGTTCTTCGATCCACGGCCCGATCGACGGCCCGAGCACGAAGGTCGGCACCGGCGGCTGGAACGCCGTCAGGTCCATCAGCTGACCCGGCGCCGGGGAGCTCGGGTGCGCCGACCGCCTGCCACGGTTCCGGCCGTACAGGGCGAGGCCACCCGCTCCCGCGGTGTTCCGCGTCTTCGCGCGGAGCGCCGCGAAGGCACGCGGGGACCGTACCCCTCCGCATGATTCCGGGCGGACGTCCTCACCCGGCGTTCTCGTCCCGGGCGCCACTCCTCACACGTTCGTCCAGGCAGTCAGTTCAGTACGGCGATGCGCCACCAACGGCATTGGCCGCAAGCCACCCGTACGGACGGTCGTCACCACCGGGTGAACGACCGTCCGCCGCCTTCCGATTGGGATTCGAACCGTGAACACCACGTTCTGGAGCCGACGGCGCGTCCTGAGCGCCGCCGCGGCCGCGACCGCAGTCGCCGCGCTGCCTCTCACCACCACCGCCAGGGCCTTCGCCGCCACGGCGGACACGGGCACCGGCCCTGCCCTTCCGTCGCTGCCCGACACCCCCCGGGCCAAGGCCGTAGCCGCGTGGCAGGTCGGTGGCAAAGCGACCCGGGCGGCCGCCGCCGCGGCCCTCGTCGGCACCGACGCGGACGTCGAGGCGTTCGTCGCCACGGGCCTGCCCTCCGCCGTCGCCGAGGACAACCGCGTCGCCCTGTTCAAGTCGCTCTCCATCTCGGGCAAGGGCACGGCCGCCGAGATCGCGCGGGTGCTCGACGCGGGGGACACCGAGATCGAGGGCTTCCTCTCCGGCGGATTCGCCAGGGTGCAGCAGGAGGACCTGAGCGTCCTCACCTACACGCTGCGGAGCCTCGGCGGCAAGAGCGTGCAGGCCGCCGCCGACATCGCGCTGACCGACGGCTCCGGCGACGCGCTGATGAAGTTCGTCACCGACACCCAGTTCTCCGCCCGTCTCCAGGACGAGATCGCCGAGATCTACAAGCTCCTCAACGGCGCGGGGCCGGAGCTCTCCACGTACGCCTCGCGCGCCCTGGACGACGGCGGTGCGACCGCGATCCGCTGGTTCCTGGAGATCGGGCAGAACATCGCACGGGCCCGTGACGACGAGGCCGCCACCATCGAGCAGTTGGTCGCCGTCGCCCAACGGCAGTCCAAGCAGGCCGAGCTGACGATGGGCAAGGCCAAGGAGGAGTCGGACAAGGCGGTTTCGGCCGCAGCCGAGGCCAAGAAGGCCGCCCTGGAGGCGGCCGACGAGGCGCAGGCGGCCAAGGAGGACGTGGCCAAGTCGGCGGCAGCCGCCCGGAAGGCGGCGAGTGCCGCCAAGGGGGCGGCGAACGCCGCGTCCACCGCCATCTCCGCCTCCTACGCGGCCCAGTCCGCCGCGCGCAAAGCCGCGTGGGCCGCTCATGCGGCGACCTCCGCCGCGGCCACGGCGGCGCACGCCGCCTCCAGCGCCTACCAGGCGGCCATGGCGGCGTCCAAGGACGCGTCCAAGACCAAGGCGGCCACCGACGCGGCGGTCGCCGCCCGCAACGCCGCCGCCAAGGCGCGTACGGCGGCGAAGGCCGCGGACGCGGCGAACGCCGCATCCAAGCAGGCGATTTCGGCCGGCAACTCCGCAGCTGCGGCCGCCCGCGACGCCGCGGCCGCGGCGAACGCCTCGGCCGCCGCCGCCAGCGCCGCCGGGGCCGCCCGGTCGGAGGCCGCCGCCGCCCGTGCCGCCGCCGTCGAGGCCGACGCCCAGGCCGCCCGCGCCACCCGTGCCGCCGGCCAGGCGCAGACCCTCGCCAACAGCGCGTCGACGGCCGCCGCGGCGGCCCGCGACGCGGCCAACTCCGCGGCCGACCACGCCGAGAAGGCCGCCGCCGCAGCCGAGGAAGCCGTCAAGTACGCGGGTCAGTCCCTCGACTTCGCCAACAAGTCCACCGCCTACGCCAACGACTCGCAGGCCGCCGCCGACGCCGCGGTCAAGGCCGTCCTGGACGCGCAGGAGGTGGAGCGGCTGGCCCGCGAGGCCGAGCTCGCGAAGATCGACGAGTACACCGAGCAGGGCAGGGCCGAGGCAGTCGCGCTCGCCGCCCTGGAGCAGGAGGACAACGCCGCGGCCCGCAACCAGCTCACCCAGCAGCAGGCCACGGACTCGGCCACGCTGGACCTGATCGCGGCGGCGCAGACGGCGTTCTCGGCGGGCGACCATCCGACCGCCGTCGGGCACGGCCGCAACGCCGCTCTCAGCCTGCTGTCGTCCCACGGCACCTGGACCCGCCAGGCCGCGGCGTTCGCGCTGGCGTCGGGCGAGGAGTCGGTCCTGAACTGGATCGACGCCGACCGGACCCTCGCGCAGCAGCAGGACGACCGCGAGACCGTCCTGTTCATCAGCCAGGTCTCCACGACCGACGTGGCTCTGGCGGCGCAGGGCGCCCTGGAGTCCGACGACGAGTCCGCTCCCGCCGCGTTCCTCACCGCCGGCGCGGTCCAGGCGTCCAGGACCGACCAGACCGCGCAGATCTACCGGGTACTCGCCGGCAATCCCGGCAAGGCGGTGACCCAGGCGGCGACCGAGGCCCTGGACGACGGCTCGGCCAAGGCCGTGCACGACTTCTTCACCGAGAAGTACGCGGCCGCGCAGGCGGAGGACGACAACGTCGCGGTCTTCTCCGCGCTCGACTCCGCGGGGCCGTACACCAAGATGGCGGCGACGCTGGCGCTCGAAGGCCCGGTGTGGATGCGCCGCAACTTCGTCCTCAACACCCACCCGCGGATGCTGCAGCTCGACGCGGACTCCGCCGCCCACATCGCGGCCATGCAGGCCCTGCTCGCCCACGCCGCGAAGCTGGCCCAGGACGCGACGACGAACGCGGCGTACGCGCAGAAGACGGCGGCCCTCGCCCGCAACGCGGCCGACGATGCTCAGGACTGGGCCGACGCGGCCACGGACTCCGCGACCAAGGCGAACGTCTACAAGGACCAGGCGGACGCCCACGCCGACGACGCGGAGAAGTCGGCGGCCGACGCCCAGGCTTCCGCCGAGAAGGCGAAGGCCGCCGCGCTCGCCGCCAGAGGCTCGGCCCGGCGCGCCAACTACTCGGCGAACCAGGCGACCGCCGCCGCCGATGCCGCGACGGCGTCCTCGATCAGCGCGCAGGCCTCCGCCAGCTCCGCCGCGGCCTCGGCCGTCCAGGCGGGCAAGGACGCCAAGACCGCGGCCGCCGCCGCGTCCGAGGCGCACCGGATCGAGATCGCCAAGCGCAAGGCGGAGGCGGTGGAGGCGGTCAAGAGGGCCGCCGCAGCCGCCGCCAAGGCCAAGGAACTAGGCCTCGACCCGGCCGACAACTCCGACAACGACGGTGCGAAGAAGCCCGGCACCTTCCTGGGCGGTACCAAGGGTGACTGGCAGGACGCCGCCAGCACGCTCGGCACCATGTCCACGTACGCGGGCTACGCGGCCGCGCTCTCCCTGCTCGTCCCGCCGCCGGCGGGCGAGGTCCTCTACGGGGTCTTCGGCGGGGTCTCCCTGATCACGGGGGTGGCCAGCACCGTGATCTACGGCTTCACCAACGGCCTCGACTCCGCGGAGTTCCTGACCTCGGCGTTCGGTGTGGCGGTGGGGGTCTTCACCACCGGTCTCCCGTGGGGCAAGTTCACCGGTACGGTCGGGGCCATCGACGACGCGTTCATGGGACTGGAGAAGGGCGTCATGTCGGCCGGTGTCCAGGCCCAGCGCCTGGGGGCGGCGGTTCTCTCCCCGGCCACCGGTGCCGTCGTCGAAGCCGGAAAGGCGGTGGGTGACGCCGTCAGCGACACCTGGCACGACCTGACCCCCTGGTGATGCCCGGCTGACGTCCGCCGGGGCGGGGCCCGGAGCCCTCGAAGCTCCTGGACTCCGCCCCGGTGCGGCGTACCGCCCCGGCCGGACCCCGCTCCCGGGGAGCGGGCGCCGGGCGGGAGGAGGCTCCCGGCCGGGAGAAAGCGCCGTCCGTCGAGGGGAGTGGTGAACATGCTGTCCCAACTGGCGACGAGTGCCTGGTGGCTGATCTCGGTCGGCGTCACCGTCGTCTACCTGGCCACCATGCTCCGGGTCATGCCGACGCCGAAGTCCCGTCGGAGCATGGCTCTGGCTCCGGTGGCCGGCTGGGCCTTCCTGGTGCCCAACGCCGTGGTCAAGGGCTATCCCGTCGCCTTCACCCTGTACCTCTACTGCGCCGTGCTGGTGACCTTCGTCGTGATGCTGGCCCCGGTCGCGAAACGGGTCGGCGCCGACATCGCGGAACAGGAGCGCGCCCCCTGGCGCAAGGTGCCCCTCAACACCTTCTCCCTGTACTGGATCCTGGGGTCGGCCGGGGTGTGCATGGTGGCGGCGATCGTCCTCTGGCCGTCCCCCTGAGCCGCCGTGGCGGTGTGGGCCGGTCCGCGCGTCCGGCCTGAGCCCGGGTGCGTGCGGAGGGGGCGGGCGGTCCGGAGACCGTCCTCAGGCCGTGTGTCGAAAGCCCCGCCTGACCGGCGCCACTTTCGACACACGCCCCAGGCGCGCCCGGGGCTCTACGCCCCCGTCTCCCGGAGCGCCGTGAGGATCGCCAGAGGGGTCGCCGCCGCCCACGCCTGCGGGGAGCAGGAGTGCGGGTAGGGAACCGGGCGCGGGTGGTCGGTGCGGCCGTAGCCGGCCATCACCTCGGGCAGCCGGTCGCCGTGGTGGCCGGCCGCGTCCAGCAGACCGCGGGAGACCGTACGGACCTCGTCGGCCAGGCCCGCCCGCGCGAGTCCGAGCACGATGACCGCGTTGTCGTGCGGCCAGGAGGTGCCCCGGTGGTAGGAGAGCGGGTGGTAGCCCGGCTGTCCCGCCGCGAGGGTGCGGATCGCCCAGCCCGAGAAGAAGTCGGGCTCCAGCAGCCGCAGTCCGACCCGGCGGGCGTGCTCGTCGTCGAGGATGCCGGACCAGAGCAGGTGGCCCGCGTCGGAGGCGAGCGAGTCGACCTGCCGGCCCTTCCCGTCCAGCGCGAGCGCCGGGAAGTCCGGGCCGGCCATCCAGAAGTCCCGCAAGAAGCGTTCCTTCAACTCCCCAGCGGCCCGATCCAGTTCATCGGCCCAGTCGGCATCGCCCCATACGGTGCGGGCGAGCCGGGCGGTGCGGACCAAGGCGTCGTACGCGTACCCCTGCGCCTCCGCGACCGCGATCGGGCCCTCGGCCTGGGTGCCGTCGAGGAAGCAGATCGCGCCCTCGGAGTCCTTCCAGTTCTGGTTGACCAGCCCGTCCGGGTCCGGGGTGTAGACGAGGTAGCCGCTGTCGGTCAGCCCGCCGTCCCGGAACATCCACGCCACCGCCGCCCGCGCCTGCGGTTCGAGGCGCGCGGCGAGCGCGGTGTCGCCCGTGGCGAGGGCGTGGGCGTCCAGCAGCGTCAGGAAGAGCGGGGTCGCGTCCACCGAGCCGTAGTAACGGCCGTACGGGACCTGGCGGAACGCGGCGAGTTCGCCGTGCCGGATCTCGTGCACGACGCGCCCCGGCTGCTCGCCCCGGAACGCGTCGTACTCCGTGCCCTGGGTCGCCGCGAGCGCGGCGAGGGTGGCCGCCGCCAGTTCCGGGCGGTAGGGGAGCGCGAAGTGCGAGGTGAGCAGGGCGTCCCGGCCGAAGAGCGTCAGGAACCACGGCACACCCGCCCCCGGTACCCGCAGGTGCTCGCCGTCCGGTCCGAGCGCCGGTACGCGCAGTGCGGCCAGGTCGGCGAGCCCGCGTGCGCAGGCCGCCGCGAGCCCGTCCGGAGCGTCGGCGGGCAGGGGGAGCGCGCCCTGATCGGCGGACCCCGTGAACGCGACGGTGTCCAGACGCTGTTCGGCCGCGGCGGCGTCCGGCGTGACCGAAGGTCCGGGCGTCGGCGCCCCGTTCGGCTGCGCGGTCACCGTCAGCAGCAGCTCGGCCGCACCCTGGGCGGGCACCTCCAGGTGCCAGAGCAGCACCCGGGCGGTCTTCTCCCCGTCCACGGGGGCGACTTCGGTCGGGGCGGGGACCGAGGTGACCGTCGTCCGCGACAGCCAGTCGTCGCCGCGTCCGTAGGAGAAGACCACCCCGTCCGGGGTGGGCGTCGCGGTGCGTCGCGCCCCGCTCTTGTCGTAACGGCGCCGGTCCGAACGCAGTTCGAACTGGTCGGCGAAGTCCGCGTCCACGGTGATGCCCAGAACGGCGGAGACCGGTTCGTCGCGGTTACCGACCAGCCGGACACGTTCCGTCAAGTAGCCGTCACCGAGGACCTGTTCGCGGAAGACCGTGTAAGCGGGCGGCTCGTCGCGGGTGCCCGGCGGGGTCAGTACGCTCTGTGCGCACACCTCTCCGGCGGCCGGTACGAGGACACCGGGAACCACGCCGTCCACGGTCAGGGTCCAGTGGCTCAGGTGGCGGGCGTCCCGGCGGAAGAGGCCGTCCGGGGAGGCGCCCCGGCGGCCGGTGATCCCGCCGTCCGCGCCGAGCACCGCGAACGTGCCCGCGCGGACCAGGGTGGGTCCGGTGCCGGCCGTCATGCGTCCGCTCCGACCGTCGCGTCCTGCGGAGCCCCGGGGCCGGGAGCACCGCTTCCGGTCTGTCCGGCCTGTCCGTCCTGTCCGGCCGGCATCAGCAGGTCCAGTGTCAGCGCGGCCGTCCAGCCGAAGTCGCGGGTGCCGCGGGCCTCGGCGGTGACGGGGTCCACGTACTCCGCGAAGCCGCTGCGGCCGGCCGCCGTCAGCATCGCCGCGCGCAGCCGGTCGGCCGCACGGGTGTGCCCGTACTGCCGCAGGCCGCGCTCCAGCAGCCAGTTGGTGTTGAACCAGGCGGGGCCGCGCCAGTAGCGGGACGGGTCGAACACGGTGCCGGTGAAGTCGTACGACGGGACCATCGGGACCTCGTCGAGCCGGAAGGCGGTGCTCCGGGCCGTCGCGACCAGCGTGTCCACGATCTCCTGCGGGAGACCGGGGACGATCAGCGGGATCAGTCCGGTGACGCTCTTCTGGGGGATGAGCCCGCCGCCCACGAGGTCGCGGCAGAGGAACATGCCCGCCTCCGGCGACCAGAGCCGCTCCACCAGCGCCTCGGTGAGGCGGGCGGCGCGCTCTTCGTGCGGCGCCGGGTCGGCGCCCGTCTCGGCGGCGATGCGGGCGAGCGCGTGCTCCGAGACGATCAGCAGCGCGTTGACGCACGGGTCCTCGACGGCGAAGGCGTGGCCGGTGCCCGCGTCGGCGTAGCCGCCGTCGCGGTAGTCGGTGGCGAGCCGTACGTACCGTCCGTAGTCCAGGTCGGTGGGCCGCTCGGAGGGCTGGCCGTGGTCGAGGTCGGCGCGCCGGTACGAGCCGGAGGCCGCGGGTTCCACGCGCTCGAGCGGCGCGTCCCAGCAGGGGCTGTTGTCCATGCCCGGCTCCCAGGGATGGACCATCGCGGCGAGGCCGCCGCCGCCCAGGTCGCGGGGGCCGGTGAGGTAGTCGTGCCAGGCGGCGAGCCGCCCGTAGACCCGGGGCAGGAAGCCGCGCCGGCGGGAGTCCTCCGGGTCGGCGAGGTGCACCAGCCAGGCGGCCAGCGCGTGCACCGGGGGCTGCACGATCCCGGAGGTCTCGGTTCCGGCGGGGGCACCGGCCGCCGCTCCGGCGCTGGAGGAGCGCCAGAAGTCGGGGCTCGGGAAGTACGCGTCGTGCGGGACCGAGGGGTTGAACACGATGTGCGGGACCCGGCCGTCCTCCCACTGCGCGTGCAGCAGCGTCTCCAGCTCCCGCTGGGCCCGCCGCACCGACAGATGGCGGAGGCCGATCGCGATGAACGCGGAGTCCCAGCTCCACTGGTGCGGGTACAGGCCGCGGGACGGCACCGTGGAGGCGCCCGTCCAGTTGCTGAGCAGCACCTGTGCGGCGCCGCGCCGGAGCGCGTCGGAGGCATCGTCCCCGGCCGCGGCACCGGCGGGGGTCTCGACGAGGAGCGAGGTCACGCGCCCGACCTCCGCAGGAACGCCGGGATGGAGCGGACGGCCTCGACCGGGTCGCCGGTCAGGCGGCACTCGGCGGCGAGGTAGCCGTCGAATCCGATGGTGTGCAACGCGCCGATCCAGGCCGGCCAGTCCAGGTGGCCGGCGCCCGGCTGGAACCGGTTGGAGTCGCTGACCTGCGCGTGGCCGATGTACGGGGCCGCAGCGAGGATGGCGGCCGACGGGTCGGCCTCCTCGATGTTCATGTGGTAGCTGTCGATACCGATCTTCACCGAGTCCAGGCCCACCGCGCGCAGCAGGTCGACGGCCTGGTCCAGTCGGTTGACCATGTGGTCCTCGTACCGGTTGAGCGGCTCCAGGTAGAGGGTGACGCCCTCCGCGCGGGCGTGCTCGCCGAGCTCGGTGAGACCCGCCAGGAGTACCTCGCGGTCCTCCTCCTCGGAGCGCGGCGGCTCGAACGGGGGCAGCCGGCGCGAGAACATCCCGTACGACGCCGGCGTCTGCACGCCCCGCGCGCCGATCTCGGCCGCGACGCTGAGCTGCGACTTCATCTGCTCCAGGGCGTCCTTGCGCAGGCCGTCGTCGAACGCGGCGAAGAAGTGCAGCATCTCGACGCAGACGGTCGGCATGACGACGCCGTCGGCCAGCGCCCGCTTCAGCTCGGGAAGGCGGTCCCGGAAGTGGAAGTCGCCCCGCGAGCGCAGCTCGACGGCGTCGAACCCGGCGTCCTGGGCGAACGCCCATTTCTCCTGGAGCGTGTCACCGGGGAGCAGCTGTTCCTGGCAGGCGGTCTTCAGCGAGGTCTTCGGCATGAGTGGCCTTTCGGGCGCCGCCGGCGGGCAGCGCGCGGGGGAGGGGCGGGGCGAGGAGCGGGGCCGGTACGGGACTGGGCGTCCCGTACCGGCGGGAACGCGCGGGGTGGGGCCGGAGTACGGCTCAGAACTCCAGGACGACCTGGAGGGCTTCGGCCGGACGCTCGTCCAGCAGGACGTAGGCGTCGGCGGCGTCCGCCACCGGGACGACATGGCTGACCAGGGACTTCACGTCGACCAGACCCTCGGCGACCAGCGAGAGGAAGGTCTGCTGGAGCCGCTCGACGGTCCACCGTCCGGCCAGCTGCGGCGGCACTCCGCCGATCTGGGAGCAGATGAGCTGGACCCGGTTGTGGTGGAACTCGTCGCCGAGCCGCAGCCCGGCGCCGTCACCCTGGTAGAAGCCGGAGGCGACGACACGGCCGCCCACGGTCACCGAGCGCAGGGCCTCGTGGAGCGCCGGGTAGACGCCGCTGATCTCGATGGCGACGTCCGCGCCCAGGCCGCCGGTGGCCTCGCGGACGCGCTCGGCGACGCTGTCGGTGCGGGCGTTCAGGGTGCGGCGCGCACCGTAGGAGCGGGCGGTGTCGAGGCGGCCGTCGAGGGCGTCGACGGCGGTGACGCGCGCGCCGTTGAGCTGGGCGAGGCGGGTGGTGAGCAGGCCGATGACGCCCTGCCCGAAGACGGCGACCTCTTCACCGAGGTGGATGTCGGCGGCGAGCACCGCGTTGTACGCGATGGCGCCGACCCGGGCGAAAGCGCCCGCCAGCGGTTCGAGCCCGGCCGGGAGGGTGTGGCCGACCATCCGCTCGGCGGGCACGATGCCCTCGCTGCGGTGGCCCCAGATGCCCCAGACCAGGTCGCCCACGACCGGCATCCCGGGTACGGCGGTCAGCTCGGGGGAGACCTCGGTGACCTCGCCGACCTCGGAGTACCCCCAGCCCGCCACCGGGTACTCGATGCCCGCCGCGCCGTCGCGGAAGATGCGGGCCTCGGCGTCCCAGGTCCGCGTCAGATACGGGTTGGTGCCCCGGTAGGCGGTGAGTTCGGTGCCCGCGGAGATGCCGGAGTAGCGCGTACGGACCCGCAGGTGGCCCGCCGGGAGGTCGGCACTCTCGTGCTCGGCGACTTCTACCTGGCGAGGGCCGGTGAACTGGACGACGCGTTCCACGGGGGTCTCCGTTGGTGCTGGGAGGTGACTGCTGCTGACTTAGGTCGAAGATATCTCAGAGTTATGTCTTGTCAATAAGCAAAAGTGATGCTGAGATGCGTCATGGAAGTGCGTAAGTGGCGTGAGGAAACAGCATGGTGATGAAGACCCGACGGTCGAAGGCGACCCTCTTCGGACTCGCCGCGACCCTGGGCGCCGGCCTGCTCGCGGGCTGCTCCGGCAGCACCGATGCCGAGAAGCCGGACAACCGGATCACGGTGTGGTCGCAGGAGAACCTGGCACCGCGCATGGCGGCGACCAAGAAGGTGGTCAGCCGCTTCGAGAAAGAGACCGGGATCAAGGTCGACCTGGTCGGCGTGGACGAGGCCCAGCTCCCGCAGCTGATCATGTCCGCGGCCGCAGCAGGCGACCTCCCCGACGTGATCGGCGCCGTCCCCATGGGACAGGTCTGGCAGATGTACGGCAGCGGGCTGCTCAACACGGAGGTCGCCGGGAAGATCGTCGACGACCTCGGCGCCGGAACCTTCAACGCCAACGCCCTCAAGCTCACCGAGGACTCCGGCACCACCCTCGCCGTGCCCTCCGACGCCTGGCTCCAGCTCCTCGTCTACCGCAAGGACCTCTTCGCCAAGGCCGGACTCGGCGCCCCCGACACCTACGCCGCCGCCCTGAAGGCCGCCAAGACCCTCGACAAGGGCCCCGTCGACGGCATCTCGCTGGCCACCGACCCCTCGGACGCCTTCACCCAGCAGAGCTTCGAGGACCTCGCCCTCGCGAACGGCTGCCAACTGGTGGACGACGACGGTGAACCCGCCCTCGACTCCGCCGCCTGCCGCAACGCCTTCGCCGCCTACGACGAACTGGGCGGGAAGCACGGCGCACCCGGCACCCAGACCGTGGACTCCACCCGCGCCACCTACTTCTCCGGCAAGTCCTCCATGATGGTCTGGTCCTCGTTCCTCCTGGACGAGCTGGCCGGCCTGCGCTCCGACGCACTGCCCAGCTGCGCCCAGTGCAAGGACGACCCGGGCTTCCTCGCCCGCAACACCGGCATCGTCACCTCCCTCCAGGGCCCCGACGGCAAGGAACCCGCCCAGTTCGGCGAGATCACCTCCTGGGCCGTCACCAAGACCGCCGAGACCGGCGCCTCCGCCAAGTTCATCGAGTACATGATGGACAAGGGGTACGAGGACTGGTTCGGCATGGCCCCCGAGGGCAAGATCCCGGTCCGCACCGGCACCGCCACCGACCCCGGCGCCTTCCAGAAGGCCTGGCGCGCCAGTGTCATGGGCGTCGACACGCGCGAGTCCATGCAGAAGGCGTACCCCTCCGAGCTCCTCGACCGGCTCGTCTCCGGCGTCGGCGACATGCAGCGGTGGGGCCTCGCCCAGGGCCAGGGCGCCCTCGTCGGAGCCACCAACGGCGAACTGCCCGTCGCCAAGGCCATCGGTGCGATGACCAGCGGCCAGAGCTCACCGGACGAGGCGGCCAAGGAAGCCAACGACGAAGTGGCAGCCCTCCAGAAGTCCCTCCAGTAGCCGCACGGCCGCTCTCTCCCCGAGGTAACCGACCCATGAGTACGAAAACCAGCGGCGCGACGGTGCGCCGCGGACGTCCACGGACCACCAGCAGCCGGGAGAACCGCGCGGGCCTCGCCTTCGTGACCCCGACCTTCCTGGTCGTCCTGGTCGTGGTGATCCTGCCGATCCTGTGGACCGTGCTGCTCGCCTTCCAGAACGCCAAGCTCGTCGACATCCAGGAGAACGGCCTCTTCGGCAACTGGACCCTGGACAACTTCCAGCAGGTCTTCGGCTCGCCCGGCTTCTGGAGCAGCCTCGGCACCACCCTGCTCTACACGGTCGGCGCCACCGCGGGCTCCATCCTCCTCGGCCTGGTCGCCGCCCTCGCGCTGCGCAAGCCCTTCCGGGGCCGCGGCATCCTGCGCGCCTCGATGCTGCTGCCGTACGTCGCACCGGTCGTCGCCGTCTCCTTCGTCTGGGAGGTGGCCCTCAGCCCGCAGTACGGCATCGTCAACGAGTGGGGCGGCAAGCTCCTCGGCTGGGACGACCCGATCGCCTTCCTCTCCACCCGCTCCTACGAAGTCAGCCTGCTCGGGGCGCACTTCGACATCCCGCTGGCGCTGCTCACCGTCATCGCCTTCGAGTCCTGGCGCTACTTCCCGTTCGCCTTCCTCTTCATGCTGGCCCGTCTCCAGGCGGTTCCGGACAGCCTGGAGGAGGCCGCCGAGGTCGACGGCGCCACCCTCTCGCAGCGCTTCCGCCACATCCTGCTGCCGCAGATGATGCCCGTCATCGCCCTGCTGTCCGTCCTGCGCTTCATCATGACGTTCAACAAGTTCGACGACATCTACCTGCTCACCGGCGGCGGTTCGGGCACGGACGTCGTCGCGGTCCGCGTGTACGACTTCCTCACCTCGCGCTTCGACGTCGGCGCGGCCTCCGCCCAGGCGCTGATCCTCGCCCTCGTCCTCATGGTCCTGCTGGGCCTCTACTTCATGTTCTTCGGCAAGAAGGTCCAGGAGGAGCAGGCATGACCACCGCCCCGTCCGTGACACGGCCCGAGGCCACCCGCCCCGGCGGCGGCACCGGCCCCGCCCCGCGCAAGCGGCGCATGAGCCGCGCCCAGTTCGAGGAACGGTTCTTCGGCATCGCCCGCTGGGTCGTGATCGTCTTCCTCGCGGTGATCACGATCGTGCCCTTCTACTACATGCTGCTGCTGTCGGTGAAGCCCATCGACTCGCTGCTGGTGGACCCCGGGAGCCTCTGGGTCTCCTCGAAGGACTTCACCCTCGACACCTATCGCAGCGTCCTGAAGTCCACCGAGGACGGCGGCCAGGGCTTCCTCGGCATGCTGGGCAACTCCGCCCTGGTGGCCGTCGCCACCGTCCTGCTGACGCTGGCCGCCGCCGTGCCCGGCGCGTACGCCGTCAGCCGCCTCAAGTTCTTCGGCAGCAGGCACGTCAGCGCGCTCTTCCTGGCCGTCTACCTCTTCCCGGCCACCCTGCTCGCCGTCCCGCTCTTCGTGATGTTCGCGAAAATGGGGCTCTCGGGCAGCCTCGTCGGACTCGCCATCGTGTACATCGCGCAGACGGTCCCGGTCTCGATCTACATGATGAAGAACTACTTCGTCACCATCCCGTTCTCCATCGAGGAGGCCGCCGCCATCGACGGCGCCTCCCGCCTCCAGACCGTGCGCAAGGTGATCCTGCCGCTGGCGCTGCCCACCCTGATGGCGACCGGGCTGTACGTCTTCATGATCGCCTGGAACGAGTTCCTCTTCGCGCTGCTCTTCCTCGCCGCCGACCCGGACAAGTGGACGGTCTCCCTCGGCCTCCAGCAGCTCGCCAACGGCATCGAGGTCTCCAAGACGGTCCTGATGGCCGGTTCGGTCATCCTCACCATTCCCGTGGTAATCCTGTTCTTCGCCTCCGAGCGGCTCCTCACCGAGGGGCTGACCAGCGGCGCGGACAAGGGCTGACAACCTGGCAGCGAGCGGCCCCGGCTGATGCCGGGTCAGTGAAGGCCGGCCCGCGGGGGCACGGGAGACGGGACGAGGACGGCGACGACATGGCAGGAAACCAGGCGAGCGCGGGACACCTGCTGCGGCTCATCCGCAGCGGCGAGGCCACCACCCGCGGCGAACTCCAACAGGCCACCGGCCTCTCCCGGTCGACCGTCGGACACCGCCTCGACCAGCTCTTCGGAGCCGGCTGGCTGCGCGGCGCGACCGGTACGTCCACCGGCGGACGTCCGTCCTCCCGGCTGGAGTTCGACCCCACGCACGCCGTGGTGCTCGTCGCGGACCTGGAGACCCGGCACGGCCGCGCCGCCGTCGCCGACCTGTCCGGGAAGGTCCTCGCCGAGCGGACCGGGACCCTGGTCATCGCCGACGGCCCCGACGTCGTCCTCGACCGGCTCGCCCGCTGGTTCGGGCCGCTCCTGGAGGAAGCGGGCGCCGCACCGGACCGGGTCTGCGGCATCGGCCTCTCCGTCCCCGGACCCGTCGACTGGGAGAGCGCCCAGGTCGTCCAGCCGCCGATCATGCCCGGCTGGGACCGCTTCCCCGTCCGTGAGCGGATGCGCGCCGCGCTCGCGGAGCACTTCGGCCCGGACGCCTTCGGCCCGGCCGTTTTTGGGGCGGAGGCCGCCGGTACCGATTCGCTGCCCGTCTACGTCGACAACGACGCCAACCTCATGGCGCTGGCCGAACAGCGTGAGAACTACGCCGACTGCGGCGCGTTCGTCCTGGTCAAGGCGTCCACCGGCATCGGCGCGGGCATGGTCGTGGGCGGCGAGATGTACCGGGGCATCGACGGCGGCTCCGGCGACATCGGCCACATCCGCCTGCACGACCGGCTCGACGCGCTCTGCATGTGCGGGTCCTACGGCTGCCTCGCCGCCGTCGCGAGCGGCCGGGCCATCGCCGAACAGCTCACCGCCGCCGGAGTCCCCACCGCCTCCGGCTCCGACGTGCGCCGCCACCTCGCCGCCGGCCAGCCGGACGCCCTCCGGCTGGCCCGCGCCGCCGGACAGCGCGTCGGCGAGGTCCTCGTCACCGTGGTCACCCTTCTCAACCCGGGCGTCCTGATGCTCGGCGGCGACCTCGCGAGCACCCCGTTCCTCACCGGCGTACGCGAACTTCTCTACCAGCGGGCCATGCCCCGCACCACCGCCAACCTCCAGGTGGTCACCACCTCGCTCGGCGACCGCGCCGCCCTCGCCGGGGCGGCCGTCATGGTGGTCGAGCGCCTCTACGACCCCGACCGGGCCGACGCCCGCCTCGCCGCGCTCGCCGCCGGCGCGGCCGGCTGACGGCACGCACCCCCGCCGTACGCACCTCGATGGAGAGCACCATGTCCCAGAGCCCCGCCACCAGCACCCCGCCCGACGCCTGGCCGTACCCGCCGGTGCGCGTCGGTCTGGTCGGGGCGGGGCCGTGGGCCCGCACCATGCACGCCCGGATGCTGGCGGCCGGACCCGAGACCACGCTGACCGGGGTCTGGGCCCGGCGCCCCGAGGCCGCCGCCGAGGTCGCGGGTGCCTACGGGACGACGGCCGCCGGCTCCTTCGAGGAACTGCTCGACGGCTGCGACGCGGTCGCCTTCGCCGTACCGCCCGCCGTGCAGGCTTCGCTCGCCCCCCGCGCCGCGAAGGCCGGCAAGGCCCTGCTCCTCGAGAAGCCGCTCGGCGCCGACCTCGCCGCCGCCCGCACGGTCGCCGACGCGGTCGCCGAGCACGGGGTGGTCTCGCAGCTCGTCCTCACCAAGCGTTACCATCCGGCGACCCGCGCCTTCCTCGCCCAAGCGGCCGGCCGCGAGTTCACCGGGGCCCGCTCCTGCTACCTCCACGGGGCGTTCCTCGGAGGCGAGTTCGCCACCTCCTGGCGGCTGGAACACGGCGCGCTGCTCGACCTCGGACCGCACCTGCTGGACCTGCTCGACAGCGCGGTCGCCCCGATCGTCTCCGTACGCGGGACCGGCGACCCCCGCCGCTGGATCGAGCTGACCTGCGAACACGAGAACGGAGCGGTCAGCCAGGCGTCCCTCTCCGGGAGCGTCCAACTGCCCCGCGCGCGTACGCGTATCGAACTCTTCGGCACCGGCGAGGAGTTGGTGTACGACACGGCCGGTATCGACCACGAGGAGTGCTGGCCGGTGCTCCGCCGCGAGTTCGCCGAGGCCGTGCGCACCGGGAGGGGCACCGGCATCGACGCCGCCCGGGGGCTGCGCATCCAGCAACTCCTCGACCAGGCCCGCCCGCAGGCCGCCTGACGGCCCCACCGGTCGGCGGGCGCCCTTGTGCTCGGAAGTCACAGTTCGGGGGCAGGGGGACCAGAATTCTGTGAAAGTTCCGGGGATATCGCGATACTTTCCGCCCCGAGCCGTGACGGGGAGTTCCGGATGGAATGAACGGCGCCGGAATTTCGAGGACTTGGCTCTCTGCCGGAGCCGAAAGCCCGGACGGGACCGGGCGGCGGAGGCACCTTGCCGGAAAGCGGAAGAACGCGGCCGTTTCTGTTGCCGGAGGCTGTCCGTGCACCGCCGGTGAGGGACAGTCCTTAGCTGTCCCGCAATTCCTGGCGGGTACGCGGCGAATCGCGGCACAACCCTTAGGATCAACGCGATGACTTCACTGAAGTTCGCGACGCCCGGCGCCGCGTTCGAGTCGCTCGCCGCTCCGTCGGTCGCAGCGGCGTGAGCACCCCCGGGGAGCCTGGCGCCCCGGGGCGGGAAGTCGCATCGTGCGTGACCTCGGGGGGAATCGCGATCATGCTTTCTGATCTGACCGCCACCACGTGGTGGACCATTGCGGGAGTCGTCACCGTCGCCTGTGCGGCCGGAATGTACGTGCTGTATCCGGCGGGCAAGCTGAGGTGGTTCATGGTCGTGGTCATGCCACTCCTCGCCATGGTCCTGGTGCCCGGTTATGCGGCGCTGGGGGACTATTCGGTCGAAGACACCCTGTATCTCTACTGCGTCTGCCTGGTGCTGATCCTCATCCTCTTCGGCCTGCTGGCGAAGAAGTTCGTGGCAGCGACCGCGGAACAGCTGAAGCACCCCGAGCGTCGGGTCCAGGTGAGCAGAGCCTCCTTGTACGGGGCTGCCGGAGCGGGCATGGTGTGGCTGGCGGTCGCGGTCTGCTTCTGGCCGTCCGCCTGAGAGACGGCCGCCGGGCCGGTCCGCGGACCGGCCCGGCGGAGAGCCCCCACGCCCGTCACGCCTCCGGTCGCTCAGGAGTTGTACGTCCCCTGAGCCCGTTCCAGCCCGTCCGCGAGCAGTGACTCCACCGCGTCCGCCGCCCGGTCCACCAGGTAGGCCAGTTCCTTGCGTTCGGTGGAGGAGAAGTCCTTCAGCACGAAGTCCGCGACCTGCATCCGGCCCGGCGGGCGGCCGATGCCGAAGCGCACCCGGTGGTACTCGGGGCCCATCGACTTCGTCATCGACTTCAGACCGTTGTGCCCGTTGTCGCCGCCGCCCAGCTTCAGCCGCAGTGCCCCGAAGTCGATGTCCAACTCGTCGTGGATCGCGACGACATGGTCGGTCGGCACCTTGTAGAAGTCGCGCAGCGCCGTCACCGGTCCGCCCGACAGGTTCATGTACGACTGCGGCTTCGCCAGGATCACCCGACGGTTCGCCGGTCCGGGCGGGCCGACGCGGCCCTCCAGCACCTGCGCCTGCGCCTTCTGCGCCCGCTTGAACTTCCCGCCGATCCGCTCCGCCAGCAGGTCGGCGACCATGAAGCCGACGTTGTGGCGGTTCGCGGTGTACTCGGGGCCGGGGTTGCCGAGGCCCACGATGAGCCAGGGGTCGGTGACGTCGGACATCTGCGCGCTGTCTCCTCGGATGCGGGCCGCGCGGGAAGGACGGCCGGAGGGCGGGGCTGGTACGGGTGTTGTACGGGCCTGGAGGTGCCCCGCACAGGCCGACGGGGCGGCGGCCCCCCGGTGAAGGGAGGCCGCCGCCCCGTCAGTCAAGCAGGTCGGACGAGGTCGAGGCTCAGGCCTCGGTGCTCTCGGCCTCGGCGTCGGCGGACGGCTCCTCGGCCTGCGCGGAGACGACCTGGAGCACGATGGCGTCCTCGTCACCGGAGAGCACGGAGCCCTTCGGCAGCGCGATGTCCTTCGCGAGGATCGAGTCACCAGCGGTGAGACCGGCGACGGAGACCGTGACGGACTCGGGGATGTGGGTGGCCTCGGCCTCGACGCTCAGGGTGTTCTGGACGAACTCCAGCAGGAAGGCGCCCGGGGCCAGGTCGCCCTCGGTCTCGACGGCGATCTCGACGTTGACCTTCTCGCCGCGCTTCACGGTCAGCAGGTCGACGTGCTCGATGTTGCCCTTGAGGGCGTTGCGCTGCACGGCCTTCGGGATGACCAGCGCGCTCTTGCCGTCGAGCTCAAGGCCGATCAGGACGTTCGGGGTGCGGAGCGCGAGCTGCAGCTCGTGGGCCGGCAGGTTGATGTGCACGGACTCGGCGCCGTGGCCGTAGACGACCGCGGGAACCAGGTTGGCGCGGCGGGCGCGACGGGCGGCGCCCTTGCCGAACTCGGAACGGGCTTCGACGGCGAGGTTGATCTGGTCGGCCATGGCTGCACTCCTCGTGAGGTGACGGAAAACGGAACTGGTCACCCGGCCACGACTTGATGGCCTGCTACGAAGAGCGCGTCGATAACGGAGCGCCGTACATGAGTACGGCCTCCCTCGCCGAGCAACTCGGTGAGTCTACCCGGCGGGGAGGCCGTCCCCCAAGTGGATCAGTCACGCCGCCACCAGCACCCCTGTGACCTGCGGGTTACTCGTGCAACGTGGTGGAGCTCCGGACGGTGCGGACGGCGGTGGGGACCACCGTCTCCGGTCGGCGCCGTTCAGCGCCGATCCGTCCGGTCAGTGCTCGTCGCTCTCGAACAGGCTGGTGACCGAACCGTCCTCGAAGACCTCGCGCACCGCACGCGCGATCGTCGGGGCGATGGAGAGCACCGTGATCTTGTCGAGCTCCAGCTCGCCCGGGGTCGGCAGGGTGTCCGTGAAGACGAACTCGCTGACCTTGGAGTTCTTCAGCCGGTCCGCGGCCGGACCCGAGAGGACACCGTGGGTGGCCGTCACTATGACGTCCTCGGCACCGTGCGCGAACAGGGCGTCGGCGGCGGCGCAGATCGTGCCACCGGTGTCGATCATGTCGTCGACCAGGACACAGACCCGGCCTTCGACGTTGCCGACGACCTCGTGGACGCTGACCTGGTTCGGGACGTCCTTGTCGCGGCGCTTGTGCACGATCGCCAGCGGGGCGTCGAGGCGGTCGCACCAGCGGTCGGCGACGCGCACGCGGCCGGCGTCCGGGGAGACGATCGTCAGCTTCGAGCGGTCGACCTTGGCACCGACGTAGTCGGCGAGGATCGGCAGCGCGAAGAGGTGGTCGACCGGGCCGTCGAAGAAGCCCTGGATCTGGTCGGTGTGCAGGTCGACGGTGAGGATGCGGTCGGCACCCGCCGTCTTCATCAGGTCCGCGACCAGACGGGCCGAGATCGGCTCGCGACCGCGGTGCTTCTTGTCCTGGCGGGCGTACCCGTAGAACGGCACGATCACCGTCACCGAACGTGCCGAGGCGCGCTTGAGCGCGTCCAGCATGATCAGCTGCTCCATGATCCACTTGTTGATCGGAGCCGTGTGGCTCTGGATCAGGAAGCAGTCGGCGCCGCGGGCGGACTCCTGGAAGCGGACGTAGATCTCACCGTTGGCGAAATCGAAGGCCTTCGTCGGCACGAGACCGACACCCAGCTGGTGTGCGACCTCCTCGGCCAGCTCGGGGTGGGCGCGGCCGGAGAAGAACATGAGTTTCTTCTCGCCGGTCGTCTTGATCCCGGTCACAGCACAGTCTCCTCAGACGTGTATCTGACCGCTGCACGCATCTGTCCCGATGTGCAACGTGCCAGCCGAAATGGGTGAGCATCTATCACGGTACGCCGAGTCCGGCGCACGTGTTTCCGGTCAGCTTTCGCCGTCGGAATCCTGCGTGGCGGCCAAGGCGGCCTGAGCGGCGGCGCTTCCGGGCCGCTTGCGCGCGACCCAACCCTCGATATTCCGCTGCTGGCCCCGGGCGACGGCCAGGGAACCCGCGGGTACATCCTTGGTGATGACCGAGCCCGCGGCGGTGTAAACCCCGTCGCCGACCGTGACCGGTGCCACAAACATATTGTCCGAGCCGGTGCGGCAGTGCGAACCGATCGTCGTGTGGTGCTTGGCCACCCCGTCGTAGTTCACGAACACGCTGGCGGCGCCGATGTTGCTGTGGTCGCCGATGGTCGCGTCGCCCACGTACGACAGGTGGGGGACCTTGGTCCCCTCGCCGATCGTGGCGTTCTTCATCTCGACGTACGTACCGGCCTTCGCCTTCGCCCCGAGCTTCGTGCCGGGCCGCAGATAGGCGTAGGGGCCCACGGTGGCACCGGGGCCGATCTCGGCACTGTCGGAGACGGTGTTGTCCACCCGGGCGCCCTCGTGGACGACGGTGTCCTTCAGCCGCGAGTTCGGGCCGACCTCGGCGTCCTCGGCGACGTGGGTGTTCCCGAGCAGCTGCGTACCGGGGTGCACCACGGCGTCCTGCCCGAAGGTGACCGTCACGTCGACCAGCGTGGAGGCCGGGTCCACGATCGTCACACCGGCCAGCATGGCCTCTTCCAGCAGCCGCTGGTTGAGCAGGCGGCGGGCTTCTGCGAGTTGTACGCGGTTGTTGATGCCGAGGATCTCCCGGTGGTCCCCGGCGACCGAGGCGCCGACCCGGTGGCCCGCCTCGCGCAGCAGGGACAGCACGTCGGTGAGGTACTCCTCGCCCTGGCTGTTGTCGGAGCGCAGCTTGCCGAGCGCGTCCGCGAGCAGCCGGCCGTCGAAGGCGAAGACCCCGGAGTTGATCTCCCGGATCGCGTGCTGGGACGGGCTGGCGTCCTTGTGCTCGACGATCTCGGTGACCGCGCCGGTGACGGCGTCGCGCACGATCCGGCCGTACCCGGTGGAGTCGGGGACCTCGGCGGTGAGCACGGTGACGGCGTTGCCGTCCGTGGTGTGGGTGGCGGCGAGCGCGCCGAGCGTCGCACCGGTGAGCAGCGGGGTGTCGCCGCAGACGACGATCACCGTGCCCTCGGCGCCGCCGAGTTCCTGGAGCCCGATGCGGGTGGCGTGCCCGGTGCCGTTCTGCTCCGCCTGGAAGGCGGTGCGTACGCCCGCGTCCGTCTCCGTGAGGTGCGCGACGACCTGTTCGCCGGCGTGCCCGACCACCACGACGAGGTGTTCCGGCGCGAGTTCACGGGCTGCGGCGACGACGTGCCCGACGAGCGAGCGTCCGGCGACCTCGTGGAGGACCTTGGGCGTCTTCGACTTCATGCGGGTGCCTCCACCCGCTGCGAGGACGACGACTGCTGCGGGGCTGTTGGCGCTCACGGATGTGCCCTTCGGCTTTCGGGTGCGGTCACCCGCAGGATACCGGGGGTGCACGTGCCGGAAACGGGCGCGGGCCCCGACCGGTGAGGTCGGGGCCCGCGCCGAAGAGCTCCCGGGGAAGGAATCGAACCCTCATTCAATGGACCAAAACCATTTGTCCTGCCATTAGACGACCCGGGATGGCTTGTCTCTTATGTCCGGTTCTGTGGAACCGGATGATCGGCAGCCACCACTATGCCGTACCTGTGGCCTCCGACGCGACGGTGCGGATGGGCACTTTTCGGGATGTGCGCGGCAAGCGGTCTCCGATGTTCGACGCCGGGATTCCGTTCCCGGCGACGCCCCACGCCCGCCGACGGCATCCCTCACGTGGCGGTCATCACCCGGGACGCCCGGCCGTCGCCCGCGTTCCCTGGGGAATCGCCGGTTCCGGGGATCCCCCGCGCCTCACCCTCGTTCGAACACGCGTCGTGCTGTCGAGGTCACCCGAAAATGGGATGCGGGCGCCCGTAGGGTGGATGGCATGACCGCAACGGGGGCAGACCAGGAAGCGGCGGGAATGACCACCCGCGGTTACTGGTGGTGGGAACGGCGGCGCGGTGTCGCCCTGGACGTGGGACTGGCACTCTTCTCGGCGCTGGAGTGCGGGCTGGAGGGCATCCAGTTCGCGCAGGAGGCCCGGCTGCCGGTGCCGGTCGGCGTGCTCTTCGGGCTGCTGGCCGGGTCGGTCCTGGTGCTGCGGCGCCGGTGGCCGATCGTCGTGGTGCTGGTGTCGATCGCGACGACCCCCGCCGAGGTCGGCTTCCTGATGGGCATCGTCGGCCTCTACTCGCTCGCCGCGTCCGACCTCCCGCGCAGGATCACCGTCGTCCTGACCGGGATGTCCCTGGTCGGCAGCTTCATCGTGACCTACCTGCGGCTGAGCCGGAACCTCGTCGACCAGGCGTCCTCCGCCGTGCCCGGGGACTGGTACGCCCCCGTCGTCTCCCTCTTCATGGCGCTGGGGCTGACCGCGCCCCCGCTCCTCTTCGGCCTCTACATCGGCGCCCGCCGACGGCTGATGGAGAGCCTGCGCGAACGGGCCGACTCGCTGGAGCGGGAGCTGTCGCTGCTCGCGGACCGGGCCGAGGAGCGCGCGGAGTGGGCGCGTACGGAGGAGCGGACCCGGATCGCCCGGGAGATGCACGACGTGGTCGCGCACCGGGTGAGCCTGATGGTGGTGCACGCGGCGGCGCTCCAGGCCATCGCCCCGAAGGACCCCGCCAAGGCGGTCCGCAACGCCGCGCTCGTCGGGGACATGGGGCGCCAGGCGCTGACCGAGCTGCGCGAGATGCTGGGCGTGCTGCGCAGCGGGGACACCCTGGTCGCGCCGCGTACGGGCTCGGGTCCGGATGCCGGTGCCGGGCGGCAGCCGCTGGCCTCCGTGGGCCGGGCCGCCGCTGCCGCTGCCGCCTTCGCGGCGGACGACGGGCCGCGCCTCGGCGAGCTGGAGGAGTTGGTCGCCCAGTCGCGGCAGGCGGGCATGACCGTGGAGCTGTCCGTGCAGGGTGCCCCCCGCCCGTACGCCCCGCAGGTCGAGCGGACCGCGTACCGGGTGGTGCAGGAGGCGCTGACCAACGTGCACAAGCACGCGGCCGGCGCGAAGACGTGGGTACGGCTCGCGC
This sequence comes from Streptomyces sp. NBC_00247, assembly GCF_036188265.1. Lineage (NCBI taxonomy): Bacteria > Bacillati > Actinomycetota > Actinomycetes > Kitasatosporales > Streptomycetaceae > Streptomyces > Streptomyces sp. NBC_00247. The sequence continues at coordinate 2,595,733 of NZ_CP108093.1, read as the reverse complement.
ACCGCGAGGCGGAGGTCGCGATGCAGGTGGAGAACGGCCCCTGCGACGCGGCCGTCGCGGACGCCGATCTGCCGAGCGGCGGCAACGGCCTCGTCGGGATGCGGGAGCGGGTGACCGGACTCGGCGGTGTCTTCGTCTCCGGCCCGACCGACGCGGGCGGCTTCCGGGTGTCGGCGGTGCTGCCGGACGGGTCGGCCGCCCCGGAGACCGAGGACGCCCCGGAGGTCGTCGTGGTGGCGCCCGAGGTGGAGTCGGTACCGATCGAGGTGGTGGTGCCGGGGCAGGGCGGCGTCCGCGAGGTGACGGGCGAGAGGGAGTCCGGGGCGCGGTAGCCGGCCGGTTCCGGCGCACCGGTCGCGTCCGCGCTCCGGGGCCCGCCCGGCTTGGCTCCGGGGGCGCGGTGATGTGTGCCGAACGGTGCCGCCCGGCCGGGCGTCAGCCGGTGAGGTCCGGGAAGTCGGGGCCGATGACCAGGGTGATGCCCGCGCCGGTGTCCGGTGCGGCGGGGGTCGGGGTGAGGCCGGGCAGGCGTCCGGCGAGGGACTTGGCCCGGTCCGCCTGGTCCGGGGTGTAGGTGAGCGTGGTCTTGTCGACGTGGGCGGGGGCGTTGCCGGTGGCCGCGATCTGGAAGCCGAGGGCGCGGAGCGCTTCGGCGACCTCCACGGCCTTGCCCCGGGTTCCGGTTCCGTTGAGGACGGTGACGTGGACCGTACCGGCCGCCGCCGGCAGTTCGGCGACGGCCGCCTTGAGGGCGGCCGGTAGCGTCTCACGGTCCTCGTTCATGGCGGTGAACAGATCCCGGGCCGCGGGCTGTTGCCAGGACACGTTCGCCTTGTCCGTCGGTATGTCGCGCTCACGTGGGTAGTTGGGGACGGTCAGGAAGGAGATCCGGTCGGCCGGTATGCCCTTGATGCTGTCGGCCAGGCTGTAGAGGGGCTTGATGCCATCGAGTTCCGGGTCGGTGGTCAGCGACTTGGTGGCGGAGTCGAGGAAGCCGTACAGCGCGGTGGGGTTGTACAGCTTGGACTTGGCGCGGGCGGCCAGGGACTTCATGAACTCCTGCTGGCGGCCGATGCGGCCGATGTCCGAGCCGTCGCCGATGCTGTAGCGGGCGCGTACGTAGCCCAGGGCCTTGTCGTCCCGGACGAGTTGGCATCCTGCCTTCAGGTCGAGGTGGGCCTTGCTGTCGTGGATGTCCTCCTTCGGGCAGACCTCCACGCCCCCGAGCGCGTTGACCATTCCGGTGAAGCCGCGGAAGTCGGCGATCAGGAAGTGGTCGATGCGCACATGGGTGTTGGCTTCGACGGTCTTGATGGTGCAGGCGGCGGCCTGGGCCTTGTCGCCGGTGGAGCCGCCGATGGCGTACGCCTCGTTGATCTTGAAGTGGTGCGGCTCGGTGGCGGGGCCGTCGCCTTGTGCGCAGGACGGTATCCGCACCCAGGAGTCACGGGGGAACGAGACGACGGAGGCCCACTTCCCGTCCCCGCCGGTGTGCAGCAGCATCAGGGTGTCGGACTGCATCGTGGTGAGGTTCTTGCCGTAGGCGTCGCCGAGTCCCTCTCTGCTGTCCGAGCCGATGACGAGGATGTTCTGGCCCCCGGCCGCGGCCTCGGGGCGGTCGCCGCCCAGGGCGTCGTCCACGTCGACGCCCGTGATGTTGCCGCTGAGGTGGGAGTACATCCAGCCGCCCGTACCCGCCGCGCCCAGGACGAGGACGGACGCGGCTATCGCGATCCACCGTCCCGTACGCCGGCCGGTACGCCGTCGGCGCCGTCCTTCGGAGGGCGTGGGAGTGGCGTTCGCCCTGCGTTGTCCTGACACGACGTGCTCCTTCGCTGTGCGCGCGGTGATCCCGCGCGGATGGAGAGAGATCCGGGCCCTGAAGGCTGTCCCGCCGGCCGAGGCCAGTGATGGAGCGGCCGAATACGTGGACGACTCCGCCGGGTGCGTAGACGCCGCGGGGTCGCCGAACCGTTCCACCGTCCCGCACCGGGGGGCCGTGCTCTTCGTCACCGACCGGGTGGCGTCGCGCCGGATGTCCCGGCAGGGGGCCCGCCCGGTGTTCCGTCCGGCGCGGAAGCCGTGTCTCCCGCGAGGGGAGGGCCGGGGCGCGACCCCGTCAGCCGGAGACCGGACGCTCACGGCGCCGGCGCAGCACCCGTACGGGAACCGTCCATAGCCATGCGACGGCGACGACGCCGGCGGCGGCCGCGCCTGCGGGCTGGTGCCACCAGCCCGGATCGCCGGGCCGGTAGACCTCGTCGCCGCCGGAGTCCACGGCGGCGCGTGCCGAGCCGGCCGGAGCGTCGTCCACCCCCGCCATCCGTACCCGGTGCCGGACCGGCGCCTCGTCGTCGGGACGGAAGTCGCCCACTTCCTCGCAGCCGCGGCGGTCGCACGTCGGTCGCGTCGCGGTCCATGTGCCGAGGTGTCCCCTGCCCTGGTGGGCGGCTCAGCGGGGTCCGGTCGCGACGGCGAGTGCGATGCAGGCGACCACGGCTCCGGGGCCGGCCACGCAACGCCACCAGAGCCGCCACCGGCCCGCCGCACGCAGGTGCATGGTGGGCAATGTACGGCCCCGGCGGCCGGTCCGGAACGGGGCTTGCGGACCGCGCGTGCGAGCGGTGGCCGACCGGAGCCGGGCGACGGGGGCGACTCTGGCCGTGCGTAGCCGCTTCGTCGCGCAACGTAGTATCCGTGAGCTCCTGTTGTCGCTCCACGGAAGGAACTCGCGTGCGCAAGACCGCTGCTGCCGCGCTCGTCGTGCTCGGGCTGTGGGTGACGGCCGCCGCCCCGGCTCCCGCCGCCGCCCCGGCTCCCGCCTCCGTCACCGCCGTGCCCGCGGTGGAGACCGTGTTCATCGGTGACTCCTCCACCGCCAACTTCGGCATCGCCCCCACGCGCGGCCCGGAGGGGTGTCTGCGGTCCGCCGGGAACTACCCGGTCAAGACCGTCGAGCGGCTCGCCTCCGCCGGTGTCCGGCTCGACGTCCGGGGTGACGTGTCCTGCGGGGGTGCCGAGATCCGCCACGTGTGGGACGCGCAGAGCCTCGCGCCGTCCGGTGGGGGGCGGGTCGCCCCGCAGGCTGCCGCGATCGGGCCGGACACCGCGCTGGTGGTCGGCAGCGTCGGCGGCAACACCGCCGGGGTCGCGAGCATCCTCAAGCAGTGCTCCCGACGGCTCAGAGGGGCCGAGGGGTTGCTGATGCCCGCCGATCCGGTGGACGCCTCCTCGCCGGCCTCGGAGTGCCCGGCGTTCTTCGCGGGGGAGGGGGCGGAGTGGCTGGAAGGGCGCATGGCGGCCGTCCGTGCGGACTTGGGCCGGATGTTCGCGCGGGTGCGGGAGGAGTCTCCCCACGCCCGCGTGGTGCTGGTCGGTTACCCCCGGCTGGTGCCCGCCGACACCGGGCGGTGCCTCGCCGAGGTCCCGGGCGGGACGGAGAAGCCGTTCGCCGACATCGGGCAGGACGCCCTGGCGTTCCTCGACGCCGGAGTGCAGCGCCCCCTCGACGCCCTCATGAGGGAGGCGGCCGAGGAGGCGGGGGCGGCCTTCGTCGACCTCTACGCCCGGACCGGCGCCACGACCGGGTGCGACGGCGGCCGGCGCGGTGTCGGCGCCCTGCTGGAGAGCTCCGAGGTGCGGTACGGAGGCCGTGAACTGCCCTGGTACGTCCACCCGAACCGCACCGGCCGCGACATCCAGGCGGCGGCGGTCGCCGACGCCATCGAGCGGCTGCTCGCCGAACGGCGTTGAAGGCGGCGCAGGTTGGGCGCCTGGCGGGGGGTGCGGGCCGGCTTCGCCCGCTCGTCGGCGGACCGCGGTGGCCGGACGGTTCTGCCACACTCGGTCGTATGACCGAGAGGCTCCCCGTGGGTGCTGCACCGACCGATGTCTCCCATCCGCTGTACACGTACGCGGCCCACTATCCCGACGTGGTGAGGGCGGGCTCCTTGCGGAACGCGCTCCAGGCGGCGGCCGACCGCGCGCGCCGCGGTCTCTGGTACGGGCTCACCTCGTCACCGGGCTGGCGCCATGTGGCGGCGAAGGTGGTGGCCGACGGCCGCGAAGCGACCGTTCTGCTCGTCGGCGCCGACGAACGCACCTTCGTGGTCGACTGCTGGGCCCGTGGCATCCACATGGCGACGGGTCGTACGCAGGACCTGGCGGCGGTCGCCGGCGCGACGGGCTCCTGGGCCGGAGGGGTCAGGGTGCGCGAACTCACGGAGCAGTGGTCCTTCTTGAGCACCTGGGATCTCGCCGAGGCCCATGAGCGCGGCGAGGCCGTACCGGCACGCTGGCAGTCGATGCGCAGGTACAGGCACAGGCACGGGACCGACTGGCAGGACCTGGTCGAGGCCGCCTTCGCAGAACCGAGGCTGCGAGCCCTGTCGCCGGGGTCGTCCGTGGGCCGTCTCACCTTCAGCCGGCGGGTCACGCCGCCCATCTGCACGGACCTGCCGAGCATCCGGCCGCTCGGCGAGGGGCGCTTCGAGGTGAGGTTCGCCGACGGACGGGTACCTCGGGCGGACGGCGCGACGGCGGCCGTCGCGGCGGCCCTGGCCGGTCTGCCCGACGACGCAGTTCCGCATCCGTAGACCGATCCGCAGCAGGCGGGCATGCAGGCAAGCGGGCAGCGGGGGCGGGCAGGCGGGCAGCAGGGGCGGTCGGGCAGGCGGGCAAGCGGGCCGTCCGGCTTCCGCCCGGCCCTTCAGCCCGATGTCAGCCGGGTCGGCTGCACCCCCGTGAGCAGGGTGTTCAGGGCCCGGTCGATGTCCGCGCCGAGGAACCAGTCGCCGGTGTGGTCGATGCTGTAGACGCGGCCCTCGCTGTCCATGGCGAGGATCGCCCGCCCCTCGCTCTCCTGTCCCAGCGGGCTGATCTCGGTGGCCAGCGCGCGGCCGAGGTCGCCGAGGGTGCGGGCGAGGTGGAGGCCGCCGAGCGGGTCGATCCGCACGGAGGCGGGGGCGATCTGCCGGCCGGGGCCGGGCGCGAGGATGTGCAGGTTGCCGAACTCCGCCCAGGCCTCGACCACGGCAGGGAACACCGCGTGCTCGTGTCCCGCCGGTGAGGTGTGGGCGCGCAGGGCGTCGGCCCACTCCTCGGCCTGCCGGATGATCCAGCGGCCGGGCTCCCAGCCCGCCGTGCGCAGGGCCTTCTCCACGACGGGGGTGAAGCGGGTGGAGGTGTGCTGGTTCGGATCGTGCATCGGGGTGCCGTCAGCCCTTCTCGGCCGTGGTGGCCGCGCCGTTGGCCGTGAGGTCGACGGGGCGTACGCCGAAGTGGGCGAGCATCACCGTGCAGGAGCGACAGGGCGCCGCGTAACTTCCGTGGCCGGGGTCGCCGTCCTCGCGGATGTGGCGGGCGGTGAGCCGGCCGTGCTTGAGCGCGCGCCGGGCCTCACCGCTGGTGAGGGGTTTGCGCTGGGCGCGCTTGGACCGGGTCCCCTCGGCGGCGGTGAGCTGCCGGGAGAGGAGTATCGCCTCGGGGCAGCGGCCCGTGAAGCGTTCGCGCTGGCTGGTGGGCAGGGTGTCGAGGAAGTCCTGCACGAGGTGGTGCAGGACGGGTGGCTGGTCCCCCTTGCCGGCGGTGCAGGTGAGCGTCTCGCCGCGCAGGGACAGCGCGGCGGCCACGGCCGGCAGGATGCCGTCGCGTCGGTGGTGCAGCCGGGGGGTGCGGCTGGAGTCGGTGGTGCTCCAGCTGAGGCGCGGATCCCCGGAAGTGACTGTCTGTACGTCGTGCATGGCGTCGATTTCCTCCCGTGCAATCCCCCGAGTTGCGGGGGACAGCCTGCCAAATGTGTCGGACGGTGGGGAAGCTGGGGCGGTATTGGGTGCAGCGTGTCGCTCAAAGCCGCCCAACCGTCGCTCTTCCGTCACCTCCGTGTGACGGTCGGTGACGGCCGCGGAGGGACGGTTCGGCCTGTTGCGCCACCGCATAGGCTGTGCGGAACACCGGACGCAGCAGGGGGCAACCGCCATGACGACAGGTCGGCTCGGGCAGCAAGCCGCGCCACCGAACGCGGCCTACGCCGGGCAGGTCGTGCACTTCCCGGACCCGGTCCGGGCGTCGCGCCACCCGAGGGGTGTTCGGATCGACGCGAACGGCCATCCGGACTTCTCCCCGTACGCGCGTGCGGCCGCCGAGATCGCCGATCCGCCTGAGGGTTTCGGCGTCGACGAACTCCGGCTCACGGACTACGTGTCGGCCAATGCCGCGCTGGCGGCGACCGGGCACGAGCTGTGGGACACGATCCCGGCGGTGGCGACCCCGCACGGCTGGACCTGGCACCACGTGTCGGGCAGCCGGCGGATGGAGCTCGTACCGGTCGACGTGAAGGCGTTGTTGCGCCACCACGCCGGACTGTCGACGACCCCGGTGGACCACGAGCGGCGCGGCACCCGGCCGTTGCAGGGCACCAAGCCCGCGCACTTCCGGCTGCCGAAGGGGGCCGTCGCGGTGTCCGAGACGCAGATCCTCGGCGCGGAGGAGGACTTGGGCTACCGGCTGCCGGGCGCGTACCGCTCGTTCCTGAAGGCGGCGGGCGGCTCGGCCCCGGCGGGTACCGCGCTCGATCCCGAGCTGGGGCTGCTGGTGGACCAGCCGTTCTTCACGGTGCGCGAGGAGGCGGCGGTCAACGACCTCGTCTACGTCAACAAGTGTCTGCGGGACCACTTCACCAAGGACTTCCTGGGCATCGCGTTCGTCCAGGGCGGCCTGCTGGCGGTGAAGGTGAGGGGCGACGGCATCGGTTCGGTCTGGTTCTGCGCGTACGACGACGCGCGCGACCGGAACGAGATGACGGTGCAGGAGCGGTCCGACCGGCTGATGGTGCAGTGCGGCGCGGACTTCGACGCGTTCCTCCAGCGGCTCGCGGGCAGCCCGCAGGAGCTGGACACGGTGGCGAACCTGATGGTGGACGGCGGCTTCGCGCGTGCCGTCCCGGTGGAGGGCTGAGCGCGATGGTGACGTTCGCACAGGCGCAGGAGCGGGCCGACGAGTGGGTCAACGGTGACGTGCCCGCCTACCAGCACCGGGAAGTCCGGGTCCGCGAGTTCGAACTGGGCTTCGTGGCGTGGGCGGAAGACCGCCCGGAGGGCCCCGTCTCGGACGGCGGCCGTCAGCGGCTGGTCATCGCCCGCGACAGCGGCGAGGCCACGCTGTGGCCGGGACTGCCGGTGGGCGAGGTGATACGGCGTTACGAGGAGGAGTACGGCTCCCCGGCGGACGCGGTGCCCGCGCCCCGGCCGCCCGCGCGCATCGACCTGAACCAGACGTCCTTCTTGCTGACGCCGCCGGAGTGGCTCCAGGAAGCGGCCGACAAGCTGGGCATTCCGGACCACAGGCGCGAGCCGTCCGACGCGGTTCCGGACGGCTCCGGCGGTGCCGGGGCGGTCCCCGCGCAGGCGAGCGGGGAGGGTGCGGTGAACGACGCGGTGAACGACGCGGTGCCGGTGGCGCCCGCCGCTCCTTCCGCTCCGCCCGCGCCGTCGGTGCCGTTCTCCGCGCCCTCCGTCGCGACCTCGCACGCGCAGGACTCCGGGGCGACGCCGTGGCCCGCCCGGCAGCAGCCTGAGGACCACGAGCCGACCGCCTCGGACGGGGTGCCCGCGACGGGCTCGCCGGTCGCCGCCGCCGTGCCGGACGGCGCCACGCCGTGGGCGGGTACGGACACCAACCGCGACTCGGACGACGCGGCGGTCCCGCTGCCCGCCACCGTGTTCGCGCCGCCGCTCTCGGGCGCCGACGACGAGGGCGCGCCCGCGCCGGTGGTTTCCGCCGACGCCCCGACCGCGCTGATGTCGGGCGGTGCGCCGGGGCGCAGGCGGGTGCCGGGCGTCCCTCCGGGGGCCGAGGACATCGCGAACGCCGCGACCAGCAAGGCCGCCGTCCCGCCGCGCGGCCCCCGCCCCGGTTCCGTACCGCCCCCGCCGAGCGCCCCGGGCATCCCGGGCGCGCGCCCCGGCGCGGTCCCGCCGCCCTCGGGTCCGGGCGCGCCCGGTGTGCCCGCCGCCGGTTACGTACCGACGCAGATGGCCCCCGCGATCGGCCTGGGCGGCGCTCCGGGGGTTCCCGCCCCGCCCGGTCCGCCCGGTCCGCCCGGCGCTCCTGGGGTGCCTGGTGCTCCGGGGGTGCCTCAGCCGCCTGCCCCGCCCGGTCCGCCCGGTCCGCCCGGGGTTCCGGCGCCTCCCGGTCCGCCCGGAGCGCGTGGCGACGTGCACCACGCCGAGACGGTGTTCGCCGCGCCCCCGGTCGGCGCCCCGGTCGGCCCGCCCGGCCCGCCGCCCGGCGTGCCCGGTGTGCCCGGGGCGCCTGGTCCCGGGGCCGTGCCTCCGCCGCCGCCCGCGTACGGCTATCCGCAGCAGCCCGCCCAGCCGCCGACCGTGGGCCCCGGCTACCAGGCGGTGCTGCGGTACCGCGCGCCCGACGGCAGCGAGCAGCAGCTCATCCGCCGTTCGGCGCCGGGCACCCCGCACCCGGAGTGGCAGATGCTCTACGAGTTGCGGGGCATGAACGTGCCGCCGCAGCAGGTCATCGAACTCCACACCGAGCTGGAGTCCTGCGAACTGCCCGGTGGCTACTGCGCGCGGATGATCCGCGAGATGTGGCCGCAGGTGCGGATCACCAGCGTCGCCCCGTACGGCACCGACCACGCGAGCCGTCAGCAGGGCATGCGGCACCTCCTCACCCATCAGGGTGAGCTGCACCAGGTGGCGGACGGCCCGGCGCGGCCCGCCCCGGTGCGGGCGCCGCTGCCGCCGGTGCAGCCCGCGCCGCCGGTCGGGCCGGAAGGGGTGGCCGAGGAGCTGCTCCAGGCGTTCGGCCCGCAGGGTGTGCTCCGGTTCGACGAGCGGTCCGTGTCCCGCCAGGGCGTACCGGAGACGGTGGGTCGGACCCTGGTCTGGGCGGGGCTGCCCGCCGATTTCGGGCCGTTCTTCTGGGCCCAGCCCGGTCAGCCGGTCGTCCCGACGCTTGCCGAGCTCGCCGCGCAGCGCCAGGTGCGGCCCGCGCCGGACGCGGGGGCGTACCTCGTGATGGGTACGGACTTCGGCCGGGCGATCTGCGTCCAGTACGGCACGGCGAACATCGTGGCCGTGCCGGTGGAGGCCGGCCCGGGCGGGCAGTCGGTGCTGCCGCAGTTCGTGAACACGGGGCTGCCGGAGTTCGTCCGGTCCATGGCCCTGCTCGGGCGGATGTGGCGGCTGCGGTACGGGCTGAACCCGGAGCAGGCCGGCCGCTGGACCGTCGATTTCCAGGCGCAGCTGGCCGCCCTGGACCCGGCGGCGCTGGCGTCGCCGGAGAGCTGGTGGTCGGTGCTGCTGGAACAGATGTGGGATGGCTTGATCTGATCCCTCCGCCGCGCGAGGTCGCCGGAAACGGCACACGCTGAGACGCCTGACCCCTTGTTCTTCTGTTCGAAGGGGCGGGCGTCTTCGCGTGTCCGGCCCGCTTCGGCCGGGTATTCCTTGGGGTGTTTGCGGTGGGCGTTCGCGAACGCCGCCGGGCTGTGACGCCGGTCGCTTCCGTCCGGAAAGCGGCTGATCGATTCCGACTTCCGGCCCAATTGCCGCATCCTTGACCTCAGGATCGATGGCGGCGTGCGGAAGAGAGGGCTTCAGGGATGAGTGCTGCACCGGTGTCCGGACATGGCTTCGTGGGGGGACGAGGACGTGGTTACCGCCCGGAGCAGGTGGATCGTTTCGTCGCCGCACTCTCGGCCGAGCGGGACGCGGCCCTGGACCAGCTCTCCCGGCTGTCCGCCCTCGCGGAGGAGCTGGCGGCCGAGTCGGCCCGGCTGGCCGACCAGGTGGCGGGCCTCGCCCCGCAGACGTACCAGGAGCTGAGCGAGCGCGCCCGGTCGATACTGGCCCTCACCGAGGAGGAGGTGGCCGAGTCCGGTGCCGCCGCCCAGGAGGCCGCGCAGGCGCTCCGCGACGCCGCCGAGACCGCCGGGCGCGAGGCCCGGGACGCGGCTCGCGCGTACGCCGAGAAGGTACGGACCCAGGCCGGGGAGGACGCCGATAGCATCCTCGCCGAGGCCGGGCAGGCGGCGGCGCAGACCCTGGCGGCGGCGGGCGAGGACGCCGCGCGCATCCGGGCGGAGGGTGAGGAGCTGATGGCCCAGACCCGTGCCCGCACGTCGAGCGTCCTCGCGCACCAGGAGCAGGAGCACGCCGAGCGCCACAAGGTCGCGGAGGCCGAAGTCCTCGCCCGGGAAACCGAAGTGACGACACGTCACGACGAACTGATGGGCCGCGCCGAGGCTGTCCTCGCGGCGGCGTGGCGCGGGCGCACCGAGGCCGAGGAAGCCGCGCGGCACCGCCAGGAGGACGCCGAGGACCGCTCCACCGAGCTCTTCGCCCAGGCCCGGGTCCGCGAAGAGCGGGTGGTCCGCGAGACCGAGCGCATACTGCGCGAACACGAGGTCGCCCGCGAGGAGTTGCACGCCCGCATGACCCACGTGCGCAACTCCCTCGCCGCCCTCACGGGACGCACGCCGAACCCGCCGACTCAGGAGGGTTGAGCGGGGAGCGGTCGAAGGCCCTGCTGCCGTTCTGTCGCCTTTTGTGGCTTTGCGGCTTTGCGGCAGATGACGGGCGACAGGGGGCCAGGGCGACCGGTCGGCCGCGGCCGCTCGACATCGAAACACGCCCAGTGCCCGCGTCGCGCCCTGCCGACGGGTTGCGGGAGGTGCTCAGGCGAGTGAGGTCGCGCGCGCCCAGGGCTGTCTGCGGGCCGAGAACCTCGGGCTTCTGGTGGGGGCGGCGGCCCGTGCTTCCCTGCTCTCGCGGAGAGCGGTACGCATCGACGCGATCGAACCGGTGGCGGCGTCGGCGGTGTGCTCGGGCGCCGGGCCGTCCGGGTCGGCGCACTCCTGGCACGAGCCCGGTTCCGCCGCGCGGAACGCTCGCTCGCAGCCGCCGTCGCAGGTCTGCCAGGGAAGTCGCGCCACCGGCGACGGGGCGTCAAAGGGCCTGCTCAGATCCTCTGTTGCCTCGACCCGGGTGGTGCGCGAAGGCATCGGGAGCGGCATGGGCCGGTCGCGGAGGCGGTAGGCGAGGATGCGGGCCGGGCGGGCACGGAGGGGCGTCGGCAGTGTGGCGGTCAGGGTGGAGGTGATCGTCGCGGCATCCACCCCGTGGGCGAGCCAGTCGGCAACGGCGGGCGCCAGCTTGCTCACTTCGCGCCGGGACAGGATCAGCCGGGAATCGACGATACGCAGCGAGGCGAGGATCACCACCGCCTGCGGGTCGACACCGGTGATGCCGAGGGGGGAGTCGTCCTCGACGTCGGCCTCGTCCGCCCGAGTGGGGCGAACGAGGGTGTCGGCGCTCATCTCCGGGTCCGCGTCCGGGGCGGTGCTGGTGGCTGTGGTCGTGGCTGCGGCGGCTGTGGCGTCGGCATCCGGGTCGGCCGGGGTCGTCGCCGTGGCCGTCGCCGGGTTCGTGCCGGGGGGCGTTTCGGGGGCCGGGGCGGTCGGCTCCTCGGCTGGCGGACGAGGGGCGGGCAGCAGCGGTCCGTGTGGCTCCGGCGCGGGAGGGTCCGGTACGCGCGGCTCCGGCGCGGGCACCACCGGTACGGGCACCACCGGTACGGGCGGCACCCGGTTCGGCGCCTCCGACTCCGGTAGCCGCAGCTCCGGGACCGTACGGAAGAAGGTGCGGGTACGGATGATGCCCCCGGCCCAGCGCTCCTTGCGGCGGACCAGATACCCCGCGTGCTCCAGCTCCCGCAGGGCTCGGGAGAGGGTGATCCGGCCCTCGTCGAAGTGGGCGCAGAGCGCGTCCACGGTCACGGGGGCGCCGTCCGGCAGCGACAGGATGTACGCGCCGACGCCCACCGCGACCGCGCTGCCCCGGCGTTGGGCGAGGGCGTTGTGCAGGATCGTGAAGTCGGAGGTCAGCCGCGTGCGGACATGGGTCACCCCGGAGGGTGGGTGCGCGGGCCCTGAACGGGCGCGCGGGGGCGCGATAAAGTCGGTTCCAGCCATGGGGAAGGTCCTTTGCTTCCTGAGTGGTCAGACCCCCGGCTGGGATTGCCGTCCCGTCCGGGGGTCGCTCTGCGTATGAAGTCGTTGCGCTGAACGTAACCGCCCGAACTGCCCCAGAGCAACCAAGTCACCCGCACGGGTGATGACAAGGAGGGGAGGGAGGGGGGTCAGTTCTGTCTACCGGTCCTTTGAGGAGTCCGCCGACCCACCGGAGTGCGGATTCCTGCCGCCCGGTGAGGCGGTCTGCGGCAGGCCGATGTCCGGTGACGCGGGCTGAGTTGGCGAGCCCGGGGGGTGTGAGGGGCATGGCTCAGTCGCGCAGGGACTCCGCGTACTCGACGGCCCTGTCTAACTGCGCCGCGGTGAGCCGCCGTACGTCCCAGATGAGTCCGGCCACTTCGCCGGGACGGGGGCCGGTCGACCGGGGGTTGGCAGGGGTGATGCCGGTCAATGCCGCCAGATCCTCGCCGGAGACGTCGAGAACGGCACAGAAGTCCGCGAGGAGTTCAGCGGTGAGCGGGACCGTTCCGCGCCCGATCCCTCCGTAGGTGGCGGCCGACCAGTAGCGGCCCGTGGCCGCGAGGAGCGTCTGCGCGGTGGCGGTCCACCCGAGGTTGCGGTTCCGTGCCAGTCGCATGAGCAGCGCCCCGGGTGTGTCGGGGTACTGCTCGAAGGGTGGCGGTGAGGTCGGGGCGGGGAGAGCCGGGCCGTAGTCCCGTCCGGGCTCTGATCCGAGAGGGTGGGGCCGGTAGCCTCGTCGGCATGCCGCACGGTCTCGATGTCTCGGTGGCGCTGCGAGGCGGAGTGCGTACGCGCGCCCATGCCTGGGACTTCGTGCGCTGGTTCGCCGACGCCTGGGTGGGGCGCCCGCTGGAGCCGGAGGACGGCTTCGGCGAGGCCGAGTTGGTCGCTGTGGAGGACGAGTTGGGCTTCCGTCTCCCGGCAGCCCTCCGCGAGGGGTACGCCCTGTTCGGGCGCCGGGCCGACCTGACTCGGCAGCAGGACCCACTCCTCCCGGTCACCGGGCTCCACGTGGACGACGCTTTGGGTGGCGTGCTGGTGCTCCGCCACGAGAACCAGGGCTGCGCCCAGTGGGCGATTCCCCTGGCCGGGATCGACCAGGACGATCCGCCGGTCGTGGTGGAATCGTGTGACGGCTGGGTTCCGTTCCTCGACCGGATGTCCGTCGCGTGGGTCGAACTCGCTCTGAGTGAATCGCTCTTCGGGGCGGACGACCTCGGCCTCTACGATGCCTGTGAGCTGCCGGACGCGTTGCTGCCGGGCCTCCGCGAGCGCTATGCCCGAGTGGATCTGCCCGACCACCCCATGTGGGCGTCGGGGGCCGACTCGCCCGTACGCTGGTACGCGGCACCTGGCCGGCTGGTGCGCCGGGACGGCGTGCGGGACCACACGTGGATCCACGCGCGCGGGCGTACGGCCGCCGACCTCGAAACCCTGCGCCGGGATCTCCCGGGACCGTGGGTGCGCTGAGACCGATGACGGCCCTGCCCCGTGCGCAACGTACGTCAGGGTGCAGGAGATCGGCCAACTCCTCCATCCGCATCAGAGGTGACGGTTTCGGCCGCACTGTTCTCCGTCCGGCTCCGGTCCGCCCAGGAGCCTCGGCACGTCGCTGTGGCAATACCAGGTTCCGCGAATCGGGTGGCCCCGCCGCACCCGACACCATCGGGCACAGGATGTCGGGTGCGGTGTGATGGGCTCCTCCTAGCGTGGTGAACGTCAAGAGGAGGGACACCGGGCATGCTGGAGCGGCTGAACCAGGCCATGGAGCACATCGAGCTCCACCTCGATCAGGCGATCGACGTGGGCGAGCTGGCCCGTATCGCGGCGACCTCGGAGTACCACCTGCGCCGGATGTTCTCCGCGCTGGCGGGCATGCCGCTGTCGGAGTACGTACGGCGCCGGCGGCTCACCCTCGCGGGGGCCGAAGTGCTGGCGGGCCGGGAGACGTTGCTGGAGATCGCGGTGCGGTACGGCTACGGCTCCGGCGAGGCGTTCGCGCGGGCGTTCCGGGCCATGCACGGCATCGGGCCGGGCGAGGCCCGGCGCACCGGGGCCGCGCTCAACTCCCAGTCCCGGATGTCCTTCCGCCTCACCGTCGAAGGAAGTAGCAGCATGCGCTACCGCATCGTGGAAAAGCCCGAGTTCACCGTCGCCGGGTTCAAGGCCCGGGTGCCCCTGGTGCACTTGGGTCCGAACCAGGCGATCATCGACTTCGTCCGAGGGATCGACCCGCAGGCTCTGGAGCGTCTGGAGAAGCTCTCGGACCAGCAGCCCGAGGGCATCGTCGCGGTCTGCGACGACCTCGACCCCAGTCGCGCCGAAGGCACCGAACTCGACTACTACCAGGGCGTGACCACCTCCGGGGAGGTGCCGGCCGGCATGACCGCCCTGGCGGTCCCGGCCGGCACCTGGGCGGTCTTCACCGCCTCCGGGCCGGTGCCGCAGGCCATCCAGGAGCTCTGGCGGGACGTGTACACCGAATGGTTCCCGTCCAACCCGTACCGCAGCCGCCCCGGGCCGGAGATCCTGCGCACCCGGCTGTCCCCGGACAAGACCGAGGCCGAGGCCGAACTCTGGCTCCCGGTGGAGCGCGAGCGGGCCTGAGCGAGAGATCCCGGCGCCGGACGATCGTGCTGGGAATCATGCTCGGGGGAAGCGGCACCGCCACCATCAGCAAGATCGCCGAGCGGACGGGGCAGCACTGGGGTCGCCAAGTCGTCGCCAGGGTGCCCGTCGAGACCTTGCGCCAGATCAACAAGGCCCTCGGCAGGCACTTCATCACGAAGTACGGGACGAAGCGGGGAATCATCGTCCTCGGCCGGGTGGCGTCCTTCGGCATGGGTGCCGTGATCGGTGGGGGCGCCAACGCCGGCCTCGCCGCTCTGGCGGTGCGGGCCGGACGTCGCGCCTTCGGCCCGCCCCGACGTCGTGGTCGTCGCCGACGAGCAGCGCTCCGCCCACGTCCGTGGACCCGCCGGGGTGATTCCGTCCAGGCACCGGCGTTCCGAGTGGTTCGAGCCACCCGGGTGCCGGTCCGGCGCCCCGCACCGCTCCCCGGAAACCCGCTCCCCGGAACGCAGTGACGGCCGTCGACGGACGCCGCAACGCGCCGCGCTGACCACAGCCGTGACGTGGACGGGCGCGGATACCGTGGCACCCATGGAACAGCGCATCAGTCTCGTCACGTTGGGCGTCACCGATCTCGCGCGTGCGCGGTCGTTCTACGAGGCCCTCGGGTGGGTGGGGCAGACGGTTCAGGACACGGTCTTCTACCAGGTGGGCGGCCTCGCGGTCGTGCTCTGGTCCCGCGAGAAGCTCGCGGCCGACTGCGGTCTGGACGACCACGGCCCGGCCGGCTTCGGCGGGATCGCGCTCGCGCAGAACCTCCGGTCGCCCGAAGAGGTCGACGCGCTCATGGCGGTGGCCGAGCGCGCGGGTGCCACCGTCACGCGCCCGGCGGCCACGACGTTCTACGGCGGCTACGCCGGTGTCTTCACCGACCCGGACGGCCACGCCTGGGAGATCGCGCACAACCCGGGCTTCCCGCTCGCCGCCGACGGCTCGCTCACCCTCCCCGACTTCGACAGCCTCTGACCCCGCTGCGGCCCGCCCCCGGCCCCCGGCGACACCCGTCAGCGCCGTGTCGCCGGGGGCGCGCCCGCCAGAATCCACGGCTCGACCTGCTCGTAACGGCGGCGCTCCTCGGCGGCGGGCCGCCGGCCGAGGACCGTACCCAGCCAGCCCGCGAGGAAGCCGACCGGGATCGAGACCAGCCCGGTCGTCGTGTACGGGAACCAGTTCGCGTCCACGTCCGGGAAGACCGCCCCCGGGGTCCCGGAGATCAGGTTGGTGCCCGACATCAGCACCACCACACCGGTGGTGCCCACGATCAGGGTGCAGAGCAGGCCGGTACGCGTGAACCGCCGCCAGAACAGGCTGTAGACGAGCGCCGGAGCGAGCGCCGAGGCACCGACGCAGAACGAGAAGATCGCCAGCGCCTGGACGTTCCAGTGCCGGGCCACGACCGCGAGCACCGTCGCGAGGATGCCGACGCCGATCGCCGCACCCTGGGCGGTCATGATCTCGGTACGGGGAGCGGGGGCGGGCCGGTCCTCGCGAGCCAGACCGTGTGCGAAGAGGTCGTGGGCGAGGGAGTTGGCACAGGCCAGGGTCATTCCGGCGACCGAGGCGAGCAGCGTCAGGAAGATCGCCGTGGTCATCGTCGTGGCGATCAGCGCCCCGGTACGGCCACCGCCCGCGACCACACTGGTCACCTGGAGGATCGCGCTGCTGCCCTGGCTGCCGCCCGCCGAGACGGCACCGTGGCCGACGAGGGCCGCCGCACCGAACCCGATCACGGTGAGGAACACGCAGACGAGGGCCACCGCCGACACCGCCCACGACAGCGAACGGCGCACCGCCCGGGCGCTCTTGACGGCGGACATCCGCATGATGATGTGCGGCAGGCACGCGGCTCCCAGCACCACGGTGAGCTCCGAGCTGATCATGTCGAGGTCGTCGCCCCCGTACTGGAGCCCCGCCCGCAGATACGCGTCCCCGGCCCCGCTGCGCCGTGCGGCGGCGGCGAGCAGCGCACCGGTGTCCCACTGGAAACGGTCCAGGATCAGTACGGAGATGAGCAGCCCCGCTCCGAGGAGCGTCACCGTCTTCATGATCTGGATCAGGGCGGTGGAGCGCATCCCGCCGATCGTCGCGTAGCTGATCATCGCCGCGCCCACGGCGGCGATCGCGCCGGTGCGGAAACCGGAGCTGTCGAAGCCGAGGATGAACGCCAGGAGGTTTCCGCTTCCCGCCAGTTGGACCGCCATGAACGGTACGAGGGCGACGAGCGTGACCGTGCAGGCGGTGATCCGCACCGCGCGCCCGGGGGAGCGGCGGGCGAGTACGTCCCCCAGCGTGAACCGGCCCGCGTTGCGCAGGGGTTCGGCCAGCAGGAACATCAGCAGCATGAGCGAGAGGACCGTGCTCAGCACGAGGACCAGTCCGTCGTAGCCGGTGAGTGCGATGACGCCGGTGGTGCTGAGCACGGTGGCCGCGGAGAGGTAATCCCCCGCGATGGCCAGGCCGTTGCGAAGCGGCGCCAGATCGCCGTATCCGGCGTAGAACTCCTCCAGGTTGTCCCGGTCGGGGCCGGCCAGAACGCAGAGCAGCAGCACGATGGTGGCCACGGCGATGAAGACCACGAGGGACGTCGCCTGCGCGGACTCGTCGAAGCCGGTCATCGGTCGGTACCCCAACTGCTGGGCCGGACCGAGGAGTCGGTGCGCCGGGCGCGTTGGCGCAGCTCGGCGGCGAGCGGGTCCACGGTGCGTCGCGCGGTGTGCTCGTAGAGCACCACGGCCACCAGGGCGATGGGCAGTTGGGCGAGTGCGAGCAGCAGCCCGAGGTTGAGGCCGCCGATCCCGACGTCCCGGCCCATCGCTCCGGGGGCGTACGCGGAGAGCACCAGCAACGCGGTGAAGTAGCCGAGCGCCGTGACCGTGGAGACCCGGCGCAGTACCCGGTACGAGGTACGCAGCCGCCGCAGGTCGCGGTGGCGGCCCGGCGCCTGCGAGCGGGTGCCCGTCGCCACCGGGAAGCGTGACACCGGGGGTTCCGGCGGCGGGGAGCTCTGCCAGGGGAGCAGGTAGTCGCGCTGGAACGGTGGCGGCGGGGGAGGGAGCTCAAGGGGCTCGCGGGGCTCGGGCTGCGCGTGGGACATGGGCAGTGCTGCTCCTTGCACGAGCCGGTACGAGGGGGACTGCAAGGCACACGGACGGGACTGCTGGTGGCATCGTGGCGACGTTACTCACGGGTAGCGAGCGGATGGCGAAGAATGGCCGAACTGCCTCTGCAAATCGGCCAGTTGGCGACCTTGCGCGCGGGCCGGTCGGAATGCGCGACGCACTGCCGGGACGTGAGGAGCGGAGCGGCGCCTCAGCGCCCGCCCGCACCCTGGGCCGGCTCCTCGGCGACCAGCGGGAACCGCTTCGGGGCCACCACGAGCAGGACGAGCAGCGCCAGGGCGGCAGCCGCCGCCGCGCCCAGGTACACGTGGTCGACCGCCGCGTCCACCGCTCGCCGCAGGGTGTCGGCGGCGTGGGCGGTCAGCGCGCCCGGGTCCTCCAGCGCGTGCGAGACGGAGTCCAGGTCACCGGGCAGCCCCGCGGCGGCGGCGCCGTCGAGCCGGGCCGCCAGGGTCGCGTTGGCGACGGCGCCGAAGAGGGCGGCGCCCAGCGACTGGCCGAGCTGGCGGCAGAAGAGGACGGAGGCCGTCGTCGTACCGCGCTCGGCCCACCCCACCGTCGACTGCACGCCCACGATCAGCGGGAGCTGGAAGAGCCCGAGCGAGGCACCGAGGAGCAGCATGATCAGGACCGGCTGCCACACCGCCCCCGGATAGGGGAGCGCCGGGAACGCGAGCAGCACCAGCAGCGCGCCGGCCATGCCGATCATCGCGGTGGAGCGGAACCCGATCCGTCCGTACACCCGGTTCGACAGGGCCGCCGCCACCGGCCAGCTCAGCGTCATTACCGAGAGCACGAAGCCGGCCGGGATCGCCCCGAGCCCGAGCACCGACTGCGCGTAGGTCGGCAGGAACACGGTCGGCGCCACCATCAGCAGCCCCATCGCGCCCAGCGCCAGATTGACCGCCGCGATCGGGCGTCGCCGCCACACCCACCCCGGCACGATCGGGTCGGCCGCGCACCGCTCCACCGCGACCGTCAGCGCGGCGAGCACCACGCTCGCTCCGAACAGGATCAGCGACGGCGCCGAGAGCCAGTCCCAGGCGACCCCGCCCTGGACGAGGGCGGTCAGCAGCAGCGCGGTGGAGGCGAAGATGCCGAGCGCGCCCGCCCAGTCGATCCGGGTCGCCGTGGCGGGGCGCGGGCGGGACGGTTCGTGGAAGTGGCGTACCACCAGCCAGAGCGCCAGGGCGCCGACCGGCAGGTTCACCAGGAAGATCCAGCGCCAGTCCGCGTACGTGGCGAGCAGGCCGCCGATCGCGGGCCCCGCCACGGACGAAGTCGCCCAGACCGTCGATATCTTGGCCTGGATCTTCGGGCGCTCCTTGAGCGGGAAGAGATCTGCCGCGATGGTCTGCACCGTCCCCTGGAGCGCGCCGCCCCCCAGACCCTGGACGACCCGGAAGGCGATCAGCGCCGTCATGTTCCACGCGGAGGCGCAGAGCAGCGAACCCACCGCGAACAGCACGATTCCGGCCACCAGTACAGGCTTGCGGCCGAAGGTGTCGGAGAGCTTCCCGTACACCGGCAGGGTGACGGTCACCGCCAGCAGATAGCCGGAGAACAGCCACGAGAACACCGTGAACCCGCCGAGGTCGCCGACGATCTGCGGCACCGCCGTGGAGACGATCGTGCCGTCCACGGCGGCCAGCGCCATCGCCACCATCAGCGCCGCGACGACTGCCCGGGGCACGGGGGGACGCGGCGGCGTCGCCGGCTCCGGGGTGGTGGCGGGGTCGCGTCCCGCGTCGGTGCCGTCCGGGTTGCTCGTGGCGCCCACAGACATTCCTTCCCCCTGCACGTATCTGCCGGGGAACACTGTCTCATTCCGTTCGGTACGGGTCCGCCGCGCTCTGCGGCGGGCGTCCTCGTGAGCGGGGGTCTTCAGCGTGAGCGGGGGTCTTCAGCGCGGACGGGGTCTTCAGCGCGGAAGCACCCAGTCCGGCACCCAGGTCCCGACGGCGTCGTGGCCGGTCGTCGTGGCGGCGAGGTGGGCGCGGAGAGTGGCCAGCGCCGGGTGGGGGCTGTCGCGGTGCCAGAGGAGCGAGTGCGGGTAGACGGGCGTCGGACCGGTCACCGGGATGCGGCGCAGGCCGTGGCCCGCGGGCCAGATGAGGCGGGAGTGCTCGCCCATGAAGGTGGCCAGGGCCGGGGTGTCGGCGATGGTGTCGAGGAGGGCGTCGGAGCCGAAGTTGGGGCCGGTCGCCTCGATGGTGAGGCCGAATTCGGCGACGAGGTCGTCGTAGTAGGCGGCCCATTCGGTACCGGGGGTGAGACCGGGCATCCAGATCCGGTGCCCGGCGAGCTGGGCGACGGTCACCGACCGGGCGTCCGCCAGTGCGTGGGCGGGGCCGGTGAGGAGCTGGAGCGGCTCGTCGAGGACCCGGACGGAGACGATGTCCTCGGGAAGGGGCCGGCCGGGCGCGGCGACCGCGCGGAAGGACGCGTCGATCGCACCGGACCGGATGGCGGCGACGGCCGTCTCGATGTCGAACAGCATCATCACGTCGAGCTCGATGCCGGGGTGCGCGCGGTGGAAGTCGCGCATCAGGCCCGACTGCGCGCTGCGCGAGGTGATCACGTCGACGCGCAGCGGACGGCGGCCGGGGCGCACGGACGCGCCCGCACGCTCGGCGACGCGCAGCAGCTCGCGCGCGTGGGGCA
The DNA here is from genome assembly GCF_036188265.1 of Streptomyces sp. NBC_00247. Classification (NCBI taxonomy): domain Bacteria; kingdom Bacillati; phylum Actinomycetota; class Actinomycetes; order Kitasatosporales; family Streptomycetaceae; genus Streptomyces; species Streptomyces sp. NBC_00247. The sequence goes on along the minus strand of NZ_CP108093.1, from coordinate 2,575,309 downwards.
GGAACGCCCGCCCGTCGATGGTGAGCTCGGCGCCGCGTGGGGCACGGATGAACAACCGCACGCCGAGGGTGCGTTCCAGCGCTGCGACGCGTTTGGAGACGGCCTGCTGGGTGATCGACAGGTCGGCGGCGGCCTGCCGGAACTGGCCCGCTTCCGTGACGGCGACGAAGGTGCGTACTGCTTCGAGGTCCACGCCGACCCACCCTAAGGGCCAAGGCCGTGAACAACCGATGGTTGTGGATTTCCGGCCGATCGGTTGTTTGACCTGCGGTGGTCACGCCCGATTGGCTCTCCTGAGCCAACGCTGGTTTGTTCGAGTGGGACCTTGAGGGGAGTGCGCCGGGCATGGTGGGCAGGAGTCGGTTGGGCCGGAATTTCGGCTGGCTGTGGGCGTCGTACGCGGTGAGCGCCTACGGGTCCGGGCTCGGATTCGGGGCGTTGCCGCTGATCGCCGTACTGGCGTTGCGTGCCGGACCCGCCGAGGTGTCCGCGCTGTCCGCGGTGGGGCCGGCGGTGGGCGCGCTGATCGCGGTGCCGCTCGCGCCGTGGGTGGAGTTCCGGCGCAAGCGCCCGGTCATGATCATGATGGACGTGGTCCGGTTCGCGGCCATGGCGACGATCCCCCTCGCCTACGCCCTCGGACTCCTGGGTCTCGCCCAACTGTTCGTGGTCTCGGCGGTGGTCGCCGCAGCCAAGATCGCCTTCAACGCGGCGAGCGGCGCCTACCTCAAGGGCCTCGTCCGGCCGGACGACCTGCTCGTCGCCAACGCGCGGTTCGAGTCCACGAACTGGAGCTCCATCGCGGTCGGGCCGCCGCTCGGCGGGGCGGCGATCGGCCTGTTCGGGCCGGTCACCACCGTGGTGGCCGACGCGCTCAGCTACCTGCTCTCCGCGCTGGGCATCACCGCGATCCGGGACCCTGATGAAACTCCGCGAACGAGGGGAAAGAGCCCGCTCCGGGCGGGCGCCCTGCTCGACGGCTGGCGGCACATCATGGGCCACCCCGTACTGCGCCCTCTCTATCTCAACCAGGTGTGCGTCGCCGGACTGATCATGGCCACCGAACCGCTGCTGGCCGTACTCCTGCTCCGCACGCTCGGGTTCCCGCCCTGGCAGTACGCCCTCGCCTTCGCCGCCCCCTGCCTCGGCGGCCTCATCGGCTCCCGGGCAGCCCGTCGTGTCGTGCACCGCTTCGGCCGGCACCGGGTCTTCCGGATTGTCGGCACCCTGCGTGCCGTCTGGCTGATCGGCTTGGCCTTCGTCGGTCCCGGCGTCGTCGGCCTCGTCACCGTGATGGCCGTCGAGCTGGCCATCATCGTCCACATGAGCCTGTACGGCCCGGTGCTCGCCACCTACCGGCTCGAACACACCCCCGAGCATCTCGTCGCCCGCACCCTGACCGCATGGTCGATCGGCCAGCAGGCGTCCATCGCCGTGCTCACCGCACTCGCCGGGCTGCTCGCGGACGTCACCGGGCCGCGCACCGCTCTCACGGTCGCGGGACTGCTCATCCTGGCCACACCGCTCCTGCTGCCCCGGGCGACAGTCGACGGACGACCGGGGAGCTCCCGTCTCCGGGGCGAGGGGGGTTACCCCCACCGTCTCCAGGACGAGGCGGATTCCGCGAACCCCTAGGGGAAGCTCCCCCCAGCGCCCAAGGGGACGGTCCTCCCCGTGGACGACGTGATCGGGGCACGTCATTCCCTAGCGTATTCATCAGGTCGCGGAGTGCGGCCGGTGACGGTGGACGGGGGGTCCACCGCGTTCGCAGGGCGGTGTACGCCCGACCCCGGAGGAGAGAATCGTGACGACGGCTGTGACCAATCCCAGGCACGGGGGCGCCGGAGAACGGACTGCCGTGGCAGCGCGAGCACGTCAGGTGGTGAAGGCGTACGGCACCGGCGAGACCCGGGTCGTCGCCCTCGACCACGTCGATGTCGACATCGCACGCGGCGAGTTCACCGCGATCATGGGCCCGTCGGGCTCCGGCAAGTCGACGCTGATGCACTGCCTGGCCGGACTCGACACGGTGACCTCCGGCGAGATCTTCCTCCACGAGACGATGATCACCGGCCTCAAGGACAAGAAGCTCACCCAACTCCGCCGCGACCGCATCGGGTTCATCTTCCAGGCGTTCAACCTGCTGCCGACGCTGAACGCGCTGGAGAACATCACGCTGCCGATGGACATCGCGGGCCGCAAGCCCGACGCCGCCTGGCTCCAGCAGGTCGTGGAGACCGTGGGCCTCGGCGACCGGCTGAAGCACCGGCCGACACAGCTCTCCGGCGGCCAGCAGCAGCGCGTCGCGGTCGCCCGCGCGCTGGCCGCCCGGCCCGAGATCATCTTCGGTGACGAGCCGACCGGAAACCTCGACTCGCGGGCCGGCGCCGAGGTGCTCTCCTTCCTCCGCACCTCCGTGGACCAGCTGGGCCAGACCATCGTCATGGTCACCCACGACCCGGTCGCCGCGTCCTACGCGGACCGGGTGCTCTACCTCGCGGACGGCAAGATCGTCGACGAGATGCGCAATCCCACGGCCGACCAGGTCCTCGACCGCATGAAGAACTTCGACACCCGTGGGCGGACGTCATGACCGTCTTCAAGACCTCGCTGCGCAACTTCCTCGCGCACAAGGGGCGGATGGCCCTCTCGGCCGTCGCCGTCCTGCTGTCGGTGGCCTTCGTCTGCGGCACGCTCGTCTTCACCGATACCATGAACACGACGTTCGACAAGCTCTTCACGGTCTCCGCGCCGGACGTCTCGGTCGGCCTCAAGTCGGCCGAGGAGTCCGACGCCGTACCGGACTACGGCAAGCCGGAGACCATGCCGGCCTCGCTCCTCGCGCAGGTCGAGAAGGCCGAGGGCGTCAAGTACGCCGAGGGCCAGGTCTCCACCCTCCAGGTGACGCTCGTCGACAGCCACGACAAGAACCTCAGCCCGGAGACGGGCGCCCCGACCATAGCGGGCAACTGGACGCGCAACGACCTGCGTTCGATGAAGATCAGCTCGGGCCACGCGCCGCGCGGCCCCACCGAGACGATGATCGACTCGGGTACCGCCGACAAGCACGGACTGAAGCTCGGTGACGAGCTGCGCACCATCACCTCGGCCGGTGACCTCCGGGCGAAGATCGTCGGCATCGCCGAGTTCACCGTCACCAACCCCGGCGCGGCCATCGCCTACTTCGACACCGAGACCGCCCAGACGAAGCTCCTCGGCCGCCCCGACTCGTACAGCATGATCAGCGTCACCGCCGAACCCGGTGTCTCGGACGCCCGGTTGAAGGCCAACGTGGCGACGGCGCTCGGCGACACCTCGCTCTACACCCTGAAGACGCAGGCCGAATCGGCCGAGGACGGCAAGGACTCCATGGGGTCCTTCCTCGACGTGATGAAGTACGCGATGCTCGGCTTCGCCGGAATCGCCTTCCTCGTCGGCATCTTCCTCATCGTCAACACCTTCTCCATGCTGGTCGCCCAGCGCACCCGCGAACTCGGCCTGATGCGCGCCATCGGCTCCAGCCGCCGCCAGGTCAACCGCTCCGTACTCGTCGAAGCCTTCCTCCTCGGCATCGTCGGCTCGGTCCTCGGCGTCGCGGCGGGCGTCGGGCTCGCGGTCGGCCTCATGCAGCTGATGGGGGCCGTCGGCATGGAGCTGTCCACCGACGACCTCACCGTCGCCTGGACCACCCCCGTCGTCGGCCTCGCGCTCGGCATCGTCGTCACCGTGCTCGCCGCGTACGTACCCGCCCGGCGTGCCGGGAAGGTGTCGCCGATGGCCGCCCTGCGGGACGCCGGTACCCCTGCCGACGGCCGGGCCGGACGCGTCCGCGCCGCCCTCGGCGTCCTCCTCACCGGCGCCGGCGCCGCAGCCCTCTGGGCCACCGCGAGCGCGGACGAGGCGAAGGGCGGATCGGTCCTGCTCGGTGTGGGCGTGGTCCTCACCCTTCTCGGGTTCATCGTGATCGGCCCGCTCCTCGCCGGAGTCGTCGTACGGGCGCTCAGCGCGGTCCTGCTCCGGTTCTTCGGCCCGGTCGGCTGCATGGCCGAACGCAACGCCCTGCGCAACCCGCGCCGCACCGGAGCCACCGGCGCGGCCCTCATGATCGGCCTCGCCCTGGTGGCCTGCCTCTCGGTCGTCGGCGCGTCCATGGTCGCCTCCGTCAGCGACGAGCTCGACAAGTCGGTGGGCGCGGACTTCATCGTGCAGACCGCCGACGGCCAGCCGATCGTGCCGCAGGCCGCCAAGGCCATCGAGGCCGTCCCCGGCCTGGAGCACGTCACCCACTACACCTACCTCAACGCCACCCTGACCTCCCCCGACGGGGCCAAGGACGACGACGGCCTGGTCGCCGCCGACTCCAGCTACCAGCAGGACGTGCACCGCGAGGTCCTCTCCGGCGACCTCGCCGCCGCCTACGCCGAGGACGCCGTGGCCGTCGGCGAGGACTACGCGAAGAAGCACGGCGTCAAGGTCGGCGACACCCTCGACGTGGCGTTCAAGGCCGGCGCTACGGCGAAGCTCACGGTCGCCGCCGTCATGTCCGACGACACCAGCATCGACGGCGGAGCGAGGTACATCGGTCGCGCCACCGCCGCCAAGTACGTCGCTGCCGACCAACTCCCGGACAGCCTGCTGATGTTCGCGCAGGCGAAGGACGGCCAGGAGGAGACGGCCTACGCGGCGCTGAAGAAGGCCCTCGCGCCCTACCCGGTCTACCAGCCCCGCAACCAGGCCGACTACAAGGAAGACCTCCAGGACCAGGTGGGCCAGCTGCTCAACATCGTCTACGGCCTGCTCGCGCTCGCCATCGTCGTCGCGGTTCTCGGCGTGGTGAACACCCTCGCCCTCTCCGTCGTCGAACGCACCCGTGAGATCGGCCTGTTGAGGGCCATCGGCCTCTCCCGCCGGCAGCTGCGCCGGATGATCCGCCTGGAGTCGGTGGTCATCGCCCTCTTCGGCGCCCTGCTCGGCCTCGGCCTCGGCATGGGCTGGGGCGCCTCCGCCCAGCAACTCCTCGCGCTGGAAGGGCTGAACGCGCTGGAGATCCCCTGGCCGACGATCATCACCGTCTTCGTCGCCTCCGCCTTCGTCGGCCTGTTCGCCGCCCTCGTACCGGCCTTCCGGGCCGGGCGGATGAACGTCCTCGCCGCCATCGCCACGGACGGCTGAGCGGGCGGCCGGGCGCCGCACCGAGCACCACGGCACCCCGCGACGTTCCTCGGAACGTCGCGGGGTGCCGTGGTGACGGGTACGTACTCGGGTACGGGAACGGAACGTACTCGGGTACGGGGAGGCGTGCGTACGGCCCCCGTCAGCCGCAGCCGAAGCGCAGCGGGCCGTCCGTGCCCGGAGCGGCGTCGATGCCGCTGACCGCGAGGGTGCCCCCGTCCCCGGTCCACCGCAGCTCGTACGGGGCGGCGTGGTGGCCGTTGGCGGCGTGCCACGAGGCCGAGGGCTTCCAGGCCGTGCCGCTTTGGCCCACCGTGTACAGCTCGCCGTCGTGGCCGTACAGGAACGCGGCCTCCCGCACGACGGCCGTGCAGCCGTCCGGGCCGGCCGGCCGCAGGACCTCGTAGTGCGCGGTGAGGTCGAGCAGCGCCCCGAGGACGCACATCCAGCCGCCCAGCACCATCAGCGCGACGCGCAGGTACCGCGCGAGCGCCGCACGGCGCGGAGCTGCCCGGTCGCGCTCCGGTGGGCGCCGAGCCTCACCGGCACGCCGCAGGACGACGGACCCGAGGATCAGGGCCGCGCCCGTCGCCCACCCGGGGACCACTCGCCCGAGGACGAGGATCAGCAGACCGCTCGGACGCACGGCCACCGCGAGCAGCAGGCACACCGTGGCCGCGCCCGTGTACGGCGCGGATCGCGTCGCTCGTCGCGTACGAAGCACCCCGAACACCATCGGCGCACCCTACGGCCGGCCCGAACCGCCCCGCTACGGTCGGTTCCGGCCACCTCCCCGCAGCCGGGGCCGCCCGGGGCCGCCCGGCGGCGCCCGGGGGCGTGCGGAGCGCCCCGAGCGCCCGCCCGCACCCCGTCGCGGACGCGACTGTCCGTCCCGAGTCGTAGGGTGGAGACCCCGGCCCGTTCCACGTGTCGGGCCCTTCGCGTTGTGCCCCACGGGCGCGGCGCGCAGCTCCTGGCAGCAGCCGGCTGCCGGGAAGCCCGAAGCCACCCCGGACGGAAGCCCTCCATGAGCCTGCACGGTCTGCTGGATCTCGTCGCACGCGATCCCGCGCTCTCCGAAGCGGTGAAGGCCGCCACCGACGGTCACCGGATGCACGTCGACCTGGTGGGACCGCCCGCCGCGCGCCCCTTCGCCGTGGCCTCGCTGGCCCGGGGGACCGGCCGTACGATCCTCGCGGTCACCGCCACCGGACGCGAGGCCGAGGATCTGGCCGCCGCGCTGCGCACCCTGCTGCCCGCGGACTCCGTCGCCGAGTACCCGTCCTGGGAGACGCTGCCGCACGAGCGGCTCTCGCCCCGCTCCGACACCGTGGGGCGCCGCCTCGCCGTACTGCGCCGTCTCGTGCACCCGCGCGCCGACGACCCGGAGACCGGGCCGGTGAGCGTGGTCGTGGCGCCCGTACGCTCCGTGCTCCAGCCGCAGGTCAAGGGGCTCGGCGACCTGGAACCCGTATCGCTGGTCGGCGGACAGAGCGCCGACCTGGGCGAGGTGGTGGAGGCGCTCGCCGCAGCCGCGTACTCACGGGTCGAACTCGTCGAGAAGCGCGGCGAGTTCGCGGTGCGCGGCGGCATCCTGGACGTCTTCCCGCCGACCGAGGAACACCCGCTGCGGGTCGAGTTCTGGGGCGACGACGTCGAGGAGATCCGGTACTTCAAGGTCGCCGACCAGCGCTCCCTGGAGGTCGCCGAACACGGGCTGTGGGCCGCGCCCTGCCGGGAGCTGCTGCTCACCGACGAGGTCCGCGGGCGTGCCGCCGAGCTCGCCGAGGCCCACCCGGAGCTGGGCGAGCTGCTGGGCAAGATCGCCGAAGGCATCGCGGTCGAGGGCATGGAGTCCCTGGCGCCGGTGCTGGTGGACGACATGGAGCTGCTGCTGGACGTCCTGCCGAAGGGCGCCATGGCGCTGGTCTGCGACCCCGAGCGGGTCCGTACCCGCGCGGCGGACCTCGTCGCCACCAGCCAGGAGTTCCTCCAGGCGTCCTGGGCGGCCACGGCGGGCGGCGGTGAGGCCCCGATCGACGTGGACGCGGCCTCCCTCCGGTCCATCGCGGACGTACGCGACCGGGCCCGCGAGCTCGGCATGATGTGGTGGTCCACCTCCCCGTTCGCCGCCGACGACGAGCTGGACGAGGACACCCTCAAGCTCGGGATGCGCGCCCCGGAGGCGTACCGGGGCGACACCGCACGCGCGCTCGCCGACACCAAGGGGTGGATCGCCGACGGCTGGCGCACGGTCTACGTCACCGAGGGCCAGGGGCTCGCCTCGCGGACCGTCGAGGTGCTCGGCGGCGAGGGCATCGCCGCCCGGCTCGACGCCGACCTGACGGAGATCTCGCCCTCCGTCGTGCACGTCTCCTGCGGGGCCATCGACCACGGGTTCATCGACGCCGGGCTCAAGCTCGCGGTGCTCACCGAGACCGACCTCACCGGCCAGCGCACCGCCACCAAGGAACTCGGCCGGATGCCGGCCCGCCGCCGCAAGACCATCGACCCGCTGACGCTGGAAGCGGGCGACTACATCGTCCACGAGCAGCACGGCGTCGGCCGGTACATCGAGATGGTGCAGCGCACCGTCCAGAACGCGACCCGCGAGTACCTGCTCGTCGAGTACGCCGCCGCCAAGCGCGGCCAGCCCGGCGACCGGCTCTACATCCCGACCGACCAGCTGGAACAGGTCACCAAGTACGTGGGTGGTGAGGCGCCGACCCTGCACCGCCTCGGCGGCGCCGACTGGACGAAGACCAAGCAGCGCGCCAAGAAGGCCGTCAAGGAGATCGCCGGCGACCTGATCAGGCTCTACAGCGCCCGCATGGCCGCCCCCGGCCACGCCTTCGCCCCCGACACCCCGTGGCAGCGCGAACTGGAGGACGCCTTCCCGTACGCGGAGACGCCCGACCAGCTCTCCACGATCGCCGAGGTCAAGGAGGACATGGAGAAGACGGTCCCGATGGACCGCCTGATCTGCGGCGACGTCGGCTACGGCAAGACCGAGATCGCGGTACGCGCCGCCTTCAAGGCCGTCCAGGACGGCAAGCAGGTCGCCGTGCTCGTCCCCACGACCCTCCTGGTCCAGCAGCACTACGGCACCTTCACCGAGCGGTACTCGCAATTCCCCGTCAATGTGCGGGCGTTGAGCCGCTTCCAGTCCGAGGCGGACTCCAAGGCCACCCTGGCCGGGCTGAAGGACGGCGCCGTCGACCTCGTCATCGGCACCCACCGGCTGTTCTCCTCCGAGACCAAGTTCAAGGACCTCGGCCTGGTCATCGTCGACGAGGAACAGCGCTTCGGCGTCGAGCACAAGGAGCAGCTCAAGAAGCTCCGCGCCAACGTCGACGTCCTCACCATGTCCGCCACGCCCATCCCCCGTACCCTCGAAATGGCCGTGACCGGCATCCGCGAGATGTCCACCATCACCACCCCGCCCGAGGAGCGCCACCCCGTACTGACCTTCGTCGGCCCGTACGAGGAGAAGCAGATCGGCGCCGCCGTACGGCGTGAACTCCTGCGCGAGGGACAGGTGTTCTACATCCACAACCGGGTCGAGTCCATCGACCGCGCAGCCGCCCGGCTCCGCGAGATCGTCCCCGAGGCCCGGATCGCCACGGCGCACGGCCAGATGTCCGAACAGGCCCTGGAACAGGTCGTGGTGGACTTCTGGGAGAAGAGGTTCGACGTCCTCGTCTCCACCACCATCGTCGAGTCCGGCATCGACATCTCCAACGCCAACACCCTCATCGTCGAGCGCGGCGACAACTTCGGCCTCTCCCAACTCCACCAGCTGCGCGGCCGGGTGGGCCGAGGCCGCGACCGCGGGTACGCCTACTTCCTCTACCCGCCGGAGAAGCCGCTCACCGAGACCGCCCACGAACGCCTGGCCACCATCGCCCAGCACACCGAGATGGGCGCCGGCATGTACGTCGCCATGAAGGACCTGGAGATCCGCGGCGCGGGCAACCTCCTCGGCGGCGAACAGTCCGGCCACATCGCGGGCGTCGGCTTCGACCTCTACATCCGCATGGTCGGCGAGGCCGTCGCCGACTACCGCGCCCAGATGGACGGCACCGTCGAGGAGGAAGCGCCGCTGGAGGTCAAGATCGAGCTCCCGGTCGACGCCCACGTCCCCCACGACTACGCCCCCGGCGAGCGGCTCCGCCTCCAGGCGTACCGCGCCATCGCCTCCGCCAACTCCGAGGAGGACGTCCGCGCGGTCCGCGAGGAGCTCACCGACCGCTACGGCAAGCTCCCCGAACCCGTCGAGAACCTCCTTCTGGTGGCCGGGCTGCGCATGCTGGCCCGCGCCTGCGGAGTCGGCGAGATCGTCCTCCAGGGCTCCAACATCCGCTTCGCCCCGGTGGAACTCCGCGAGTCGCAGGAACTGCGCCTCAAGCGCCTCCACCCGAAGACCGTCATCAAGGCCCCCGCCCACCAGATCCTCGTCCCCCGCCCGACCACCGGCCGCATCGGCGGCAAGCCGGTCGTGGGCCGCGAACTGCTGGCGTGGACCGGGGAGTTCCTGACCACGATCCTGGGGTCGTAGCCAGAGGAGCGCCGGTGCCCCACCCGTGGCCCGGCGCTCTCCGTGGCCCGGCGCCGCACGTGGCCCGGTGCTCCCCGTGGCCCGGTGGGATCGACGCCCGCCCGGCGGCAAGCCGCCCGGTGTCACTATCTGCATGTATGTACCACGTTCGGGTGGCCGTCGGGGTGCTGCGGGGATTCCGGGGCGGGGTGGGCAGCCTTCTGGCGACCGCTGATCCTCGGCCCGAGAGGGTAATTCGTGGGACTGCCCCGTCCGTTCACCCGCGCCATCACTGAGGGACCGACCCCTGCCGACCTCGCGGGCACGCCCGCCCTGCCCTACCCGAGCGGCTGGTCCGCACTCGCCTTCGCCTCCGAGCTGAAGCCCGGCACCGTACTGACCCGGCCGCTCGCCGGAGAGGACGTGGTGCTGTACCGGTTGCGATCGGGAGGGTTACGCGCCATCAGGCCGTACTGCCCCCACCTCGGCGCCCACCTCGGGCTCGCGCGCGTCGACGGCGACGAACTCGTCTGCCCCTTCCACCAGTTCGCCTTCGGGCCCGACGGCACCTGCGTACGTACGGGATACGACACCCCGCCCCCGAGGTCGCCGCTGACGCGGCTGCCCGTGCACGAGGTCAACGGCGCCGTGTTCGTCTGGCGCCACCACGACGGCCGGGAACCCGACTGGTTCATTCCGCCGTGGCACGAGATCGGCCACCGCCCGGCCCGCGAGGCCGCGTGGGAGCTGGGCGGGAACGTCCAGGAGGTCATCGAGAACTCCGTCGACCTCGGCCACTTCGCCACCCTGCACGGCTGGCGGCGTGCCGAGATGGGCGGCCCGGTCGTGTACGAGGATGCCGGGTTCCACGTCTCCATGCGGGCCCACGAGTCGGCCCCGCTCCTCGGCGACTTCGTCGTCGGGATCGAGGTGGACGGATACGGGCTCGGCTGCCTCCACGCCGACGTGTACACGCCCCGGCTCGGCCTGCGGATGTGCACGATGGTGCTGCCGACCGCCGTCGGACCCCACCGGATGCAGTTCCGGCAGCGCAACCGCATCGCCTTCACCGAACCGTCCCGGCTGCCCGCCCCGCTCGCCCGCACGGTGAGCAGGACCGCCGCCCGGCTGCTGGACCGGGCGGTGTTCCGGTCCAGCTGCGAGTTCACCGCCGCGGACTTTCCGATCTGGAACCACAAGCAGTACCTCCAGCCCCCGAGACTCGCCCACGGCGACGGCCCGATCGGCCCGTTCCGCCGGTGGGCACGCCGTTTCTACCCGCCCGTGGGCGTGGACGGGGAAGGCGGCGCGGCGGTGACCGCGTGGGCCGGGCGCGAGAGCGAGGTGGCACGCCGGGCCGGGGCCTGAGGGCGACCCGGGCGCCCGCGTACCGATCCGCGCGCGGTCCGCGGGGGCCGGTGCGCGATCATCTGGACCGTGACCTCAACGAACCCGTCCGAGTCCGGCGCCGCCGACAGCGACCGCATCAAGGTGTGGTTCCGTTTCGTGCCACGCGAAGGCTGGCTTCCCCACGACACGGAAGGGCTGTGGGCAACGCGGCTGAGTGCCGACACCGCCCGGATCGAGAACATCCCCTTCCTGCAGAACGGGGTGGCCGAGGGTGACGTCGTGCGGTTCGTGACGGACGCCGACGGCCTCCACCGGTCGAAGGAACGGGTGGAGGCGTCGGGCAACTGCACCGTCCGGGTCCTGCCCGTTCCGTCCGGCCCCCTGGGACGGAGCGCTCGTGCCGTGCACGAGCGGCTGTCGCCGTTCGGCCTGGGCGGTGAGGTCTTCAGCGAGGAGTTCCCCCTGGTCGCCTTCACCGTGCCGGCCGACGCGGACCTCGGCGGGGTCAAGGCGCTGCTCGTCCGGGGCGTGCGGGACGGGTGGTGGCACTTCGAGGCGGGCTGTGTCACCGACGCGTGGCGCGACGCGTAGTCCGGCGACCGGTACCTGCTCCACGGCGGTGAGGTGCTGCCCCCACCCGCGCCGTGACGAGATCCAGGGCTCAAGGTGGGGTCGGGCACCGGATCAGGGCGTGCTGTGAAAGTGGACGATCACCGGGACGGTTCGGCCGACCGCTCTGTCGGCGACGCAGGTCGGGTGGGGGGCCCGGGCGAGCCGGCGGCAGGCCCGGTCGGAGCCGCACCGGCGGGGCTCACTCGCCGTTGACGTTGGTGATCAGCCGGCGGAGCAGTAGCCGGGCGGTGGTGTGCTCCTCGGGGGTCAGGCCCATGGCGGAGCCGATGGACACGGGGACGCTGAGGGCCTTCTCCCGTAGATCCCCGCCCGCCCCGGTGAGGTGGACGGCGACCGAGCGTTCGTCGTCGGGGCGGCGTTCGCGGCGGATCAGTCCGGCCGCCTCCAAGCGCTTCAGCAGTGGCGAGAGGGTGCTGGACTCCAGGTGGAGAGCGGCACCGAGCTCCCGGACGCTCATGCCGTTCCGCTCCCAGAGCGCCAGCATCACGAGGTACTGCGGATACGTCAGACCGAGTTCGTCCAGCAGCGGCCGGTAGCGGGCGGTCACCGCCCGCGAGGCCGCGTAGAGGGCGAAGCAGAGCTGGTCCTCCAGCAGCAGGGAGCCCTGTTCCTCGGGCTGCTCCGTGACGTGGCCCATGGCTTCTCTCCTCCGTGCGTACCAGTCCGCATCGATCGGCCTCAAGCCGCATCGATCGTCACCACCAGCCTAACTTCCGAAGAACGCGAACGACCCGATCGAGCACGACTTCCTTGCTTTCGATTCAGTTGTGCACGACCTAATCGCGTGCTACTTTTTCTCTCGTGAGCACCGACCGGGTCGACCGGCCGGCGCGATCACCACCCCGACCGCCGGCGCCGTCACGGCGCGGGCCGCCCCGACCCAGGAGTACGTCATGACCGAGCAGGCCGTCCGCCCCGTTCTCGAGCCCGCCGCAGCGGCCTTCGCCGAGGCCACCGCGAATCCGCCGTACCTCTTCGACCTGGCGCCCGCCGAAGGCCGCAAGGCCGTCGACGAGGTGCAGTCCGGCGAGACCGTGAAGCCCGCGATCGACGAGGAGTGGGTCACGGTCCAGGGCGGGCCCACCGGCTCGGTCAGGGCCCGCATCGTCCGGCCCGAGGGCGCCGAGGGCGCACTGCCGGTGATCATCTACATCCACGGCGCCGGCTGGGTCTTCGGCAACGCCCACACCCACGACCGCCTCGTCCGCGAACTCGCCGTCGGCGCCGGAGCGGCCGTCGTCTTCCCCGAGTACGACCTCTCCCCGGAAGCCCGCTACCCCGTCGCCATCGAGCAGAACTACGCCGTGGCCCGCTGGGTCGTCGCCGAGGGCGCCGCCCACGGTCTGGACGCCACCCGGATCGCGGTGGCCGGCGACTCGGTCGGCGGCAACATGAGCGCCGCGCTGACCCTGATGGCCAAGGAGCGCGGAGACGTCCCGCTCGTCCAGCAGGTCCTCTTCTACCCGGTCACCGACGCCGCCTTCGACACCGGCTCCTACCACCAGTTCGCCACCGGCTACTTCCTGCGCCGCGACGGCATGCAGTGGTTCTGGGACCAGTACACGACCGACGAAGCCGAGCGCGCCCGGATCACCGCGTCCCCGCTGCGTGCCACCACCGAACAGCTCACCGGCCTGCCCCCGGCCCTGGTGATCACCGCCGAGGCCGACGTCCTGCGCGACGAGGGCGAGGCGTACGCGAACAAGCTGCGCGAGGCCGGTGTGCCGGTCACCGCAGCCCGCTACCAGGGCGTCATCCACGACTTCGTGATGCTCGACGCCCTGCGCGGGACCCACGCCGCCGAGGCCGCCATCCGTCAGGCCGTCGACGCTCTGCGCACCGCCCTGCACACCGCCTGACCCGCACCACCCCGCCCCGTTCCCTGCTCGCCCCACCCCTTTCTCCAGGAGCTCCCGTGTCCAGCGGAATCACCACCGGCACCCTCTCGCACCAGGCAGGAACGGCCCGTCCGACCGTCGTACTCGTCCATGGCGCGTTCGCCGACGCTTCCAGTTGGTCGGGCGTCGTCCAGCGGCTGCGCCAGGACGGCAACCCGGTCGTCGCCGTGGCCAACCCCCTGCGCGGCCTGCACGACGATGCCGCCTACCTGCGGGGCGTACTGGCGACCATCGAGGGCCCTGTGGTCCTGGCCGGCCACTCCTACGGCGGTTCCGTGATCAGCGAGGCCGCCACCGGGAACCCCGAGGTCAAGGCGCTGGTCTACGTCGCCGCCTTCATCCCGGACCAGGGCGAGAGCGCGGGTGAACTGGCCGCGAAGTTCCCCGGAAGCACGCTGGGCGACACCGTGGAACCTTCCGCCTACCCCCTGCCCGACGGGGGCAGCGGCACCGAACTCACCATCAGGCAGGACCTGTTCCACCAGCAGTTCGCCGCCGACGTTCCCGCCGCAACCGCTCTCGTCATGGCGGCCACCCAGCGGCCCGTCTCCACCAGAGCCCTGGAGGAGACCGCGTACCGAGTGGCCTGGGACGCCGTCCAGGCGTACGCGTTGGTCTCCGGCCAGGACCTCAACATCCCGCCCCGGGCCCAGCAGTGGATGGCCGAGCGGGCCGGTGCCCACATCGTCACCGTCGACGGTGCCTCGCACGCGGCCACCGTCTCCGAACCCGGGGCGGTCGCCGACCTCATCCGCCGCGCGATGAGCGACATCGGCTGAACCTCCGCGCTGAACCACCAGGTTGAGCCACTGGGCGCCGAACCGCCGGGCTGAACCGCCGCGCCGAACCACCGGGCCGGGCCTTCGGGTCCGGCCCGCAGCCGTACCGAAGGGCCGACGGGCCCTCGACGGGACGCGGGCCGGCGCGGCCCGGAGGGGTCGTGCCGGCCCGCGCGGGCCGGACTCGCGGGCTGGTCAACTCCCCGGCCGCCGTCACCCCGCGCACCAGGAACGCGGTGCCGAAGCCGCTGGCCGGGGCGTCCAGGGCCAGGGCGCGGGTCGCGGCTCCCGGGGGCGTCCGGCGGCAGGCTGTTCACGGCGATGGGCCCGCCCGCCGCGGCGATCTCGCGTGCCGCCGCAAGTCGTCCGGCCGGCAGGCCCGCGCCGGACGGGCCCGATCCGAACGCCGAACCCGCATGGCTGAGGGCGACCGGTGCCCCAGCCCGTACGGGCGGCGGTCCGGGTGCCTCAGCCCGACGGGCGATGATCTGCCCGTTGACGGAGAAGTGCGCCCCGCAGGAGGGGCAGGCCGCCTCTCCCCAGGCATACGTCAGAGCGTCCGCCACCTCCGCGTGGCCGTCCGTCAGCGCCATGTCGTGCAGGCGCCGGCCGAGGCCGTCGAGGGCGCCCGGTGCGGCGGGGCGGAGCGGGAGGGTCTCGACGCCGTCCGAGAGGGCGTAGTCCTCCGCCGTGCTGAATCCAAGCACCGGCCTTCCGGGTGCCGCGGTGCCGGGCCTTCCGCCGGCTCTTCAGCTCCCGAAGACCGCCTCCGCGACGGAGAGGAACGCCTCCTCGGGGTCGCGGCCGCCCAGGAAGTCCGTCAGGTTGTGGCTCAGCAGCAGCGCGGCGAAGCCGTGGGCCAGGGACCAGGCGGCCACCCCCGTCCGACGGGCGTCCCCGGCGTCGGCCCCGGAACCGTCGGTCGTCAGGCCGGCGACGCCCTCGCGCAGGACGCGGGCGGCCCGTTCCCGGGCGGCGGCCAGGGCGGGGTCGTCGCCGCGGTAGAGGCCGGGCTGGAACATCACCTGGAAGTGCGCCGGGTGGTCGGCGGCGAACCGGACGTACCGCGCGCCCTGTTCCCTGAAGTCGGTGACCTCGGAGAGGGAGTCCGCGAAGAGCGTGTACGCCTCCGTCGCCACGGCGGTCAGCAGGCCCGTGCGGTCCTTGAAGTGGTGCGCGGGCGCGGCGTGCGAGACCCCGGCGCGGCGGGCCAGGTCGCGCAGGCTGAGGGCGGCCGACCCCTCTGCCGCGATGACGTCCACGGCCGCCGCCAGGATCGTCCGGCGCAGGTCGCCGTGGTGGTACGAGGTCTGGTCGCGGCTCGCGTCCCGGTCGGTGCTCATGTACGTACCGTACGCCGCATCTAGTCATTGACAAGTTCGGGGAGGGGGTGCACGCTGGCGGCCGAGCATCTAGGCAGTGACTAGATGGCGAGTCGATCGATCGCGGAGGTAGGAGCATGTCCGAGGAACTGGGGCGCGTCCGGCAGATGTGGCACCTGTTGGAGCCCTTGCACGCCGTTCTCTACTACGCCCCGGAGGCGTACGAGGAGGCCGCCGCCCTCGGGTACGACGTCGAGGAACGCTGGCCGAGCTATTTCGCCTGGCGCGCGGCCCCGGCCGGGGCGTCCGGAGGGGGCGGCCCCACGGCGGAGTACGTCACCGAAGCGTTCTACAGCTTCAGCTCCGCGATGGTGCGCGGGTACGTCCCCGGCATCTGGGCCACGGCCGGCCCGGAGGCAGTGCTCGCCGCGCGGGTCCGCGCGGTGGACCGGGCGTACCGGGCGCTGCTCGGAGCCTGGACCGACGGGCCCGAGGCGGCCGAGGCGGCGGCGCTGGCCCGCCGCGCCGCCGAGGCGGTCACCGCCGACGCGGCCCGTCCGGTGACCGGGCTGTCCCTCGGCGCCGCCAACTCGGCGCTTCCCTGGCCGGACGCCCCGCACCTCGTCCTCTGGCAGGCGGCCACGATCCTGCGGGAGCACCGCGGCGACGGCCACCTCGCCGCACTCCGGGAGGCCGGACTCGACCCCGTCGAAGCGCTGGTCTCGTTCGCCGCCGTGGGGGCCGCCCCCGTAGCGGTGTTCGCGAGCCGGGGATGGAGCGAGCGGGAGTGGACGGCCGCCGGGGAGCGGCTGGCGGGCCGGGGTCTGCTGGGCGAGGACGGTACGGCGACGGAGGCGGGCCGGGCGCTGCGCACGGAGGTGGAGCGGAGCACCGACGAGCGGGCCGCCGGACCGTGGCGGGCGCTCGGCGAGGCGGACCGGGCCCGGCTGGCGGAGCTTCTGGGTACCCCGTGGCTGGAGGTGATCGGCTCCGGACTGCTGCCGGCCGAGAACACGCTCGGCATCGGCAAGGTGTGAGGCGCCGACCCGCACACCGGCCCGCGCGCAGTCCCGCGGCCGGGGCCGCATACCGGCCCGCATGCCGGGAGCGGTGCCGGGGCTGAGGGCTGGGGGGCTGGGGGCAGGTGGGCATGGGGCGGGGAGCCGGGTGGTGAGGGCGTCGGCCGTTCCGGCCGGTGCGCGCGCCGGAATGCGTGACCGGAGTTCCGCGTTCCGCTACGTATGAGTGGTAAGTCCGCATCCGTCCCCCTCCCTGGGGCCGGCCCCGCCCGGTCCGGGGGCGGCCTTACCGGGCCGTCCCGGGCCGGCCCCGCCCGGTCCGACGACCGGCTTCCCGAGTCGCCCGGACCGGGCGCCGTGCGCGAGCGCATCGCCGCAGAACGCGCCTCCACGAACGCGCGGATCGAAGCGCTGCGACGCGACTTCGAGGGGATCGTCGAGGCGAACGCCCTGGTGGCCGTCGACGACGAGCACGACCCGGAGGGCTCCAGTACCGCGTTCGAACGGGCCCACGTGGCCGCCCTCCTCGCGCGGGCCGGTGAACAGCTGGCGGAGCTGGACCGTGCGCGGGAACGGCTGGACCACGGCGACTACGGGCGGTGCGAGAGCTGCGGCGAGCCGATTCTGGCCGCCCGCCTGGAGATACGGCCGGAGGCGACCCGCTGCGTCGCCTGCGCCCGGACGCGGGGGAGGCGCCGGCGCTGAGGCGCCCGCCGTCCGGCTGAGCGACCGTCACCCGGAGCCCCGTACGCCATGAATGGCGGCCGACGGGGAAGACGTCCGTAGGATTCCCGGGTTCGGCTCTCTCCCGTCAGGACGGCTGCCAGTGATATCTCTCCGTTCGTACCGCGTCGCGCTGCCCGCCCTGAGCGCGGCCGCCGTACTGGCCCTCGCCGGCTGCGACCCCGACGACCTCGCGGCCCCGGAAGGCACCCCGGGCGCCGGGGCGAACGACGGCGCGCGGTCCACCGAGGGCTTCGGCGCGAGCCCGCTGGACAACCCCGACGGAACGAAGCCCGGCCTGGCACCGCTGACCACCGGCGCGGACCGGGCCGAGGCGCGGAAGGTCATCGAGAAGGTACTCACCAAGGGGCGCGGGCCCAAGACCGGTTACGACCGCGACGAGTTCGGCTCGGCGTGGAAGGACACGGTGAACGGCATAGCGCTGGCCCGCAACGGCTGCGACACCCGCAACGACCTGCTCAAGCGGGACGGCCAGGAGGTGCGCTTCCGCAGCGGATCGGACTGCGTGGTGGCCTCGCTGACGCTCAAGGACCCGTACACCGGCACGACGATCGCGTGGACCAAGACGAAGGCCACGAAGATCCAGATCGACCATGTGATGCCCCTTTCCTACGACTGGCAGATGGGCGCCTCGCGCTGGAGCGACGCCAAACGCCAGCAGATCGCCAACGACCCGCTCAACCTCATCCCCGTCGACGGCCCCACCAACGGTTCCAAGAGCGACTCCGGGCCCGCCGCCTGGCTGCCGCCCTACAAGCCGATCCGCTGCTCCTACGCGCTCCGCTTCGCCCAGGTCTCGCTCAAGTACCAACTGCCGGTGACCACGGCCGACAAGGCGATGATGCTGAGGCAGTGCGCGGGCTGACGGCTCGGACCCCAGCGGCCGAACGCTCCGGCGCGGCAGCCCCGGCGTCCACGTCCACCGCGGCGGCCAGACCGCGGAAGGCCTTGCCGCCGCCGGTACGGGCCGGGCGGAGGAACACGAAAAGGTGCTGTCCCGGGTCGGGCAACGCGAGGACGGTGCAGCCGAAAGGGGCGTCCGGGGCCAGGGCGGGGTGCGGGATGTGGAGGGTGCCCTCGCGGACGGCGGAGGCCCGGCGTTCGGGCCGGAGCGCCCCGAACGCGGCACTCGATGCCGACAGACCTGCGACCAGCCGTGCCAGATCCGGGTCGGTCGGGTGGTCGGCGTGGTGTGCGCGCAGCGCCGCGACCAGGTCGGCGCCGACCGAGATGCCGGGTGCGCGATCGCCGGGCAGACGGTCGCCGTAGGGGCAGCAGAAGACCTGCCAGAGCGGATTGGGCTCGTGCGGGAGACGGTTGCCGGGTCCGTTCAGCAGGGCTCCGCCGAGCGGATTCCAGGCGAGCAGGTCGGCACACGGGCCCAGGACGAGGGCGGGACTGTCGGTGAGGGCCGCCGGCAGGGTGCAGGGGCGACTCGGTGACGGCGGGAGTGGGGGGCGCGGCCCCGGGTGAACGGACAGCGCCGAGCCCCCCGGCCCCGACGCTGTCCGCCTCCCCCGTTCGGGCGCCCCCCGACGCCCGCCCCCGCCCGGCGCGTCCCCCCGAGCGCGCCGGGCCGTTTTCGATGCCCGGATGCCCGGATGCCCGGATGCCCGGATGCCCGGATGCCCGGATGCCCGGATGCCCGGATGCCCGGCCGACGGACCCCGGCTCAGCCGAGGTCGACCATGTCCTTCGCGGCCGGCTTCTCCGCCACGACGGGCTTGTCGAGGTCGGAGAAGGTCATCGTCATCGGCTCGTCGCCGCCGGTGGTGGTGATCTGGAGGAGCTGCGGGTCGCCCTTCGTGGAGACCAGGACCGAGTAGGTCTCCTCGCCGTCCTTCTCGGTCAGGCGGAGGGCGGGAGTGCCGTCGAAGGTCGTCGTGCCCGCCTTCTTCGCCTCGGTGTCGCCTTCCTCGAACTCCGAGAGGAGCGACTTCAGGTCACAGAACCCGATCATGTCCTTGGTGTCCGGGTCGGAAGCCTTCTCGGCCATCCAGTGGTCGGCGACCATGTCCACCGTGGCCTGTATGTCCGCCTCGGACTCGCCCTCGGACTGAGCGCGCAGCATCGTCTCGTCGAGCTTCATGTAGACGGTCTCGGCGATCTTGATGATGGACATCGAGCCGCCGGCTCCCATGTCCGTCGTGCCGGTGCACCGGGCGCCGTCGACGGTGGTGGAGAAATCGGCCTTCAGGGGGGCGTCGGTCGACCGCATGTCCACCGAGAGGCGCAGGGAGGTCGCCTTGTGGATGTTCTTGAACGCCGCGCTGACGATGTCGGGGCCCGACATGTCCGCGAACGGCTCCTTCTCCGCCGGGGCGGCCGAGGAGGCGGCGCCGCCCTTCTTCGCGTCCGTGGCGGTGTCGCCCCCCTCGCTGCCGCAGGCGGCAAGGGTGAGCACGGAGAGGGTGCAGACGGCGGCAGCTGCGGTACGCGCGACTCGGCGCATGGCGGTACTCCAGGAGAAGTCAGAAAGAAGAGGGGGACGGGAAAGAAAGGGGGCACCGACGCCCGGCGGTACCCGGGCAGGCGGGTTTCTCCGGACCTTTCGCACCGATGGACTCCACCGGTGCGGGCACAGCCCCATCACAGCAGAGCCTGTGAACCGAGTCAACCAAGACTTCTGTGAACAACGGAAACCTGCCTGTGAATCGAGCGGTGCGGTGCGCGTCGGTATGCTCGCCTGCACAGCGCGGACGGTGGCGCGAACGGTTGACGGTTCGGACCAGGGAGACAGCACAGTGCCGGAGAACGCCTCTGAGGTGACCGCTGCCGGGATCGCCCGCCTGGCCGGCGTCGGACGGGCCGCCGTCAGCAACTGGCGCCGTCGTCACGCGGACTTCCCCAAGCCGGTCGGCGGTACGGAGACCAGCCCCTCCTTCGCGCTCGCCGACGTCGAGGAGTGGCTCCGGGGCCAGGGGAAGCTGGCCGAGGTGCCCCTCCGGGAGCGCGTCTGGCAGCAGCTCTCCGGCCATCCGGCCGGTGCCGTCACCGCCTTGATCCACGTGGGCTGTGCCCTGCTGCTGGTGCGCGACCGGCCCACCGACTGGCTGGAGTTGGTTGCGGTATCGGACGAACGCGTCGCCCGTCTGCTGCCCGACGCCCTCGCTCCCGTACTCGAAGCCCGGTTCGGGCCCCAGGCTCCGGCCGGGGGTGCCGGGGCGGCGGCCGTCCGGGTGCCCGGGACGGAGGTGCTGCGGCCGTCCGTGCCGCTGCTGCGCGGGGCCGCCGCGCTGGCGGCGGAGTCCGGGGCGGGACAGGCCTTCGAGTTCCTGTTCGGCCGCCAACTGGACGCCAATCCGCGTCAGTACACGCTCACTCCGCCCGAGCTGGCCGCGCTCATGGCCGACCTCGCCCTCCAGCGCCAGGGACCCGGCCGCGCGTCCGGGAAGGCGCCCGCCCCCGTCGTCCTGGACCCCGCGTCCGGGACCGGTGCGCTGCTGCGGGCCGTCGGCCGGCCCGCAGCCCTCCACGCGCAGGAGGCCGACCCCGACCTCGCGGCGCTCACCGCGCTCCGCCTCGCCCTGGGGGCCGGCGCCCCCGAGGCGCCGGAGCCGGCGGTGCGTACGGGGGACACCCTGCGCGCCGACGCCTTCCCGAAGCTGGCGGCCGACGTGGTGCTCTGCCACCCGCCGTTCAACGAACGCAACTGGGGCCACGACGAGTTGGCCTACGACCCCCGGTGGGAGTACGGATATCCGGCCCGTGCCGAGTCCGAGCTCGCCTGGGTCCAGCACGCGCTGGCCCGGCTGCGACCCGGCGGCACCGCCGTGCTGCTGATGCCGCCGGCCGCGGTCTCCCGCCGTTCAGGCCGCCGCATCCGCGCCGACCTGCTGCGCCGCGGCGCACTGCGGGCCGTCGTCGCGCTGCCCGCCGGAGCCGCCCCGCCGTACGGCATCCCGCTGCACCTGTGGATTCTGCGCAAGCCGGACCACGGTGTGCAGCCCACGCCCGAGCTCCTCCTCGTCGACACGGCCGAGTCCCCCGACCCGGCGGCGGGCGCGACCGGCGCCGCCGGAGGCGGCAGCACCGGGAGCCTCGCGGGAAGCGGCCGCGAGCGGATCGACTGGCCCGCCGTCCGGCGTACGGTCCTGGACGCCTGGCGCGCGTTCGCCACCACCGATCGCGGACCCGGCGCCCCCGCCGCGCCCGGCACCCTGCGGACCGGCGATACCGCCGCCACCGTCCCGCCCGGCTCGGGGGCGAGCCGGGCCGTGCCCGTCATCGACCTCCTCGACGACGATGTCGACCTCACCCCCGCACGCCACCTGCCCCGGCCCGCCACCGCCGGGGGCGCGGCCGAACTCGCCGACGTACGGGACAGGTTGACCGACGAGCTGCGGCTCACCCTCCGGCTGACCCCGCCCTCCGCCGACCTCGCCGATCCCGCCTCCCGGCCGTTCACCACCCTCGGTGAACTCGCCCGCGCGGGCGCACTCCGGCTCAGCGTCGGCGGCTCCGGAGGGGGCCGGGGGCCCGTCCTCACCGAACACGACGTCCTCGGCAACACCCCGCCCAGCGGCGCACCCGCCGGCCCCGCCCAGGAGTCCGAGACCCTCGCCTTCCTCGCGACCGGGCCCGCCTCCACGAGCGCCGCCGGTGCGGCGGGGGCCGCCGACGACGCGGTCGTCCTGCGCACGGGCGACGTCGTCGTCCCCGTGCTCGGCGGCGGCTCGGTCGTCCGCGTCGTGGACGAGGCCACCGCCGGTGCCGTGCTCGGCCGCAACCTCCAGCTGCTGCGCCCCGATCCGGGCGTGCTCGACCCCTGGTTCCTCGCCGGCTTCCTGCGCGGCACGGCCAACAACCGCCGTGCCAGCAGCCACGCCTCCACCGCCTCGCGGCTCGACGCCCGCCGTATCCGGCTGCCCCGGCTCCCGCTGGACGAACAGCGCCGGTACGGTGAGCAGTTCCGCGCCCTCGCCGCCTTCGAGGACGCGTTGCGCACGGCGGGCCGACTCGGCGGGCTGCTGGTCCAGGGCATGTACGACGGACTCACGGACGGGACGGTGTCCCCCTCGGTGAGCTGAGTCACGTCCGTTGTGCACAACCAGGGAACGGCTGCCCGCGTGGGTGTATACGCTCGCACCACACATCCGCCCATCGCCTCCCGGGAGCGGCACATGCACGGCTACGGCTATCCGCCGGAGCTTCCCCCGGCGCGCCCGTCCTCGGCGACGCTGACGGTCCTGCGCGTGGTCTTCGTGGCACTGACCGTGCTGAGTTGCGGCTTCCTGGCCTGGACGGCGATGCTGCGGCTGGCGATCGTCACCCGGCGACCGCGCGACTGGGGGCTGTTCGTCCTGTCCGTCGTGCTCACCGTGGGACTCGGCGTCTACCTGGACGTGCTCCCCAGCGCCGAGGACGAGATGACGGACAACCAGGCGTTCGCCCTGATCGGCTGGATCCTGGCCCTCCTCGGCGGCGTCACCTGGTACTACCTCTTCACCGACATCCGGCACTTCGGCCCGAACGGCCCCGGGGCCCTCGCGGCCCGCGCGCGGGCCACCCCCGGCTACCCGTCCGCCGGCCCCGTCCAGGGGTACGGCTACCCGCCGGCCACCCCCCGGCAGCAGACGCCCCCCTACGGCGCACCGCCCGTCACCCCGCACCCGCAGGGCCCCGCCGCGCCCTACCGAGCCGTCCCGCCGCAGCCCCAGCCGCAGCCGCAGCCCCAGCCGCAGCCGCAGCCACAGCCGCAGCCCACCCCGCCCCCGCGGCGCCCCGGCCCGCCCCAGCGGCTCGACCAGGTCCGCGCCGAGCTGGACGAGCTGAGCGACTACCTGCGCAAGGAAGGTGAGGGCCGGTGAGCGGACGCGTCGTCGCCGGACGGTACGCACTCGCGGCGATCCTCGGCCAGGGAGGGATGGGCCAGGTCTGGACGGCGTACGACCAGCGGCTCGACCGCCGGGTCGCGGTGAAGCTGTTGCGTCCCGACCGGATGGGCGTGCCCGGCGGCCGGGAGGAAGCCGAGGAGATGCGCCGCAGGTTCGCCCGGGAGTGCCGGGTGACCGCGCAGGTCGACCACCCCGGACTCGTCACCGTCCACGACGCCGGGGGCGACGGCGACGACCTCTTCCTCGTCATGCAGTACGTCGAGGGCTCCGACCTCGCCGACCACCTCGCCGAGCACGACCCCTACCCGTGGCCCTGGGCCGTCGCGGTCGCCGCCCAGCTCTGCGCGGTGCTCAGCGCCGTGCACGCGGTGCCGATCGTCCACCGCGACCTCAAGCCCCGCAACGTCATGGTCCGCCCCGACGGCACCGTCACCGTGCTCGACCTCGGCGTCGCCTCCGTACTGGACACCGACACCACCCGGCTCACCCACACCGGTTCGCCGATCGGCTCTCCGGCCTACATGGCGCCCGAGCAGGCGATGGGCGGCGCGGTCGGCCCGTACACCGACCTGTACGCACTCGGCGTGCTGCTGCACGAGCTGCTCAGCGGGGACGTGCCGTTCTCCGGGTCCACCGCCCTCGGCGTGCTCCACCGCCACCTCTACGAACCCCCGCTGCCGGTCCGCAACCTGAGGGCCGACGTGCCCGAGCAGCTGGAGGCCCTCGTCCTGCGGCTGCTCGCCAAGGACCCGCAGGCCCGTCCCGGCTCCGCCCAGGAGGTGTACGAGGCCCTCGCCCCGCTGCTGCCGGCGCACGGTTCGCCCGCCGGACCGCTCGACCCGACCCGGCCGTTCCTCCGCCCGCACGCCCCCTGGCCCGACCGGGCCACCGCCCCCGCTCCCGCGCCGGCCACCGGCTTCGGCCCGCCGCCCGTACCCACCCAGCGCCCGGCGTCCGGCCGGGCGGACGTGGCGCGCGCCGTCGACGAGGTCAAGCAGCTCCTCGGCGAGGGCCGGATCACCCAGGCCGTGGACATCCTCGGCTCGATCCTGCCGACCGCCGCCGCCGAGCACGGCGAGCGCTCACCCGTCGTCCGCATCCTGCGCAAGCAGTACGCGGCGACGCTGATGGACGACGGCCAGTACCGCCGGGCCCTGCCCGAACTGCGGCGCCTCGCCGACGACCGCACCGCCGAAGCCGGCCCCGGCGACCCGCAGACGCTCCAGTACCGCTACGACGCCGCCCAGTGCCTGGAGCAGCTGGGCGAGACGGCCGCGGCGCTCAACGAGTACCGCGCGGTCCTTCCGTACTACGAGAACGTCTACGGAGCCGTCGCCACCGACCCCGGCCGGGCCTTCGACATCCGCCACCGCATCGGGCTGCTGCTGCTCGCGGTCGGCGACCACACCGCCGGCCGTGCCCAGCTGCAGGCCCTGCTGTACGACACCGAGCGCTCCTACGGCCCGCACCACCCGCTCCCCGCCGAACTCCGCCGCCAGCTGACGCACCAGCGGGACGTACGCGGCGGCTGAGGCCGACGGCGGGCACGGCCGGGCGGAGACCGCCCGACGGCACCACATCCCCAACTCGTCCCGAATCGTTGGTCGAACCAGTGGCCCCCATGGCCACCACTGCCTAACATCGATCACCGCAAGGCTTTGTGCACTGATGCACAAACTCTCATCGGGAGGCTCCTTTGCACCGCCGTCGTCGCACCGCGCTCACCCTCTCCGCCGCACTCCTGCTCTCCGTGCCCGTCCTCACCGCCTGCGGGAGCGAGGCCCACCCCGGCGCCGCCGCGATCGTCGGAGGGCAGCGGATCGAGGTCTCCACCCTCCAGGCGGACGTCGCCGAGGTGCGCGGCGCGCAGCAGAACTCGCCGCAGTCCGCCCAGCTGGTGAAGGGGTCCGGACAGCTCCCGCGCGCCGCCCTGCACCGGCTGATCTTCGGACGGGTCCTCGACAAGGCGGCCGGGGACGCCGGGGTGACCGTCAGCCGCAAGGAGCTCCAGCAGGTCCGCCAGGCGGCGGTCGCCCAGTACGGCGGCGAGGACGAACTTGCCGCGACCCTCCTCCAGGAGCGCTGGATCTCCCCGGAGCAGATCGACGGCGACCTCCGCCAGGAGGTCCAGCTGCCGAAGCTGGCGGCGTCGCTCGGCGCGGACCTCCAGACCCAGGAGGGCACCCAGAAGGTGACCGAGGCGCTCACCAAGGCATCGAAATCGCTGCACATCGACGTCAACCCGCGCTACGGAGCCTGGGACGACCAGCAGATCCGCCTCGGTACCTACGAGTCCCCCTGGCTCGCCAAGGCCACCGGCGCCGACGACGCGACGTCCGGAGGGGACGGCGCCGGAGGCGACGGCAGCGGGCAGGACGGCTCCGGGCAGACGGACACCGCCCCGGCGGGCTGACACGCAGCCGAGGTAGGTTCGACGGGTGAACGCTGAAGCACCCGGCCGGGTCGTCCTCCTCACCGCCAGCCACCGAGTCGCCCCCGGACTGCTGTCCTGGCCCGCCTGGCAGACGTTGCGCACCGCCGACCGCGTCCTGTGCGGCGCCCCCGACCACGTACAGCTCCCGTACCTGCGCGAGGCGGGCGTCACCGTCGAGAACACGGAGCTGACCGCCGAGGAACTGGTCGACGCCTGCGCCGGCGGCCGGACCGTGGTGGTGCTGGTCGGCGGTGAGGGCGACCAGCGGCTCACCGACGGACTCGCCCGCCTCGGTGGCTCCGGCCGGGTACGGATGCCGGACCTGGAACTGCTCCCCGGTTCGTACGACCTGCCGGGCGCCCGCCTCCTCGACCTCGTCCAGGTCATGGACGTGATCCGCCGCGAGTGCCCGTGGACCTCGACGATGACGCACCGGGGGCTCGCCAAGTACGCCATCGAGGAGACGTACGAGCTGGTCGAGGCGATCGAGGACGGCGACCGCGACGAACTCCGCGAGGAGCTCGGGGACGTCCTCCTCCAAGTCGTCTTCCACGCCCGGATCGCCGAGGAGGACGCCGAGGCGCCCTTCTCCGTCGACGACGTGGCGGGCACCCTGGTGGAGAAGCTGATCCGCCGTCACCCGCACATCTTCGGCGACGCCACGGCGGAGACCCCGGAGGACGTCCGCGCGCACTGGCTGCGTACCAAGGCGGTCGAGAAGCGACGCGACTCGGTCACCGAGGGCATCCCGCTCGGTCAGCCCGCCCTCGCCCTCGCGGCGAAGCTCGGCAGCCGGGTCCGCGGCTCCGGCCTGGAGGTCGCCCCGCCCGCCGGCGACACCCTCGGCCACGAGCTCCTCGCCCTCGCCGTCCGCGCCGAGGCCGAGGGCGTCGACCCGGAGGCCGCCCTGCGCGCGGCGGCCCGCGCCTACCGCGACGTGATCCTCGCGGCGGAGGGCGCGGACGCCCCGGGCACCGGCGATGAGTGACCGGCCGGTGGACGACAGCCCCGAGGAACCCGGCCCCGCCGGCTGCCCCGCGCACCGCGCGCCCGCCGCCCCCGAACTCTTCACCTGGGAGTTCGCGACCGACCCGTACCCGGCGTACGCCTGGCTCCGCGAGCACAGCCCGGTGCACCGCACCACGCTGCCCAGCGGCGTCGAAGCCTGGCTGGTCACCCGGTACGCGGACGCCCGGCACGCCCTCGCCGACCACCGGCTCTCCAAGAACCCGGTCCACCACGCCGGGTCGGCGCACGCCAAGGGGAAGACCGGGATTCCGGGGGAGCGCAAGGCCGAGCTGATGACCCATCTGCTCAACATCGACCCGCCCGACCACACCCGGCTGCGCCGGCTCGTGTCCAAGGCGTTCACCCCGCGCCGGGTCGCGGAGTTCGCGCCCCGCGTGCAGGAGCTGACGGACCGGCTCATCGACCGGTTCGCGACCGAGGGCAAGGCCGACCTCATCCACGAGTTCGCGTTCCCGCTCCCCATCTACGCCATCTGCGACCTGCTCGGGGTGCCCGAGGAGGACCAGGACGACTTCCGGGACTGGGCGGGCATGATGATCCGCCACGGCGGCGGACCACGTGGCGGAGTGGCGCGCTCGGTGAAGCGGATGCGCGCCTACCTCGCCGAACTCATCCACCGCAAGCGGGAGAACCCGGGCGACGACCTGATCTCCGAACTCATCCGCACCAGCGACCACGGCGAGCACCTCACGGAGAACGAGGCCGCCGCGATGGCCTTCATCCTGCTCTTCGCGGGCTTCGAGACGACCGTCAACCTCATCGGCAACGGCACCCACTCCCTGCTCCGCCACCCCGAGGAGCGCGCCCGCCTCCAGGCGTCGCTGGCGGCGGGGGAGGAGGAGCTGCTCGCCACCGGCGTCGAGGAGCTGCTCCGCTTCGACGGCCCGGTGGAGCTGGCCACCTGGCGGTACGCCACCGAACCGCTGACCCTCGGCGGCGAGGAGATCGCGGCAGGCGATCCCGTGCTCGTGGTCCTCGCGGCGGCCGACCGCGACCCCGCGCGCTTCGAGGACCCCGACACGCTCGACCTCGCCCGGCGTGACAATCAGCACCTCGGCTACGGCCACGGCATCCACTACTGCGTGGGTGCGCCGCTCGCCCGGCTGGAGGGACGGACCGCCCTCGCGACCCTGTTGAGGCGCCTCCCTGACCTGCGTCTTGCGGGAGAAACAGCCGATTTGCGGTGGCGTGGAGGGCTCATCATGCGTGGACTGCGCACCCTTCCGGTGGAGTTCACGCCCAGGCCGGCGCTCGACCAAGGTGACGTTCCGTCAACACTGTGATGTTCACGTGATCTGCGAGGCATCGACTTGTGACACACGTTCGAGTCCCGCTAGGTTCACGGTTCGACGCATCAGTTCACCCGTCAGTCACACGGAAGGCACTCCCATGGGCTCCGCGAACGGCAGACACCGCCGCCCTCGCCAGGCACCCGCCATCGTCGTCGCAGCCGGCGTGACAGGCTCCGCCCTCGCGATTCCGCTCCTCGCCGCAGGCAGTGCCGGCGCGGCGGACGCGAACACCTGGGACAAGGTCGCCGAATGCGAGAGCGGCGGCACCTGGAGCGCGGACTTCGGCAACGGCTACTACGGCGGACTGCAGTTCTCCCAGGAGACCTGGTCCGCCTACGGCGGTACGGAGTACGCGCAGCGCGCGGATCTCGCCAGCCGCACCCAGCAGATAGCCGTGGCGGAGAAGGTGCTCGACGCCAAGGGCCCGCAGGCGTGGCCCGGGTGCGCGGTGATCTCCGGGCTGGCGCCCGCGGGCGCCCTCATCGGCGTCGACCCCGGCTCCACGGACGCGGGAGCCTCGGCCGGCACGATCCCGGACGCGGACGGCGCACCCGTCTCCACCGGCACCGCGGAGTCGACGGGCTCCTCCGGCTCGACCGGCGCCCCGGACTCCGGCGGCACCTCCGGGAGCAGCGCCACGCCGAGCCCCGACGCCTCCGCGACCCCCTCGCCCTCCGGCTCGGCCACCCCGGACGCCACCACGCCCGGCAAGAGCGGTGCGAAGAGCGGTACCAAGGGCGGCGCGACGGACGCGGCGACCGGTGACACCGCGACGAGCGGCAAGCACCGCGGGACGCCCGACCCGGACGAGGCGGCCGCCGACGCCTCGCGCGACACCGGCCGGCACGCCTCGCGCGGGGACGGCGACGCGCGCGACGACACGACCCTCGCGACGGACGGGACGTACACGGTCCGGTCCGGCGACAACCTCTGGGCGATCGCCGACGCGCAGAACCTCTCCGACGGCTGGACCGAGCTCTACCAGGCCAACGAGAGCGTGATCGGCTCCGACCCGGACCTGATCCTGCCCGGCCAGGAGCTCGACCTGACGTCGGCGGAGGCCCCCGCGGCGACCGGCACCGCCCCGGCCGCGTCGGACGCCACCTCCGACACGCCGGAGACCGTTCCCGACACGGCCGAGACCGCTCCCGCCAACTGATCCAATTCGGGAAAACACCCCAAAAAGAGGGGCAGTTAAGGGGCCTATGTCCACTTTTGCGAAAGTGAGACATGGGTCTCTTCGCTGTTTCGGCGTGTCGCGGTCACCGGCGTTCGCAGATGTCCGCTTTGACCTGCGGAAACGGTTATTCAACCGTGGCTAGTAAGGTCTGATTGTCTGATATGTCCATCATTGAATGTGGGGGTTCCCTCTGTTTACGGTCAGAACCGCTCGCACCGCGGGCCCCGTCGACCGTCACGCCGAATCCTGCCGTCGGTCGAAGGGAACAGACGCGTAAAGCGCCGTAGGCAGGAGCGGGGGACCCAGGTAAGCCGCCGGTATCGGACGGCCCGTCGGAACGACGGGCGGCCGGAGCCGGCTAGGGGTTAAGCCACACGCAAGGACGTGTGGCCGGGCACTCATTGGCCCGAACCCGACAGCTCACCTCGTAGGCGTCGGTGAGGAGACGTTCCATGCTGCTGTCCAGCAACGGTAAGCACCGCCGCTCGTCCAAGGCCGTCCGTGTGGCCACGCTCGCCGGCGTCGCCGGTGCCGCCATCGCCCTCCCGCTGATGGGCGCCACCAACGCTTCCGCCGCCTCCGTCGCCACCTGGGACGCCGTCGCCCAGTGCGAGTCCGGTGGCAACTGGTCCATCAACACCGGCAACGGCTACTACGGCGGCCTGCAGTTCTCGCAGTCCAGCTGGGCCGCCGCCGGCGGTACGAAGTACGCCCCCCGCGCCGACCTGGCGACCAAGGAGCAGCAGATCGCCACCGCCGAGGTGCTGCTCGACCTGCAGGGCCCGGGTGCCTGGTCCTGCGCCGGTGCCGGCAACCTCACCAACGACGGTGTGGACCCGGGCGTCGACACGGGCTCCTCCGCGAGCACCGGCTCGACCGCGACCGACGACAGCGCCACCACGGCGACGCCGGACCGCGCCACCGACTCGCAGACCGCCTCCCGCGGCGAGGACCGCCCCGCCGCCGCGAAGTCCGAGACCGTCACCACGCCGACCGGCGACAAGGTGGAGAAGGGCGACGGCGAGTACAAGGTCGTCACCGGCGACACCCTCAGCACCATCGCCGAGAAGCAGGGCGTCAAGGGCGGCTGGCAGAAGCTGTTCGAGTTGAACCACGACATCGTCGACGACGCCGACCTCATCTTCCCGGGTCAGCAGCTCCACCTGAAGTAATCACGAACCACTCCTCCCCGGAACGGGGGTGTCCGGCGGCACCCCTTTCCCACTCCCTGGCCCGGCGCGCACTCCCCCCGCGCGCCGGGCCAGGGCCTTTTCCGGCGCCGGTGCGGATGCGGGACCGCGAGCGGCGTACAGGTGAGGAGGGGAAGGAGAGGTTCGCTTCCCCCGCCGTACCGCGGACCGCCGGCCCCCGTACCGCCGGACGTTATGTTCCGTACGGAAACAATGTGTAGGCTCGTCGTGTCACTGGACGGACGGTCGGCTGGCCGATGTCCTGTGTCCGGTTAGGCTCTAGTCGCCAGGCTCAAGAGCCCCGCACAGTCAGCGTCACATCCCAGAAGGAGATGCTCGTGCCGTCCATCGACGTCGTCGTAGCCCGGGAAATCCTCGACTCGCGGGGTAACCCCACCGTCGAGGTCGAAGTTGGTCTCGACGACGGCAGCACGGGCCGTGCTGCCGTTCCGTCCGGCGCCTCCACCGGCGCGTTCGAGGCCGTCGAGCTTCGCGACGGCGACCCCAAGCGTTACCTCGGCAAGGGCGTGGAGAAGGCCGTCCTCGCCGTCATCGAGCAGATCGGCCCGGAGCTCGTCGGCTACGACGCCACCGAGCAGCGTCTGATCGACCAGGCGATGTGCGACCTCGACGCCACGGAGAACAAGGGCTCGCTCGGCGCCAACGCCATCCTCGGCGTCTCGCTCGCCGTGGCCCACGCCGCCTCCGAGGCCGCCGACCTCCCGCTCTTCCGCTACCTCGGCGGCCCGAACGCGCACCTGCTGCCCGTTCCGATGATGAACATCCTGAACGGTGGGTCGCACGCCGACTCCAACGTCGACATCCAGGAGTTCATGATCGCCCCGATCGGCGCGGAGTCCTTCTCCGAGGCCCTTCGCTGGGGTGCCGAGACCTACCACACGCTGAAGAAGGTCCTGAAGACCAAGGGCCTCTCCACCGGTCTCGGCGACGAGGGCGGCTTCGCCCCGAACCTCGAGTCCAACCGCGCCGCCCTCGACCTCATCGTCGAGGCCATCAAGGAGGCCGGCTTCGTCCCCGGCCGCGACATCGCGCTCGCGCTCGACGTCGCCGCGTCCGAGTTCTACAAGGACGGCAAGTACGAGTTCGAGGGCAAGTCGCGCTCGGCCGCCGAGATGACCGAGTACTACGAGGAGCTCGTCTCCGCGTACCCGCTGGTCTCCATCGAGGACCCGCTGTACGAGGACGACTGGGCCGGCTGGAAGGTCATCACCGACAAGCTCGGCACCAAGGTGCAGATCGTCGGCGACGACCTCTTCGTCACCAACCCCGAGCGCCTCGCCCGTGGCATCGAGGAGGGCTCGGCCAACGCCCTGCTCGTCAAGGTCAACCAGATCGGTTCGCTGACCGAGACCCTGGACGCCGTCGAGCTCGCGCAGCGCAACGGCTTCAAGTGCATGATGTCCCACCGTTCCGGTGAGACCGAGGACGTCACCATCGCCGACCTCGCCGTCGCCGTGAACTGCGGTCAGATCAAGACCGGCGCCCCGGCCCGCTCGGACCGCGTCGCCAAGTACAACCAGCTGCTGCGCATCGAGGAGATCCTCGACGACGCCGCCGTGTACGCCGGCCGCTCGGCGTTCCCCCGCTTCAAGGGCTGATCCGCGGCCCGGCCAGGGCCCGCTCCACCAGCCTCCGTCCGTCCCCGCACTCGGTCCCGTACCGTGTGCGGGGACGGACGTGCGTGACGGGGAGGCATGAACATGGCCGTGAAGGACCGCGACCGGTTCTCCACCGCGACCAGGCTGCGGCTGCTCGGCGAGCAGACGGCGGCCCGCGTCTACCGCTCCCAGAACCGCCGCCAGGCCCACCGCTCCCGGCTCACCGGCCGCGCCGCGTTCCTGGCGCTGATCGTCTGCACCCTGATCGTGGCGCTGGCGTACCCGATGCGGCAGTACGTCTCCCAGCGCGAGGAGATCGCCGACCAGGAACGGACGCTCCAGGACGCCGGGAAGCGCGCCGAGGAGCTGCGGGACGAGAAGGCCCGCCTCCAGGACGACGCGTACATCCGCCGCCTCGCCCGCGAACACCTCCACTACGTCCTCCCCGGCGAGACCGGCTACACCGTGATCGACCCCGACGCGGCGGACGACGGCCGGGGCGAGCCCGGCGCCGACGGCCGGCCCTGGCACTCCAACCTCTGGGACGGCGTGGACAGCGCGGACGGCTCCGGCAACGAATCCGACGGCTCCTCCCACGGCGACTGAGCCCCGCGCGGCCAGGCACACTGGTCCGAGCAGAACCGCGCCCCGCGGCGCACCGCACCCCACAGAGCAGCACCTTCGAGCAGAACCAAGGCAGGCATGGACACCGCCCCTCCGCAGACCGAATCCACTCCGCCCACCGACGCGGACATCGCCGCGTTCGAGCAGCAGCTCGGACGGCCGCCGCGCGGGCTGCGCGCCATCGCGCACCGCTGCCCCTGCGGCAACCCGGACGTGGTGGAGACCCAGCCCCGTCTGGAGGACGGCACGCCGTTCCCGACGACGTTCTACCTGACGTGCCCGCGCGCCGCGTCCGCGATCGGCACGCTGGAGGCGAACGGCGTCATGAAGGAGATGACCGAGCGCCTGGGCACCGACCCGGAGCTCGCCGCCTCCTACCGCGCCGCGCACGAGGACTACCTCGCCCGCCGCGACGCCATCGAGGTGCTGGAGGGCTTCCCGAGCGCCGGCGGCATGCCGGACCGGGTGAAGTGCCTGCACGTCCTCGTCGGCCACTCGCTGGCCGCCGGACCCGGCGTGAACCCGCTCGGCGACGAGGCCATCGCCATGCTGCCCGAGTGGTGGGCCAAGGGCCCCTGCGTCACGCCCTGCACGCCCGAGAAGCAGGCCGGGGAGACCGCGTGACCACGACCCGGGTCGCGGCCGTCGACTGCGGTACCAACTCCATCCGGCTGCTCGTCGCCGACATCGACCCCGCCACCGGTGGCTTCACCGAGCTGGACCGCCGGATGCGGATCGTCCGCCTCGGCCAGGGCGTCGACCGCACCGGACGCCTCGCCCCCGAGGCCCTGGAGCGCACGTTCGCCGCCTGCCGCGAGTACGCCGGCGCCATCGAGGAGCTCGGTGCGGAGAAGGTCCGCTTCGTCGCCACCTCCGCCTCCCGCGACGCCGAGAACAGCGCCGACTTCGTCCGGGGCGTCCACGAGATCCTCGGTGTGGAGCCCGAGGTGATCACCGGCGACCAGGAGGCCCAGCTCTCCTTCGACGGCGCCACCAAGGAACTCCACGGCACCGACGGACACGGCTTCGCCGCCCCGTACCTCGTGGTCGACATCGGCGGCGGCTCCACCGAGTTCGTCCTCGGCGACGACACGGTCCGCGCGGCCCGCTCGGTCGACATCGGCTGCGTCCGCATGACGGAACGCCACCTCGTCCAGGACGGCGCGAAGATCGACCCGCCGACCGAGGCACGGATCGCCGCGATCCGCGCCGACATCGACGCGGCCCTCGACCTCGCCGCCGAGACGGTCCCGCTCACCGGGGCCACCACCCTCGTCGGCCTCGCCGGTACGGTGACCACGATCGCCGCCATCGCGCTCGACCTCAAGGAGTACGACTCCGAGGCCATCCACCACTCCCGGATCTCCCTCGCCCGCGTGGAGGAGATCACCACCAGCCTGCTCGCCTCCACCCACGCCGACCGCGCCGCGATCCCCGCGATGCACCCCGGCCGGGTCGACGTGATCGCTTCCGGGGCCCTGATCCTCCAAGCCCTGATGCGGCGCACGGGGGCCCAGGAGATCGTGGTGAGCGAGCACGACATTCTGGACGGGATCGCGTTCTCGGTGGCCTGACGCCGGTCCCGTCCCGACTCGCTGAACGGCCCGGGGGACTCAGATCAGGCGGTCGTGGCGATGGCGGCCGAGGGCCCGGCCGAATCGCTCGGAGATGCCCGGCAGGAGACTCTCGCCTTCGACGGGACGGTCCAGGCCGAAGACGTAGCCGGGGAAGTCGAGATCCTTCTGCACCGCCCAGATCGCCTCGTGATCCTGGGGCGGAAGGATTCGGGCCGGATCCCCGACGGCCACCCAGCCGATCGGCACCGTCGAGTCGGCGGGCAGCACCGTACGCAGGTGCACGATGCCGTTGATGCGGACCTCCGAGCGGGTACCGATGCGCGCGCCGTTGAACACCCGGCTTCCGGTCGCCAAGAACACCTCGTCCTCCACCGAGCAGCCGGTCAGGTAGGACATGGGGCCGACCAGGACCTGCCGTCCCAAGCTCAACGGATCGCGCCGTGTCCCGCGCAGGACCGCGTTCTCCATCACGATGCAGTCCTCACCGAGTTCCACCGGCCCGCCTTCGGCGCTGAGCACGGCTCCGAACAGCACCCGGCAGCCCGCTCCCACCCGAACGTCCCCGCACAGCGTCGCCGTCGGCGCGACGTAGGCCGTGGGGTGGACGGTCGGCGAACAACCCTCGTGATCGATCAGCATGTTCGCGATCATGCAACGGCCCAGGCCGCTTCCGCAGGCACTTTGAGTCACTGTTCGGCGAAGAGACTGCGGAGCAGCCGGTGCCATGTGCCGACATGCGTGCTGATGTGCCGACCGGTGCCGCGTCGCCACGTCGGCCGTCCCGATTCACCGGACCTCCGGCCCGGATTAAATCGGCGACCCCTTGACGTAGATCATCGGGGATTCCCATGCTGGATTCATGCCGTCCGAGGTCGGTCCGCAGGCTCGTCGCGAGCGGGGAACGACCCGCGGATCATGCGTGCCGCGCCGCGGTCCGGCCGCCTGTCCGGGTTCGCGCTGACCTTCAATCCCGCTCGCGGAGACAGGCGTTGAGCGTATCTGCCGACGCCCCGTCGACCATCGTCGCTCGGTGCGCAGCGGACGCACGGGCGGCCGTCGCCGCTCGCGCGCCGACCGGGCGCGGTGCCGCCGCGTGCCCGCGTGCCGGCACAGGACACTCGTACCCCGAAGGAGGGCTGACCGATGACCAGCCACGAGAACCGACCGCCCGTCGGACGCCGGGCCCTGCTGGCAGGGGCCGCCGGACTGGGAGCGGCGGTGGCCCTGCCGGTACAGGCCGCGCAGGCCGCGCCGAGTGGGCATGCCGCCCCGCCCGCCCCGCCCGCCCCGCCCGCCCCGGTCGCGCCGAAGGAGCCGCCCGGCCACGCGCGCGGGCGGTACCCGGCGAACTGGCCCGACCCCGCCCCGAACGGCACCGCCGACACCCGCCAGGACCTCTGGCCGAGGGCGGACAACTCCTTCGTGCTGCCACTGGAGTTGCGCCCGCGCGACGAGGAGCTCGGGCGGGTCTGGATGCGGGACACGTACGTCAACTGCTTCACCGTCGACGGCCGTCCGCTCTACGTCGCCACCGGCACCACCCGGGTGCCGGGGCTCGAAGCGGCCGGTCCCTGGAACGACGGGATCTTCGTGTGGACGGCGCGGGACCTCAAGGGGCCCTGGAAGCTGGCCGACACGACCGGCATCCGGCCCGGCGCCGAGAAGGGCAAGGTGTGGTCGCCCGAGTTCGTGGACGAGAACCGGCCCGGCCGTACGGTCGTCGCCCCCTGGCAGGAGTACTGGTACGACTCCCCGTTCGGCAAGCGCGGTCAGGCGTGGGCGCCGGAGGTGCACCGCTTCGGGGGCACGTGGTACATCGTCGCGTGCATGGGCGACCACTCGAAGAAGGTCGGCTCGTTCCTGCTCGTCAGCGAGGGCGGCGTCGAGGGCCCGTACCGGCTGATCGAGGGC
Organism: Streptomyces sp. NBC_00247; assembly: GCF_036188265.1. NCBI lineage: Bacteria > Bacillati > Actinomycetota > Actinomycetes > Kitasatosporales > Streptomycetaceae > Streptomyces > Streptomyces sp. NBC_00247. The sequence goes on along the minus strand of NZ_CP108093.1, from coordinate 2,539,162 downwards.
AACCTCGACAAGCCCTTCGGGGACTCCTTCATCGGCGGCCCCGCGTTCATCGCACCCGGCGCCTACCACCACATCGACGGCAGCCTGTACGCCGAGGGCGACGACGCCTGGCTGGTGCTGCACAACAACCTGTACGCGAAGTTCCGGGACGACATGGAGGACATCGTCCCCACGACGGGCCTTCCCGCGTTCCGGCAGACCCCGTACTCCCCGGAGCCGTACCTCGAAGGCGCGTACGTCTTCACCTACGGCGGCAAGTACTTCCTGCTCCAGGCCGCCTGGGACCGGACCTCGGTCAACGCCGACGGCAGTACCCGTCAGGGGTACGACACCGCTGCGACCGGTCGGGTCCAGTACCAGTACGACGCCGTCGCCGCCGTGTCCGACACCTTCGAGGGGCCGTACTCGCAGCGGTGGACGGTCGGCGTGGGCGCCGGCCACAACAACTTCTTCGAGGACCACCAAGGACGGCTGTGGGCGACTTTCTTCCGCAACCCGAACTTCGGCCACTGGTCCAACGCTTCACGGCTCGCCGAGTCCGCCGTGCCGGGGGTCGTCCGGGTGGAGTGGACAGGGCCGGAGGGCAACCGGCTGTACGTCCGGCGCCGCGACTGAGCCCGGGAGGGCGGCGGAGGACAGAGCGGGGGAGAGGGCTCAGCGCTCCCCTTCCCCTCGCTGTCCGGCCTCCCTTTCGTCTTCCGCTTCGTCTTCGTCTTCGTTCTCGTCCGTCGGGCCCTGGTGGTCGGTGAGGACGTCCGTCAGCAGCTCGGCCACGGTCGTGGTCGGGTCGACTCCGGCGAGCACCGCCTCCATGTCGAGCACGTCGGCCGCCTCCTCCAGGGCCTCGAAGTCCGCGATCGGCACCACGGCGGCCACCGGGGTGCCGTCGCGCGTGATCACCGTGGGTTCGCCCTGCTCGGCGTGGTCGATGGGGGCGGCGGGGTTCGCGCAGGCCTCCCGGACCGTCACGGTTCTCCTTGTGGTCATATGTCCAGTGTGTGCGCACTCGGGGCGGGTGCGCGCGTCCGGCCGCCGGGCGCGCTCCCGGGCCCGCCGTGCCCACCGGCCCGGGTGCTCGCGGGCCCGCCGCGCACCCCCGCCCGGGCACCCCTTCGCGCGCAACCTGACCTCTCGCGATCCGTGCGCTCACATGCGGCCCCGCCTGCACTTCTGATGTTTCCATGGGGCTCCGGAGGGGTCTCCCGGGGGCTCGGAGGGGGTCTTCGGGGAGGCGTCGGGACCAACTTCGTGAACTTCTTCACAAGGAATTCGGCCCCCTTGGGGCAAGTTCTTGGCTCTCCGGGGTTCGAACGGGCCTGTGCGTACGTTTTGTGCGGTACGCGCGGGTGTCCCACGCGCGGTGCGCTCGGGGTGGACGCAAGGGGTGGAGGGGGAGCGGGGGACCCCCGTTCCGGGGCCAAGGGCCAGCTCACAGGCGGTGAACAACGTTCGCCGCGCGGCTGTGGTTCCCCGCGCCGAGCATGACCTGGGTCACGCGGGCCGCGCAGTGTAGCAGAGGGGGCCCACAACCTTGTGAAGGGGCTCACGAGCTACCCCCCTGGATGGGGTGGATACTCGATTGCATGAGCACCACGGAGCGTCCCAGGATCCTCGTTGTAGGCGGTGGGTACGTAGGCCTGTACGCAGCTCGACGCATTCTCAAGAAGATGCGCTACGGAGAGGCGACCGTCACGGTCGTCGACCCGCGCTCGTACATGACCTACCAGCCCTTCCTTCCCGAAGCTGCCGCAGGCAGCATCTCGCCTCGGCATGTCGTCGTCCCCTTGCGACGCGTGCTGCCCAAGGCTGAGGTTCTCACCGGTCGTGTGACGACCATCGACCAGGACCGCAAGGTCGCCACGGTCGCGCCGATCGTCGGCGAGGCTTACGAGCTGCCCTTCGACTACCTCGTCATCGCGATGGGCGCGGTCTCCCGCACCTTCCCGATCCCCGGCCTCGCCGAGCAGGGCATCGGCATGAAGGGCATCGAGGAGGCCATCGGCCTGCGCAACCACGTCCTGGAGCAGCTGGACAAGGCTGACTCCACGACCGACGAGGAGATCCGCCGCAAGGCGCTGACCTTCGTCTTCGTCGGCGGTGGCTTCGCCGGTGCGGAGACCGTCGGTGAGGTCGAGGACATGGCCCGGGACGCGGCCAAGTACTACACGAACGTCAAGCGCGAGGACATGCGCTTCGTTCTCGTCGACGCCGCCGACAAGATCCTTCCCGAGGTGGGCCCGAAGCTGGGCGCCTACGGCAAGGAGCACCTGGAGTCCCGCGGTGTGGAGATCTACCTCTCCACCTCCATGGACAGCTGCGTCGACGGCCACGTCGTGCTGAAGAACGGCCTTGAGGTCGACTCCAGCACCATCGTGTGGACCGCCGGTGTGAAGCCGAACCCGGCGCTCTCCCGCTTCGGTCTGCCGCTCGGCCCGCGTGGCCACGTGGACACCAGCGAGAAGCTCCAGGTGCAGGGCACCGACTACATCTGGGCCGCCGGCGACAACGCCCAGGTCCCGGACATGGTCGGCCGCCGCGCCGGCAACCCGAACGCCTGGTGCCCGCCGAACGCCCAGCACGCGCTGCGCCAGGCCAAGGTCCTCGGCGACAACGTGGTCTCCGGCATGCGGGGCTTCCCGCAGAAGGAGTACAGCCACGCCAACAAGGGTGCGGTCGCCGGTCTCGGCCTGCACAAGGGCGTCGCGATGATCGTCATGGGCAAGGTGAAGATCAAGCTCAAGGGCCGTCTCGCCTGGTACATGCACCGTGGCTACCACGGCATGGCGATGCCGACGTTCAACCGCAAGATCCGCGTCTTCGCCGACTGGACCCTCGCGATGTTCCTCAAGCGCGAGGTCGTCTCCCTGGGTGCCATGGAGACGCCGCGCGAGGAGTTCTACGAGGCCGCGAAGCCGGCTCCGGCTCCCGCCGCCGCGAAGTCCGAGGGCGAGAAGGCCAAGGCCTCCTGACCCCGGCGCTCCCGCGAGGGCGCTCGGGCTCCGTACGCGGAGCCGCCGGTGCGTGACCTGTACGACCCGAAGGGGCCGTCCGCCATCCGTGGTGCGGACGGTCCCTTCGGCGTACTCGGACGGGTTTCCCGCAGGGCCCCGCCCCGGTAGGAGTGCCGTCGTTCCGACCGATACTTGGTAGCTACATGTATTTTGCCCAACCATTGCCCAGTAGCGGGATGACGGTAGCCCCGGCCAGAGTTGACGTATGCGTTACCTCGTCGCGACGCTGAGGCGTGTCGGCGGGGCAATGATGCATGTGTACGCATATATGGGCATTTTGGGAACACCACCACGGAGGTGTGCGCCATGGCAGACGCCGCGTCGCGGCTGACCGCTCTTCTCACGGAACTGCTCGGAGAACCCCTTCCGGTTCGCATCCGGGCCTGGGACGGCAGCGAGGCCGGCCCGCCGGGTGCCCCCGCTCTCGTCGTCCGCCACCGCCGCGCCCTGCGACGACTGCTGTGGAAGCCGGGCGAGCTGGGACTGGCCCGGGGCTGGGTCGCCGGAGAGATCGACGTCGAGGGCAATCTGTACGAGGCGCTCGACAGCATCGCCGCCCTCCTCTGGGAGCGGGGCGCCGATGCCAAGGAAGCGATCCACCCGCTGCGCGACCCGAAGGTCCGGGCCTTCGCGAAGGGCCTCGCCCAGCTCGCGGGCCCTTACCCGCCGCCCGCCCCGCCCGCCGAGGAGATGCACCGCCGCCGCATCGGCCCGCTGCACACCAGACGCCGGGACAAGGAGGCCATCAGTCACCACTACGACGTGGGCAACGACTTCTACGAGATGGTCCTCGGCCCGTCCATGGTCTACTCCTGCGCCTACTGGGAGGACGGCGGCACCCTGGAGGACGCCCAGCGCGACAAGCTCGACCTGGTCTGCCGCAAGCTCGCCCTGAAGGAGGGCGACCGGCTGCTCGACGTCGGGTGCGGCTGGGGCTCCATGGCCATCCACGCGGCCCGCGAGTACGGCGCCCTCGTCACCGGCGTGACCCTCTCCACCGAACAGGCCGCCTACGCCCGCAAGCGGGTCGCCGAGGAAGGGCTGACGGACCGCGTCGAGATCCGGGTGCAGGACTACCGTGACGTGCGCGACGGACCGTACGACGCGATCTCCTCCATCGGCATGGCCGAACACGTCGGCTCCGTCCGCTACCGCGAGTACGCCGACGACCTCTACGCCCTCCTCAAGCCCGGCGGCCGACTGCTCAACCACCAGATCGCCCGCCGCCCCGAGAAGGACGAAGAGGCGTACCACGTCGACGAGTTCATCGACGCCTACGTCTTCCCGGACGGCGAACTCGCGCCGCTGGGGCGGACGCTCGGCCTCCTGGAGGAGGCCGGATTCGAGGCGCGGGACGTTGAAGTGCTGCGTGAGCACTACGCTTTGACGCTCCGTCAGTGGGTCGCCAATCTGGAGGCCAACTGGGCCGCCGCCGTGGCGGCCACCTCCCCCGGGCGAGCCCGGGTGTGGCGGCTCTACATGGCCGCGTCCGCCCTCTCCTTCGAGCACAACAAGATCGGCGTCAACCAGATCCTCGCCGTCAGGCCGACGGACGCCGGACACTCCCGGATGCCCGCCCGCTCCCGCCGGTGGACGGCCTCCGCCGGCGGCTGAGACGTCGGCCGGCGCGTACCGCCACGCACCAGGGGCCGGAGCCCGCTTCCCGCGCGGTCTCCGGCCCCGAGGGCCTCCAGGTCAAGAGGCCCTTCTCCGTGACGGAAGCCCCGTCACTCGGTCTTGATCGCCGTCAGCATGTTCAGCCGTGCGGCGCTGCGGGCCGGCCAGAGCGAGGCGAGGACACCCACCAGGGCGGCCAGCACCAGGAAGATCCCGATGCGTCCCCACGGGACGACCAGTACGTACTGGGGGATCGCGGCGGCGATCGTACGGCCGATCGCCCAGGCCAGGAACGTCCCCAGGAGTACGCCGACCACCGCGCCGAAGAGCGAGATCACCACGGCCTCCAGCCGGATCATGCGCTTGACCCGGCCGCGGTCCAGGCCGATCGCCCGCAGCATCCCGATCTCCTGCTTGCGCTCGAAGACCGACATCGCCAGGGTGTTGACCACCCCGAGCACCGCGATGAGCAGCGCCATCGCCAGCAGCCCGTACATGATGTTCAGCGCCAGGTTCACGAAGCCGCCGAACATGTCCCGGATGTCCTGCCGGTCGCTCACGCTCATCGCCGGGTTGTCGCCCAGCGCGTCCACGATGGCCTGCTCGTTGGCTTCGGAGGCCCCGCCGTCCGTCGTCAGCCAGATCTCGCGGATGTCGGCGACCCGGGTGTGGGCGTTCGCGAGGTCCTCCGGGAGCAGGACGGGGGAGAGGAACTCGTTGGCCTCGTAGACCGCCCCGATCGTCGCCTCGCCCTTCTTCTCGTCCTCGAAGGTCACCGGCAGGGTGTCACCGGTCTTCCAGTGGTTCTTCCGCGCGGTGTCGGAGTCGACCGCGATCCGGCCGTCGGCGAGCGAGTCCAGCGAGCCGGAGACCAGCCTGAGCGCGAAGAGCTTCTCCACGTCGCCCGGGGTGACACCGGACGCCGCGTGGTGCCTGCCGCCGACCGTCAGCCAGTTGGCCTGCTGCGGGGAGACCGCGGTGACGCCGTCCGCCTTCCGCAGCGCGGTGAGGGCGGAGGTGTCCAGCGCGTCGCCGCTCGCCATCGAGACCAGGTAGTCGGCCTTGATGTTGTCCGTCGTCATCCGGTCGACCGCCTGCCCGAGGGTGACGCCCAGCACCGAGATGCCGGTGACCAGGGTCAGCCCGATCGCCAGGGCGGAGGCGGTGGCGCCGGTGCGGCGCGGGTTGCGCACCGCGTTCTGCGCGGCCAGCTTCCCGGACACCCCGAACACCCGGGTCAGCAGCGGGCGGACGAGCGCGATCGCCGGCCGCGACAGCAGCGGGATCAGCACGATGATCCCGATCAGCGCCAGGAAGGCGCCGGCCGCGATCAGCTTCCGGCCGTTCCCGTCCGCCGAGGCCGCGCCGCCGACGATCCCGGCCGCGCCCAGCAGGGTGAGGGCACCGCCGATCGAGTTCCGGACGACCAGCGAACGGGTGCTCGCCGCCGCGTGCACACTGCTCATGGCGGCCACCGGCGCGATCTTCGCGGCCCGGCGGGCGGGCAGATAGGCGGCGAGGACCGTGATCACGACCCCCACGGCGAACGCGGCGAGCACCGTGCCCGGGGCGATCACCAGCGGACCTGCCGGGATCTTCCCGCCGATCAGGCTCATCGCCGACCGCAGCCCCGTCGCGAGGCCGACGCCCAGCGCGAAGCCGATCGCCGAGGCGATGAGGCCCACCACGGCCGCCTCCATCAGCACCGACCGCTTGACCTGCCGGCGGGAGGCACCGACGGCACGCATCAGGGCCAGCTCCCTGGTGCGCTGGGCGATCAGCATGCTGAAGGTGTTGGCGATCAGGAAGACGCCCACGAAGAGCGCGATCCCGGCGAAGACCAGCAGGATCGTGTCGAGATTGCCCAGCCCGTCCTCGATCTGCTTCGCCTGCTCGTCGGCGAGCGCCTGCCCGGTACGGGCCTCGGCACCCTTCGGCAGCAGGGTCTTCACCTCGGCCAGCAGCTTCGCGTCCGAGGCGCCGGGGGCCGCGGTGACCGTGGCCTCCTGGAACTCGCCGGCCCGCAGGAACAGCCGCTGCGCGGTGGCCCCGTCGAAGAGGACCAGGCTGCCGCCCGCGTTGACCGCGCCGTCCTCGGTGGTGAAGACGCCGGTCAGGACGTACTCCTTCACCGGCCCGTTGGTGGCCACGCGCACCGTGTCGCCCACGTGGTAGCCGCCCTTGCCGGCGGAGGCGCTGTCCAGGGCGATCTGACCGTCCTCCACCGGGCCGTCGCCGGAGGTGAAGGTGTACGAGGGGTCCCGGCCGTCCTCGCCGGGGGCGAAGTTGCCGCCGTTGGTGGACCAGCCGTCGCCGATGAGCTTGCCGTCACGACCGGCGGCCCCGGCGAAACCGGAGACCCGCCCGGTCGCCCCGGCCACGCCGTCCAGCGCCCGGATCTTGTCCAGGGTGGCCTCGGAGATGCCGGCGGCGCTCCCGTCGTGGCGGCCGGCAGAGGTCGAGACGGCTACGGCGACGTCCTCGTAACTCTTGGCGGACTGGTTGCGGAAGGCGTTGCCGAGGGTGTCGGTGAAGACCAGCGTGCCGGAGACGAAGGCGACGCCGAGCATGACCGCGAGCACGGTCATCAACAGCCTGGCCTTGTGCGCCAGCACATTGCGCAGGGCGGTACGGAACATGTGTGTGTCCTGGGATGAGGTCCGGGAGGACCGGGGGAGGGCGAGGCACGCCCGGGGACGGGGGCGGAACGGAGTACGGGCCCGGGCCGCGGGTGGGCCCGGCCCCGGGTCAGCTGGTGCGGCCCTTGGCGTCGAACGCCTTCATCCGGTCCAGCACGCCGTCGGCCGTGGGCCGCGCCATCTCGTCGACGACCGCGCCGTCCGCGAGGAAGATCACCCGGTCCGCGTAGGAGGCGGCGACCGCGTCGTGGGTCACCATCACGACGGTCTGGCCCAGCTCGCGTACGGAGTTGCGCAGGAAGCCCAGGACCTCCGCGCCGGACCGCGAGTCGAGGTTTCCGGTCGGCTCGTCGCCGAAGATGATCTCGGGCTGGGACGCCAGGGCGCGGGCGACCGCGACGCGCTGCTGCTGGCCGCCGGAGAGCTGCGTCGGGCGGTGCTTCAGCCGGTCCGCGAGCCCGATCATGTCGATGACCCGCTGGAGCCAGGCGGCGTCGGGCTTGCGGCCCGCGATGTCCATCGGCAGCGTGATGTTCTCCAGCGCGGTCAGCGTCGGCAGCAGGTTGAACGCCTGGAAGATGAATCCGATCTTGTCCCGGCGGAGCTGGGTGAGCTGCTTGTCCTTGAGCGACCCGAGCTCGGTCTCGCCGATCCGCACCGACCCGGAGCTGAAGGTGTCGAGCCCGGCCACGCAGTGCATCAGCGTGGACTTGCCGGAGCCGGACGGCCCCATGATCGCGGTGAACTCGCCTTGCGGGAAGTCGACGGAGACCCGGTCCAGGGCGACCACCCGGGTCTCGCCCTGGCCGTAGACCTTCGACAGCTCCGTGGCGCGCGCGGCGACTCCGGTGGCACGGGGGACGGGGGGTGCGGTGGTCACAGGGACGCTCCTGAGGGACACGGGGGTGGAAAGCCGGGGGGCCGCGGGGCCGGACGCCCCCGTGACCGGACCGACCGCGCGGCCGACAGGGCCGACGGCACCCGGAGGTCTCAGGGGACTCCTACATCCTCCGTGTCCCCCACGCCCCGGTCGTCAGTCCCCGTGCCCGTTCGGGTGCCGACTTGAGTCGCACCGGGGCGGGACCCGCCTCCTCCTCCGGTATGACATCCCCGCAGCCGGTACGCCTCCGGGACCGCGCCGCGTTCCGGCAGGTCAGGCGAAGACCGGCCGCGGATCGCGTGCCGGTCAGCCGCCGGTCGGCCGCAGACATCGCGTGCCGGTCGGCCGCCGGTCGGCCGCAGATCGGCACGCCCGGTCAGCACGCCCGGTCAGCGCGCCGGTCAGCGCGGCGGTGCCGTCGAGCCGCGCGGTACGAGACGGGCGGTCGTCTCCTGGCGGCACTCGGCGGCACCCTCCGCGATCAGCGTCAGCAGGGTGCGCGCGGCCAGCGCCCCGTACGCCGGGATGTCCCGCCGCAGCGCGGTCAGCGGCGGCCGGACCACCTGCGAGAGCTGCGAGTCGTCCCAGGCGACGAGCGAGAGGTCGGCGGGTACGTCCAGCCCCATCTCCTGGGCGACGGAGAGCCCCGCGACGGCCATGATGTCGTTGTCGTAGATGATCGCGGTGGGCCGGTCGGGTGCGCTGACGAGCCGCCGGGTCGCGTGCGCGCCCTCGTCCCCGGAGTAGTCGGTGTGCACCACCACCGGTGCCTCCAGGCCGAGTTCGGCGCACGCGCGGTGCTGTTCCCGGTCGCGGAGCCGGGTGTGCGCCAGCTCCGCCAGCCCGGCGACGCGGGCCACCCGGCGGTGGCCGAGCGCGTGCAGGTACGTCAGGGTGTCGTGGAGCGCCGCCGCGTCGTCGGACCAGACCGCCGCCAGCGCACCGGCCGCCGAGGGGTGGCCGATCGCGACGGCCGGGAGACCGAGCCCGGCGACCCCCGTGACGCGCGGGTCAGGTTCGCCGTGGACGGCGCTCCTCCCGCGCAGATCGGCGAGGAACACGCCGTCCACCCGGCCCTCGCCCCACCAGCGCCGGTACACCTCCAGTTCGTGCGCCGGACCGCTCACCATCTGGAGCAGCAACGCGCACCCGCCGTCCGAGAGTTCGCTCTCGATCCCGCTGATCAGTTCCATGAAGAACGGCTCCACCCCGAGCATCCGGGCGGGGCGGGAGAGCGCGAGGCCGACCGTGTCCGCGCGGGCGCGGGTGAGCGCGCGGGCCGCGCTGTTGGGCCGCCAGCCGATCTCCTCGGCGATGGCCTTGATGGTGGCACGCGTGGCGGGGGACACCCCCGGACGGTCGTTGAGCGCGTAGGACACCGCGACCTTGGAGACCCCGGCGCGGAGCGCGATGTCGGCGATCGTCGGGCGGTTCTTGGGCAAAGGGACCTCGCTTAACCGGTTCGCATCGACCGGCATCGTAGCTCCTGCTCCCTTCCGCATCGCCGCGCCCCCACCCCTTACGGGCGCCCTCGAATCCCCTTCCGTTTGTCTCGAACGTACCGTCAACTCCCCTACGCGGCAAGGGTGGGAGCGCTCCCGCAAAGCCTTGACAGCGCCTCTGGGCCCCCATACCTTCACGGCACTTACCCGGTTCAGTGACTCCGCTCGCAGGGACGGCGGGGAGAGGAAGGGCTATGAGGACGGGTATCCGGGTGCGGATCGCCACCGCACTCGCCGTGATCGCGCTCACCGCCACCGCGTGCACCGGAGGGAGCCCGGCGACGGGCAAGGGTGCGGGCGGCGCGAAGGGCGGGGCGTTACCGCGCGACGAGACGCTCTACACCACCGGTACGCAGTGGGGGCCGCCGGCCAACTACAACCCGCTGCGCGACTGGGACCACGCCACCGGCACCAAGGGGCTGGTCTACGAGACGCTCTTCCACTTCGACCCCAACGCCGGGAAGCTGACCCCCTGGCTCGCCGAGTCCGGCGCCTGGAAGGACGCGAAGACCTACGAGGCGAAGCTGCGGCCCGGGATCACCTGGTCCGACGGCGAGCCGCTCACCGCCAAGGACGTCGCGTACTCCTACGGCCTCGGCAAGATCGAGGCCTCCTCCTTCCACTCGCTGTGGAGCTGGCTCTCCGGTGCCGAGGCGGTGGACGACACGACCGTCCGCTTCACCTTCAAGACGGCCCACTACCAGGAGTGGGACTTCACCCTCTACGGCCGGGCGATCGTCCCCGAACACGTGTGGAGCGGCCGGTCCGAGGAGGAGATCCTCAACGGGGTCAACGACAAGCCGGTCGGCAGCGGGGCGTACACCCTCAAGAGCAAGTCCCAGGACCGGGTGGTCTGGCAGCGCCGCGACACCTGGTGGGGCACGAAGGCGCTCGGCATGACGCCCGCGCCGCGCTACATCGTGGACGTCTCCAACCCGAGCAACGAGGTCGTCATCGGCCAGCTCGGACAGGGGCAGCTCGACCTGAGCAACAACTTCCTGCCCGGCGCCTCCTCGCTGGTCAAGGCCAAGAAGGTCGTCTCGTACTACGACCAGCCGCCCTACATGCTCTCCGCCAACACCGCCTGGCTGGTGCCCAACACCACCCGCAAGCCCCTGGACGACGCCGCCTTCCGCAAGGCGCTCGCCGCCTCCGTGGACATCGACAAGATCGTGAAGGGCGTCTACGGCGACCTGGTCAAGAAGGCCGACCCGACCGGCCTGCTCCCGCAGTGGGACAGTTACATCGACAAGGGCGTGGTGGCCTCGGACGGGTTCTCCCACGACACGGCGGGCGCCAAGAAGATCCTCGCCGACGCCGGGTACCGGGACACCGACGGCGACGGGCTCGTCGAGAACAAGGACGGCTCGAAGATCAGCCTCAAACTGGCCGTGCCCACCGGCTGGACCGACTGGATGGAGGCCGCCAAGGTCATCGCCGCAGGCGCCAAGTCCGCGGGCATCTCGGTGACCACCGAGTTCCCCGACCAGAACGCGCTCAGCGAGCAGCGTGCCAAGGGCGACTTCGACCTGGTCATCAACAACGACCGCCAGCTGTCCAACACTCCGTGGACGTACTACGAGTACATGTTCCAACTCCCCGTCCAGAAGCAGCAGAACACGGTGAACTTCGGACGGTACGAGAACCAGCGGGCGTGGGATCTGGTCCAGCAGCTCGGCGCGGTGCCGACCGACGACGCGGCCGGGATGAAGGCGGTGACGGGCAAGCTCCAGAAGATCCAGCTGGACGAGATGCCGATCATCCCGCTCTGGTACAACGGCCTCTGGTCGCAGTCCACCACCGGCACCTGGACCAACTGGCCCTCGGACGAGCCGGGAGCGCCCACCTACGCCCCGGCGCTCTGGCGCAACTGGCTGGAGATGGGCGGCTTCGAGATGCTGACCCAGCTCAAGCCGGCGAAGTAGCCCCCGCCGCAGGACCGGTACGGGAGGTCCCACGGGCTCCCGTACCGGCCCCCTCCGCGCGGACGTCCGCCACTCTCGCGCGGACGGCCGCCCCCTCCAGCCGCCCGGCCCCCTTGCCGCCGTCCGGCCCCCAGACCGTCCCGCCGGGTGCGCCGCCCTGACACGCGCGCGCCCGGCGGGGCACCCCGACGGGAGCTCCCTTGCGCCGCTACTTCGCCCGTAAACTCCTGGTCTACGCGCTGACCTTCGTCGTCGCCGTCACCGTCAACTGGATGATCCCGCGCTTCATGCCGGGCGACCCGGTCGCCTCCATGGTCTCCCGCGCGCGCGTCTCCCAGCCGGAGGCCGCCGAGGCGATGCACGCCTACTACAACAACCTCTTCGGCTTCGACGAACCCGTCTGGCAGCAGTACCTGCACTTCTGGGGCTCCCTGCTCACGGGCGACTTCGGGATCTCCGTCTGGGTGTTCCCGACGCCCGTCTCCGACGTACTGCTCGACGCGCTCCCGTACACCCTGGGGCTGATGGTCCCGGCGGTGCTGCTCAGCTGGATCGTCGGCAACTGGGCGGGCGCGCTCGCCGCCCGCCGCAAGGTGCTCGACAACACCGTGCTCCCGGCGGGCTATCTGCTGACCGCGATGCCGTACATGTGGATCGCCGTGATCCTCGCCTGGGCCCTCGGCTCGAAGGCCGGATGGTTCCCGATCTCCGGCGGCTACAGCCTGGACATCCAGCCCAGCTGGACCCTCGACTTCGTGGCCGACCTGGCGCACCACTGGGTCCTGCCGTTCCTGTCGCTCTTCCTCGTCGCGCTCGGCGGCTGGGCCATCGGCATGCGCAACATGATCATCTACGAGCTGGAGTCCGACTACTCCTCGTACCTCTCCGCTCTCGGCGCACCCCAGCGGCTCATCCGGCGCTACGCGTTCCGCAACGCGGTGCTGCCCCAAGTCACGGGTCTGGCGCTGCAATTGGGAGTACTGGTCGCCGGCGCGCTGGTCACCGAGATCGTCTTCGCCTATCCCGGGCTCGGCTCGCTCATCCTCGCCGCCATCCAGAACCAGGACTTCTTCCTGCTCCAGGGCGCCTTCCTCTTCATCGTCATCGGCGTGCTGATCGCCAACTTCGTCATCGACGTCGTGTACGTCCTCGTGGACCCCCGCACCCGTACCGGCATGGCAGGAGGCCAGTCATGAGCGCACCGCCCGGACCGGCCGGGAACGACACCGGACCCGCCGCGACCCCCCTGGAGAACGCGACCCCCCTGGAGAAGAAGGCGGTCGGCCCCGCGCGCGAGACCCTGCACTACGCCGTCCGCAACCCGAAACTGCTCATCGGCTTCACCGTCGTCGCCCTCCTCCTCGCCGTGGGGCTCTTCGGCCCACCGCTGCTGGAGACCACCGACCCGAACGCCTACGGCGGCCCCCAGGCCGCGCCGCCCGACTCCACGTACTGGATGGGCACCACCACCTTCGGCCAGGACGTGTACGCGCAGTTCGTGCACGGACTGCGCGCCACCTTCCTGGTCGGCGCGGTCGGCGGCGCCATCGCCGCCGTCGTCGCGATGCTCGTCGGCTTCTTCGCCGGCTACCGGGGCGGGGTGCTGGACGAACTCCTCACCATGGTCACCAACGTGGTGCTGGTGATCCCGGCGCTCGCGGTGCTGCTCATCATCAACGCGTACCTCGGGGTGCGCTCCGTGCCCGTACAGGGCGTGTTCATCGGGCTCACCTCCTGGCCCTGGGCGGCCCGCGCCATCCGGGCGCAGACCTTCACCCTGCGCACCCGCGAGTTCGTGGACCTGGCCCGGCTCAGCGGCAACGGCACCTGGCGGATCGTGTTCCGCGAGATCGCCCCCAACATGAGCTCCTACCTCTTCATGATGTTCATCCTGCTCTTCGGCGGCTCCGTCCTCATCGCCTCCTCGCTCGACTTCATCGGCCTGGGACCGACCGGCGGCGTCTCGCTCGGCCTGATGCTCCAGAGCGCCCAGCAGTGGAGCGCGCTCCAGCTCGGCATGTGGTGGTGGTTCGTACCGCCCGGCGCCGGGATCACCGCCATCGTCGGCGCGCTCTACGTCGCCAACGTCGGCCTCGACGAGGTCTTCAACCCGAAGCTGAGGGAGTCCTGAGCACATGACGCTGACCGTCACCGACCTGCGGGTCCACTACCGCACCCTGCGCGGCGAGGTCCGGGCGCTGGACGGCGTCGGCTTCGACGTGGCCGACGGCGAGATCCTGGGCCTGGCGGGCGAGTCCGGCTGCGGCAAGACCACCCTCGGCAAGTCCCTGATCCGGCTCGACGGCCGGATGCGGCACGCCGGCGGCACCGTCACCCTCGACGGCGAGGACGTACCCATCGCCGACGACCGGGCGATGAACGCCTTCCGCTTCCACCGGATCTCGCTCGTCCCGCAGTACTCGATGAGCGCCCTCAACCCGACCCGGCGCATCGGCCGCATGATCCGCGAACTCCTCGCCTCGCGCGGAGTGAGCGTGGACACCGCCGAACTCCACCGCAGGCTCGACCTGGTGGGCCTGGAGCGACACGTCCTCGACCGCTACCCGATCGAGCTCTCCGGCGGCATGAAACAGCGCACCGTCATGGTGATCTCCACGCTGCTCGACCCCTCGGTGCTCATCGCGGACGAGGTCACCTCCGCCCTCGACGTCTCCACCCAGAAGGCCGTCGTCACCGCGCTCACCGGACTGCGCGACGCGGGCCTCGTCACCAGCATGCTCTTCATCACCCACGACCTCGCCCTGACCTCGCACATCGCCGACTCGATCATGGTGATGTACGCCGGGAAGCTCGCCGAGAAGGCGCCGACCCGGGTCCTGACCTCCGAACCCCGCCACCCGTACACCCGGATGCTCCTCGGCTCGCTCCCCGAGGTCGGCGTCCGCCACCGCGACCGCCCGCTCAGTGGCATCGCCGGCTCCCCGCCGTCGCTCCTCGACCCGCCGGCCGGCTGCCGCTTCCGCGACCGCTGCCCGCTGGCCGACGCCGGCTGCGCCGAGGAGCCGCCGGTCGTGGAGATCGCCCCCCGTCACTCCGTCGCGTGCTGGAAGGCATGATGCTGACCCTCGACCGAGTCACCAAGACCTACCGCGCGGGCGCCTTCGGCGGCGGCTCCGTCACCGCCGTCGACCGGGTCTCCTTCGACGCGGCGCCCGGCGAAGTCGTCTCCCTCATCGGGGAGAGCGGCAGCGGCAAGTCCACCATCGGCCGCATGATCCTCGGCCTCACCCAGATCTCCGGCGGCAGCCTCACCCTGGACGGCGCCCCCGTCCGCCCGGGCAAGGACTTCTACCGACGCGTCCAGGGCGTCTTCCAGGACCCCTTCTCCTGCTACAACCCCGTCTTCAAGGCCGACCGCGTCTTCGACATGATCCGCCGCGCCTACCACTCCGGCGTCCCCGACCGGGAGTGGGCCGACCGCGTCGAAAAGGCCGTGCGCGACGTACGCCTCGACCCCGGGCAGGTACTCGGCCGCTACCCCCACCAGCTCAGCGGCGGCCAGCTGCAGCGCCTGCTCATCGCCCGCGCCCTCCTGCTCGACCTGAGCTTCCTCGTCGCCGACGAGATCACCAGCATGCTCGACGCGTCCACCCGCATCGACGTCCTCAACCTGCTGGCCGGACTGAAGGAACGCGGACTCGGCGTCCTCTACATCACCCACGACCTCTCCCTCGGCACCTACCTCGCCGAACGGACCGTGGTGCTCCGCCGGGGCCGGGTCGTGGAACGCGGCGACACCCAGAAGGTGTTCGGCAACCCCCTGCACCCGTACACCCGGACCCTGCTGGCCGCCGTGCCCCGGCTCAACACCCCCTGGGACCCGCCGGAACCGGTGGAGAGCTGCGCGTACCACCGGGGCTCCCCGGATCCGGGCGGCACCGGCGGGCTGCACCAGGCGGAAGACGATCACTACGTGGCCTGTGCCGGACTCCCCGACTGCGGAAGGACCATCGCGTGACCCTGCACCGACTGCCCCTCGCCGAAGGCTGGACGCTGCGCCCGGACGGGCCGGTCCCGCTGACCTTCCCGGCCGACGGCATACCCGCCACCGTCCCCGGCTGCGTCCACACCGACCTGCTCGCCGCCGGGCTCATCGACGATCCGTACCTGGACGACAACGAGAAGCGGCTCGGCTGGATCGGCCGCACCGACTGGACGTACCGCACCACCTTCCACCGGCCGGCCGCCGGGGACCGCCGCGCCGACCTCTGCTTCGACGGCCTCGACACCGTCGCCACCGTCACCCTCAACGGCACCGGACTCGGCCGCACCGCCAACCAGCACCGCTCCTACCGCTTCCCGGCCGAACACCTGCTCCGCGAGGGCGCCAACACCCTGGAAGTCCGCTTCACCGCCCCGTACGCCTACGCGGAGGCGCTCCGCGAACGGCTCGGCGACCGCCCCGGCGCCTACACGGAGCCGTACGCCTTCATCCGGAAGATGGCCTGCAACTTCGGCTGGGACTGGGGCCCCACCCTGGTCACCTCCGGCATCTGGCGCCCCGCCGCGCTGGAGAGCTGGACCGGCCCCCGGATCGCCGGGGTGAAGCTGCTCGGTGACGTGGACCCGCACGGCGTTCCGAGACTCTCGGTGGTGCTGACGGTGGACCGCCGGGGTGAGGGCGGCGAGGGCGGTGGAGCGCTCACCGCGCAGGCCGAAGTCGCGGGCGAACGCCACACGTTCACCGTCCCCGCAGGGGAGACGACCGCGACTCTGGTGGTGCCGGTCCCGCAGGCCGAACGGTGGTGGCCGCACAGTCACGGCGAACAGCCGCTGTACGCCGTCGAGGTCCGCCTCGGCGGCCACGCCTGGCAGGGCAGGACCGGCTTCCGCACGGTCGCGCTGGAGCGCGAGGCGTTCCGGATCGCCGTCAACGAGGAGCCGGTGTTCGTCCGGGGCGTGAACTGGATCCCCGACGACTGCTTCCCCTCCCGCACCACCCGGCAGCACCTCTCCGACCGGCTCGACGAAGCCGTCGCCGCCGGGGTCAACCTCGTCCGGGTCTGGGGCGGCGGCCTCTACGAAAGCGACGACTTCTACGAACTCGCCGACGAGAAAGGCCTCTTGGTCTGGCAGGACTTTCCCTTCGCCTGCGCCGCCTACCCGGAGGAGCAGCCGCTGTACGACGAGGTCGCCGCCGAGGCCCGCGAGAACGTCGCCCGCCTCGCCCGGCACCCCTCGCTCGTCCTGTGGTGCGGCAACAACGAGAACCTGGAGGGCCACGCCGACTGGGGCTGGGCCAAGGAACTCGGGAGCCGCACCTGGGGCTACGGCTACTACCACGAACTGCTCCCCGCGATCTGCGCCGAACTCGACCCCACCCGCCCCTACTGGCCCGGCTCGCCCTACTCCGGATCGCCCGGACTCCCGCCCAACGAGCCCACCCTCGGCACGGTCCACCTCTGGGACGTGTGGAACCGGGTCGACTACCGCCACTACGCGGACCACGCGCACCGCTTCGTCGCCGAGTTCGGCTTCCAGGGCCCGCCCGCGTACGCCACCCTGCGACGCGCGATCAGCGGCGAACTCGCACCCGACGCACCGTACGTGACACACCACCAGAAAGCCGAGGACGGCGACGCCAAGCTGCTGCGGGGGCTCGGCGACCACCTCCCGCAGCCCGGCGGTACCGGCGCCGCCTCCTTCGACGACTGGCACTGGCTCACCCAGCTCAACCAGGCCCGCGCCGTCGCCTTCGGCATCCGCCACTTCCGCTCGAACACCCCGTACTGCATGGGTGCGATCGTCTGGCAGCTCAACGACTGCTGGCCAGTCGTCTCCTGGTCCGCCCTCGACGGCGACGGTCGCCGCAAACCCCTCTGGTACGCCCTGCGTTCGGTCTACGCCGACCGCCTCGCCGTCCTTTGCGACGCCACCCTCCACCTCGTCAACGACGCCGCCGGGCCCTGGGGCGGCACCCTCCACCTGACCCGGCACGCGCTCGACGGCACGGTACTGGCCGAGGAACGGCTGCCCGTCGCCACGGCCGCCCGGGGCGTCACCCGCGTACCCCTCCCACCGTCCGTCGTCACCCCCTCCGATCCGTCGCGCGAGCTGCTGGTGGTGCGGCTCGGGGAGGTGCGGACCGTGGAGTTCTACGCGGAGGACCCCGCCGTGGACCTGCCCCCGGCCCGCTGGACGGCCACCGTCGCCCCGGACCCCCGGGACCCCGCCGGCTACGAGGTGCGGGTGACCGCCCACACCCTCCTGCGCGACCTCGCGCTCTTCCCGGACCGGCTGGACCCGGCGGCCCGGGTGGACGACATGCTCCTGACCCTGCTGCCCGGCGAAACCACCGTCTTCCGCGTCACCGGAGCCCGCCTCGACGATCCGGAGGCCCTCACCCGGAAG
The DNA here is from genome assembly GCF_036188265.1 of Streptomyces sp. NBC_00247. Classification (NCBI taxonomy): domain Bacteria; kingdom Bacillati; phylum Actinomycetota; class Actinomycetes; order Kitasatosporales; family Streptomycetaceae; genus Streptomyces; species Streptomyces sp. NBC_00247. The sequence continues at coordinate 2,521,216 of NZ_CP108093.1, read as the reverse complement.
CCGGTGCTGCGCTGCGTCAACGACGCGTGGACGACGTGACCGGCTGACCAGGGAGGGACAGGGGTGGCGCGGCCCTGGCGAACGGTGGTGGAAGTCCGGCGGATTGGTCCGTAAGAGTGCGGCGACTTTCCGTCAATCCCGTTCGCCGGGGAGAGGGACCATGATCGGGTCGGGTCCATGGTCATGCCCCTGGGACACGGCCTGACGCACCATCAAGCGATCAATAAAATAAGACAACATCGCGCTACTGCTCCGCTGGTGGGGGGCGCCCCCCGATAGGGTCAAGTCCCGACGCGGAGCCGCGCGCCAGCCCGGGTGGTGGAACGCAGACACGGCGAGCTTAAACCTCGCTGCCCCTCGGGGGCGTGCCGGTTCGAGTCCGGCTCCGGGCACCTTTCTCCGTCGCGGCTCCGATCCTGGGAGCGTGGGGGGTTCAGCCTCGACCCGACGGCGACCGCCCGGCCGAGCGGTTCGGCACGCGGTGGATCACGCGAGGGCCGGCGCCGCGTCGAGGGTCCATCGGGGCCGGCGTCTCGGCGTCGCCCCGAGCGCCGCCCGGGTGGAGAGCGTCCGCCCGCCCTTCGGTATCCGGAAGTCGCGTGGACAGGGTTTCGGCCATCCCGTGCCAGGCCTCATCCAAGCGCCCTCCGGGTGCGGAATCCCTACGTGACGACACGAAGAGAGGGCCCTCGCGCGGCGGAGCCCGATGCCGCATATCGCGCCTATTTGACGCATACCATCCAGTGCTCGACCTGCCGCGCGGGTGAACGCTGCACCGCCGCGTCGCGCCTGGCCGAGGAGTGGCGGAGGCTCCGTTGATCTGTGTGGACTGCGATCAGGCCATTCTCGGGCCGGCCGTGCTGGTGTCGGAGGTGGACAGCATGTCCGGGGCGCGGGCCGACGCCTACGCCCACCCCCCGAACTCGCCGCAGTGCGTGCCCCGTACGCCCGGTAAGGCGAGACTGCGGCGCCTCATCGACGGCGGGGCGGGACCGGGGCGCACCGGAGCGGGATGACCCGCGCGGGAAGGAGTGCCGGGCGGGGTGACACGCTCCGGCGAGGGTGCGCGGCTTGGGCGAAATCCATGTGCGGCAGGGCTGGTTGAGCCGCACCATGGGGCGATGCGGAAGATTCCCACACTGTTCCTGCGCGACTTCGCCACCCGCCCCGCGGGCGTGCTCCCCGAGGTGACGCCCGGATGCGACTGGGTGCTCGCCGGGGAGGGCGTGGCCACGCGCAAGTACGACGGTACGTGTACCCGGGTGGACGAGGCGGGGGCCTGGTGGGCGCGCCGCGAGGTGCGGGCCGGCCGGGCCGCACCCCCGGAGTTCGTACCGCTGTCCACGGACCCCGCCACCGGGAAGACGGTCGGCTGGGAGCCGGTCGTGCGGTCCTCCTTCGCGAAGTTCCACACGGAGGCGCTGGCCGAGGGCGGGCGGCGGCAGTGGCCCCCGGGGACGTACGAGTTGATCGGGCCGCGGATCAACGGCAACCCCGAGCGCAGTGGTACGCACCGGCTCGTCCACCACGGCACCGCCGAGCGACTCGACGTGACGGAGCTGACGTTCGAGGGAGTCCGGGCCCGCGTGCTCGCGCTGGCGTCGGCCGACGGGTGCGAGGGGATCGTCTGGCACCACCCCGACGGCCGGATGGCGAAGATCAAGGCCAGGGACTTTCCCCGGGCCGGCGGACCGACGGCCTGAGCGGGCGCGCCCGTTCTGTGGCGAGTCGGCCAGGTCGGCCAGGTCGGCCAGGTCCGAGAGACCGGCCAGGTCGGCCAGGTCGGCCAGGTCCGAGAGACCGGCCGGCCGGTGGAACTCAGGGCCGGGGCCAGGGCCGCCCGCCGAGGCGTTCGAGGTCGGTGTTGAACCGGCGGAGGTAGTGGGCGAAGGCGGCGACGTCCTCGCCGGGCCAGTCGACCAGGACGCGGCCCAGGGACGCGACCGTCCCCTCGCGCTCCTCGTCGAGGATGCGGCTGCCCTCGGCGGTGATGCGGAACTTGCGGGCCATCCCGCCCGCCGGGTCGGGGATGCGCTGCACGAGTCCGGCACGCATCGCCGCCGTGGTCTGGCGGTTGAGCGTGGAGGCGTCGAGGTCGAACGCCTCACTCAACTCCCCGATGGACATGGGGCCCTGCACGCGGATGCGACTGAGCAGGATGTACGCGCTGCGCTCCAGTACGCCGTTCTCGCGCCGTCCCTTCCGGTGGTTCAGGAGGCCGTGGCGGCTGAGCAGCATCTGCTCGTACTCGACGTCCTCGACGGCCCTGTCCATGAGTGGGATGCCTCCAGCTTCCTGCCGGGCCGGTGTGCCGTTGCCCGGGGTGACCGAGGGTCCATCCTGGCACATGGTGTGCATCAAGCACATCGCATGCATAATGCACTAGGCGTGCACGACGCCACTCGTGCGCCGCCCCGCTCCTCCCGCCGGATTTCCGTCCCGGACTCCCGTCCCGACCACATCGAGGAATCGCGTTATGGACGCCCCCCAGCCCACGGCCCGCGCAGGCGGCGTGATCACCACGCTGGCCCTCGCCGGCACCGCCGCCGCGATCATGCAGACGCTGGTGACCCCGCTGATCGCGGAGCTCCCGCAGATCCTGCACACCTCGTCCTCGAACGCGGCGTGGGTGATCACGGTCACCCTGCTCGTCGCGGGCGTGTGCGTCCCGGTCACGGGCCGCCTCGGCGACCTCCTCGGCAAGCGCCGCATGCTCCTGGCGTGCGCCGTCCCGCTGATCGCCGGTTCCGTGGTCTGCGCCCTGGCCTCCTCCGTGGTGCCGATGATCGTCGGACGCGGTCTCCAGGGCATGGGCATGGGCATGGTGCCCCTCGGCATCGCCCTGCTCCGTGACGTGGTTCCCGCCGAGAAGCTCAGCAGCTCGATCGCCCTGGTCAGTGCCTCGATGGGGATCGGCGGTGCTCTCGGCCTGCCGATCTCCGCCGCCGTCGCCGAGTACACCAGCTGGCGCGTCCTCTTCTGGGGCTCCGCGGCACTCGCGGTGATCGTCGCGGTGCTGATCTACACCTTCGTTCCCGACGTCCCGGCCGGTGCCAAGGGCCAGCGGTTCGACGCACCCGGTGCGGTCGGGCTCGCCATCGGGCTGGTCTCCCTGCTGCTCGCGATCTCCAAGGGCGCCGACTGGGGCTGGGGCTCCGGCACCACCCTCGGCCTCTTCGCCGTGGCGGTCGTGGCCCTGGGCGCCTGGGGCTTCTACGAGCTCCGCACCCGCGACCCGCTGGTGGACCTGCGGACCACCGCCCGCCCGCGTGTCCTCATGACCAACATCTCCTCGATCCTGGTCGGCGTCGGCATGTACTCCTTCATGCTGATCGCCCCGCAGCTCCTCCAGTTCCCCGAGGCCACCGGCTACGGCCTGGGCCAGTCGATGCTGGCGTGCGGTCTGTGGATGGCCCCCGGTGGCGTGATGATGATGATCGTCTCCCCGCTCGGCGGAAAGCTGATCAACGCCCGCGGCCCGAAGATCGCCCTCGTCCTCGGCGCCCTGGTCATCTCCGCCGGGTACGGCATCTCCCTGCTGCTGATGGGCTCCGCCTGGGGCCTGATGATCGTCGGTATCGTCATCAACAGCGGCGTCGGCCTCGCCTACGGCGCGATGCCCGCCCTGATCATGAGCTCGGTCCCGATCTCGGAGACCGCCGCCGCCAACGGGTTCAACACCCTGATGCGCTCGCTCGGTACGACCATCGGCTCCGCCGTCATCGGTGTGGTCCTCGCCCAGATGACCATCAACCTCGGCGGCCACTCCCTCGCCTCCGAGGGCGGCTTCCGCGTCGGCCTGACGGTCGGATGCGCCGTGGCCCTGATCGCCGCCGCCGTCGCCGCGTTCATCCCGGGCCTCGTCCGCCCGGCCGAGGACAAGGCCGACGCCGCCCCGGCCGAGAAGGCCGCCGTCGAAACCGCCTGAGCCGTCGTCCGAACCCTGCGAAGCCGGGGCCCCGCACACTCAGGTGCGCGGGGCCCCAGCTTCGGTCGTCCGGGCGGCGGCCGGGTGTCACCGCTTCCGGCCGGAGCTCCGTGCGCAGGAGCCCGGCGACGTCTCGACGACCTCGCGCCGCCACGTCCTCCGGACCTGCTCCAAGCGCTCTCGGTGCTCGGCGATCCAGCCGTCCCGGTGCCGCGTTCCCCACGGGTGCCGTCAGGCGATCCGGGTCGTCGACTCGATCGACAGCCAACTGCCGTCCTCGTGGGTGTGGATGCCGAGCCCCGGCGCTCCGGTAGTGGGTCGCGTGATGTGCGGGCTCGCTTCCGTTCGGGACGACCTCGAGGACGGCCGCGTCCTCGGCCCGCGCGGCCGGTGGCAGCGGACCGGACGAGAACGGATCCGGCCCCCGCCCCGTCAGCCCCCCTGTCCCGCCACGTACTCCCGCGCCGCCGCCAGCGCCTCCGGGTGCAGTGCCTCGCCCGCGGGGAGGAGGCTCGGCAGCAGGGTGCGGTCGGTGAAGGAGCGGAACTCCAGTGCGGCGGTCACCCCGTGGTCCGGGCGGTGGACGATCTCGATCACGTCCCCGGCGCGGACGGAACCCGGGGTGACGACCCGCAGGTACGCGCCGGTGACCGCCTCCTGGCTGAAGCGCTTCACCCAGCGCTCCTCCCGCACGTGGCCCGCGAACGTACGGCACGGGATGCGGCCGGCGGTCACTTCCAGGACCAGGTCCGGGCCGATCCGCCACCGCTCGCCGATCAGTGCCCGGCTGACCTCCAGGCCGAGGGTCGTCAGGTTCTCGCCGAAGATCCCGTTGGGCAGCGGCTTGCCGAGCTTCTGCTCCCAGGCGTCGAGCTCCTCCCGGGCGTACGCGTACACCGCCTGGTCGCTGCCGCCGTGGTGGCGCAGGTCACAGACGGCGTCCCCGGCCAGGCCGCTGCCGCCGGTGCCCTTCGGCCCCGGGTCGGTCACCGCCACCGGTCCGTCCACCGGGCGCTTGTCGATGCCGGTGAGGCCGTCACGGGCGCCGGTGTGCGCGGAGTGGCGGGGGATTCCGACATTCACGGTCAGCAGATGCATGGGAAGAGGTTAGAACGCCGCACATGAAAGTCGCATCGCATTTTTTCGCGATCAACAGAAGTGACGCTTATGGTGGGAGGGTGATCGAAGCCCGTCATCTCCGCGTCCTGCGTGCCGTCGCCACCACCGGTTCGTTCTCCGCCGCCGCCCGCGAGCTGGGTTTCACCCAGCCGGCCATCAGCCAGCAGATGAAGGCGCTGGAATCCTCGGTCGGGACGCCGCTGCTGATCCGTACCGGCCGGGAGATGCGGCTCACCCAGGCCGGCGAGGCTCTCGTACGGCACGCCTCCGGCATTCTGGCCGGGCTGACCGCCGCCGAGGAGGAGGTCGCCGCCATCGCGGGGCTGCGCGCCGGCCGGGTCCGGCTCGTCTCGTTCCCCAGCGGCAGCTCCACCCTGGTACCCGGCGCCCTGGCCGCGCTGCGCGCCGAGCATCCGGGCACCCAGGTCTCACTGGTGGAGGCGGAACCGCCCCGGTCCGTGGAGATGCTCCGTGACGGGGACTGCGACATCGCGCTGGCGTTCCGGTACGGGAACTCCGGGGAGGGTGGCGCCGGCGACTGGAACGACCTGGTGGTCCGGCCGCTGCTCGCGGACCGGCTGATCGGCCTGCTGCCCGAGGGCCACCGGCTGGCCGGGACGGACGCGATCGACATCGGCGAACTCGCGGGGGACCCGTGGATCGCCGGCTGCCCGCGCTGCCGCCGGCAGCTGGTGGAGGTCTGCGAGGAGTCCGGGTTCACCCCCCGTATCGACTTCGCCACCGACGACTACCCCGCCGTGATCGGACTGGTCGGCGCCGGGCTCGGGGTGGCGGTGCTGCCCGCGCTGGCGATCGAGTCGGTACGCCCCAAGGGAGCCGTGACCGTGACGGTGGAGCCGCCCATCGTGCGCGAGATCGTGGCGCTGACCTTGCCGGACCTGGCGCGGGTCCCGGCGGTGGCGGCCACGCTGGACCAGCTGTCGCGCGCCGCGGCCCGCTGACGGCACGACCGAGCCCCGGTCCGTCGAGGTCCCGGCGGGGACGGACCGTGGATGGCGAAACGTTCCTGCGGTACGGGGCGGCGCGGGCCCCTCAGTCGTGGTGCGCGCTGTCACCCGGACCGGTGGCATGGCCGGAAGGGGAGGCGGTCGTGACCAGACGGTTGCGGGCGCGGCCCATCAGCTCCTCGCGTTCGTCCTCGGTCAGGCCGCCCCACACTCCGTAGGGCTCGCGCACGGCCAGCGCGTGGGCGGCGCACTCGGCGCGTACGGGGCAGCGCATGCACACCTCCTTCGCCGAGGTCTCTCGGGCGCTCCGGGCGGCTCCGCGTTCGCCCTCGGGGTGGAAGAACAGTGAACTGTCGACCCCTCGGCAGGCCGCGAGCAGCTGCCAGTCCCACAGGTCCGCGTTGGGTCCGGGAAGGCGGGAGAAATCTGCCATTGCTTGTCCCCTCGAAACCGTGCTCTGCCGGAGACGTCGTCCCGGCATTCGCAGTCCGTCGTCGTCCGTCGGTGGCCGATCCCCTGTTCCACAGGTCCTCAGGTCCTGGGTGATCGAGCCTGCCGTACATCTACGGTCGTAGTAGATGTAAATATGACTGATTGCGAATCTAGTCACAGACACCAGCAAAAGGGAAGAAAAGCCGCCAAATAGGGCACGCCAACCCGTGAAGTTTCGGTTGAAGGGTGAAGCGCCCGCGCCGATCCGCTCCGTGTGCGGCCCTTCACGTAGAGTGCCGAACCCTACGGTCCGACCCGTAACTCTTTCGAGTGACCATCGTTGAGAGTGCGGAGGCGGTTGGCGACGAACCGGCTCGGGCACATGTCCGAGGGGGTCAACCGCACAGGTGACGACTTGTATCAGCCTGGAGGCTCAAGGTGACGCGCATCAGCTGCGGAGGACGGTCATGACATCCGTCCTCGTCTGCGACGACTCCCCGCTCGCCCGAGAGGCGCTCCGTCGCGCGGTTGCGACCGTGCCCGGCGTCGAGCGTGTGACGACGGCGGCCAACGGCGAGGAAGTACTCCGCCGATGGGGGGCCGACCGTTCGGATTTGATTCTGATGGACGTCCGCATGCCAGGCCTGGGAGGTGTGGAGACCGTCCGGCGGCTGCTCTCCGCCGACCCCGGTGCCCGGATCATCATGCTGACGGTCGCCGAGGACCTGGACGGGGTCGCGCTCGCGGTCGCCGCCGGAGCCCGCGGCTACCTGCACAAGGACGCCTCGCGCGCCGAACTGCGGGCCACCGTGACCCAGGCGCTGGCCGACCCGACGTGGCGGCTCGCCCCGCGCCGGCTGCGGTCCGCGGAGATGGGGGCCGCCCCCACGCTCACCGCGCGGGAGATCCAGGTGCTCGAAGGCATGAGCCACGGCCGCTCCAACGCGGAGATCGGGCGCGAGCTCTTCCTCTCCGAGGACACGGTCAAGACCCACGCCCGCAGGCTCTTCAAGAAGCTCGGCGCCTCGGACCGGGCCCACGCGGTGGCGCTCGGATTCCGCTGGGGCCTGGTGCGCTGAGCCTGTCGGGTGGCCTCCGATCGGCGTGCCGGAATCGTCCCCGTCCGCGGACCCGCGGGCGGGGCGACGGAGGGCCAGCCCGCGGCGGCGCACCCGTGGCGGGCCGGTCGTGGCGGCGGTGGGTGACGCTTCCCGGCCGATGACGCATCCTTGAGCTGTGGAGTTCCTCGGGAACGACGATTCGGACCAGCGGATCCAGCGGAAGGGGAGGGCGCAGGACATGACATCCGGCGCACCCGCTCGTAACGCTTCGGTGCACAACTCTGAACGCGATGGCGCGGACCGGTCGGCATCAAGGCACCATGGTCCGATGCGCGACGACGAGACGACGGTGATCGCTGCCCTGGTGCAACGGGCCGTGGACGGCGACGCGCAGGCGACACACGACCTGCTGGCCCGCGTCCACCCCCTCGCGCTGCGGTACTGCCGGTCCCGGCTGAACCGGCTGCCCGGTGATGCTCGTCACTTCGGCGAGGACCTGGCGCAAGAGGTCTGCGTGGCGGTGCTCATGGCACTGCCGCGCTACCGCGACACCGGCCGCCCCTTCGAGGCGTTCGTCTTCGCCATCGCCGGACACAAGGTCGCCGACCTCCAGCGCGCCGCGATGCGCCACCCCGGCTCCACGGCCGTCCCCTCCGACGAGATGCCCGAGCGCCCCGACGACTCCCTCGGCCCGGAGGAGCGCGCCCTGCTCAGCAGCGACGCCGCCTGGGCCAAGAAGCTCCTCGCCAACCTCCCGGAGAACCAGCGCGAGCTGCTCGTCCTGCGGGTCGCCGTCGGACTGACCGCCGAGGAGACCGGGCAGATGCTGGGGATGTCCCCCGGCGCCGTGCGGGTCGCCCAGCACCGTGCGCTCAGCCGGCTGCGAGCCCTCGCCGAACAGTGATGTCGGCCGCACCCCGCGCCGGTCACCCCCGCCGACGCCCCGTGTTCGCGGGGTGTTCACGCCGTCGTAGGAATCTACGGAGCCGTTCGGCGATCTTGCTCGTGGAATGAGACACCCCCGAAGGCCGTTAGCATGGACATCCGCACCGATCAAGACCATTTGGGGAAGGTGTCATGACTGCAAACGTCGACGGAGTGCCTGGGAAGTTCGCCACGCTCGGGCTGACATACGACGACGTGCTGTTGCTGCCGGGCGCGTCGGAGGTCCTGCCCAACGCGGTCGACACCTCGTCCCTCATCTCGCGCAACGTGCGGGTGAACATCCCCCTGTTGTCGGCCGCCATGGACAAGGTGACCGAGTCGCGGATGGCCATCGCGATGGCCCGTCAGGGCGGTGTCGGTGTGCTGCACCGCAACCTCTCGATCGAGGACCAGGTGAACCAGGTCGACCTGGTGAAGCGGTCCGAGTCCGGGATGGTCACCGACCCGATCACCGTGCACCCCGACGCCACCCTCGGCGAGGCGGACGCGCTCTGCGCGAAGTTCCGCATCAGCGGCGTGCCGGTCACCGACCCCGCGGGCAAGCTCCTCGGCATCGTGACCAACCGTGACATGGCCTTCGAGTCCGACCGCTCGCGCCAGGTGCGCGAGGTCATGACGCCGATGCCGCTCGTCACCGGCCGGGTCGGCATCTCCGGCGTGGAGGCCATGGAGCTGCTGCGCCGCCACAAGATCGAGAAGCTGCCGCTGGTCGACGAGGCGGGCATCCTCAAGGGCCTCATCACGGTCAAGGACTTCAAGAAGGCCGAGCAGTACCCCAACGCCGCCAAGGACGCCGAAGGCCGTCTGCTGGTCGGCGCGGCCGTCGGCGCCAGCCCCGAGGCGCTCGACCGCGCCCAGGCGCTCGCCGCCGCCGGTGTCGACTTCCTGATCGTCGACACCTCGCACGGCCACAACAGCAACGCCCTCGACTGGATGGCGAAGATCAAGTCGAGCGTCGCCATAGACGTCATCGGCGGCAACGTCGCCACCCGCGACGGCGCCCAGGCGCTGATCGACGCCGGCGTCGACGGCGTGAAGGTCGGCGTGGGTCCGGGCTCGATCTGTACGACCCGTGTGGTCGCCGGTATCGGCGTCCCGCAGGTCACCGCGATCTACGAAGCCGCTCTCGCCGCCCGCGCGGCGGGTGTGCCGGTGATCGGCGACGGCGGCCTGCAGTACTCCGGCGACATCGGCAAGGCGCTTGCCGCGGGCGCGGACAGCGTGATGCTGGGCAGCCTCCTCGCGGGTTGCGAGGAGTCCCCGGGCGAGCTGATGTTCATCAACGGCAAGCAGTTCAAGTCGTACCGCGGCATGGGCTCGCTCGGCGCGATGCAGTCCCGCGGCCAGGGCCGTTCCTACTCCAAGGACCGCTACTTCCAGGCCGAGGTGTCCTCGGACGACAAGCTCGTGCCCGAGGGCATCGAGGGCCAGGTGCCCTACCGGGGCCCGCTGGCCAACGTCCTCCACCAGCTCGTCGGCGGTCTGCGCCAGACCATGGGGTACGTGGGCGCCGCGTCCGTCGACCAGATGGAGAGCAAGGGCCGCTTCGTGCGCATCACGTCGGCGGGTCTCAAGGAGAGCCACCCGCACGACATCCAGATGACGGTCGAGGCACCGAACTACAGCAGGAAGTAACACCCACACGGTGGGGGAGGGGCGGCCGGGGTTCCCCGGGCCGCCCCTCCGCCGTGTGTCGGGGATACTGGTCAGCGCAGACGTAGAGGGAAAGGCCACACATCGTGACTGAGATCGAGATCGGGCGCGGCAAGCGCGGCCGCCGGGCATACGCATTCGACGACATCGCCGTCGTACCGAGCCGCAGGACCCGGGACCCGAAGGAGGTCTCGATCGCCTGGCAGATCGACGCCTACCGCTTCGAGCTGCCGTTCCTGGCTGCTCCCATGGACTCCGTCGTCTCCCCGCAGCACGCCATCCGCATCGGCGAGCTCGGCGGGCTCGGCGTCCTCAACCTGGAAGGTCTCTGGACCCGCCACGAGGACCCGCAGCCGCTGCTCGACGAGATCGCCGAGATGCCGGTCGAGTCCGCGACCCGGCGCCTCCAGGAGATCTACTCCGCTCCGATCCAGGAGGAGCTGATCGGGCAGCGCATCAAGGAGGTGCGCGACTCCGGTGTCGTCACCGCCGCCGCGCTCTCCCCGCAGCGCACCGCCCAGTTCTCCAAGGCCGTCGTCGACGCCGGGGTGGACATCTTCGTCATCCGCGGTACGACCGTCTCCGCCGAGCACGTCTCCGGCGCCGCCGAGCCGCTCAACCTCAAGCAGTTCATCTACGAGCTGGACGTCCCGGTGATCGTCGGCGGCTGCGCCACGTACACCGCGGCCCTGCACCTGATGCGCACCGGTGCGGCGGGTGTCCTGGTCGGCTTCGGCGGCGGCGCCGCGCACACCACCCGCAACGTCTTCGGCATCCAGGTGCCGATGGCGACCGCCGTGGCGGACGTGGCGGGTGCCCGCCGCGACTACATGGACGAGTCCGGCGGCCGGTACGTGCACGTCATCGCGGACGGGGGCGTCGGCTGGTCCGGCGACCTGCCGAAGGCCATCGCCTGCGGCGCTGACGCCGTGATGATGGGCTCCCCGCTGGCCCGCGCCACCGACGCTCCGGGCCGTGGCCGGCACTGGGGCATGGAGGCCGTCCACGAGGACGTGCCGCGCGGCAAGCTGGTGGACCTCGGCTCGGTCGGCACGACCGAGGAGGTGCTGACCGGCCCGTCGCACACCCCGGACGGCTCGATGAACATCTTCGGCGCCCTGCGCCGCGCGATGGCCACGACCGGCTACAGCGACCTCAAGGAGTTCCAGCGCGTCGAGGTGACGGTGGCGGACTCGCAGCACCGCCGCTGATCCCGTACCGAGCGTACGGAGAGGGGCCCGGTCACCACGTGGTGGCCGGGCCCCTCTCCGTACGTCCGCGGACGGGTCAGTCGGAGATCTTCTTGGCGGCGGAGAAGGCGGCGAACCCGGCGATCCCGAAGAAGAGGATGCTGATGAAGTCGGTGTCGGCCTTCCAGATCTCCTGGAGCACGCCCAGGTGCTGGAAGAACATCTCCGACACGGAGACCGGGAGCTGCTTCGAGGCCATGATCGCGTCGGCGAGCAGCTGGCCGAAGTAGACCGAGCCCAGCGCGAACACCACGGAGGCGAACGGCAGTACGGGGTTGCGGCCGCCGGTCTTGCCCGCGACCCAGCCGACGAGGAGACCGACGACGACCGCCGCGTAGACGAACTCGCGCTCGGTGGCGCCGGTGATACCGCCGTAGATCGCGCCGACGACGAGGGCGGTGCCGAAGGAAGCGAGCAGGCCGAGGGCCAGGTTGTTGCGGACCGGACCGGTGATCGGTGCGAACGGCACGCCGGGGAACTGACCCGGCTGACCGGGCTGCTGCGGGGCGAAGGGGTTGCCGGTGGGCGGCGCCATGGGCGCGCCGACGGGCGGTGCCATGGGCACGGGCGCGCCGGTGGGCGGCGGCACGGGCGCACCGACGGGCGCGCCGACCGGCGGCGGCACGGGCGCACCGGCCGGCGGTGCCGCCGGAGCCGGCGCCTGGGGCTGCTCGGCCGCGTAGGGGTTGCCCTCGACGGGCTGCCCGCCGGTGGGCGGCTGGGGTCGGCTGGGCGGCGGCACGGGCTGGCTCATGGTGAAGATCCCCCCTGGGACGGATGCGCGCACGACTGTGCGGCAGATACGCAACTCTGTGCGAAGGTGACGACGCAGGCTAGCAGTCACCTGCGACATCGCTCACCGTGATACCGCCCGCCCTCGCGCCCGTCCCCGCGCCCGTCCCCGCCCACGGGGCGGATCCCCTCCGTCACAGCCGGTGCGCGGCCCCCGCCGGAGTGGCCCCCCGGGTGTCGAGCAGCAGCTGCGCCTTCACCGCGAGGCCCTGGAGGTCGTACGTCCGGTGGTGCTGGAGGAGCAGCGTCAGGTCGGCGGCGGCAGCCGCCTCGTACAGCGAGTCGGCGCGGGGGACGGGGGCGTCGCGGACCCGCCAGTCCAGGACGTGCGGGTCGTGGTAGCCGATCTGGGCACCCAGGTCCATCAGCCGGCTCGCGATCTCGCGGGCCGGGGCCGCCTCCTGGTCGGCGCTGTCCGGCTTGTAGGTGACGCCGAGGAGGAGGATGCGGGCGCCGCGCACGGACTTGCCGTGCTCGTTCAGCAGGGTGGCGCTGCGCCGGATCACGTAGCTCGGCATGCGGTCGTTGATCTCCTGCGCCATGGACACCAGCCGCAGCGGCGGGCCGGGGGCGTGGCCGGGGTACGGGACGCCGCCGGGGTCCAGGGGGACGCCGTGGCCGCCGACCCCGGGGCCGGGGCGGAACGGCTGGAAGCCGAAGGGCTTGGTCTCCGCGCACCGGATGACGTCCCAGAGGTCGACGCCCAGCTCGTGGCAGAGCACCGCCATTTCGTTGACGAGGGCGATGTTCACGTGCCGGAAGTTGGTCTCCAGCACCTTCGTCATCTCGGCCTCGCGCGGGCCTCTGGCGCGTACCACCTTGTCCGTGAGCCGGCCGTAGAACGCGGCGGCGGACTCGGTGCAGGCGGGGGTGAGGCCGCCGATGACCTGGGGGGTGTTGGCGTGGGTGTGGGTGCGGTTGCCGGGGTCCAGACGGCCGGGGGAGCAGGCCAGGTGGAAGTCCCGTCCGGCGCGCAGCCCGGAGCCCTCTTCGAGCAGCCCGCGCAGGAAGTTCTCGGTGGTGCCCGGGGGTACGGCCGACTCCAGCAGCACCGTGGTGTGCGGGCGCAGCCGGGCGGCCAGGGCGCGGGCGGCGTCGCCGAGGGCGGTCAGGTCGACGGTGCGGTCGGCCCCGAGGGGGGTGGGGGAGCAGATCACCGCGGTGCGGACCCGGCCGAGTTCGGTGGCGTTGGTGGTGGGGCGGAAGCCCCGGGAGAGCATCCTGCGGACCTCGGAGGCGGTGAGCGATCCCTCGACCGGGGTGCGCCCCGCGCTGAGATCCGCGTACGGGCGGGGGTCGGTGTCGTAGCCGATGGTGTCGATACCGGCGGCGACCGCTGCCTGGGCGAGGGGCAGGCCGAGGTGGCCGAGGCCGATGACCGCGAGGTCTGCGGGCATTCGAGGGCCGTCCTTCCCTTGGGTCGTGTGGTGAAAGTCCCGCCCGCCCTCGGGGGACGGCGCTACTTTCACCACACGCCCTGGGGTCGTGAGGGCCGAAAGCGCAACCGCTGAGGGCCGTGCGAGGTCAGACTAGGCGTAAATATGACCTGCATGTCGCATTTATGTCGTATTCGATGATCGTTGTCGCGCGTGGCCGCGCACCGCCGGTACCCGGTCGTCCGGCCGCCGGCGGCGGCGTTGTCCACAGGCGGTGGCTGAAGTCGCCCGTCGCGGACAGAATCGGGAGGTGGGCACGTCCGGCCCGCCCGGACATCACCGGACACGTCGCCCGGTGCCCGACCACCCCGATCCACCGGGAGGCAGAGTTGAGGACATCGACACTGGGACCCGCCGAGCGCGCCGAGGCGCTCGCCGCGATGGCCGAACGCGAACTGGACGTTCTGGTCGTCGGGGCGGGCGTGGTCGGCGCCGGGACGGCGCTGGACGCCGCCACCAGAGGACTCGCCACCGGACTCGTCGAAGCACGCGACTGGGCCTCCGGCACCTCCAGCCGGTCCAGCAAGCTCATCCACGGCGGCCTGCGCTATCTGGAGATGCTCGACTTCGCCCTGGTCCGCGAGGCGCTCAAGGAACGCGGACTGCTGCTGGAACGCCTCGCACCCCACCTGGTGAAGCCCGTGCCGTTCCTCTATCCGCTCCAGCACAAGGGCTGGGAGCGGCTGTACGCGGGCTCCGGCGTCGCCCTCTACGACGCGATGTCCCTCTCCTCCGGACACGGCCGGGGGCTCCCCGCCCACCGCCACCTCTCCCGCCGCCACGCCCTGCGCGTGGCACCCGCGCTCCGCAAGGACGCCCTGGTCGGAGCCCTGCAGTACTACGACGCCCAGATGGACGACGCCCGCTACACCGCCACCCTGGTGCGCACCGCCGTCAGCTACGGCGCGCACGCGGCGAACCGCGCGCGGGTGTCCGGATTCCTCCGGGAGGGCGAACGCGTCGTCGGCGCCCTGGTCGAGGACGTCGAGACCGGCGGCCGGTACGAGGTCAGGGCCAAGCAGGTGGTGAACGCGACCGGTGTGTGGACCGACGACACCCAGGCGCTGATCGCCGAACGCGGACAGTTCCACGTCCGGGCCTCCAAGGGCATCCACCTCGTGGTGCCGAAGGACCGCATCCACTCCTCGACCGGGCTGATCCTGCGGACCGAGAAGTCCGTCCTCTTCGTCATCCCCTGGGGGCGCCACTGGATCGTCGGCACCACCGACACCGACTGGAGCCTCGACAAAGCCCACCCGGCGGCCTCCAGCGCCGACATCGACTACCTCCTCGAACACGTCAACACCGTGCTCGCCACCCCGCTGACCAGGGACGACGTCGAAGGCGTCTATGCCGGGCTGCGCCCGCTGCTGGCCGGCGAGTCCGACGCGACCAGCAAACTCTCCCGCGAGCACACGGTGGCGCACCCGGTGCCCGGCCTGGTCGTGGTGGCGGGCGGCAAGTACACGACGTACCGGGTCATGGCGAAGGACGCCGTGGACGAGGCCGTGCACGGGCTCGACCAGCGGGTCGCCGAGTGCGTCACGGAGGACGTGCCGCTGCTCGGCGCCGAGGGCTACCGCGCCCTGTGGAACGCCCGTGCCCGGATCGCCGCCTCCACCGGGCTGCACGTCGTCCGGGTCGAGCACCTGCTCAACCGGTACGGCTCGCTGGCCGAGGAACTCCTCGCGCTGATCGCGGAGAACCCCGCACTGGGCGAGCCGCTGCCCGCCGCCGACGACTACCTCGCGGCCGAGATCGTCTACGCGGCCTCGCACGAGGGCGCCCGCCACCTGGACGACGTCCTCACCCGGCGGACCCGGATCTCCATCGAGACCTTCGACCGGGGTACCCTCAGCGCCCGCGTCTGCGCGGAGCTGATGGCCCCGGTGCTGGGCTGGGACGCGGACAGGGTCGACCGTGAGGTCGAGCACTACGAGAAGCGGGTCGAGGCCGAACGGGAGTCGCAGCGCCAGCCCGACGACCTGACCGCCGACGCGGCGCGGCTCGGAGCACCGGACATCGTGCCCATCTGACGGGGCGTCGCGCGACGGAGCCGGAGGCGGTACGGGCCCGCGCGCACGGCCCGCCCGAGGCATGGCCGGGCGCCGAGGGGGAACCCGTCGGCAGGGGCACCGCCGGGCCGGCGGTGCCCGGACGAAGCCGCGGCGGGGCGGCCGAAGGGCTCCGGCGCCGTGGGTACCGGGGCCCGGAGAGCCGTATGCCGGAGCCCTTGTCCGGCCCCCACCGGGGCCGACCCCGGACCCGGGACCAGAACCGGTCCCGGGGTGAGGGACAATGAACGCTCTGCCAGGGCGGGTTGATCGCAGAGGGGACGCATGTCGGAGGCGGAGCAGGCAAACGGGCCCCAACGGGACACCGAGGGACGTCTTCTCGCGGGACGGTACCGGCTCGGGAAGGTGCTCGGGCGAGGCGGTATGGGTACCGTCTGGAGCGCCGACGACGAGACGCTGGGCCGCACGGTGGCGGTGAAGGAACTCCGGTTCCCCACGGCCATCGACGAGGACGAGAAGCGACGCCTGATCACGCGCACGCTGCGCGAGGCGAAGGCGATCGCACGCATCCGCAACACCAGCGCGGTCACCGTGTTCGACGTGGTGGACGAGGACGACCGCCCGTGGATCGTCATGGAGCTCATCGAGGGCAAGTCCCTCGCCGAAGTCATCCGTGAGGACGGCACCCTGACGCCCCGCCGGGCGGCCGAGGTCGGACTGGCCATTCTCGACGTACTGCGCTCCGCGCACCGCGAGGGCATCCTGCACCGGGACGTGAAGCCGTCCAACGTGCTGATATCCCAGGAAGGCCGAGTGGTCCTCACCGACTTCGGCATCGCCCAGGTCGAGGGCGATCCCTCGGTGACCTCCACGGGCATGCTCGTCGGCGCACCCTCGTACATCTCGCCGGAGCGCGCCCGCGGACACAAGCCCGGACCCCCCGCCGACCTCTGGTCCCTCGGCGGTCTGCTCTACGCGAGCGTGGAAGGAAGCCCCCCGTACGACAAGGGCTCGGCCATCGCCACGCTGACGGCCGTGATGACCGAACCGCTCGACCCGCCGAAGAACGCGGGTCCGCTGAAGGACGTCATCTACGGCCTCCTCACCCGCGACCCCGAGCAGCGGCTCGACGACGCCGGTGCGCGGGCCCTGCTCACCGCGGTCGTCAACGCACCTGAGCGGCCGGCCGCCCCGCCCGCCGACGCCACCCAGGTCATGGCCGTACCCACCGGGGTGGGCCCGTCCCCCGCGGACGGGACCAAGCCGGCGGGCGACGCGGCGACGCCCGCGTCCTCGCGTACCGGCGAGGGGACCCGGGACCGGCTGCGCGGCGCCCTGCGTGCCACGCGGAACTCGAAGGCCGCCGCGGCCGCGGCGGCTGCCGGGGCTTCGAGCGCCTCCTCCGCCACCCCGGCCGGCCCTCCCGCCAAGCCCGCCGCCGCTCCGGCCGCCGGCTCCGGGCCCGCCGCCACCGCCGCGACCCCGGCCACGCCGGTCGCCCCGGGGGCCGCCACGGCCTCGGCGTCCGGCGGACTGCCGCCGCGCGGCCCCGGCGCGTCCACCCGCGCCTCGCTCACCGACGTGGTGCCGCGCCGGACCCTGGCGGTCATCGCCGGGATCGTGGTACTCGCCGTCGTCGGCACGGTGCTCGCGCTCAGCCTCGGCGGGGACGACACGGGCGGCAAGGACACCGGCGGGCAGTCGAGCGCGGCCGGATCCACCGGCGGGGCCGACGCCTCCGGGAAGGACAAGGACACCGGCAAGGAGGGCACCCAGGGGCAGGGGAACTCCGACGGCTCCGCGAGTCCGTCCACGGCCGGCACCCCCTCGGGGTCCGCCGCTTCGCCCGGCGGCACCGGGAGCGGCGAGGACGACGGGGGCAAGGACGACGACGGCGGCAAGGACGACAAGGGCGGCGACGCACTGCCGCAGGGGTACAAGACCGTCACCGACAGCCGTTTCCACTTCACCATGGCGATGCCCGGGTCCTACGGGCTCACCGCCATCGCGGGCACCAACTCGGGCGGCATCTACAACGCGTCGAAGGGCTCTTTCCCGCGCGTCCAGGTCGACTACAACAACTCTCCCGGCAGGGACGCCGCCGCGGCATGGACCGCGGCCGTCGCGGGGGTGAGCGCCGCGAGCAACGACTACAAGCACATCGGCATCAAGAAGGTCGAGTACAACGGCTACCCGACCGTCGCGGACTGGGAGTTCGAGCGCACGCAGAACGGCGAGCGGGTCCACGTCCTCAACCGGGGTTTCCGGGCCGACTCCACGCACGGTTACTCGATCATGGTGAGCTGCCCGGCCGGGGAGTGGAACAAGGACGAGTGCCGCACCCTGCGCCAGACGGCGTTCGCCACGTTCGCACCCAAGGACTGACGCCCGCCGGTGACCGCCCCCGGCGGGCGGTCACCGCACCGGTCGGCGAAGGCCGCACCCGGCCCGTACCGCCCGGGTTGCGTGACCCGGACACGCCGTCGCGTCCGGCCACGTATCGTAAGAGGCTGAGAACCGTAAGCAGCTGTGACGGCGTGTCTTATGTACGCGCATGACCGTGATGTGACGGGCCGCGCGGATCTCGTGACCGGGGGACCGTGCGCTCTGGGGAGGCGTCGTGGACGACTACGCGGGTCGGGTGCTCGCCGACCGCTACCGCCTTCCGCTGCCGCCGAACGACGCCTACGAACTTCTCGAAACCCGGGCCTTCGACACCTACAGCGGCCAGGAGGTCCTGGTCCGGCAGGTGCCGCTCCCCGAGGTCGTCGACGCCGAGGTGCTCGACGGTGACGGCCGGCCGTCACCCGTGCGCCGGGCCACCGGCCGGGCGGTACGCCGTTCCTCGGACCCGGCGGTGCGCCGCGCGATAGAGGCCGCGCAGGCCGCCGCCCAGGTCCCGGACCACCCGCGACTGGACCAGGTCTTCGACGTGTTCGCCGAGGCGGGTTCGCTCTGGATCGTGAGCGAGCTGGTCCCCGCGCGTCCTCTCGCCGCGCTGCTGGCCGAACGCCCCCTCAGCCCCTACCGCGCCGCCGAGATCGGCTCCGACGTGCTCACCGCCCTGCGGGTGCTGCACGCGCACGGCTGGACCCACCGCAACATCACCGTACGGACGGTGCTGGTCTGCGACGACGGCCGGGTGATGCTGACCGGCCTCGCGGCGGGCGCCGCCGAGGAAGCGCTCTGCGGGTACGTCACCGTGCCCCGGCCCGACCTGGACGAACCGGAACTCCCGCCCCGCCTGCACGAGGCCGAGGACGAGCACGGCGACACACACGGCGACGCGCACGGCGGCGACGACGGACACCTCCGCGAGAGCGGATACGAGGACGACGGACACCTCCGCGAGAGCGGATACGAGGGGGAGGCCGACGGCAGCGGGGACGGCGGTGACGGCGGCCGTCGATTCGCCGGGTACGCCCCCGCGCCGCCCGCCGCGCTTCCGCCCGCGCTGCCCGCCGCACCCGCCCCGTACGCGCCGCGGCCGGAGCCCTTCGACCCGTACACCGACCGGGACCCGTCCACCGGCCAGGACCCGTACACCGACCGGGACCCGTACACCGACCGTCCGGAGTACGCCCCGCGACCCGAGTCCCGCGACCCCTATGCGAAGGGCGCCCAGGCGTACCCCGGCGCCCACCACCCGGGCCCGGACGCGCCGCCGGAGGGCGGTGGGCACGAACTGGTGCCACGCCCGGCGGCACCCCCCGTCCCGCAGCGCCGGCTCCCGGGCCCGGAGACGCCGCCCGCTGCCCCGCCGCCGCCCGTCGACCCCGCCGCCGCGACCGCCGCCCAGCTGCGGGCCGCCCGCGCCGGGGCGATAGCGGCCTACCGGGCGGGCGCCCTCGCGGCCTCGGCCCGCGTCACCGAGGAACAGCAGCGCGCCGAGGAGCAGCGCCGGGCCGAGGAGGAACGACTCGCGGACGAGCAGCGCCGGGCCGAGGAGGAACGGCTCGCGGACGAGCAGCGCCGGGCCGAGGAGGAACGGCTCGCGGACGAGCAGCGCCGGGCCGAGGCCGTGGACGGGCCGGGGCTGCTGCCGCCTCCGCGTCCCGCCGCCGGTGCGCTGCCGCCGCTGCCCAGCGGCTGGGGCCGCTCGTCCGCCGACCTCTACCCGGACCGGTACGACGAGGAGGACGACGAGGAGGACGACGACCCGGAGGACCCGGGTCCGGCCGCACCGGGCCGCCGCGTTCACCTGGCCGGTTCCTGGGAGGACGGCGACCCGGGTCGTCCCGTGCCCGCAGGCGGTTCCGGCGCCGACGCCCTGCGGGCCGACACCCGGCGCGAGGTGCTGCCCGCCGCCCGGTCCGGGGCCGCCGTCGAACGTGTTCCCGCCGGCAGCTGGGACGCCGTCGTCGCCGCCGGTGACCAGGGCCCCGTCTACCGGGGGCCCGCCACCCCGCTCGCCGCCGAACGCGCCCGCCAGGCCCGTATCGCCGTCGTCGGAGCCGTCACCGAGCGGTGGGCGCCCGAACAGGCCGGGCCGGTCCACGAGAACTGGCAACTCGCCCCGCCCATCGGTCCGTCCACCGATCTCTGGGCGCTGGGCGCGCTGCTCTACCGCGCCGTCCAGGGGCACGCGCCCTACCCGGAGGAGAACGCCGCCGAGCTCGTCCAGATGGTGTGCGGGGAGCCGCCCGCCTTCGCGGAGGAGAGCGGTCCGCTGCGGCCGGTCGTGGAGTCGTTGCTGCGCCAGGACCCCGCCGAACGGCCCGACTTCGAGGAGCTGCGCGGCTGGCTGCGCTCCCTCATCCGGTCCGCCCCGGAGCCCGAGGCGGGCTCGGACGTCGTACCGCTCCCCGCCGACGACGCCACCAAACTGCCCATCGTCCGCCGCAAGGGCGAACTCGTCCGCAGGCGCCGGGGCCGCTTCCGTTCCGCCTCGCAGGGCCGGCACCGCCAGTCCGCCCACGGCGGTCAGGGCGGCGGCCAGGCCGAGGGCGGGCTGGAGTCCTTGGGGCTGCACGCCTACCCGGAGGCCGACGAGCGGGCGTACCAGGAGCCCCCTCAGCAACACACGTACCACCAGCCTCAGGAGACGCAGGGGCGCAAGCCCCCGCGTGGTCCGCGCGAACCCAAGGTGCTCCGGGACACCGGCGACAGGCCGCCGCGCCGCCTCGGCCGGCTGCTCCTGGTGCTCGTGCTGCTGGCGCTGGCCGGTGCCGTGGTCTACGCGATGCTGTTCATGCCGAAGAACGACGACGCCACCCGTACGGGCGCCGCTCCCACCCCGGCGGCCACCGACTCCGCGACCCCGGCCGGCTCCCGGCCGCCCGCGGAGAAGCCGTCCCCGTCCGGCAAGACCACGGAAGCGCCCGGTACCCAGGACCCGCAGACGAGCCGGTCCGCCGTCGCGCTCCCGCCGGGGTACACGCTCCGCAAGGACCCGGAAGGGTTCGAGGTGGGCGTGTTGAAGGACTGGCAGCGCAGCCCGGCCAACACGGACGGGCAGATTCGCTACGGCAGCGACGGGTTCAGCCTGCTCGTCGTGCCGGGCCGGGACACCGTGCAGGCCAACGGCTCCGATCCGCTGGCGTACCAGCGCGACAAGGAGGCGGAGTTGCAGCCGTTCCGCGACTCCTCCTGGGCCACGGCCACCGGGCTCCGCCGGGTCGACGTCGGCCGGCAGGCCATGGCCGAGGGGCAGTACACCTGGCAGGACGGCAACGGCCGTGAGGTGTACGTCCGCAACCTCGCGATGATCGTCGACGGCCGGTACCACGTCATCCAGGTCATCGGCCCGGTCAACGAGCGTGACCAGGTCTCCAGCATCTACCAGCAGGTCATCTCCTCGTACAAGGTGACCTCCTGACGGTCCGGAATGTTCCGGTACGGCGCCGTCCGGGGTCATCACAGTGCGGTCTCATGGGCGGTGCGAGGTTCCCCGCCTCCGGGCCCCTCCGTAACCTGGCACCTGAGGAACGGGGCGGGGACGACACGTGGATCACTCATCGAACAGCGGCAGGCGTACCGACAGGGTCGCCGCGACGGCGCCGGGACTGGTGCTCGCGGGGCGGTACCGGCTGGTGGACGTACTGGGCCGGGGCGGCATGGGCAAGGTGTGGCGGGCCGAGGACGAACTGCTCCACCGCACGGTCGCCGTCAAGGAGCTGACCGCGGGGCTGTACGTCGCGGAGGCCGACCGGGTCGTGCTGCACGCCCGTACCCGCAAGGAGGCGCGCGCCGCCGCCCGCATCAGCCACCCCGGGGTGGTCACCGTCCACGACGTGCTGGAGCACGACGACCGCCCGTGGATCGTCATGCAGTTCGTCGACGGGCCGTCACTCGCCGACTCCGCCAAGGAGAACGGCGAGGTCACCCCGCACGAGGCGGCGCGTATCGGGCTCGGGGTGCTCGGCGCGCTGGGTGCCGCGCACGCGGCGGGGGTACTGCACCGGGACGTCAAGCCCGGCAACGTCCTGCTCGCCCGCAACGGCCAGATCCTCCTCACCGATTTCGGCATCGCCGCCATCGAGGGCGACTCGACCATCACCCGGACCGGCGAACTCATCGGGTCCATCGACTATCTGGCGCCCGAGCGGGTGCAGGGCCACGACCCCGGTCCCGCGTCCGACCTCTGGTCGCTCGGCGCCACGCTGTTCGCGGCGATCGACGGCCGCTCGCCGTTCCGTCGCTCGTCCCCCATCGCGACCATGCAGGCGGTCGTCACCGACGAACCGTCGATCCCCGCGTCGGCGGGCACCCTCGGTCCGGTGATCGCCGCCCTGCTGTGCAAGGACCCGGCGGGCCGGCCCTCGGCCGTCGAGACCGAGCGGATGCTGCGGTCCGTGCTGACCGGCCGCGAACCGCGGACCGCGCAGGTGTACGTGGACACACGGCACTACCCGGGCGGGACGCGGAGCGACACGAACCCGCCGCCGGCCGGTGGGACCGTGACCGGGCAGGGCCCCGTCACCGGACCGACCGTGCCGGTGGAACCCCGGCACGGGCAGGCTCCGCCCGGCCACGGTCACGGTGCCCCGGCCGGGCAGCCGGTGACGGCGTCGCCCGCACCCGGCTTCGGCGCCCCCACGCCCCCGGCCGGCTTCCCGTACGGAACGCCGCCGGGCGGCACCACCGCGGCGACCGGACCGAAGGCAGGATCGCGGCGGCGCCGCAACACGGTGGTGGCCGTGGTGGTCGCGGCGGTGCTCGGTACCGGGGCCGGACTGGGCGCGATGCACTACGCCGGTACCGGCTCGGACGACGACGCCGCACCGCCCTCGCCCACCGTCACCGCGGGGGAGTCCGCCACCGCGCGCCCCTCGGACGAGGCCGCCGACCCTTCGGTGGACCCCTCCGGCACCGCCGCTTCGCCGACCGCCGGGTCCGGCGGGACGGCGGGCTCCGCGATACCGGCGGGCTGGAAGCGGGTGCAGGACCCGGCCGGCTTCACGCTCGCCGTACCGGAGGGCTGGGAGCGCCGGACGGAGGGCACCCAGATCGACTACACCCCGGACGAGGGCGGGCACCGCATCCGCATCAGCATCGACGACGCACCCGACTTCGACACCCCGTACGCCCACATGCTCAACATGGAGGGGAAGCTCGTGGACCGGCTGCCCGGGTACGCGCGCGTCTCGCTGGAGGAGAACACCTTCCGCGACTACCCCGGCTCGCTGTGGGATTTCACCTGGACGGAGACGAAGGACCATCCGGGGGAGCGGCGCGGCATCGACCAGATGTACTTCGGCGGGGACACCGGCGGTCCGGAGTACGCGCTCTACCTGACCGCCCCGGTGGACGACTGGGACGACACCCGGCAGCTGTTCGACACCATGCTGAGGAGCTGGCGCCCGCCCGTCGGGACCGGGTGACCCGCGCGCGGCCGGTGCGGCGGGAGGCGGGCGCGGGGCCGGGGCCCGCGTCGCGCCCCCATCGGCCCGATCACGTGGTGCCGGACGGGTAACCGCGCTGATCAGCGGTTACGTCGCCAGTGATCACTGGCCGGGTGTGGGGAGTGTGAAAAGGCTGTTACCCACGGGTACCCAAAGTCGTCCGGTGGACTTACCCTCGCCCTCATGACGGACTCGCAGGCAGCGGACACGAAGGCAGCGGACTCGCAGGCGGCGGACACGGACGCGGCCGACTCGCAGGCGGCCCCGGCCGCCGGGACCAACCCGGTGGCGGCGGCCCCGGCGGGCGTACGCACGGCGGCCGACGTGGTCACCCCCGACCTGGTCGCCCGGCTGGTCCGCGGTGTCGTCGGCTCGGGACGGACCGCCAACCACACCCCGATCACCGGCGAGAAGCTGGCCGACCTGCCGGAGTCCACCCCCGAGGACGTGGCGACCGCCTTCGAACGGGCCCGCGCCGCCCAGCCCGTCTGGGCCGCCACCCCCGTACGCACCCGGGCCGCCGTGCTGCTCCGCTTCCACGACCTGGTGCTCCAGCGCCAGGCCGAGGTGCTCGACCTCATCCAGCTGGAGACCGGCAAGGCCCGGCTGCACGCCCACGAGGAGGTGCAGGCCGTCGCCGTCGCCTCCCGCCACTACGGGCGCAAGGCGCCCGCGTACCTGCGCCCGAAGCGGCACACCGGGGTCGTACCGACGCTGACCAAGGTCACCGAGCTGCGCCAACCGCGCGGGGTCGTCGGCCAGATCGCCCCGTGGAACTACCCGCTGGAACTCTCCGTCGGCGACGCGCTGCCCGCCTTCGTCTCCGGCAACGCCGTCGTGATGAAGCCCGACACCGAGACCGCGCTGACCGCCCTCTGGGCCCGTGACCTTCTGATCGAGGCCGGACTGCCCGCCGAGGTCTTCCAGGTGGTGCTCGGCGAGGGCCCGGTCGTCGGCCCCGAGGTCGTCCAGCGCGCGGACTACGTCTCCTTCACCGGCTCCACCCGAACCGGCCGCGAGGTCGCCCAGGGCGCGGCGGCCCGGCTGGTCGGCGTCTCGCTGGAGCTCGGCGGCAAGAACCCCATGCTGGTGCTGGCCGACGCCGACGTGGAGAAGGCCGCCGCCGGTGCCGTCCGCGCCTGCTTCTCCTCCGCGGGGCAGCTCTGCATCTCCATCGAGCGGCTGTACGTCCACGAGTCCGTCGCCGACGACTTCGTGGCCCGCTTCGCCGCGCGGACCAAGGCGATGCGGCTCGGCGGCTCCCTCGCGTACGGCGCGGACATGGGTTCGCTCGCCGGGGAACGCCAGCTGGAGGCCGTCGTCCGGCACGTGGACGAGGCCGTCGCCAAGGGTGCCACCCTCGTCGCGGGCGGGAAGGCACGCCCCGACATCGGCCCGCTCTTCTACGAGCCGACCATCCTCGAAGGCGTCGAGGCGCCCATGGAGGTCTGCGCCCAGGAGACCTTCGGCCCGGTCGTCTCGGTCTACCGCTTCACCGACGAGGACGAGGCGATCGCCCTCGCCAACGCCACCCCCTACGGCCTCAACGCCAGCGTCTGGACCAAGGACTCCCGGCGCGGCCACCGGGTCGCCGCCCGGCTGAACACCGGCACGGTCAACATCAACGAGGGGTACGCCCCCGCCTACGGCAGCGTGCAGTCCCCGATGGGCGGCATGAAGGACTCCGGGCTGGGCCGACGGCACGGCTCCGAGGGAATCCTCAAGTACACCGAGGCACAGACCGTCGCCCAGCAGCGGCTGATCCCGCTCGCCCCGGCCTTCGGGATGGACGACGAGAAGTACGCGGCGTTCATGAGCCGCAGCCTCAAGGCGATGAAGGCGTTCCGGCTGCGCTGATCGCGCGCGGCCGTCCGTGACGACCCCAGCAGGTTCCACCGAGGTCCGCGAGACATCGCGACGAGAACGAGGAGAGCCATGCCCGAGGACAGCGCTGCCCGCCATCGGGCCGACGGCGTCGACACCGCCTCCGAAACCGCCTTCGACTACGACGTCCTGGTCGTCGGCTCGGGCTTCGGCGGCGCGGTATCGGCGCTCCGGCTGACCGAGAAGGGGTACCGGGTCGGGGTGCTGGAGGCGGGCCGCCGCTTCACCCCGGGGACGCTGCCCAGGAACTCCTGGGACCTGAGGAACTACCTCTGGGCCCCCGCCCTCGGCCTCTACGGCATCCAGCGGGTGCACCTCCTCGGCAAGGTCATGGTGCTGGCCGGAGCCGGCGTCGGCGGTGGCTCGCTGAACTACGCGAACACGCTGTACGTGCCGCCGGCCGCGTTCTTCGAGGACCGCCAGTGGGCGGGCATCACCAACTGGCAGGACGAGCTGCGGCCTTACTACGACCAGGCCACCCGGATGCTCGGGGTACGGCTCAACCCGACGACGACCCCCTCCGACGTCCACCTCAAGGCGACCGCCGAGGCGATGGGCGTCGGCGACACCTTCCACCTGGCACCCGTCGGGGTGTTCTTCGGCGACGGCCGGGACGCCGACGGCACGGCGAAGGCGGAGCCCGGCGGCACGGTCGCCGACCCGTACTTCGGCGGCGCCGGGCCCGCCCGGAAGGCCTGCACCGAATGCGGCGAGTGCATGACCGGCTGCCGCCACGGAGCGAAGAACACCCTCACCGAGAACTACCTCCACCTCGCCGAGAAGGCCGGGGCCGTCATCCACCCGATGACGACCGTGCTCTCCGTCACCGAGGACCCGGACGGCCCGGAACACGGCCACCGGGTCGAGACCGTTCCCACCGACCGCCGCCGCAAGGCCGCGCCCCGCACGCTCCGGGCCCGGTACGTGATCGTCGCGGCGGGCACGTACGGCACCCAGACGCTGCTGCACCGGATGAAGGACGAGGGGCGGCTGCCCCGGCTCTCGGACCGGCTCGGCGAGCTGACCCGTACCAACTCCGAGGGGCTGGTCGGCGCGCAGACCAGCGACCGCCGCTACCGCCGCACGCACGGCACCAAGCCCGACTTCACCAAGGGCGTCGCGATCACGTCCTCGATCCACCCGGACGCCAGCACCCACATCGAGCCGGTCCGCTACGGCAAGGGCTCCAACGCCATGGGCGGCCTCACCATCCTCCAGGTGCCGTTCGCGCGCCGGCGGGTGCTCGCCTGGGTCGGCAAGGTCATCAGGCACCCCACGATCGCGGCCCGCTCGCTCTCCAACCGCAAGTGGTCCGAGCGGACCATCATCGGGCTCGTCATGCAGTCGCTCGACAACTCGCTGACCGCCTACCGCAAGCCCAGCGGCATCGGAAAGGGCCTGCTCACCGCCCGGCAGGGCCACGGGGCACCGAACCCGACCCAGATCGCCGAGGCCACACAGGCCGCCTCGCTGCTCGCGGCGGAGATCAACGGCTTCGCCGGGTCCAACATCGGCGAGCTGATGGGCACCCCGCTCACCGCGCACTTCCTCGGTGGCTGCCCGATCGGGGCGAGCACGGCGGAGGGCGTCATCGACCCGTACCACCGGCTGCACGGCCACCCCGGGATCTCGGTGGTGGACGGCTCGGCGGTCTCCGCCAACCTGGGCGTCAACCCGTCGCTGACGATCACCGCGCAGGCCGAGCGCGCCATGTCGTTCTGGCCCAACAAGGGCGAGGTGGACCCGCGACCGGCCCAGAGTCAGGCGTACGAGCGGCTGACCCCGGTGAAGCCCGTCGCGCCGGTGGTGCCCGAGGAGGCGTTCGGCGCGCTGAAACTGCCGTTCCTGGGCATCCCGGCCGTACCACCGAAGCCGGCGCCGAAGACCTGAGGGCGGGACGTACGGAGAAAGCGGTGGGGGCCGGCCCCGGGTGTCCCCGGAGCCGGCCCCCACACGGGTGACCGGACTGCTGTCCCCTGCCGACCGGTCACCCAGGGCTGTCCCGCGATTCCTGGCGGGTGCGCGACGACGGCCACGGCACCTCGCCGCGTTGTCGGAACGTCCCGCTCCATCCCGTATGCGGACGCCCCTGCGCCTTGCGACGCACCACATCCGACGCCGCGCACCGATCCACCACGAAGTGCGGGACGACCCTGACGCCGGGACGCGGTCCCACGACGCACCTGAGATACGTCACACGTCCGAGCGGAGCCACGCGCGCTTTCCTGCCGACGCCGCCCCTGGTTGGCACGGACACCCCGAACAACGAAGACCGGCCGGGGCCGGACACGCTCCGTACGGGTGAGACGGAGACCGAACGGGGGTGCGGCCGTACAGCCCTGGGCGCGGCGGAGCGCCCGCGCGCACTTTGCCGCGCGCCGGGTTCACACCTGGCCGCGACAGAGCTCCAGCAGCGTCATCGCGAGCGGGGTACCGGGCTTCCCGAGCGCGTCCCGGAAGTGGCTGAGCACCTCCATCTCGCGGGAGAGGTTCACCCGGCGGCCCCCGGACGTGATCCTCGCCTCCTGGATGACCGCCGACACCGCCATCCGCTCCTGCACCAGTCCGATGATCCGATCGTCCAAGGCGTCGATCCGTGTCCGGGCGCCGCCGATCAGCGCGGCGGCCTCCTCGGTGCGCGCCCCGGTCACCTCCGTCGCGGTCTTCGCGGTCGTCGAGGTCTTCGCGGCCCCAACGGTCCCAACGGTCCCAGCGGTCCCAACGGTCCCAGCGGTCCCAGCGGTCCCAACGGTCTCAGCGGTCTTCGCGGTCTTCGCGGGCTGCGGGCTTCCGGCGGCGGGGGCGGCGGGCCCGGTGGCCGTCGTGGAGGAGGTGGCGGCGGGGGTGGTGGCGATGCTCATGGTCGGACTCCTGATCGGGATGTCGGGGTACGGGCCCCGGGCCGACAGCCCCTCGAACGCCAAGACGCCCCGGGCCTGTCGGCCCGGGGCGTCTGGAAGGTCGCTCGTCAGTTGCTCAAGCAGCACGACTATGACACCCGGCGGGCCGGATGTCATAGGTAAAGACGTGGATCGTGTGCTGACGCATGGAGTCAGTATGGACCCGCCCGGTCCGCCGCCCCACGGGGGCCCGGATGGTGAGACGGCGGCGGCGGAACGGGACGGTCCGGTGGGACGGCGGCGGAACGGGGACGAGGGAGGCGTCTTCGCCGCGGCCGGTAACATTGAAGGACCGACCCCTCTCACCGCCGGAAGGCCGCCTCGTGCCAGCAGCACCCCCCGCCGCCCCCGACATGACCACCGACGTGGTTCTCGTCGTCGACTTCGGCGCGCAGTACGCCCAGCTCATCGCCCGCCGCGTCCGTGAGGCCCGGGTCTACAGCGAGATCGTCCCGTCCACCATGCCGGTGGCCGAGATGCTGGCGAAGAACCCCCGCGCGATCATCCTGTCCGGCGGCCCGTCCTCGGTGTACGCGGAGGGCGCGCCCTCGATCGACCGCTCGCTGTTCGAGGCCGGGGTGCCGGTCTTCGGCATGTGCTACGGCTTCCAGCTGATGGCGACCACGCTCGGCGGCACCGTCGACGACAACGGTGCCCGCGAGTACGGCCGTACCCCGCTCACCGTCACGAAGTCGGGCTCCACCCTCTTCGAGGGCACCCCCGACGAGCAGGCCGTCTGGATGTCGCACGGCGACGCCTGCTCCGCCGCTCCCGAGGGCTTCACCGTGACCGCGTCCACCGACGTCGTCCCGGTCGCCGCCTTCGAGAACGACGAGAAGAAGCTCTACGGCGTCCAGTACCACCCGGAGGTCATGCACTCGACCCACGGGCAGCAGATCCTGGAGCACTTCCTCTACCGCGGCGCGGGCATCGAGCCGACCTGGACGACCACCAACGTCGTCGAGGAACAGGTCGCTCTCATCCGCGAGCAGGTCGGCACCAAGCGCGCCATCTGCGGCCTCTCCGGCGGCGTGGACTCCGCGGTCGCCGCGGCCCTCGTGCAGAAGGCCATCGGCTCCCAGCTCACCTGCGTCTACGTCGACCACGGTCTGATGCGCAAGGGCGAGACCGAGCAGGTCGAGAAGGACTTCGTGGCCGCCACCGGCGTCCAGCTGAAGGTCGTCGACGCCGAGAAGCGCTTCCTCGACGCGCTCGCCGGAGTCTCCGACCCGGAGCAGAAGCGGAAGATCATCGGCCGCGAGTTCATCCGCGTCTTCGAGCAGGCCCAGGCGGAGATCATCGCCGAGGGCGCGGCCGACGGCGAGCAGGTCGCCTTCCTCGTGCAGGGCACCCTCTACCCGGACGTCGTCGAGTCCGGCGGCGGCACCGGCACCGCCAACATCAAGTCGCACCACAACGTCGGCGGTCTCCCCGACGACATCGAGTTCGAGCTGATCGAGCCGCTGCGCCAGCTGTTCAAGGACGAGGTCCGGATGGTCGGCCAGGAGCTCGGCCTGCCGGAGGAGATCGTCCAGCGCCAGCCGTTCCCCGGTCCCGGCCTGGGCATCCGCATCGTCGGCGACGTCACCAAGGAGCGCCTCGACCTGCTGCGCGAGGCCGACGCCATCGCCCGCGAGGAGCTGACGGCCGCCGGTCTCGACCGAGAGATCTGGCAGTGCCCGGTGGTCCTCCTCGCCGACGTCCGCTCGGTCGGCGTCCAGGGCGACGGCCGCACCTACGGTCACCCGATCGTGCTGCGCCCGGTGTCCTCCGAGGACGCCATGACGGCCGACTGGTCGCGCCTGCCGTACGAGACGCTGGCGAAGATCTCCACCCGCATCACCAACGAGGTCGCCGACGTCAACCGCGTCGTCCTCGACGTGACGAGCAAGCCGCCGGGGACCATCGAGTGGGAGTGATCCTCCCCGCGAACCCCTGACGATGCCGCCGTTCTCCCCCGTGGGAGCGGCGGCATCGCCGTGTCCGGGCCCGTCCGCCGGGAGCACGCCGGGGCACAGGTGCGCGAAACGGGGCCGCCGGGCCGCCCCGATGCGGTCCGAAGGCGTCCGGTACGGCACAATTCACAAAAAACGTAAGTGAGTTGGCTGTACCGGGGCGGGAAAGGGCGGCACGGGTCGTGGCGTTGGACGAGGCGAGGGCAAGCGGGACGCACGGCGGGGGCTGTACGTGCGGCGACTGCCCGCACGGGGCACGCGAAGGACACCGGCGCGCGGTCGCCGCCTTCCTCGCCAAACGGGACGAACTCGCCGCCGGGAAGGGGCTGCCCGCCGGGGTGCGGCAGTCGCCTTCGGCCTCCCGCCAGTGGGTCTCCGACGAGCTGACCGGCGCCGCCCGGGCGGTCGCCGACCGCGGCCGGGATGCCGGCGACGCCTGGTTCCACCTGGTACGGCTGCGGACCCTGGCCGTCATCGCGGTCGCGCTCGTCGCGCTCGTCCTCGGCGAGACCGCCACCGCGATCGGCGCCGGCTGGTCCACCGCCCGTACCGCCGGGCTGATCGCCGGGCTCGTCACCGCCGTGCTGCTGGCCGTCGCCGCGTCGTACCACCGGGCGCGCGGCGGTCTGCTCGCCCCGCTCATCGGCGAGGACAACCGGCTCTCCACCTCGCGGACCGTCGCCGCCTGCTGGGTGCTTCTCGCCGTCTTCGCCGTCCTGGTGCTCTCCCTCCAGCTGGCCGGGGCTTCCGACCACGAGGAGCGGGACGCGCTCATCGAGGGGCTGGACCTGACGCGCTCGGCGGGGGTGCTGACGGTGCTGGCGCTGGTGTGCGCCGTCGCCGTCGTCGTCCGCCGGGTCGTCTCCGTGCGCGTACTGGCGCAGCGGCTCCAGAAGATCCGGGCCGACCGGCCGCGCGCCGCCGACCTGCTGACCGACGACTCCGGCCGCGGCAGCTTCACGGACGTGAGTTACGTGCTGGTCAACGGCGTCGCGGTGCTCTTCGCGGCGGTCCGCCTCGCCCGTCGGCCCGAGCAGCTCCCGGACCTGCCGTGGGGGCTCGCGCTGCTGGTGGCGGTCTCGGCGGCGACCTACTTCGCGGGGAAGTACGCGGAGGGCGGCCGGCCGGTGGTCCTCTCCGTCGTCCGGGCCCGCGAGGCCGGCGACCTGGACGCCCCGATCCGTACCGGCGACGACATCGAGATCCGGGGCGCCGGCTTCGTACCGCCCGGCGCGGGCGGCCCGGCCGGACTGGCCCGGCTCGTCGTCCGGATAGGGACGGTCCACGTCCACGTCCCGCTGATCCCCGTCAGCGGCGGATTCGCCAACCCGACCGACACGGTCCTCACCGTGCCCGTGCCGGTGGAGGTCGAACCCGGCTCGGTGGACGTCCAGGTGGTGACGGCCGCCGGGGTGGAGACCAACAGCTGCCGGATCGACGTGACGGACTGACCCGCTCAGAACACGGGTGCGGCCATGAAGGTCGTGAAGACCGATCCGCCGAGGATCAGCCACAGCAGGACCGCGCTGGTCAGCAGAGAGCGCGCGGCGGGGACGGCGGCCGGGCGGTCGCGGAGCGAGGCGACGACGCATCCGCAGGCGACGCAGACGACCGGCAGTCCGAAGAACAGCAGGGCGGTGCGCTGCAGGGCGAGCTTCGTCTCGTGGTTGCCCTGCCAGTCGGTGACGCTCTTGTTCCGGATCGCCTCTTCGGCGTAGTACCAGAACCCGAGGAACAGCGGGGTCAGCAGCACGGCGCTCACCACGAGGAGAACGACGAGCGTGCGTCCTCGGGACGGGAGGTCCGTGCCGTCCGGGTGGTCCGCGCCCGCGGGGGAGCCCGCGTCCTCGGGGGAGTTCGCGGCCTTCGCGTAGGCCGCGTCCACCGCTGCAGCCGCGTCCTCCGGGGCGGTCGGGGAAACCCCCGGGGCGGTCCGGGAGTGCTCCGGGGGGTGCTGGGCGTCGGTCATACGGGCATCCTCGGCGAGCGGGCCGGTGCTCCGCCACCCGTGTATCGCGTACGGGGACGGACGGGTGCGGGTTCGTGACACGGACCCGCCGCACGGTGTCCGGTCCGCCCGATGTGCGCCGGTGTGCACGCCCCCGTACGCGTGGCGTGCGCCGGAAGCCACCCTCTGCCCCCACGTACGTGTGTTCTTACGTATGGTCTGTTGACGGGGCAACGGAAAGGTGGGGCAGTTCATGCAGGGCCACGGAAGCAACGGTTACGGACGCGTTCCCGGCGAACCCAAAGGGCTGAGGGAGCAGGCGCGCACCTACGCGCTGCTGCCGCTGCGCGTCTTCCTCGGCGTCACCTTCGTCTACGCCGGACTCGACAAGCTGACGGACAGCGCGTTCCTGTCGTCCAGCGGCGCGGGTTCGATCGGCGACCAGATGCGCGGTGTACGCGACTCCGCCGGCGCACCCTGGCTCGTCGACCTGGCGCTGCACGGTCCGGTCGGCTTCGGGTACGCCATCGCACTCGGCGAGCTCGCCGTCGGCATCGGCACCCTGTTCGGGCTCTGGGGCCGGCTCGCGGCGCTCGGCGGCGCGCTGATCTCGCTGAGCCTCTGGCTCACCGTCAGCTGGCAGGCCACCCCGTACTACTACGGCAACGACCTCGTCTACCTCATGGCCTGGCTGCCGTTGCTGCTCGCCGGATCGGGCCCCTTCTCGCTGGACAGGCTCCTGCCGCCGCGCCGCCGCCGGAGCCTGTAGGCGACCTGGGCGGCCACGGCGGCGAGGAAGAGCCCGCCGCCCAGCACCGCGACGAAGAACACCCACGGCGCCTGCCAGGCACCGGCCCAGTCGGCCGCGTACCCCCCCGAGAGGGCCAGCAGGGTCAGGCCGAGGACCGCGCGGCCCGGCCGGAACTCATGAAGCAGCACGGGTGACCTCCACCTGTCCGAGACCGACTTCCAGGCGCAGCTCGATCGTGCCGGCCAGGTCCGCGCCCTCCGGGGGCGCGAGTGTGCGGGTGGTCCGCCGGTCCGGGGCGATGTCGATGTCCTGGCCGGCCGGATCGCCGGGCAGGGTCACGTCCCCGAGCCCCACCTCGGCCCGGACCCGGACCGTCGCGTCCTGCGGGACGACCACCACCACGCGCCCGGCCCCCGCCTCCACCCGGGTGGCGAGGGTGGTCCCCAGCGGGACGTCCAGACCGGACAGGTCGAGCCGGGCGGTACCCGCCCCGATGTCGTACGAGGGCTCCAGGGCGGCGGCGGTGACGGGACGCCACTCGGTCCGCGCCCAGGTCGTCCCGATGTCCCTCGGCAGCACGGTCGCCGCGGCGAGAACCCCCGCGACGAGCAGCGCGAACACCAGCGTCCCGAAACCGGTCCGCCCGAAGAACGAGGCGACCAGCAGCCCCACCCCGAGGACCGCGAGCGCCGCGACGGCCCCGATCTGCAGGCTCTCGCCCAGCGGGTGCCTGCCCCAGCCGGGCCAGGCCGCCGCCACCCCCGCGACGATCGCCAGGAACCGCACCAGGAACCCGATCGAGTGCGGCCCGTGCGTCTTCTCCCGCGGATCGGTGGCGACGGGCGGTACGTACTTCCCGTGCGGGTGCCCCGGATGCTTCCGGTGCGGCCCGTGCCCGCCGTGCTTCCGGCGTGCCTCGTCCGCGTCGGCCGCCTCGTCCGCGGGGCGGGGCACCGCGTCCGCCGGGCCCCACAGATAACCCGGGCCCACCGGTCCGGTCGTGCCGTCCTTGACGATCGGGTCCCGCCACCACGAGGGACCGGCCGGCGCCGGGGGCGCCTTGACCTCGGGAGGCACCGAGCCCCGTCCGGAGGGCGGCGGGGCCGGGGCGGTGCGGGGCGCGGACGGTGCGGGTTCCCGGTCGGCCCGGTCGGGCTCCTCGTCCGTCGCGGCCGGCCGGCCGTGCCGCGTCCACACCGAGAACCCGGCGACGGCCAGCATCAGCAGTACGGCGAACGCCAGGACCCCGCCGTTGTTGATCATCGAGAGGAAGAGCCCGCAGCCGACCAGCGCGAGGAGCAGCGCCACCAGCGACGCACCCTCCACCCGGCCGGAGAGCAGCCTGCGGAACTCGTTCTCCTCCTCGCCGTCCACCGGGAGCAGCAGCCACGCGAAGCCGTAGAGGATCAGCCCGGTGCCGCCGGCGACGGCGAGGACACCGAGGACCACGCGGAAGATGACCGGGTCCACGTCGAAGTACCGGCCGAGACCGCCGCACACCCCCGCCACCACCTTCTGCCGGGGGCTCCGCGTCAGCTGCGGTTTCGGTGCGCCCGCCGGGGCGCCGGGGGGTGCCTCGCCGGGGGGTGCGGCGGACGGGGAAGCGGTCATGACTCCATGGTGACGGCCCCGGGGCGCCCGGGGCACCCACGGCGACCCTGGCCCTCCCCTGATATTGGAGTAGGGGCACTCCCTGATGCCCCGGCGCACCCGGACGTGTGACGATCGGTCCCATGCCAACCGCCACGTCCCGAGCCGCCGGCGCACCGGTCACCGACCCGGAGGAGCCACCGGCGCGCAAGCTGTACCGCAGCGCCGAGGGGCGCATGCTG
The DNA here is from genome assembly GCF_036188265.1 of Streptomyces sp. NBC_00247. Taxonomy (NCBI): domain Bacteria; kingdom Bacillati; phylum Actinomycetota; class Actinomycetes; order Kitasatosporales; family Streptomycetaceae; genus Streptomyces; species Streptomyces sp. NBC_00247. The sequence continues at coordinate 2,486,503 of NZ_CP108093.1, read as the reverse complement.
GGCGGCGTCGCGCGCGGGCTGGCCGGACACCTCGGGCTGCCGGTCGTCTGGGTGCGCCTCGTCTTCCTCGGACTGTTCCTCGCGGACGGCCTCGGCGCGGTGCTCTACGCGGTGTTCTGGATCGTGGTGCCCCTCGGCGTCGGCGGCGTCGGTGGCGTCGACGGCTCGCGCTCCCTCTTCGAGACGGCCCCGGACGGCAGCCGCCGGCTCCGCAAGCCCGACAAGGGACAGGTCTTCGCCCTCGTCGCGCTCATCGTCGGCGCCCTGATCTTCCTCGCCAACGTGAACATGGGCAGCGGCGCCGACCGCTACATCTGGCCCATCCTCCTCATCGGCGCCGGCTCCGTGCTGGTCTGGCGGCAGGCCGACAACGCCCGCCGCGCCCAGTGGATGGAGGTGGGCCGCCGGCGGGGCATGCTGCACCTCGCGCGCGGGCTCGCCGGGGTGGCACTCGTCGGCCTCGGCCTCGCCGCGTTCCTGGTGGTACGCGGCTCGGCCGCCCAGCTCGGCAACGTCCTCACCGCCGCCATCGCGGTCCTCACCGGCATCGCGCTGCTCGCCGGCCCCTATCTCGTACGGATGACCCAGGACCTCTCCGAGGAGCGCCTGATGCGTATCCGTGCCCAGGAGCGCGCCGAGGTCGCGGCCCACGTCCACGACTCGGTGCTGCACACCCTCACCCTGATCCAGCGCAACGCCGAGGACGCCGGAGAGGTCCGCAGGCTGGCCCGCGCCCAGGAGCGCGAGCTGCGGAACTGGCTCTACGACCCCGGCGGCACCGGAAAGGACGCGGACGACGAACCCACCACCCTCGCCGACGCCGTGAAACGCGCCGCAGCCGAGGTCGAGGACAAGCACGGCGTCCCGCTGGAGGTCGTCGTGGTCGGCGACTGCCCGCTGGACGAGAAGATCACCGCCCAGCTCCAGGCCGCGCGCGAGGCGATGGTGAACGCCGCCAAGTACGGTGGCGAGGGCGGCGCGGTCCAGGTCTTCGCGGAGGTCGAGGGCCGGACGGTCTTCGTCTCCGTACGCGACCGGGGCCCCGGGTTCGACCTGGATTCGGTCCCCGAGGACCGCATGGGCGTACGAGAATCGATCGTCGGCCGGATGCGGCGCAACGGCGGTACGGCCCGGCTCAGGTCGGTGCCCGGCGGCGGCACGGAAGTCGAGCTGGAGATGGAGAGGGCGGGCGAATGACCGAGAACACCGAAGTGACGACCCAGGGACCGGAGCGCCGGGTACGGGTCGTCCTCGTGGACGACCACCGGATGTTCCGCACCGGCGTCCAGGCCGAGATCGGCCGCACCGAGGAGACCGGCGTGGAGGTCGTCGGCGAGGCCGCCGACGTCGACCAGGCCGTCACCGTCATCACGGCGACCCGCCCCGAGGTCGTCCTCCTCGACGTCCACCTCCCCGGCGGCGGCGGGGTCGAGGTGCTGCGCCGCTGCGCGCCGATGATGTCGGCCGCCGACAACCCGGTCCGCTTCCTCGCGCTCTCCGTCTCCGACGCGGCCGAGGACGTCATCGGGGTCATCCGGGGCGGCGCCCGGGGCTACGTCACCAAGACGATCACCGGCGCCGACCTGGTCGACTCCGTCTTCCGGGTCCAGGAGGGCGACGCGGTCTTCTCGCCCCGCCTGGCCGGCTTCGTCCTGGACGCCTTCGCCTCCACGGACGCCCCTCCGGTGGACGAGGACCTCGACCGGCTCACCCAGCGCGAGCGCGAGGTACTGCGGCTGATCGCCCGGGGATACGCGTACAAGGAGATCGCCAAGCAGCTCTTCATCTCGGTGAAGACGGTGGAGTCGCACGTGTCGGCGGTGCTCCGCAAGCTCCAGCTGTCGAACCGGCACGAACTGACCCGCTGGGCGACCGCCCGCCGCCTGGTCTGACGCCGGTCACGGTCACGGCCGCGACCGGCGGCCCGGTGGGCGGCCCGGGCCCGGGTTCCCGTCGTCGTCACGCCACCCGGGTCGCCCCCGCGAACGGCATCTCGTCGATCGGGGCGATCCGGACGGGCGCTCCCGGGCGTGGGGCGTGGATCATCTTGCCGTCGCCGACGTAGAGGCCGACATGGCTGATCCCGGAGTAGAAGAACACCAGGTCGCCGGGGGCGAGCTGGGACCGGGAGACCCGCTGCCCCGCGTTGATCTGGGTGTAGGTGGTGCGGGGCAACGAGACGCCCGCCGCCTGCCAGGCGGCCTGGGTGAGGCCGGAACAGTCGTACGCGGACGGGCCGGTCGCGCCCCAGACGTACGGCTTGCCGAGCGCCCCGTACGCGAAGGCGACGGCCTCGGCGGCGCGGGAGTTCGGGGCCACGACCGGGCCGGGCGCACCGCTCGCGGCGCCGGCGCCCACGGTGGTGGCGCCGGTCGAGTCCTCGTAGGCGGCGCGTTCGGCGGCGGTGAGGGTGTGCAGCAGCTTCCGGGCGTCCGCGAGGCTGCTGGTGATCTCCTTCTTGTGGCGCGCGAGTTCGGCCTCGCGGGCGGCGAGCACGGCGGACTCGTCCTCCGCGCGGGCCCGGACCTGGTCGATCCCGGTGATCTGGCGCCGGATGCCGCTGATGGCCCCGGCCTGGCGGTCGCCCGCCATCTCGACGTACGAGGAGCGCTCCAGGTACTGGTCGGGGTCGGAGGTGAGCAGCAGCTGGAGAGCGGGGTCCAGTCCTCCCGAGCGGTACTGCGCGGAGGCGAGCGAACCGAGCGCGTGCCGGGATTCGTTGAGGAGGTCCGTGCGGCGGGCGGCCTCGTCGCGCAGCGCCTCCACGGACCGGGCGGCGTCGCCGGCCTTCTCCTTGGCCCCGTTGTACCGCTCGGTGGCGGCCTCGGCGTCCCGGTAGAGCTGGTCCACCTCGGACTTGACCTGGGCCGCGGTGAGGCGGGGCTCCGCCTGGGCGGAACCGGTCGCGGCGGTCGCGGTGGCCGCCCCGGCGAGTGCCAGAGCGGCGGCGGAGCGGGCAGCAGAGCCGGTGAAGAGGCGCTGCTTGGGCTTGCGGTGAGCAGATTTCCGGTGCGCGGCCACGAGGGCTGCATCCTTCCTGTCGGCTGCCCGCCCGGGGGTGTACCGGCGGGGCCCGGCGGACCCCGGCGGCGCGCGCCACATGGGGGAGGGCGGGCACCACCGGGACCTTTCGGCCAGGCGACCGGTGCCACCCGTCAGGGGTGGCAAGGCGGGCCGGTCACCTGGGAGGGACGCTAACCCCGGGGCAGGCCCAGAAGGCGTCATGATCGGTATTGACCTTCGGTGACGTTTCGCCTTCGGAGTGTGACCGTGGTGGTGGAGGGTGACCCGGTCATATTCGTGCAGCTTCGGGAAAAGGCTGCCAGGGCACCGGGTAAGCCCCACCTGACCTCCGGGGGGTGGTACGGCCGTCGTTAGGCTGCCGGCATGTCTGTACTCATCCATGTCTTCGTCGCCCTGCACATCATCGGCATCGCCTCCCTGCTGGGCGGCTTCCTGACGCAGACGAAGGCGATGGGTGCCGGCACCGCCCGCTTCTCGCCCGCGATGCTGCACGGCGCGCTCACCATGCTCGTCACCGGCATCGCCCTCGTCGGCTTCCACCAGGCGGACGACAACCCGGTCAACAACGTCAAGATCGGCGTCAAACTGCTGATCCTCGTGGTGATCCTGGCCCTCATCTACCTCAAGCGCGACGAGGAGAAGGTCTCCAAGGGCGCCTTCGCCGCCGTGGGCGGTCTGACCCTCGCCAACATCTTCATCGCCACCCTCTGGACCTGATCCGGCCCGGACGGGCGGCGGCCCCGCCGCGCGCCCGTCGCCGCCGGCCGACCGGGCCGGGGCGGTATGTCAGTACGGGCCCGTAGGGTGCCCGGCATGCCCATACGACCCACGGGGCGCGCGGACGGGCCGTACGACGCCGCCTTCCTGCCGCGTCTCCGGATCGTCCTCGAAGCGCCCGAAGAGCCGGTCACCGATCCGGTGGCGAAGTTCGGCGGCGATCCGGTCTGGCTCTCCGAACCCGCCTGGCCGCTGGACCCGCACTCCGGGGTCCCCCTGGTGTTCGTCGGCCAGTTCCCCGTCCCCGGCGAAGAACTCCGCCTGGCCTACCTCTTCCTCGGCGAGGAGGACATGATCATGGGCGGGCTGGGGCCGGAGGACGGAGACGGCGTCCTCCTGGTCCAGCCCGACGGCCGCATACCCTCCTCCGCCGTGATCGGGCCGTCCGGAACGCGCGGCCGGACGCTCTGGCGCTGCGGGCCCGACGGGTCGAGGACCCCCGTCGAGTGGCGCGTCCATCTGCGTCCGGTGGAGCCGGAGGCGGACCGGTCCGCCCACGAGCAGGCCGCCTCCGAGCACGGCACGCGCCGTGAAGGCCCCGCCGTCGCACAGCCCGGCGACGACGACCTGAGCGACTACCTCGGCGGCACCGCCCGCTACCCGAACGCCTGGGCGCAGGTCGAAGCCCCCTGGCAGTTCCTCTTCCAGCTGAGCGACGCCCCCGACGAAGACGGGGACTACCCGTACTTCCTCAACTTCGGCTACGGCCACGGTTTCGCCTTCGTCAGCCCCGACCACCGCGAAGGGCGCTTCTACTGGGAATGCTCGTAGGCGCCCCACCACCCCGGCAACCCGAACGAGGCGGGCCGGGACGGCGGGGTGAAGGCGGTCCGGTCGGGTCAGCCCGGCCGGACGCTGCCGTAGATCGGCATGTAGTAGATCGACTCCTCGCGGACGTACGCACCCGGCTTCGGCGCGTGGACCATCATCCCGTCGCCCTGGTAGATGCCCACGTGGCTGATGTCGTCGTAGAAGAAGATCAGGTCTCCGGGCTGGAGGTCGGCGGTCGCGACCCGCGTCCCCACGTTGACCTGGTCCCAGGTGGTACGCGGCAGGTCCACGCCCGCCTCCCGCCAGGCCGCCTGGGTCAGACCGGAGCAGTCGTACGACGCCGGGCCGGTGGCGCCCCACACGTACGGCTTGCCGATCTGGGACTCGGCGAACGCCAGCGCCTGGGCGCCCTTGGTGGAAGCGGACGTGGTCGAGCCGGTCGTGGTCCCGGTGGACCCGGTGGTCGCGTCCGAGCCAGAGGCGGCGGCGTCGGCAGCGGCCTCGTCGGCCGCCGCCTTCGCCGCGGCTGCCTGCTCTGCGGCGAGCTTCTCCGCCTTCTTCTCCGCCTCGGCTTCCTTCTTCCGCTCCAGCTCGGCGAGGCGCGCCTTCTCCTCGGCGGTCAGCTTCGACAGCAGCGTGCGCGCCTCGGCCAGCTTGTTCTGCACGGTCTGCTTGCTGGTGCGCAGATCCTCCTGCGACTCCGTCAGCGCTTCCAGGCTCTTGGTGGCCTCGGTGCGCTTCTCGGCCGCCGCCAGCTGCTGGGTGCGGAAGTCGGAGACCGCCTTCTCCTGCTGCCCGCTGCGACGCTTCATCAGCTGGTCCTGGTCGAAGTACGACTGCGGGTCGTCCGCCAGGAAGAACGTCATCGAGGACGCCAGACCGCCGGTGCGGTACTGCGCCGCCGCGTAGTTCCCGAGCGCGCGCCGGGCCTCGTTGACCTTCTCCGCCCGCTGGGCCGCCTCCTCCAACAGGGCGTCCACCTTGTCCTGCTGCTCGGCGGTGGAGTCCTTGGCCCGGTTGTACTCCTGGGTCGCGGAGCCCGCCTGACGGTAGAGGTCGTCGACCTTCTTCCGTATCTCCTCGATGCTCGGCTTGGGAGCCGACGGCGCTGCCGTCGCGCTCTGTGTCGAGAGCAGCGTCACCGAGGCCAGCGCGACCGTGGTGAACCCCACAGCCGGTGACGTCACGCGCATCGGGGTGCGCGGCTTGCGATGCGATGCCAAGACCGGCATCTCCTTCCATGGACCGCCTGCCGAGTGGGGCCTTCGGGTTCGGGCGGAACGGAAGGCTGCCCTACGCCCCGTACCCGTATCGACGCGTACGACCCGATTCGCCCCGGTGGTGCGTGTGGGGCCCCGGTTCCGGACAGCCGTGGGCGGGCCGGATTCGGCGGGGGCGGCCCTGTGGCGCGGTTCGCCCGTCAGGGGATACGGGCCGCCCGGCTGAGCACGGTAACCAAGCCGCAGGGCGGCTGGGAAGAGCGATGTGCGATATGCCCGATACATTTTCGTGACCTCGGCCACGAGGGGATGTCCTTCAGCGCGCCGCGTACGGTCCTTGACACTCGGTGACCGTCGCCGTGGGGACTCTGTCAAGGCCGCCCGGACTGTCGGTCGGGGCATCTAAACTCGACAAGCGATGAGCAGCCTCTTTGACGACAGTTACCTGACCAACCTCCAGCCCGTGGAGGAGGGGCCCCCGCCGCCCCCGGAGGACCACGAGCCCGAGGAGGAGCCCGAGGGCCTCTTCGAAGGGCTCTTCGACGCGCCCCCGCCGCCCAGGGACGGGTACTACCGCGACGGCGCCCCGCGCCCGGTCATCGACTCCGCGGCGCTGCTCGACGGGCTCAACACCGAGCAGCGTGCCGCCGTGGTGCACGCCGGGTCCCCGCTGCTCATCGTCGCGGGCGCCGGCTCCGGCAAGACCCGGGTGCTCACCCACCGCATCGCCCACCTGCTGGCCGAGCGCGGCGTGCACCCCGGGCAGATCCTGGCGATCACCTTCACCAACAAGGCCGCCGGTGAGATGAAGGAGCGGGTCGAGCAGCTCGTCGGCCCCCGCGCCAACGCCATGTGGGTCATGACCTTCCACAGCGCGTGCGTGCGCATCCTGCGCCGCGAGTCGAAGCGACTCGGCTTCACCTCGTCGTTCTCCATCTACGACGCGGCCGACTCCAAGCGGCTGATGGCCCTGGTCTGCCGTGACCTGGACCTCGACCCCAAGCGCTACCCGCCGAAGTCCTTCACCGCCAAGGTCTCCAACCTCAAGAACGAGCTCATCGACGAGGAGACCTTCGCCGGGCAGGCCGCCGACGGCTTCGAGAAGACGCTCGCCCAGGCGTACGCGCTCTACCAGGCGCGGCTGCGCGAGGCCAACGCCCTCGACTTCGATGACATCATCATGACGACGGTCCACCTGCTCCAGGCGTTCCCCGACGTCGCCGAGCACTACCGCCGCCGCTTCCGGCACGTCCTGGTCGACGAGTACCAGGACACCAACCACGCCCAGTACACCCTGGTGCGCGAGCTGGTCGGACCGGCGGGCGAGCACGACGCACCGGGCGAACTCTGCGTCGTCGGTGACGCGGACCAGTCGATCTACGCCTTCCGCGGCGCGACGATCCGCAACATCCTCCAGTTCGAGGAGGACTACCCGGACGCCACCACGATCCTCCTGGAGCAGAACTACCGCTCCACCCAGACGATCCTCTCGGCCGCCAACGCGGTCATCGAGCGCAACGAGAGCCGCCGCCCGAAGAACCTCTGGACCAACGCCGGAACCGGCACCCGCATCGCCGGGTACGTCGCCGACACCGAGCACGACGAGGCGCAGTTCGTCGCCGACGAGATCGACCGGCTCACCGACGCGGGCGACGCCAAGGCCGGCGACGTCGCGGTGTTCTACCGCACCAACGCCCAGTCCCGTGTCTTTGAAGAGATCTTCATCCGCGTCGGCCTGCCCTACAAGGTCGTCGGCGGCGTCCGCTTCTACGAGCGCAAGGAGGTCCGGGACATCCTGGCCTACCTCCGGGTGCTCGCCAACCCCGAGGACTCCGTCCCGCTGCGCCGCATCCTCAACGTGCCCAAGCGCGGCATCGGCGACCGCGCCGAGGCGATGATCGACGCTCTCTCGCAGCGCGAGAAGATCTCCTTCGCGCAGGCGCTGCGCCGTGTCGACGAGGCGTACGGCATGGCGGCCCGCTCCACGAACGCGGTGAAGCGGTTCAACACGCTGATGGAGGAGCTGCGCACCGTCGTGGAGTCCGGCGCGGGCCCCGCGGTCGTGCTGGAAGCCGTCATGGAGCGCACCGGCTACCTCGCCGAACTCCAGGCGTCCACCGACCCGCAGGACGAGACCCGCGTCGAGAACCTCCAGGAACTCGCCGCCGTCGCCCTGGAGTTCGAGCAGGACCAGGCCCGCGCGGTGGCGGAACCGGGCGCCACCGGTGACGCCGGCGCCGACGCCGGCACGGAGGAGGAGGCCGGACCGTCCGGGACGCTCGCGGAGTTCCTGGAGAAGGTGGCCCTGGTCGCCGACTCCGACCAGATCCCCGACGAGGACGAGGACGGCTCCGGCGTCATCACGCTGATGACGCTGCACACCGCCAAGGGCCTGGAGTTCCCGGTCGTCTTCCTCACCGGCATGGAGGACGGCGTCTTCCCGCACATGCGGGCGCTCGGCCAGGTCAAGGAGCTGGAGGAGGAGCGCCGTCTCGCGTACGTCGGGATCACCCGCGCCCGCGAACGCCTCTACCTCACCCGCGCCTCCATGCGGAGCGCCTGGGGCCAGCCCTCGTACAACCCGCCGTCGCGGTTCCTGGAGGAGATCCCGGACCAGCACCTGGAGTGGAAGCGGAAGGGGCCGATGGCGGCCTCGGCCGGACCCACCTCGGGGATCACCTCGTCCCTCTCCTCCTCCCGCGCCCGCTCCGGCCCCTCCGGCTTCGCCACCCGCCGCACCGGCGACAAGCCGGTGGTCACGCTGGCGGTCGGCGACCGGGTCACGCACGACCAGTTCGGACTCGGCACGGTGACCGCCGTGGACGGCTTCGGCGACCAGGCGAAGGCCACCGTCGACTTCGGCGACGAGCGGCCCAAGAAGCTGCTGCTGCGGTACGCCCCCGTCGAGAAGTTGTAGACGAGCACCGGGAAGCCGCGGCGAGCCGCTCCCGCCGGAGCGCGGACGTACGGAAGGGCCGGGTCGCCACGACCCGGCCCTTCCGTCGATTCCCGCGCTTCTACTGCGGGTCGAGTCCGTGGCTCGCCAGCCAGGGCAGCGGATTGATCGCGGCACCGCCGCCGGGGCGCACCTCGAAGTGCAGGTGCGGACCGGTGGAGTTGCCGGAGCTTCCGGAGTACGCGATCACGTCGCCGGCCTTCACCGAACCCGAGCGGATCTTGGTGCTGCTCAGGTGGCAGTACCAGGTCTCGGTGCCGTCCTCCGTGGTCACGATCGCCATGTTGCCGTAGGCGCTGTTCCACTGGGTGCGGACGGTGCCGTCGGTCGCGGCCATCACCGGAGTCCCGTACTGCACGGGGAAGTCGATGCCGGTGTGCACGGACATCCAGTTGACCCCGGCCTGGCCGAAGTAGGCGCTGAGCCCGTGCTGGGCCACCGGCAGAAGGTACTTGGGGCGGGCGGCCTCCTTGCGGGCGGCCTCCTCCTCCCGCTTCTTCTTCTCGGCGGCCTGCCGCTCCTTGAGGTCGATGCGCTCCTGCGTACGGCTGGCCCGGTCCCGGAAGTCCTCGCCGGCCGCGCTGACCCCCGCGAGCTGGGTGTCCAGCTTGGTGTTGGACGCGAGCGCCTTGACGCCGGCCGTGTCGGCGGCGGCCATCGTCGTGGCGTCGTCCTTGGTCTCGTCCGCACGCCCGAGCCCACCCACCGAAGCCGCCGCGATCCCCGCGACACCCATCACGCACGCGGACGGCACCGCGATCGTCAGCAGCGCGGACCGCTTGGCGGGCGTACGGCGGCGGGCACGGTTGCGGGCGGCGGACCGGCCCTCGGACCGCCCTTCGGGCCCGCCCTCGGACCGGACGGCGGGCTGGTACGGGTCGGGCCAGGTGTCCGGGAGGCCGGACGGGTCCTCGGACTCCGGCTCGGGGGCGAGGACCTGCGCGGAGTCGGGCGCGTCCGCCCCGCCCGTCGCGTCGTCGGGCCCCGCGTGTTCGGAGGCCTGGTGTTCCGTGCCCTGGTGTTCGGAGATCTGGTGTTCGGGTGTCGCCTCGTGCCGCGCGGCGGACGGGTAGGACATCTGTTCCGGGACGTACGCGGTCGCCCCGGGCGTGGCGTCGAGGTCCGACGCGGTGTTCCAGGCGGTCGCGTCGTAGGCGCCGGTGTCGTACGCGCCCGTGGCGAAGGCGGTGGGCGCGTGGACCGGGATGCCGGAGGCGGGGGTGTCGTAACCGGGGGTGTCGTAACCCGGGCTGTCGTAGCCGGGGGTGGCGCCGTAGCCGCCCGCCGCTTCGAAGACACCGGTGGTGTCGTAGTGCCCGGTGTCGTAGGCCCCGGTGTGGTGGGCGCCGGTGGGGCGGGCCCCGGTCTCGTAGGTGCCGGTCTCGTAGGCGCCGGTCGCGTAGGCGGTGGGTCCGTAGTGCGGGGCGCCGGCCTCGTGGGCGGGGGTGGCCGCCGCGTACCCCGCGGTGTCGTACCCGTCGTGGGCCTCGTACGCGCCGTTGGCCGGTGCGGCGGCCTGGTAGGTCCCCGTCTCGTACAGGGCCGACTCGAAGGTGGTGGTGGGGAAGGCGCCGGTGTCGGTGAAGGACCACTGCCCGGTCGTCGTGCGGGTCGCGTCCTGTTGCCAGGCGCTGGAGTCCCACTGCCCGGTCCCGTCGGGCGTGCCGACCGGCCAACTGCCGGTGGTGTCGTAGGAGTGCTGGTGCGTGGCCTGGTGGGGCTCCGCCGCGTAACCGCTGTAGGTGCTCCCGTTCTCCCAGGAGGAGCCGGCGGCGTAGGTGGTGTCCTGACCGGGATACGTGTCGTGGTGGGCGGCGGCCGTGGGGCCCGCCGCGAAGTCGCTGTCGTATCCGGAACCGGGAGCGACGCCGTGCTCACCGGGAAGCGTCCCGTAGAGCGGACCGGCGGGGTGGCTGCCGGTCTGTGACGTGTCGTATCCGGCGTACCCGGCGTGGGTGTGCTGGTCGTTCACCAACTTCTCTCTCGCCTCGGCAGCAGGACCAGTCCGGAGTTCAGTGGGGTGAGCCCCGGGAAGCAGTGGCCGCGACTGTACCTGTCGCTGAGTGACGGCCACAATCTTCGGAAGCGTTTGGTCTTGCGGGAAGCGGGCATTCGAGCGCCTTTCGGCGCAGCCGAGACCTGTTGTTGGCGTTACGTTCGAGGAATCCGTTCTGATTTCCACCGTGCGTGATGACGGAACGTAGTCATGACGGTTGACGTCATGGAAGATCGGTGTCCGAACGCGTTCGGAGGGGGAGATTCGGTGGACGAGGCGATCAGGGGTGGCGAGGGCTGGGGATACGCCCTCCGGTCCGACGAGGACGAGACCGACTTCTGGGGTCTCGCGCGCGGCGCGGAGGGACTGTTCACGCTGGTCGACGGGGGCGGGGAGATCGGTGAGGGGGGCGCCGCCGAGAAAGCCCCCGACGCCGGGCAACGCCGGGTGCTCCTCACCGGCTTTCGTCCCGAGGGCGGCCTGCTGAAGGCGGTCGGCCACATCGGCGGCCGACGCGCCGAGGCGGGGAACGCCTGGATCGACGTGCTCGACCCGGACGGTGCCCCGATGGGTTCCTACTTCGTCAACGGGGTGGCTGCCGCTGACGTCCGGCCATCCGCCCACGGGACCGGGTTGGTCGACCTCACGGTCGACCTGTGGTGCGAGGCGGCCGAGCCCGGCTCGGACGCCGTGTGGGACCTGGCCCGGGCCGGGGGGCCGGACCGTACGGGACTGTGGCGCGGACTCTCCGGTGACGAGCAATGGGCCTGGTTGTCGGTGGCGTTGAACTCCCACGAGTACCGCCGCCGAGGCAAGCCCGAAGCGCCTGCGGAGCGGACGGTAACCCTGGACGGCCGTTACGTCGTCGACCGGAACAGCTTCTGGTGCGCCATCGGTGAAGCCGTCAACGGGCCGCTGGGCTATTTCGGTTGGAACCTGGACGCCCTGAACGACTGCCTGTACGGCGGCTGGGGTACCGCCTGCGGATTCACTCTCGAGTGGACGGATTCCGTCGAAGCACGGGCGCGGTTGGCGGGGCCGGGGCCATCGAGTGACGGGGGGGCTCCGTTCTTCGACGTACTCATGGAGATCTTCGAGGAAAGGCGCGTCACCGTGGTGCTGAAGTGACGGCGGCCCGTCCCGGCCTCCTCAGGCCACGGTGGTGCCGCCCGTGAAGCTGGTTCCGGCGCATGGCTGACCGGCTGGGCTCGTGGTGTCGGGCAGGGTGGCGCCTGCCGGTGCGTCCAGTACCTGGCGGATGCGGGCGGCGACGGCCGGGTGCACGGGGAGCGCGAGGTGACCGATGCCCGTGACCCGAATGTTCTCCGCGTCGAGGTCCGGGTGGTCGACGCGCGCGGTGCTCACGGGGACCATCACCCGGTCCAGCTCGCTCCAGAAGGCGGCGAAGTGCGTCCGGCACCCGGGCGCCGGGGTGCGCAGCTCCTCGATGAAGTCGGAGCCCGCGCGCATCTGCCGCACGATCGGGTGGGCGCTCGCCAGGGGGGCGACGGCGGTGCCGCCGTGCGGGGTGCCGAGGGTGACCAGGACGCGTACCCGATGGTCACCGCCGAGGCACTGTACGTAGTACCGGGCGATCAGGCCGCCCAGGCTGTGCCCGACGATGTCCACCCGTTGGTGGCCGGTGCGCTCGCAGATCTCCTCGACGTGCCGCCCCAGCAGTTCGGCGGCCGTACGGATGTCGCAGGTCAGCGGGGAGTAGTTGAGCGATTCCAGATGGCCCCTGCCGTGCCGGGCGAGGGAACGGCGGAGCAGGACGAAAACCGAGCGGTTGTCGATGAACCCGTGCAGCAGAACCACCGGCGGACGGTCGTCCCCCTGGGCCGGGGGCAGCGCGGCGACGTCCGAGGGCAGCGTGTCGAGGTCCTGCTCGATCCCGGGGGTGGCTTTACGGCGCTCCGGGGTGAGGCCGGTCGGGTAGAACAGCACGTGTCCGGCGAGGATCGCCAGATCCAGCGCGGTAGCCCTGAGCAGCGCGGACGAGGTGCGCAGGCCCTGCGGTGACGGCAGGCGCGACAGGCGTGGCAGACGCGGCAGCAGGGTGAGCAACGACAGCAGATTCATGGCCGACCTCCTGCACCGGCACGCGCGAACGGCTTCGGTCCCGCGCGCCTTCAGGGGGTGCCGTGGCGAGGTCGCGACCGGCCCGGTCGGCCGCCGACGGAAGCTCGCGCCGGTCGGACCGCTCTTCCGGTGCCCGGATCACCTGGCGGAGGTCCGGGTGGCCGTCCGTTCTGCTCGTCGCTCCGGCGGCCGCGCCGGTGCGGAGCGGGTCCCGGCGGCCGGGATCTCCGGCGTGCCGGGCGTCCGGTTCCTCGGTGGCCTTGGTCGACGGCCGAGGGACCGGACGTTCGCGGGGGCCGCACCTCCGCGCCGTGCGGCTGACGGCGCGGGTGCGCGGCGACCTCTGGCGGCTCCCCTCACGGCCGTCCCCAGGTGGCGGGTGTGCGCCACTCGGTGTAGGGGGCGGACGTACGGCGAACATGTCCCACAAGGAGATTTCCCCCCTCATGTCCTTCACGAAACAGCACGCGACGGGGAAGGATGTCGAGGATAACGTTCGTTCACATCCGCGGGCCGTCGGCGCGAGGGACAGTGCGAAGCTGCGTGAGCTGCGGGAGTCGGTGCGGGCACCGCCTCGGATACGGCGCGGAACGGCGCAGTACGCGGGGCAGTACGCGGGAACGCGGCGCGGGACGGCGCGACCGGTGGTGCGGGAGACCAGGTGGAGGCAGTGATGGGTTTGTCCGGTCCGATTCGTGTGGTGGTGGCCAAACCGGGGCTCGACGGCCATGACCGGGGGGCCAAGGTGATCGCGCGGGCACTGCGGGACGCCGGCATGGAGGTCATCTACACCGGTCTCCACCAGACCCCCGAACAGATCGTGGACACCGCCATCCAGGAGGACGCCGACGCGATCGGCCTCTCGATCCTCTCCGGCGCCCACAACACGTTGTTCGCCAAGGTGATCGAACTGCTGAAGCAGCGGGAGGCCGAGGACATCAAGGTCTTCGGCGGCGGGATCATCCCGGAGGAGGACATCCCGCCGCTCAAGGAGCTCGGGGTGGCCGCGATCTTCACCCCGGGCGCGACCACCACCGCGATCGTCGACTGGGTCAACGCGAACGTCCGGCACCCCGCGGACGCCTGATACGGGCGGTACCGGGCACCCGGCGCGGGCGGTACCGGAACCCGGCGCGGGCGGTACCGGAACCCGGCACGGGCGGGCCCGGCACCCGGCACGGGCGGGCCCGGCACCCGGCGCGCGCGCCCCGGCGCCCGGGCGGGCGGCACCGGAACAGGCGCCGGTACCGGCACCTGACGGGTCCCGGGCTTCGAACGCCCGCATGCGCACCGCGGCCCGCATGTGGGCCGCGGCACCTCTGCGTACGCGTAGGCGCCCGCGGCCCGCGGCCCGTGCGCGTCCGGCGTCTGACGCGGACGCGGCCCTGCGCCTGAGGCTGCCGGGCACCCGGGCCTCATGCGTCGGTGCGGGGCGACCTCGGTGGCTCGCCCGCTGTGTCCGGCTCCCGCGCAGGTTTCCCGCCGGACTCCCGTTGGGCCCTGCCCCGGAGTTGCGCGCCAGTCCTCCGCGCCAGTCCTCCGCGCCAGTCCTCCGCGCCAGAGCCTCCCCGGTGGCTGTCGGCCGTCCTGTACGTCGGCCGACCCGGTGGGGTCGCCGCCTCGGCCGGGTGCCGGGGCTGGTGCGGGGGCTGGTGCGGGGGCTGGTGCGGCCGGGCGCCCGTGGCCGCCGACGGCCGACCACCCCGACGACCGGCCCTCCCTCCGGGCGTCAGGGGCCGGTGGCCTCCAGCTCGGCTTCCATGGCCGCTCGCAGCCGGAGCGTGGAGACCAGCCTCTGAAAGGCCTCCGACCAGTAGCCGCCCGCCCCGGGTGAGGCGTCCTCGCGTTCGTCCTCCGTCGTGGTGAGGACCTCCAGCCGGTCGGCCTCACCGGGGTCGAGGCAGCGTTCGGCCAGGCCCATGACTCCGCTGAAGCTCCAGGGGTAACTGCCCGCCTCCCGGGCGATGTCGAGCGCGTCGACGACCGCGCGCCCGAGCGGTGCCGCCCAGGGCACGGCGCACACGCCCAGCAGCTGGAACGCCTCGGAGAGGCCGTGGGACGCTATGAACTCGGCCGCCCAGGAGGCGCGTTCCTCCCGGGGGAGGGTGGCGAGGAGCTTGGACCGCTCGGCCGGCGAGTCCGTCCCCGTGGTGTCGGAGGGGGGCGCGGTGGGAACGCCGAGCAGTGCCCGCGCCCATTCCTGGTCCCGCTGCCGTACGGCGGCGCGGCACCAGGCGGCGTGCAGATCGGCGGCCCAGTCGTCGGCCACCGGCAACCCGACCACCTCCCGCGCCGTGCGTCCCCCGAGCTTCGCGGACCAGATGGCGAGGGGCGTCGATTCGACCAACTGCCCGAACCACCAGGAGCGTTCACCCTTCCCTGTCGGTGGTACGGCCACCACGCCGTCCCGTTGCATCGCGGCGTCGCACTCGTACGGTGCCTCGATGACCAGGGAGGGTCCGCCGGGGTTCGGCGAGAGGCCGCCACACCTGCGGTCCAGGCCGACGCAGGAGACCGCGCGGGCGGCCATCCGACGGCCGAACGCCGTGTCGGGCAGGGTGGAGAGGAGCTCGGCGGCGGTGGCCCGGACGTTGCGACTGCGATCCCCGAGCGCCTCCTCCAGGAAGTCCTCGTCCGCTCCGGAGAGCTTGGCGCGGAGGGTGTCCAGGAACATCAGCCGGTCCTCGGCGCGCTCGGTGGACCAGGTGCCGGCGAGCAGGTCCCGGGCCGCGTCCGGATCACGGAGCCGTACAGCACTGAGCAGCGCGATCCGCTCGGTGAACAGCCCCTCCTCCCACAGCGCGTGCACCGCGTCCGGGTCGGCACCGCCGCCGGGCCCGCCCCGGAGGGCGGCCTGCGGGGCGCCGTC
This sequence comes from Streptomyces sp. NBC_00247, assembly GCF_036188265.1. Taxonomy (NCBI): domain Bacteria; kingdom Bacillati; phylum Actinomycetota; class Actinomycetes; order Kitasatosporales; family Streptomycetaceae; genus Streptomyces; species Streptomyces sp. NBC_00247. The sequence continues at coordinate 2,470,808 of NZ_CP108093.1, read as the reverse complement.
GCGCAGGGCGAACCGCCAGTCCGGGTTCTGGCCGGCCAGCCAGCGGCCACGCGGGCCGGCGAAGACCAGTGCGTGCGGACGCAGGTCGGTACGGGCGCGCGCCGCGTCCAGCAAGGGCGGGAGCAGGGCCGCGGGGGCGCGGTAGCCGTGGCGGTTGGCGGCGGCCAGCCACTGCGGGATCAGTTCCGTCAGATCGGGGGCCGTGCCGCGCCGGCCGCCGGGAGAACCGCCTGTCCGGTCCGCGAGGAGCTGTGCGAGTCGGCGGTGGGCCGCCGGGGGCAGCGGTGGACGGGGGTCCTCGGGGGCCCGGTCGGGGAGCGTCCCGGCCGTCGCGGGGCACAGGCCCGCCCGGCGGCGCACGGCGTGCACCGCCGCCGCGTCCAGCAGGACGGTCGGACCCCAGGGCGTGCCGTCCCGGGCGTGAGCGGGGCGGCGGTCCGTACCGAGAAGGGCCCGGGTGACCAGTTCGTTCCACTGCTCGGTCCACTGCTCGGTCCGCGGCGGAGGGCCGGCCGGGTGCCGTGCGTCCGTGGGGTCCGGAGCGGTGGCCCGGGGGTGGTCGTGATCCGGGCAGCCGGGCCCGGAAGTCGGCGAGTTCGTTGCGGACATGGGTTCACCTCCGGCAGGCGGGGACGCGTACAGGTGGGGCGGGACGGGGAGCTCGGCGACGGAGAGGGCCCGGGCGGACCCTCCGGACTGTCGCGCGTCGGCGTCGGTGCCGATCAGTTTCAGTTCAGATCAGTTCAGATCAGGTCGGTTCAGGTCAGGTCAGGTCAGGACCACGGTCTCGACCGGACCGGCTCCCTCTCGCCGGTCGGCGCCGTCGTCCTCACCGGCGGACCAGGCCGTCAGCGGGGCGAAACCGCGCGGGCCCAGTTCGCCGAAGACCGTGACCGGGCTGCCGCCCGACAGCGCGCCCAGCCGCCAGAGCCCCGGCCTGGAGCGTGGGTCCCCCGCTATCGGCAGGGCGGCCCCGGTCCCCTCGTCGGCGAGCTGCCAGCGGCCGGCGGAGGGGATGGGTATCACCGCCTCCAGCACCACCGGCTGCCTCTGCGACCAAGGGTCCTCGCCCAGCGCGCGGCCGTACCCGGCGAGGGCCTCGGCGGGGGAGACGCCCACCGGGGGTGCGGGGGCGGGCTCCGGGGCGCCGAACACCGGTCCCAGCTCGGCACGGCGGCCCGCTCCCGGGTGCGGCGTCAACTCCGCCTCCAGGACCGCGCCCACCGGAAGGGATCGTTCCGGGGCGCGGCCCCCCGATCCGTAGGAGAGCAGCACCACCGTGCGGCCCGACCCTGCTCCGTGCAGCCAGACACGGCGGGTGACGATCTTGCCGTCCGGGACGTCGTACTGGGCGAGCACCTGCCAGCGGTCGCGCACCGCCGGGCCGACCGGCGCGGACGGCAGCCCCACCCGGGTGCGGACCGTCGCCAGCAGGGGTTCGGGCAGCCGATCTCGGTGCAGCCATGCGGTGTTGAGCAGATGCAGCAGTCCGCACTCCTCCAGCATGCGCACCGGCCACCCCGGACCGGAGGATGGCAACGCACCCAACTCCCGCACCCGTGCGGCGAGTCCAGGGGCCTGGGAATCGACCATCCGGGCGGCGGTCTCCTCCCAGTGGTCGCCACCGGACTGCCCCGCCGCCGCGAGGCCGGAGCGCAGGAGGTCGGCGAGACGCTCTTCCAACTCCCGTGCCCCATCGGTGATCCGGGCGGCCCTGCGCTCGGCCCGCTTGCGCGCCGCCTCGGCGTCGGCCGGGACGGCAGGTGCGCGCCCCACCGGATCGGTGGTCCGCGCGGACTCTCCCTCATGAGACAGCAGCATGGTGTCGACGTTAAGGCCCCCCACTGACAATCGCGCTGAGCTGCGGTGACGGTGAGTGAAGGGCTGATTGTCAGTGGCGTGGTGCACGGTGGTGACACATCGGACGAGCGATGAGCGATCTGGAGGGGGACCATGACCGTGTACGAACGAGCCGGACAGGACGCGGCCACCGGGCACGCGCCGGACGGCAGCACACCGGGCGCCGACGCTCAGCCGGGGGTGCCGCCGGGCGGGGTGCCGCCGGCCGGTTCGCAGCCGGACGGGGCGCTGCCGGACGCGGGCGCGCGGGCGCTCAGGCCGCACGCGGAGGTCGCGTTCGCCGACGAACTCAAAGCGCTGGCCGCCGCCGACGACCGTCCCAGGCCGGCCCGTTGGCGGCTCTCTCCGTGGGCCGTCGCCACCTATCTGCTCGGTGGGACACTCCCGGACGGCACGGTGATCACCCCCAAGTACGTGGGCCCGCGCCGGCTCGTCGAGGTCGCCGTGACCACGCTCGCCACCGACCGCGCCCTGCTGCTCCTCGGGGTCCCCGGCACCGCCAAGACCTGGGTCTCCGAGCATCTGGCGGCAGCCGTCAGCGGGGACTCGACCCTCCTCGTCCAGGGCACGGCCGGCACGCCCGAGGAAGCGATCCGGTACGGCTGGAACTACGCGCAGTTGCTCACTCACGGACCGAGCCGTGCCGCCCTGGTGCCCGGCCCGCTGATGCGAGCCATGGCCCAGGGGCTGACCGCCCGGGTGGAGGAACTGACCCGCATCCCGGCCGACGTACAGGATGCGCTCATCACGATCCTCTCGGAGAAGACCCTCCCCGTCCCCGAACTGGGGCAGGAGGTCCAAGCGGTCCGCGGATTCAACCTCATCGCCACCGCCAACGACCGCGACCGGGGCGTCAACGAGCTGTCCAGCGCGCTCCGCCGCCGCTTCAACACCGTCGTGCTGCCGCTCCCGGCGACGCCCGAGGACGAGGTGGACATCGTCTCGCGACGCGTCGAGCAGATGGGCCGCGCCCTGGACCTGCCGGCCGCACCCGAGGGGCTGACCGAGATCCGGCGCGTGGTCACCGTCTTCCGCGAACTCCGCGACGGCGTCACCACGGACGGCCGCGTCCGGGTCAAGTCCCCCTCGGGCACGCTCTCCACCGCCGAAGCGATCTCCGTCGTGACCCACGGTCTGGCACTCGCCGGCCATTTCGGCGACGGGACACTGCGCCCGGGGGACGTGGCCGCCGGAATCATGGGGGCGGTCGTCCGCGATCCGGCGGCGGACCGGGCCGTCTGGCAGGAGTATCTGGAGACCGTCGTCCGCGAACGGGACGGCTGGAAGGACTTCTACCGGGCCTGCCGCGAGGTCTCGCCATGACCTCGCCCCGTCCGAATCCCGCATCCGCGCCTCCGGCGCCCGGGGGCCAGGGGCCGCTGCTGCTGGGTGTGCGGCACCACGGCCCTGGGTCCGCACGTGCCGTGCTGGCCGCACTGGAGGCGGTGCGGCCGCGTGCCGTGCTGGTCGAAGGACCGCCGGACGGCGACGCGTTGCTGGCGCTCACCGCCGATCCGGACATGCGGCCCCCGGTGGCGCTGCTCGCGCACGCCGAGGACGATCCGGGGCTGGCGTCGTTCTGGCCGATGGCGGAGTTCTCGCCGGAGTGGGTCGCGATCCGCTGGGCGCTCGCGCACGGGGCGGCCGTCCGCTTCATCGACCTGCCCGCCGCCCATTCGCTGGCTCTCGCGGCGGCGGCCCAGGGCGAAGGACCGGGGGAGACCGCGCCGGCTCCGCCCGACCCGATCGCGGTGCTGGCCGAAGCCGCCGGTCACGACGACCCCGAGCGGTGGTGGGAGGACGTCGTCGAACACCGGTCCGCGGTGACCGGCGCCGACTCCGTCGCCCCCTTCGCCGCGCTGGCCGAGGCGATGACGGCGCTGCGCGAGACGTACGGGGACGGCGGGCACCCTCTCGACGCCGTACGTGAGGCATTCATGCGTATCCGGCTGCGGGCGGCCCGGAAGGAGTTCGGCGACGAGGTCGCGGTCGTCTGCGGCGCCTGGCACGTGCCCGCCCTCGCCGCGCGGACGACCCTCACCGCCGACCGCGCCCTGGTGAAGGGGCTTCCCAAGGTCAGGACCGCCATGACCTGGGTGCCCTGGACGCACCGGCGGCTGGCCCGGCGCAGCGGATACGGCGCCGGGATCGAGGCCCCCGGCTGGTACGCCCACCTCTTCCACGCCCGGGACCGGCCCGTCGAGCGATGGATGACGAAGGCCGCGGGTCTGCTCCGCGCCGAGGACCGGTTCGTCTCCCCCGCCCACGTCATCGAGGCGGTACGGCTCGCCAAGACGCTCGCGGCCCTGCGCGGGCGCCCTCTCGCCGGACTCGACGAGGCCACCGACGCGGTCCGGGCCGTCATGTGCGACGGGTCCGACGTACCCCTCGCCCTCGTCCACGACCGACTCGTGGTCGGTGAGGTGCTCGGCGAGGTCCCCGAGGACGCACCGGCCGTGCCGCTCCAGCGGGACCTGACCCGGCAGCAGCGCACCCTGCGCCTGAAGCCGGAACCGCCGGACCGTGAGGTGGAGTTCGACCTCCGCCGGGACACCGACGCGGCGAGGAGCCGGCTGCTGCACCGGCTGCGTCTTCTCGCCGTGGGCTGGGGCGAGCCCGTGGACGGACGGGGGAGTACCGGCACCTTCCGGGAGACCTGGCGGCTGCGGTGGGAGCCGGAGCTCTCGGTCCGGATCGCGGAGGCAGGCACCTGGGGCACCACCGTGCTCACCGCCGCGACCGCCAAGGCGGAGTCGGACGCCTGGAACGCGACCACCCTCGCCGAGATCACGGCCCTCGCCGAACTCTGCCTCCTCGCCGCTCTGCCCGACGCCCTGCCCGTGGTGATGCGGGCCCTCGCGGACCGGGCCGCGCTCGACGCGGACGTGGCCCGCCTCGCCGAGGCCCTGCCCGCGCTGGCCCGGTCGCTGCGGTACGGCGACGTGCGGGGCACGGACACCGCCGCCCTCGGCGAGGTCGCCGCCGGACTGGCGACACGGATCTGCGTCGGGCTCCCCGCCGCGTGCACGGGCCTGGACGCCGACCGTGCGGAGGCGATGCGCCGCACGGTGGACGAGGTGCACGGCGCGATCACCCTCCTGCCGGCCCCGGACGGGCCGGGGGTCTCGGGCGGGGCCGGGGTTATGGGCGGGGCCGGGGTTTCGGACGGGCCGGGGGTCTCGGGCGGGGCCGGGGTCTCGGGCGGGGCCGGGCCCTCCGGCGGGCCGGGGGCGCCGGACGCTCCGGGCCCCGGCGGGCCGCGGGGACGCTGGGCGGCGGTGCTCCACAAGCTGTCCACCCGGGACACGGTCGCCGGTGTCGTGCGCGGTCGCGCCACCCGGCTGCTGCTGGACGAGGGCCGGCTCGGCGACGACGAGGCCGCGCGGCTCATGGGCCTCGCCCTCTCGCCCGGCACCCCGCCCCCGCACGCCGCCGCGTGGATCGACGGCTTCATCGGAGGAGCCTCCGGAGGCGGGATGCTCCTCGTGCACGACGAGCGCCTGCTCGCCCTCGTGGACGGTTGGCTGACCGGCGTACCCGACCACGCCTTCGCGGACGTGCTGCCGCTGCTCCGCCGCACCTTCTCGGCGTACGAACCCGGCGTACGGCGCACCCTGGGAGAACTGGCCCGCCGGGGTGGGGCCGCGGGCGGGCGGGCGCGCGGGCCCGGCACGGAAGCAGCTCTGCCCGGCTACGGCCCCGAGCTGGACGGGCCCCGCGCCGACGCCGCACTCCCGGTGCTGCGCCTGCTCCTGGGCCATGTCTGACACGGCCCGGGCCCGACCGACGGGTCCCGGAGTACACCGAGCGCGCCCCGGCCGGACCTCGACCGGCCGACCGCCCCGGCCGGACCCGACCGCCCACCCCGAGCCCGACCGCCCCGGCCGGACCCGACCGCCCACCCCGAGCCCGACCGGCCCGACCGCCCCGGCCGGACCCGACCGGACTTCCACGTAGAGGAGTTGATCGACCGTGACGACACGCGCCCCCGGCTCCGGGCAGCCTGCGGAGCCCCAACGCGCCCTGCCCGACAGGACATCCGAAGACGAGCGGCTGAGGCGGTGGCGGCTGGTGCTGGGCTCCGACAGTGCGGAGTCCACCGGCCACACCCCCGAGGGCCGGGACGCCGCGATGGACCGTACCCTCACCGCGCTCTACGGCGGCGGGAAGAACCCGGTCACCCGGTCACCCGGTGAGCGCGGGGCCGGACTCGGCGCGTCCGCCCCCGCCGCGGCACGCTGGCTGGGCGACATCCGTACCTACTTCCCCGCCCCGGTCGTCCAGGTCATGCAGCGGGACGCGATCGAGCGGCTCGGTCTCGCCGCCCTGCTGCTGGAACCCGAGCTGCTGGACGCGGTCGAAGCCGACGTCCACCTCGTCGGCACCCTTCTCTCGCTCGGCGGGGCGATGCCGGAGACCACGCGGGAGACCGCCCGCGCGGTGGTGCGCAAGGTCGTCGCCGACCTGGAGAAGAGGCTGGCGGGCCACACCCGGGCGACCCTCACCGGCGCCCTCGACCGGTCCGCGCGGACGGGCAGACCGCGCCACCGCGACATCGACTGGAACCGCACCGTCCGAGCCAACCTCAAGAACTGGGTCCCGCTCCCCGCAGCGGACGGCGCTGCCCTTCCGAGCGGTGGTGCCGGTGCCGGCACGGTGGTCCCGGAGCGGCTCATCGGTTACGGCCGGGTGGGCCGGGCCGTGCGCAAGGAGGTCGTTCTCTGCGTCGATCAGTCGGGTTCGATGGCAGCCTCCGTCGTCCACGCGGCCGTCTTCGGGGCGGTCCTCGCCTCGATGCGCTCGCTGGACACCCGGCTGATCGTGTTCGACACGGCCGTCGTGGACCTCACCGACCGACTGGACGACCCCGTCGACGTTCTCTTCGGCACCCGGCTCGGCGGCGGAACGGACATCAACCGGGCCCTCACCTACTGCCAGGCGCGCATCACCCGCCCCTTCGACACCGTCGTCGTGCTGATCAGCGATCTCTACGAAGGCGGGATACGGGACCGGATGCTCCAGCGGGTCGCGGCGATGAGGGACGCCGGAGTGGAGTTCGTGGCACTGCTCGCGCTCTCGGACGAGGGGGCGCCCGCGTACGACCGCGACCACGCGGCGGCCCTGGCCGCCCTCGGGGTCCCCGCCTTCGCCTGCACCCCCGACCTCTTCCCGGAGGTGATGGCGGCGGCTCTGGAGAAGCGCCCCCTGCCGGTCCCGGAGCGGTAGCGCCCGAGCGGCGCGGCCCCGCGCCCGGACCGCGAAGGTGGTCCTTATCTCACCGGCCCGAGGGTTGGGGGGACGCGCGCGCGGCCGTCGTCCCGCCCGTTCCGCCCGCACCCCCGCTGACCAGCGTGGCCACCGGTGCGACACCGTGCCGTTTTGTCCCCTCCGGCCCGGTCACCAGCGGTGTCTGTGACCGTAATCACCGCTCGTGCGCGATCTCCGATTTAGGGTCGGGCGGAGCGCGGGGATAACCTGCCGGATGGACATGCCGCGTACCGGACACCGTGTACGCATTCCTGGTGACAGCGCAGTCACGTTTGCCCCTCGCGGCACGCCCACGCATCAAACCAACCGCGAGACCACTAAAAGGGACGGACGCGCGTGGACCTGTTCGAGTACCAGGCGAGGGACCTCTTCGCCAAGCACGGTGTACCGGTGCTGGCCGGTGAAGTCATCGACACGCCTGAGGCAGCCCGCGAGGCGACCGAGCGGCTGGGCGGCAAGTCCGTCGTCAAGGCGCAGGTCAAGGTCGGCGGCCGCGGCAAGGCCGGCGGCGTCAAGCTCGCCGCCACGCCGGACGAGGCGGTCGCCCGGGCGACCGACATCCTCGGCATGGACATCAAGGGCCACACGGTCCACAAGGTGATGATCGCCGAGCTGTCCCCCGAGATCGAGGCGGAGTACTACGTCTCGTACCTCCTCGACCGCACCAACCGCACCTTCCTCGCCATGGCGTCGGTGCAGGGCGGCATGGACATCGAGGAGGTCGCGGAGAAGACCCCCGAGGCCCTCGCGAAGGTCCCGGTCAACGCCGTCGACGGCGTCGACATCGTCAAGGCCCGCGAGATCGTGGCCCAGGCGAAGTTCCCGGCCGACGTGGCTGAGGGTGTCGCCGAGGCGCTGGTGACCCTGTGGGACACCTTCGTCGCCGAGGACGCGCTCCTCGTCGAGGTCAACCCGCTGGTGAAGACCAAGGACGGCCGCATCCTGGCCCTGGACGGCAAGGTCTCGCTCGACGAGAACGCCGACTTCCGCCAGCCCGGTCACGAGGCGCTCGAGGACAAGGCCGCGGCCAACCCCCTCGAAGCCGCCGCGAAGGCCAAGAACCTCAACTACGTCAAGCTCGACGGCGAGGTCGGCATCATCGGTAACGGTGCCGGACTGGTCATGTCGACCCTGGACGTCGTCGCGTACGCCGGTGAGAACCACGGCAACGTGAAGCCCGCCAACTTCCTCGACATCGGTGGCGGCGCCTCCGCCGAGGTCATGGCGAACGGCCTGGAGATCATCCTCGGCGACCCGGACGTCAAGTCCGTGTTCGTCAACGTCTTCGGTGGCATCACCGCTTGTGACGAGGTCGCCAACGGCATCGTCCAGGCGCTCGCGCTGCTGGAGAGCAAGGGCGAGAAGGTCGAGAAGCCGCTCGTCGTGCGTCTCGACGGCAACAACGCGGAGCTGGGTCGCAAGATCCTTTCCGACGCCAACCACCCGCTGGTCCAGCGTGTGGACACCATGGACGGCGCGGCCGACAAGGCCGCCGAGCTCGCCGCGGCTGCGAAGTAAGGACGAGGGACTCCACACCATGGCTATCTTCCTCACCAAGGACAGCAAGGTCATCGTCCAGGGGATGACCGGCGCCACGGGCATGAAGCACACCAAGCTCATGCTGGCCGACGGCACCAACATCGTCGGTGGCGTGAACCCGCGCAAGGCCGGCACGACCGTCGACTTCGACGGCACCGAGGTCCCGGTCTTCGGCTCCGTCGCCGAGGCGATGGAGAAGACGGGCGCCGACGTGTCCGTCCTCTTCGTGCCGCCGGCCTTCGCGAAGGCCGCCGTCGTCGAGGCGATCGACGCCGAGATCCCCCTCGCCGTCGTCATCACCGAGGGCATCGCCGTCCACGACTCCGCCGCCTTCTGGGCGTACGCGGGCTCGAAGGGCAACAAGACCCGGATCATCGGCCCGAACTGCCCGGGTCTGATCACCCCCGGCCAGTCCAACGCCGGCATCATCCCGGGCGACATCACCAAGCCCGGTCGCATCGGTCTCGTGTCCAAGTCCGGCACGCTGACCTACCAGATGATGTACGAGCTCCGTGACATCGGCTTCTCCTCCGCCGTCGGCATCGGTGGCGACCCGGTCATCGGTACGACGCACATCGACGCCCTCGCGGCGTTCGAGGCGGACCCCGAGACCGACCTCATCGTCATGATCGGTGAGATCGGTGGCGACGCCGAGGAGCGTGCCGCCGACTTCATCGCGAAGAACGTCACGAAGCCGGTCGTCGGCTACGTCGCGGGCTTCACCGCGCCCGAGGGCAAGACCATGGGCCACGCCGGCGCCATCGTCTCCGGTTCCTCCGGCACCGCCGCCGCGAAGAAGGAGGCCCTTGAGGCCGCCGGCGTGAAGGTCGGCAAGACGCCGACCGAGACCGCCAAGCTGGCGCGCGAGATCCTCGGCGCCTGATCACGGGCAGTTCGGCGGCCCCGCCGCCGCACCCCGCGTGAACGCGTCACGACGGCGCGGGCCCGTACCCCTTTCACCGGGGGCACGGGCCCGCGCCGTTCGTCGTTCCGGACGCCCCGCTCCGGAAGGGGGAGCGGGACGTCCGCGGAGTGGCCGGTCGTCAGCGGGCCAGCGGCACCACGCGTTCCGGTCCGTGGACGAGTTCCTCGCGCAGGGACGCCTGGAGTTCCAGGTCCTGTTCGGTCAGGCGCTGCGGGCCGCCGCGCGGGGGGACGCCGCCGACGCGTTCGGCGGGGGAGAGGGGTTCCTCGTACTGGGTCGGCGCGGTGTGCAGGGTGAAGGCGGTCGCCCCGATGAGCAGGGCGGCGAAAGCGATGGCCGCCCGGGTCCACAGCTGAGCCTTGCGCTCGCTCCCGGCGCGGACGGCCTTCGGGGCGGGCAACGCGGGTGGCGGTTCGACGGCCGCGAGGGCGTGGAGCCGCTCGCGCAGCCGGGCGGAGAGTTCCGTGGACGACGGGGCCTCGGCCAGTTCGGGCAGCCGCTCGGCGAGTGCGGCACGCGCGTTCACCAGCCGCCCGGCGGCGGCCGGTGTGCTCGCCTCCGTCTCGGCCGCCGTCTCCGGCAGATCGAGCCCGATCCCGTCGTAGAGGAGCACGGTACGACGGGAAGCGGGCGGCAGCGCGAGGAACGCTTCCAGCGTCGCCTTCCGCTCCGGGTCGGCGGGCGGGGCGTCCGGGTGGCGGTGGGCGCGGTGCACTCGGCGCCACGGAGACAGCGCGTAGTCGTGCGCGGCGGCCCGCACCCATCCCACCGGGTTCCGGTCCGTGGCGACTTCGGGCCACCGCTCCCACGCCGTGTGGAACGCGCGCTCCACGGACTCCTGGGACAGGCCCCGGCGCCCGGTCAGCAGGAAGGCCTGGCCCGCCAGTCCGGGGGCGGTCCGGTGGTAGAGCGCGTCGAACGCCCCCTCCGGGGTCGGCCCCGCAGGCACGTCGGGTTCGGGCGGAACCGGAACAGCGTCGTCCGGCACCGGAACGACATCGGGCGGAACCGGAACAGCGTCGTCCGGCACCGCAACGGCATCGGGCGGAACCGCGTCGCGGTCGCCGGGGCCCTCGGCGGTTCGCTCCGGAGAATCCGGGGCCGGGTCCGGCAAACCTGGGTCCGGGGAAGGGGTGGGGTCGGGGTCGGTCGGGGACATGGGTGTGCTCCCGGTGGCTGCGGCGATGGGGGGTGGCGCCGCGGCGGCTGCCGTACCGGGCGCGGTGGGAGGCCCGGGCGGTGCCGAGGTGCTCCCGGGGCCTGGTGGGTGGCCGGCGCGCCCGATGAGCCGGGCGTACGCCACCCGCTTGCGTCCACGCGGGGTCGTACGCCCCGACTCCCAGGACCGGACGGTGGCCGGGGTGACCCCGACCGCGGAAGCCACCTGCTCCTCGCTCAGTGATTTCGCCTCGCGCAGCCTCCGCCGTTCCTTGGGGGGCGGCAGTGGAACGTCGGCGGTGCCGGTCGTACGCTCCGTCACGGGTGGCCCCCCGTAACACTGCACCGGGTGAAAAAGTACATAAACGTATATTGGGCGACACGGCGCCCGTTCGCCCGTTACACGGATTCAGCGCGTGTCGTTGGCAGCATGGCGGGCGTGACCCAAGTGACCGATCGCAGCCCGATGTTGTCCTCCGGACGCGGCAGGGCCGCAGCCCTGGCCTTCGCGCTCCTGCGCGGTTCGATCGCGGCCGGACTCGGTCTCGGCACCCTCACCGTCCTTCTGCTGGGACTCTGGATCAGCTCGCCGTACTCCGACGCCGGACCCGGCCGGGCGGTGCGCACGGCGGCGGCTCTGTGGCTGCTCTCGCACGGTGCCGAACTCGTCAGGACCGACACCCTCAGCGGTGTCCCCGCCCCGGTGGCGACCGTTCCCCTGCTGCTGACGGCGCTCCCCGTGTGGCTGCTGCACCGGGCCGCCCGCGACGCGCTGGACGCGGCGGACCCCGTGTCCGTGGCCCCGGTGGACGCGACGGAGGACCGGCCGCCGTCGGCAGCCGCCGTCTGCTGCGCGGTGATGACCGGTTATCTGCTGGTGGTGGCCGGAGCGGTGGCCTCCGTACGGTCGGCTCCGCTGCGCGTGGACACGGGGGCTTCGGCCACGCTGGCGTTCCCCCTGGTGGCGGTGGTGGCGGGCGCCGCGGCGGCCGGAGTGTGGACCGCGTCCGGCCGGCCGCTCGGCGCCACCCCTTCATGGGCGCCCCTGCGGGTCCAGGAGGCGGTGGCCCGTACCCTCTTCCGCGACCGGGCCGAGGCGGCGACCCGGTCGGCGCTGGCGGGGGTCGCGGTGCTGCTCGGCGGCGGCGCGCTGCTCGTCGCGGTGGGGCTCGTACGGAACAGGGCCGCGACCGAGGAATCGTTCCTGGCGCTCTCCGACGAGGTGTCCGGGCAGGTCGCCGTGGTGCTGCTCGCGATGGCGCTGGTGCCGAACGCGGCGGTGTGGGCGGCGTCGTACGGACTCGGGCCCGGCTTCTCGCTCGGAACGGCGGCCACGGTCGCCCCCCTCGGGTTCCACGGCGACCCCGCCCTGCCCGGGTTCCCGCTGCTGGCGGCCCTGCCGCAACCGGGTCCGGGAACGGCCGTGAACGCGGCGGCCGGCGTGGTCCCCCTGATGGCGGCCGCCGCTGTCGCCTGGTTCACCGTGCGCAGGGCGGCCCCGCTGTACGGAGCGCGCGAGGATGCCTGGGGCCCGGGGGAGACCGCGTTGGTCACGGCTCTCGCGGCGATCGGCTGCGGTGCGGGCACGGCAGTTCTCGCCGCCCTCGCGGGCGGGCCGATGGGCACCCGGGCGCTCGCCGAGTTCGGACCGGTCTGGTGGCTGACCGGCGCCGCCGCGGTGACCTGGACCGCCGTCCTCGGAGTCCCCCTGGCCCTGCTGATGCGGTCCTGGCGACTGCGGGAACAGACCTGGGGCTGGCGGTGGGAGGCGGCCGAGACGGTGCGGGGCGCGGGAGCCGCGAGCGCGGTGCCCGAAACCGTGGCGGCGCAGGAGTGGACGGTGCTGCCTGCCCGCGCGTTCGGTTCCTGGCGGTCCGGGGCCCCGTCCCCGTCCGGGACCTCGTCCGGGGCCGCTCCTGAGGCGGCTTCCCCGGGCGGGGCGGCCGAGGTGTCCACCGGAGGTGCTCGTGACGCGCGCCCCTGGTGGAACCCGCGCCTTCCCTGGCGGAAGCCCGGGAAGCCGGACGCCGCGACCACCGGGACGCCGCCCGCTCCGCCGGACTCCGCGAGCCCGGCGCCCGGTGAGGCCGCGGACGGGACGCCCGGCCACGTCGGACGCGTCGGCCCGGAGCACCCGGCCGAGGCATCCGCCGCGCCGGCCGTCGCCCCCTCGGCTCCACCCGTCGCCCCCTCGGCGCCCCCCGTCGCTCCCGCCGAACCGGGGTCCGAGCAGTACGACTTCCTGCCGAGGTCGGAGCCCGCGGGCCGTCCCGAGCCGGAGGACCCCCGGCCGACGACGGACGGCGCGACAACCTGAGGCTGCCGCGCCGCCGCGCCGGTCGGGGTCCTGTCGATGTGCGGTACGAGTGCCGTGGTCGACAGGGGTGGTGCGGTGGGTGCGGGTCAGCTCGCGGTGCAGGTGACCGTCGGCCAGGTCCAGGCGCCGTTGGCCTGGATCGTCACGCCCCAGTTGTTGCCGCTGCCGTTCGGTTTGGCGACGAGCTGCTGGGCGCTCGGATAGCTGGCCCCGATGTTCCAGGTGGAGAGGACCTTCTCGGGCGAGGGCACGTTCATGGTGACGGTCCAGTTGCTGGAGCCGCTGACCGAGACGTTGAGGTTGTAGCGGTCGCTCCACTTGTCCCCTGCGGAGAGCGTCGCGGTGCAACCACTGCTCCCGCCGCCGGTGCCGCCGCCGCCGGTGCCGCCGCCGCCGGTGCCGCCGCCCGTACCGTCGACCGTGATGTTGGAGCTACCACTGCTCTGGTAGCCCTCGGTGGCGAGCACCATGTAGTGGTTGAACGAACCCAGGGGCATGCCCTTGCTCGCCCAGGCGTCGAAGTGGTTGCCCGTGGTGATGGTGCCGCCGGTCTTCTTGGACTGCCGGACGCTCCAGTACTGCTTGAACGTCTTGTTGTCCCCCTCGATGGACGGGGCGTTGGTCCGGGTCGTCTCGTAGATGTCGTAGGTGCCACCGTCGGTGGTCACCGTGCCCTTGAAGGTCCCGGTGGGCCGGTAGGTGCCCCAGTTGTCGACGACGTAGTACTCGACGAGCGGGTTGGAGGTCCATCCGTAAAGGGCCAGATAGGCGTTTCCGGACGGGTTGAACGTGCCGGTGTAGTTCACGCTCCGGCGTCCGCCGTTGCTCCATCCCTTGCCGGCGACGAAGTTGCCGACGTTGCTCCAGTTGGTGCTGTAATTCCCGCCGGAGCCGAGGTTCATGGAGACCGATCCGCCACCGTCGGACCAGTACGAGTAGTAATAGCCGTTGTTGGTGCCGGTCTGGTTCGTGTTGATCGTCGTATCGGCGTTGGCGGTGCCCGGCAGGATCAGCGCGGTCACCGCCGCAGCCAGGGCGAAGGCCCGGCCGAGGAGCCGGAAGCGGCCGAGGCCGCGACTCCTCGAACGAGTGGTGCCTTCCTTCATGAACATGCTTCCTCCTTGTGCGGACTGGCCGGCGGCCAGGTGGCGAGACGCCACCCCGGGCCCAGAAATGTCATGGACGCGTCAGATCCGGAGTCGCGTCGGTGTAGGGGCGACGCGGCGGGTGGGGCGTTCCTGACGCGGCCGGGAGCCGGAGGGGCGGGTCGGTCGTGCGGGTGCCTCAAATCAACGGCCTTTGAGGTCTGTCAGCGACGTCAGTGTTGATTCGGCGCCCTTGGGTGTCAATGGTTTCGGCAGCTATAGCGAAAAACTTTTTTGCCCCTAGGAGGGGGCTGGAGTGTATTTGCCCAGGTCAAGGCAATATTTATCCAGGGTGGCGCGGTGGAGGTCGGGGTAATCCTCGGATGCGGGAAGTAATGGGGAGTCGATGAAGGGTGTGGAATTCGAAACATTTCGAAAGTCTTTCGACCATGCACGGGTATGTCGGAATGCGTATCCGGCGGGTATCCGGGGCGGGGTGCAGGGGTGCAGGGGTGCAGGGGTGCCGGGGCGACGGCGAGTGTCTCCGGCGGAGAGCGGCGGGAGAGGGTCAGGGGGCGCCGCAGGTCGTGTGGAGGCGCGCTTGCCAGGAGGGGCGCCGTGGGAGCGGGGCGGGCGGGGCGCGCGCCTCGGCTCCGCACGGCTGGGGTGGCCGGATTCCGCCCTCGCGTGAACGGCCCTCGCCGTGCGGACGGGGGCCCGTGCGCACGAGTCCCCGCTGGAGGAGCCCGCCCCGGGCGAACGCCCCCGGGGCGGGCGGCCGTCGGGCGGACGGCCCGCTGCCGAGCGCACGCCCGCCCTCGCGCGCGGGCCCGCCCCGTGCGAACGGCCCGGCTCCTGGATCGGAGCCGGGCCGTTCGCGCGGGGCGGGGGAGGGGTGGGTCAGTTCTTGACGCCGAAGATC
Source organism: Streptomyces sp. NBC_00247 (assembly GCF_036188265.1). Taxonomy (NCBI): domain Bacteria; kingdom Bacillati; phylum Actinomycetota; class Actinomycetes; order Kitasatosporales; family Streptomycetaceae; genus Streptomyces; species Streptomyces sp. NBC_00247. Next base: position 2,455,734 of record NZ_CP108093.1, on the reverse strand, counting down.
GGTTCGAGGGTGTCCGGCAGCAGGTCGTTGCAGGCCAGTGCGCTGGAGCGGGTCAGGGCGTCGTCCACGCAGGTGTAGTAGTCGCGGTAGACCAGCTCGACCGTGAACGTCCCGGCCACCATCAGCAGCGCCAGCAGCGCGGTCACCAGGCCGCTGACGGCGGCCGTGGTCTGCGGCTTGCCCCCGGGGGCCGGTACGGGGCGTCCGAGCTGACCGCCCGGCGGTACGGAACCGGGCGCGGGCTGTCCGGCGGACGCACCGGCGACACCGCCGGCCGTCGGCGCACCGATGCCGGGGGGCGTACCGGTCTGGCCGGAACCCGCCGTACCGTCGGCACGGGCGGGCGGCTTCGGCTCGGCACGCAGCGAGCTGATCGCCCAGTACGTGCCGAGCGCGCCGAGCAGCAGCGCGATCTCCGGGAAGCCGAACAGGACGAAGAAGAAGGCCCACATTCCGCTGAGCACCGCGTAGCGAGCACGGCGCTGGGCGGGATCGGTGGGGTCCCACCGCATTCCGCCCCGGCCGCCGTCGGGCCTCTCCGGACCGCCGCCCGCACCGGGGCGCCGGCCGAAGTCGCCGCCCTCGCGGCCCGGCTGCCGGTCGCTCCACTGGCTGCCCCAGGCGGGGCGGCCGTCGGACGGGCCGTTCCCGTTGCCGTTCCCCTGGCCGGTTCCCTCGCCCTGGCCGTTGCCCTGGCCGCTGTGGGCCGAGGGGTGGCGCGGCCGCCAGGGCTGGTCGGGGCGCCCCTGCGGGGGCGCGGCGAACGGGTTGTCCTCGACGGGTGGGGCGGGGGTGCCGGGGGCGGGCGTGTCCCCGCCCCCGGTACCGCCGGGGGCGGCCTGCCCGCCGGGCGTGCCCGGCGCACCCGGATCGGCCGGACCGGTGGAGCCGGGCGCCTCGGAGCCGCCGTGCGGCGAGGGCTGCCGCTCCCGCAGCAGGGGAGTCGCCGGCGCGGGACCCGGCACGGCCGGGGCGCCCCCGGTCAGCGGGGAGAGGTGCGGATGGCGCGAAAGGCGCGAAGGCTGGAAAGGGCGGGAGTCGGTGCGGCGGCGTCGGTCCGGCATGTGGTGAACGTCTTCCCCATCTCGTCGTTTCCGCCCGTCGGACGGTTCGCGTCCCCTGACGCTACCTCCCGCCCACGCCCCCGTCCCGTGGGGGCCGCAGGGTGTGCCGGTATCGTTGCCGACGACCGGTCCGTTCGTAGGGTCCCCCGTACTCGAGGGCGATCCTCGTTCGTAGGACCGTACAAAGAGACCGTACGAAGAGTTCGTCAGTCCAAGAGTTCCGCCGGCACGACGCAGGCGCGTCACCACGCGAGAAAGGGCCCAACCGTGGCCTCGCCCACCTCAGCCGATCCGGCTCGTCCCGCCGATCCGGCCCGTCTGGTCGTGCTGGTCTCCGGTTCCGGTACCAACCTCCAGGCCCTGCTCGACGCCATCGACGCCGACCCTCAGGGATACGGTGCCCGGGTCGTCGCGGTCGGCGCCGACCGTGAGGGCATCGTCGGCCTGGAGCGGGCCGAGCGTGCCGGTGTCCCCACCTTCGTCCGCAAGGTGAAGGACCACGCCACCCGCGGGGAGTGGGACGCCGCGCTGGCCGCCGCCACCGCCGCGCACCGGCCGGACCTCGTCGTCTCGGCCGGGTTCATGAAGATCCTGGGCAAGGAGTTCCTGGCCCGGTTCGGCGGCCGGATCGTCAACACCCACCCCGCCCTGCTCCCGAGCTTCCCCGGCGCCCACGGAGTGCGTGACGCACTCGCGTACGGCGTGAAGGTCACGGGGTGCACCGTCCACTTCGTCGACGACGGTGTCGACACCGGTCCGATCATCGCGCAGGGCGTGGTCGAGGTGACCGAAGAGGACACCCCGGAGGGCGAGTCCGCTCTCCACGAACGCATCAAGGAAGTCGAGCGCAAGCTGCTCGTCGAGGCCGTGGGGCGGATCGCCCGTGACGGTCATCGCATTGAGGGACGAAAGGTTCATCTCGGTCATGTCGGTGAATAAGCCCATCCGTCGCGCCCTGGTCAGTGTCTACGACAAGACGGGGCTGGAAGACCTCGCCCGCGGTCTGCACGAGGCCGGCGTCGAGCTCGTCTCGACCGGCTCCACCGCCGGAAAGATCGCCGCCGCCGGTGTCCCCGTCACCAAGGTCGAGGAGCTCACCGGCTTCCCCGAGTGCCTCGACGGCCGCGTGAAGACCCTCCACCCGCGCGTGCACGCCGGCATCCTCGCCGACCTGCGCCTGGACGCCCACCGCGAGCAACTCGCCGAGCTGGGCGTGGAGCCCTTCGACCTGGTGGTCGTCAACCTGTACCCGTTCAAGGAGACCGTCGCCTCCGGCGCCTCCGACGACGAGTGCGTCGAGCAGATCGACATCGGCGGCCCGTCCATGGTCCGCGCCGCGGCCAAGAACCACCCGTCCGTGGCCGTCGTCACCAGCCCCGAGCGGTACGCCGACGTCCTCGCCGCGGTGCGGGCCGGCGGCTTCGACCTGACCGCCCGCAAGCGGCTCGCCGCCGAGGCCTTCCAGCACACCGCCGCGTACGACGTGGCCGTGGCCTCCTGGTTCGCCGCCGACTACGCCGCCGCGGACGACTCGGGCTTCCCCGACTTCTTCGGTACGACGTACGAGCGCTCCAACGTGCTGCGCTACGGCGAGAACCCGCACCAGCCCGCGGCCCTCTACACCTCCGGCAGCGGCGGCCTCGCCGGGGCGGAGCAGCTGCACGGCAAGGAGATGTCCTACAACAACTACACGGACACCGACGCCGCGCGCCGGGCCGCGTACGACCACGCCGAGCCGTGCGTCGCGATCATCAAGCACGCCAACCCCTGCGGCATCGCCGTCGCCGACGACGTGGCCGAGGCGCACCGCAAGGCGCACGCCTGCGACCCGCTCTCCGCGTACGGCGGCGTCATCGCCGTCAACCGCCCCGTGACGGTCGAGATGGCCGAGCAGGTCGCCGGGATCTTCACCGAGGTCATCGTGGCCCCGGCGTACGAGGACGGCGCGGTCGAGATCCTCGCCCGCAAGAAGAGCATCCGCGTGCTGCGCTGCGAGGGTGCCCCGACCGCCCCGGTCGAGGTCAAGCCGATCGACGGCGGCGCACTGCTCCAGGTCGCCGACCGGCTCCAGGCCGACGGCGACGACCCGGCCAACTGGACGCTCGCCACCGGCGAGGCGCTCTCCGCCGACGAGCTGAAGGACCTCGCCTTCGCGTGGAAGGCGAGCCGCGCGGTCAAGTCCAACGCGATCCTGCTCGCCAAGGGCGGCGCGTCGGTGGGCGTCGGCATGGGCCAGGTCAACCGGGTCGACTCCGCCAAGCTCGCCGTCGAGCGCGCGGGCGCCGAGCGGGCCCAGGGCTCGTTCGCCGCCTCCGACGCCTTCTTCCCCTTCCCCGACGGTCTGGAGATCCTGACCGCCGCCGGGATCAAGGCCGTGGCCCAGCCGGGCGGTTCGGTCCGCGACGAGCTGGTGGTCGAGGCCGCGAAGAAGGCCGGCGTGACCATGTACTTCACGGGCACGCGTCACTTCTTCCACTGAGCCGCGCGCTGACGCGGTCAGGAACCCCGCCGTCGAGGTGTGACGGCCGTGCGGCCCGCCGGGACTTCCCGGCGGGCCGTCCGCGTACCGGGGCCGCGGCCGTCGGTGAACGGGACGGAACCGAGGGCTCCTCGGGGTCCCGGCTCTCTGTTCTAATGGATCGCTTGTCCGAAGGGGTGTGCGAGGCCGCGCGATCCGCGTGGCCGCCCGATCCGCGAGACCCTCCGATCGGCGTGCACGACTCGATGCGAACCGGTGGGTGAATTCATTGCGGATGGGGAAAGCGGCGCCCGGCCCGGGTGGCGACGAGCGGAGCCGTACCGGAGGCGGCTGGTCCGTCCCGGCTCAGCAGACGCGCGGCAAGGACCCCGGTGACCGGAGGGACGACGACCTGCCGCCGGCAGCCCCCGACGCGCCCGCTCCGGACGCACCGGCCCCCGAGGCGCCCGCTCCCGACGCGCCGGCCCCGGACTCACCGGCCCCGGACTCACCGGCAGCCGACTCACCGGCAGCCGAGGAGCGGCCCGGCCGCGTCCCGCTGCGCCCGTACCTGATCATCGGTGCGGTCCTCTGCGCCCTGTACTTCCTCTACGCCTACTTCCAGTACGCCCGCTTCGACTCGCCCTCCTGGGACCTCGGCATCTTCGAGCAGGAGGTCCGGGCGTACGCCGGGTTCCACGCGCCGGTCGTCGACATCAAGGGCCCCGGCTACCTGATCCTCGGCGACCACTTCTCCCCGGCGGTGGCGCTGCTCGTCCCGCTCTACTGGATCTGGCCGTCCGCCGTCGCCCTGCTGTTCGCGCAGGCCGCCCTGTTCGCGCTCTCCGCCGTCGTCGTGGGACGCACGGTCCAGCAGGTCCTCGGTGGGCGCTACGGGCCCTGGGTCACGGTCGCGTACGGCCTCTCCTGGGGGCTCCAGGAGGCGGTGAAGTCCGACTTCCACGAGATCGCCCTCGCGGTCCCGCTGATCGCCCTGGTCTGCCGGGCGCTGCTCACCGAGCGCTGGTCGGCGGCCGTCCTGTGGGCCCTGCCGTTGGTCCTGGTCAAGGAGGACCTCGGCATCACGGTGGCCGCCGTCGGGCTGGTCCTCTTCGTCCTCGGACAGCGGTTTTGGGGCACCCTGCTCGCGGTCACCGGAGTCTGCTTCTTCGTGCTCACGGTCTTCGTCCTCATACCGGCGGCCAGCAGCGCGGGCGGTTACGACTACTGGAAGAAGATCGAGACCGACGGCCAACAGCACGTCTCCACCCTCGACGTGGTCCTCGGGGCGTTCGACTCGTCCGTCAAGATCGAGATGCTGGTCTTCCTCTTCGGCATCACCGCCTTCATGAGCCTGCGTTCACCGCTGGCGCTGCTCGTCCTGCCCACGCTCGGCTGGCGGCTGCTCTCCCAGGACCCGAACCACTGGGGCATGGTCTGGCACTACAGCGCCGTCCTCATGCCGGTGGTCTTCCTCGCCATGGCGGACGGCATCCGCCGCAGCCGTACGTCCCCGAGGCCCTGGCTCGTCTCCTTCGGGAACGTCGTCGTCCCGGTGACCGTGGGCATCGCCTTCGCGATGACCCAGCACCTGCCGCTGCGCGAACTGCTGCGTCCGGAGACCTACCGTGCCGACGCCGGGACGTACGCGGCGCGCGAGGCGATGGCCGCGATCCCGGTGGGCGCCCGCGTCGAGACCGACATCGCGCTGATGGCGCACCTCACCTCCGACCGGACCGTCTACTGGATCGGCGGCGCACCCGGCACCGCCCCCGACATCGTCGCCTTCAACCTGGACTCCGGCTGGGCCCGTTCGATCCAGGACCCGGCGGCGTACGCGACGCAGCTGCACCCGGAGGCGGCGTACCGGCTCAAGCTCCGCACCGGCAGCATCGTCGTGGTGGAACGGATTCCGGCGGCGGGCTGACCCCGGGCCCGGACACGACGAAGGCCGTGCCCCGCGAACGGCGGAGTCACGGCCTTCGTGCGTCGGCGGTCGCGCCGGGGTGTCAGTACTGCTGAGGCTGCTTGTGACGGTTGAACCAGGCGCTGCCGTCGCTGTTGGCCGCGAAGACGACGACGAGGATGGCGAGCACCGTGTAGACGAGGCCGACCACGATGAACGGGTAGATGCCGAGGATCGCCGTCAGCACGCCGAAGACGATGGCCGTGACACGCAGGCCGCTGCCGCCCTTGCCGAACTTCGCCCCGAGGACGATGGCCAGCACCGCCCACACCAGCGCGAAGACGGTGATCCCCCACAGGACACCGCCCGAGTAGTCGGCGAGCTGCTGGAACTGCACGTCCTCCTGGAGGGAGGCGTCGTTCTTCGCGGCGCCGACGGCCGCCGCGCTGATCGCGAAGAGGATGGCGCCGATGATGCTGAGGCCGCCCATCACGAAGAGCATCACGCGGGCCGCCTTCACCCCGCCCGGCATCTCGGTCGGGCCGGCCGGGAACCCGCCCTGGCCGTACGGCGCCTGGGGGTAGCCGTAGCCCTGCTGGGGCGCGCCCTGCGGGTAGCCGTATCCGGGCTGCTGGCCGCCGGGCTGCTGGCCGCCCGGCTGCGGCTGGCCGTAAGGGTTGTTGGGGTCGCCGAAGCTCATGGCGAGGTTCCTCCGTTGTGACGATGCGGGGACGGTACGGCCCGCGCGGAGGATTTGCTGCGCAAACGAACGGTTCGTCCCCCCGGCACGGTCCGCATTGCTGCGCGCCTTATCGTCGTCCTGCTGGCCGGTTCCTGTCCACTCGATTGGCGTAGTAGTTGTGCAAGTGCAACCTCACGCGTCCGTCCACCGGACCTGAATTGGTACCCAGGTGGGTTCATCCGCGAGGATGGGGGCATGACTGCCCAGATTCTCGATGGCAAGGCCACCGCAGCCGCGATCAAGTCCGAACTGACCGTCCGCGTGGCGGCCCTCAAGGAGCGGGGCATCACGCCCGGCCTCGGCACCCTGCTCGTCGGGGACGACCCGGGCAGCCGGTGGTACGTCAACGGCAAGCACCGGGACTGCGCGCAGGTCGGCATCGGCTCGATCCAGCGCGAACTCCCCGACACCGCCACCCAGGAGGAGATCGAGGACGTCGTCCGCGAACTCAACTCCAACCCCGACTGCACCGGTTACATCGTGCAGCTCCCGCTCCCCAAGGGCATCGACACCAACCGCGTGCTGGAGCTGATGGACCCGGCCAAGGACGCCGACGGGCTGCACCCCATGAACCTCGGCCGTCTCGTCCTGGGCGAGGCCGGTCCGCTGCCCTGCACCCCGCAGGGTGTCGTCCAGCTGCTCCGCCACCACGGCGTGGAGATCGGTGGCAAGCACGTCGTGGTCGTCGGCCGCGGTGTCACGATCGGCCGCCCGATCCCGCTGCTGCTGACCCGCAAGTCCGAGAACGCCACGGTCACCCAGTGCCACACCGGCACCCGCGACCTCTCCGCCCACCTCAAGGAGGCCGACATCATCGTCGCCGCCGCCGGGGTGGCCCACATCATCAAGCCCGAGGACGTGAAGCCGGGCGCCGCCGTGCTGGACGTCGGCGTGAGCCGCGACGAGAACGGCAAGATCGTCGGAGACGTGCACCCGGGCGTGGCCGAGGTCGCCGCCTGGATCTCGCCGAACCCGGGCGGTGTCGGCCCGATGACCCGCGCGCAGCTGCTGGTGAACGTCGTCGAGGCCGCCGAGCGTGCCGCCGCCGAGGCCGACGCCCCGGCAGCCGGCTGACCCCGACGCGTCCGACCCCGCCCTCGCGAGTCCGGTCTGCCGACCGGTCGCGACTCCGTTCCCGCAGACCCGGAAGGAACCCGATGGCTGCTGCCACGAGCCCGGCAGACCCCGCCCGCCGCGAAACGCGGGACCCGGGCGACGCGGACCACGCCGGGACAGCGGGAGAAGCCGGGGGGCCCGCCGCCGAGCCCGACGAGGCCGCGGCGCCGCAGGACGCGTCCTCGTCGACGGCCCGGCGGTCCTGGCGGTTCACGCTGACCCGCGACACCGCCCGCCCCGAGGGCGGCGGTCGGGCCGCGTCGGGCGACGCCCCCGCACCGGCCCGCCAGTGGCCGCTGCTCACGGTGCTCGTGACGGCGGCCCTGGGGCTGCTGATCGTGGCCACCGACCCGTTCGCCGAGGCGTTCCGGATCGGCTCCCTGCTGATCGGGGTGGCCCTGCTGGCCGGGGCCGTGCTGCGCTGGGCGGTCCCGTCCGTCGGCATGCTGGCGGTACGGTCCCGGTTCACCGACCTGGTCACGTACGGGGTGATGGGCGCGCTGATCGTGTTGCTCGCGCTGATGGCGCAGCCGCAGCCGTGGCTGGACGTCCCGTTCCTGGAGGACGCGGTCCACTTCACGATCCGCTGAGGGCCGGACCCCGGACGGGCGGCCGTCGCGCGGACGGCCGCCCGCGCGGAGCCCCCGGGCACATGGCCCGCGCGGTGTCCGTCCCTTCCCCCGACAGGGACGGACACCTGGGTGGGCGGGGCGGTACTGCCCCGGCGGGCGGCGACGCGAGCGCCGTCCGCGACCCGCTCCAAGAGTCATGGACACGATCAGTCGGGGCAAGGAACGGCCGCTCCCTGTGGCACGGAAGTGACCATTCCGGCACTCTGTGACCGCTGTGCGACCGCCTCATGACCACCCTGCACAGGTGGCCGCGCCCGCCCCCTCGCCGGCCGGACGTGCCGATCCCCGGGGGTCGGTACGGAGGGTCTGTGGGCCGTGACACAGGGGGGCGGGCGGTCCGCGTGGCCCGGGTCGGATAGCCTGACCGACGGATATCTCTTCACATCAAGATTCAGGAGATGTCCAGCTCCAGGGGCCATGAGCCCCCACCGCCAGCTGTCTAACGGAGATCGCCATGACCCGCACTCCCGTGAATGTCACCGTGACCGGCGCGGCCGGCCAGATCGGCTACGCGCTGCTCTTCCGCATCGCCTCCGGCCACCTGCTCGGCCCGGACGTGCCGGTCAACCTGCGTCTCCTGGAGATCCCGCAGGGTCTCAAGGCCGCCGAAGGCACCGCGATGGAGCTCGACGACTGCGCCTTCCCGCTGCTGCGCGGCATCGAGATCACGGACGACGCCAACGCCGCGTTCAACGGCGCCAACGTCGCGCTGCTCGTCGGCGCCCGCCCGCGTACCAAGGGCATGGAGCGCGGCGACCTGCTCTCCGCCAACGGTGGCATCTTCAAGCCCCAGGGCAAGGCCATCAACGACAACGCCGCGGACGACATCAAGGTCCTCGTCGTCGGCAACCCGGCCAACACCAACGCGCTCATCGCGCAGGCCGCCGCGCCGGACGTCCCGGCCGAGCGCTTCACCGCGATGACCCGCCTCGACCACAACCGCGCGATCTCGCAGCTGGCCGCCAAGACCGGTGCCGCCGTCTCCGACATCAAGAAGCTGACGATCTGGGGCAACCACTCGGCCACCCAGTACCCGGACATCTTCCACGCGGAGATCGCCGGCAAGAACGCCGCCGAGGTCGTCAACGACGAGGTGTGGCTGGCCGACACCTTCATCCCGACCGTCGCCAAGCGCGGTGCGGCGATCATCGAGGCCCGTGGCGCGTCTTCCGCCGCCTCGGCCGCCAACGCCGCCATCGACCACGTGTACACCTGGGTCAACGGCACCGCCGAGGGCAACTGGACCTCGATGGGCATTCCGTCGGACGGTTCCTACGGCGTCCCCGAGGGCATCATCTCGTCCTTCCCGGTCACCACGGAGAACGGCTCGTACAAGATCGTCCAGGGCCTGGACATCAACGAGTTCTCCCGTGCGCGCATCGACGCGTCGGTCGCGGAGCTCGTCGAGGAGCGCGACGCGGTCCGCGAGCTCGGCCTGATCTGAGCCTGAGGGGCCACCCGGCCCCACCGGCTTTTGGAGCGCCCGTACGGCATCGGCCGTGCGGGCGCTCCGGTGCGTCGTGGCCCGTTCCCCGTGTGGCTGGTCCCGTAGTGCCCGGCCCGTCGTGTTCCGGCCCCGTCGTGCTCCGGCTCCGCGACGCGCCTGCGGGAAAGGGCTGCGGGGAGGGGCTGCGACGCGCGGACGTGAAGGTTGCGTGCACGGCCCTCTCGTGACGCGCAATCAGTTCGCACCGCCACTCCGCCGCCCGCTACATTGGCGTCCTTTCCCATCTGCAACACCCGTGCGAACGACGCGGGTTGCTCATCGAAGGGGTGCCGGTGTCCGTGACCTCCGTGCCGTCGCAGGAGCCCCCCGGCGGGGACGAGCCGCGCGCGAGGCCGCCGGTGCATCCGTCGGGCAGCGAAGCCTGCCGACTGCTCTGCGCCGGGGTCCACCACGACGAGGGCTTCCGCGACGCGGTGATCGACCACCTCTACGTCCAGGAGAACCGCATCGTCGCCCCGTCCGCGGGCTTCGACGCGACCCGCGTCCTGGCGCACGCCCTGTGGGCGCAAAGGACCCGGCTCCGGTGGGCGGCGGGCGTCCTGGCGTGCTGGGCGCTGGCGGTCTACGTCACCCGTGGCGTCTTCCTCCTGCCGGCCATGGCGGCCGTCTACATCGGTCTCGCCCGTGCCGTACGGGGAACCTCCGCGGAGCCGCCCTTCTACCGGGTCTTCCCGGCCCTGTTGATGCGCTGGTACGGACGCTTCTTCCTCGTCGCGTTCCTGGTGGTCGTCGTCGGCGCCCTCTTCGGCGGCACCGTCGACTGGTTCGACGACGGCGACTCCTACTCCTCCTCCTACTCCTACGACTCCAGTGGCTCGTACGGGTCGGACGACGGCTTCTCCGGCAGCCTCCTCGGCGTGTTCGTCCTGGGGCCCGGCGTCCTCTCCGGACTTCTGGAGGGCATGCCCACCTCACTGCCGTGGCTCTGCCTGCTGGCCTTCGCCGGGATCGCCGCCCTCCTCGTCGTCCAACGCGACCGGTGGGCACGGGTGATGGGCACCCATCTCTCGCCGCAGCACTTCGCCGACCTCTCCGCCGACCCGGCCGAGCGGTCCGCGGGTGGCCGGTTCCGCCGGCTCCGCGACCGCATCCGCGTCGAGCAGCACTCCCCGCTGATCATGTACAACGAGACCGATCCGTTCTGCGGGAGCGGCGACACCCGTCGTGCGTGGAACCTCTCCGTCGAGCTCCGCTCGCGTACGGACACCGAGGCCGAACCCCTCGACAACGCGGCCATCCTCCGCCGGATCGTGCCGCTGCTCGAAGGGCTCCGGGTGCCGTCCCCGCACGGATCGCCGCAGGCCGCAGAGGCCGTGCGCGACCGTCTGCGTGAACTCGAGGTCGACGAGTGCGTCTTCCTCCCGGTGCGAGGGCTGCCGAGGCGGCAGGACGCCCCGTACGGGCCCGAGGGGTTCGAGACGCACCGGCGGGCAGCCTTGGAGGAGGGCGGCGAAGGCCGTCGCCACTTCCTGCGGATCAGGGTCGGAGGCTGGGGCGAAGAGGTTGTCGTCACCGTCTTCGTCCGGGTCCACACCCAGGGCGGGATGCTGATGCTGGAGGTCGCCCCGCACATACTGACGCCGCTGCTGCCGTACTTCCGGGACGCGGACCAGATCGCACACCAGCACCGCAACAACAGCTGGTTCGGCAAGGCGTACTGGGCAGCCACCCGCGTGCCCGACTCCCTGGTGGCCTCCCTGACGACGCTCTTCAAGACAGCTGTCGGCGTACGGCGCCGGCTCACCGAGGGCTTCGGCGGAGCGCTTCCCGAGGGACCCGGACTCTCGGTCCGGCAGCTCGCCTCGGACACCGGGGCTGCGCTCTTCCAGGAGATGGACGTCGACCGCTACCTCAAGAGCATCGAGGACCGGGTGACCAGCGGGGTACGGCTGGCGCTGCGCGAAGCCGGCTGGCAGACCGACGAGTTCGAGCAGAAGATCATCCAAGTGGGGGCGGGCGGGGTCTTCATCGAGTCCGCGGTCGACAGCGCCATCGGCGTCGGCGACCACAACACCGTCACCAGCAACCGGACGCGCGCGGAGCGACGCGACGCCTCCGACGCGTCGCCGGACTCCAGGGCGGGCGGTGAGCCCCGGTCGGGACCGGATCACGACGCCGGCAGGCCGGCGTCGTCCCCCCGACCGTCCTCGCCGCTCGCCGCCGAGGGCCCGAAGAAGTGACCCGCTCCACCGGAGGGAGATGACCATGGGAAGCACGGACGGCCAGCAGGGACCGCCGGCCGGTGTGCGCATCGGTTCCGTGACGGGCAGCGCGTTCGCCATCGGCGACCACAACACCGTGACGCAGAACCAGAACAGCGTGCCGGTCGCCGAGGACCAGGCGGAATTGCTGCGTACGGTCAAGGAGCTGCGCGCGGACCTCGCCCGCTTCGTCGCGACGGACGCCACCGGCCGCCTCGACACCGAACTCGCCGTCGTGGCCGAGGAGATCGAGACCGGCGGCGCCGCCGAACCCGGGCGGCTCGTCCGGCTCCGCGACGCCATGGAGGCGGCCGGTGCCTTCGTCGCGACGCTGGCATCGGGTGTCGCGGTCGGCCATGAACTCGCGGCCCTGCTGGGAGGCTGACCGATGACCGGGGGCGGCGCGCCGCGCTGGAACGACGAGACACAGAGGTGGGAGACCGGGGAGCACACTCCGCCGGCCGCCCCGCCACCCCTGCCGGACTCCCCGCCGGTGGCCCCGAGTCCGCCGATGGGGTACCCCTCCCTGCCTCCGGGCCCGCCGCAGCCGCCCGCGCCCCCGCAGGCGTCGGACGGTCCGACGCGGTCCGGGTACGTCTACGGGCCGGACGGGCGGGGCGGGTTCGCGGACGGCTTCCCCGGCGGGTTCGTCGGCGAGGTCGAACCCGGGGACGGCGACGGGACCTGGTGGCAACGGTTCACCCCGCTCACCGCCGGGCTCACGGTCGGCGTGCTCGCCGCGTGCACGGCCGCCCTCTGGTTCACGCTCGCCCAGGACCCCGCCCCCGCGACGCAGGGAGCGCCGGCCTCCGACACCGCCCCCGTGGCGGAGGCGGCCGGCGGGCAGGGCACCGGTGAGGAGTCCCTCGCCGAACCGACCGGCGAGGGACCGGCCCCCACCGACGAGGAGACCTCGGCGACGGCAGGCCCCGGGTACACGGCCGTGGACGACCCGGGCGGCTTCACCGTCACCGTGCCCGAGGAGTGGCAGAACCGCACCGAGGACGACCACGGCGTCTACTACACCTCGGCGGACGGCACCTCGCTGCTCCAGGTCTGGCAGGTCACCGGGTTCACCAGCGCCCTGGACGCCGCGCACGCCGCCTCCGAGAGCCGCAGGGCCAGCCCCGGGTTCCAGGAGATCAGCGTCGGGGCGGTGGACTCCCCGGACGGCGGCGACGCGGCCGAGCTGGTCTACGCGTACGACCACGAGGCGACCGGTACCCGCCGCAAGGTGCTCGACCGGGTGTTCACCGCGTCGGACGGCAGGCTGTACGCCCTGCTGGTCGCCGCACCCGACACGGAGTGGCCGCTCCACGAGGAGATCCTCGCCGAGGCGGTCGCCGGTTTCGAGCCGCGGGGATCGGCGCTCTGACCCCGGGGCGGCCGGAAGCGGGGGCCGTGCTCAGCCGTTGGCGGCGGTGACGTTCACCGCCGCCCACGCCTTGTTCACCGCCGCGTACTCCGTGCCGCTCTGCCCGTACAGGTCCGCCGCGGCCTGCAGGGTCGCCGTGCGGGCGTCGTGGAAGTCGGTGCTGGAGACCATGTACCGGGTCAGTGCCTGGTAGAAGATCGCCACCGCCTTGTCGCGGCCGATGCCGGTCACCTTCGAACCGTCGTACGTCGCCGAGCTGTAGGGGACGCCACCGATGGTCTTGCTCCCGCTGCCCTCCGCCAGCAGGTAGAAGGCGTGGGAGGAGACGCCGGAGCCCGCGTGCACCTCCGTACTGGGAGCCTTCGTGCTCCAGTAGTCGACGGTGCCCTCCAGCTTGTCCAGTGACGGGTGGTCGAGCCGGCGCAGGAACCCCTGCGCGAGGCCCAGCTGTTCGCCCATCAGGTAGTTGGGGGCGTGCGTGGGGTTGTCGGTGGTGAACTCGACGGCGGAGCCGAAGATGTCGGCCAGTGACTCGTTGAGCGAACCCGCCTCGCCGATCTGGTCGCCGGCCGCGTCGTAGTCGGTCTCCAGGCCTGCCGTGGACGACACCACCCCGTGCGTCAGTTCGTGCCCGGTGACGTCCAGCTGGGTCAGCGGCTTGGTGAAGGTCGAGCCGTCACCGTCGCCGTAGACCATGCACCAGCAGCCGTCGCTCCACCCGGCGTTGCCGTAGTCGCGGGCGTAGTGGACGACGCCGTGCGGGCCGGCGCCGTCGTTCTTGATGCCGTTGCGGGCGAACGTCTTCTTGTAGAAGTCGAAGGTCGAGGTCATCCCGTACTGGGCGTCCACCCCGGCGGTGTTGGTGTCGGACGTGGTGCCGTTGCCCCACTTGTCGTCCGTGTCGGTCATGACGGTGGAGCCGGTGAAGACGCTCGACTCCGACAGTGACTTGTTCTTGGCGTTCTTGACCTGGGCGCCGCCGCGGGTGGTGTCGGTGAGGGTGTACGAGGACGCCGCGGTCTGGGTGGTGTTCAGGGTCACCGTGCCGTCGTACATCGACGCGCCGGTGCCCACCGCCGGGGCGGGGTACGAGGCGACGAACCGCCTGGCCGCCGGTGCGAACGCGGGCGTGGTCGTGGTCTTGGCAGGTCTCGCGCGCTCTCCCAGGGCCAGGAGCTTGTTCTCCAGCTTGGGCGAGATGAACTCGTCCAGGGCCGCCGCGTCGCTCACCACCCTGCCGGTCACCGCGTCGAGCAGTACCGAGCGGGAGGCTGCCGCGTCCGCGCCCGCGGACACCCCCACCTGGTAGGCGAGGATGCTCGTGCCCTGGTGGAACCGCACCACCAGGCGAGGAGTCGAGGCGGAGCCGTTCGAGACCACCGAGGCGGCCTTGGCGCGGGCCTGTCCGGTGGTGACCTTCGCCGCCACCGACGGCACCGAGACCGCTCTGTCGGCGGCGCGGGTCACGCCGAGGTACCCGGAAGTGCTGCTGAGGTGGACAACGATGTCGGCACCCATGACGGGAATGCCCCGGAAGGTCTGCGAGAAGCGCACGTGCTGCCGGCCGTTCCGGTCGGCCATGACGTCCGTGGCGACCAGCCCGCTCAGTCCGCTCAGTCCGGTCTTGGCGGAGTGCGCGAAGGCCGCGGAGCGCGCGGCGTTCACGATCGCCCCCCGGGCGGGAACAGCCTGCGAGCCGCTCGGCGCGGGGGAGGCCGTCGCGGCGGTACCCGTGATCGAGGCCGAGGCCACTGTGGTGAATGTCAGCGCGATGGCGAGCCTGGATATGAGAGGAGAGGGCATCTGCGGGTTCGTCCTTCCGGGACTCAACTCGACGCGCCCCGCCGGAAACGGCGGGGCGCTGGCGAGAGCATGCCATGGAGGGTGTCACGAACACAGATGCTTCGAGCAGGCAGGGTTCCTTCGCTGATCCGCGGAGAGTGAGGACATTTCTCGCCGCCGCAGGGCCCGTTGAACGCGGGCACCGCCCGCCGGGCCCGACGGGCAATTCGGCGCCGAAATTGTGGTGTTGCTCCGGGATCGGGGCGAGTGGAGGGAGGCGGCCGACGGTGCGGGCGGGACACGGCGTGGACGCACCGGACGCGGGTCCGGGCAGGGAAACGCCCCGCGGGCCGCGGCCCGCGGGGCGTCCCGGACGCACCGGCCGACGCACCGCCGGACGCACCGGCCGACGCACCGCCGGACGCACCGGCCGACGCACCGGGGCGCCCCCCGGCAGTCCGGTGCGTGCCGGGCGGGTCGGTGCGGTGCGGCGGGTGCCGGGGGTGGGTCAGTGCGCGCCCGGGGTGTAGTGGCCCGGGACCATGCGGGTGCTCACGGCGAAGCGGTTCCAGCCGTTGATCACGTTGATCGCGGCGACCAGGTGGGCCAGCTCGGTCTCGTCGAAGTGCTTGGCGGCCTTCTCCCAGACCTCGTCCGGCACGAACCCGTCGGTCACGACGGTGATCGCCTCGGTCAGTTCGATCGCCGCGATCTCCTTCTCCGTGTAGAAGTGCTTCGACTCCTCCCACGCGCTGAGCTGCACGATCCGCTGGACGGTCTCGCCCTGCGCGAGGGCGTCCTTGGTGTGCATGTCCAGGCAGAACGCGCAGTGGTTGAGCTGCGAGGAGCGGATCTTCACCAGCTCGCCGATGACGGGGTCGAGTCCCTTACGGGCCGCCGCGTCCAGCCGGACCATGGCCTTGTAGACGTCGGGGGCGAGCTCCGCCCAGTTGAGGCGCGGGGTGTGCTCGGGGGTGAACTCGGACGTGGCGTGGGTGTGGCTCCGTGTCGTCATGCCCACCACGCTACGGCTCGGGTGGCACCGGACTATGGTCCATTTCCATGACGGATTCCTGGGCCACTTTCGGCGCCGACCTGCACATCGAGCCGCACGCCGGAGGCTTGCGCGACGGACTGATGGAGGCGCTGCGGGACGCCGTCCGCACGGGGAGACTGGCCCCCGGCAGCCGGCTGCCGTCCTCCCGGGCGCTCGCCGCCGACCTGGGGATCGCGCGGAACACGGTGGCCGACGCCTACGCGGAACTGGTCGCCGAGGGGTGGCTCACCGCCCGCCAGGGCTCCGGGACCCGTGTCGCGCGGCGGGCGGAGCCGCGTGGCGGGACCCCGGTCGCCCGCAGGACCCTGCCGGCCCGCAGGCTGCCCACGTACAGCCTGATGCCCGGCCAGCCGGACCTGGCCTCCTTCCCGCGCGCCGCCTGGCTCCGCGCGTCCCGCCGCGCGCTCACCGATGCGCCGGACGGAGCATTCGGATACGGCGATCCGCGCGGGCGCACCGAACTGCGCACCGTCGTCGCGGAGTACGTCGGCAGGGCGCGCGGGGTGTACGCCGACCCGGAACGCGTGGTGATCTGCTCGGGCTTCATCCACGGACTGCGCCTGGTCGGCGAGGTGTTGGCGCGGCGTGAGGTGCGCGAGGTCGCCGTGGACTCGTACGGACTCGACTTCCACCGTACGGCCCTGGCGCGGG
Source organism: Streptomyces sp. NBC_00247 (assembly GCF_036188265.1). Taxonomy (NCBI): domain Bacteria; kingdom Bacillati; phylum Actinomycetota; class Actinomycetes; order Kitasatosporales; family Streptomycetaceae; genus Streptomyces; species Streptomyces sp. NBC_00247. The sequence goes on along the minus strand of NZ_CP108093.1, from coordinate 2,439,243 downwards.
CCGGACTGCGCACGCCGTGCGTGCCGGTGGACCGACTCGGCACGGTGGTGGGCGCGTTGGCGGACAGGCCCGAGGCGGGGGCCGTGCTCATGACGCCCGCGCACCAGTTCCCCACCGGGGTGCCGCTGCATCCGGACCGCCGGGTGGCGGTCGTCGACTGGGCGCGTGCGACGGGCGGGCTGATCGTCGAGGACGACTACGACGGCGAGTTCCGCTACGACCGCCAGCCGGTCGGCAGCCTCCAGGGACTCGACCCCGACCGCGTCGTCCACATCGGCACGGTGAGCAAGTCCCTCGCTCCGGGGCTCCGGTTGGGCTGGATGGTGGCGCCCGCCGGCATGGTGGCGGAACTGGCCGACGCCAAGGGCTTCTCCGACTGGACGACCAGCTCCCTGGATCAGCTCACCCTCGCGGAGTTCATCGCCTCGGGCGCGTACGACCGTCATGTGCGAGCGATGCGGCTGCGCTACCGGCGCCGACGCGACCAGCTCGTCGCCGCCCTGGCCGAGCGGGCCCCCGGCATCCGGATCAGCGGCATCGCGGCCGGGCTGCACGCGGTCCTCGAACTCCCCGAGGGCACCGAACGTTCGGTGATCTCGGCCGCCGCCTTCCAGGGACTGGCGCTGGAGGGCCTCTCCTACTTCCGCCACCCGGACGCCGCACGGGAGCGGGACGCGCTGGTCATCAGTTACGGAAGTCCCTCGGACAGCGCCTGGAAGGGGACCCTGGACGCACTCTGCCGGGTGCTGCCATGACGTGGGCGGCCCGGTACCGCCGCGGTGGAACGACCGCAAGGCCGGACGTGCCGGGTGGCGGATCGGTTACCGTGACGACGGGCGGTCGCAGGGGGTGACGCGATGGGTGCGGCGATGCTGACGCTGGCGGCGGCGGTGATCGGAGGCGCGGTGTCGCTGGTCTCGGTCCTGCTCGCGCAGCGCCACGCACAGCGGGTCCACCGGCGGGAGCAGGAGCGCGTCGAGCGCCACCGGCAGGAGGACCTGACGCGCGCCCGGGAGGATCGGCTCCTCGCCGAACGGCAGGCCGTCTACGTACGGTTCAACGCCGCGTCCCGCTCGGTCCGGGACGCGCTCGCGGCCTGCGCGGCCGATCTGCGGCGGACGGGCGGGGTGGACGGTCCGTGCCGTGACACGCTCCACGAGAGCTGGCGGGCGTACGTCGCCCACCACGCGGAGGTGAACATCCTCGCCTCCGACGAGGTCCACGGCTTGGCCGGCCGGGTCAACGGCGCCCTGCAGAAAATGCACCGCCATGCCGTGCGGCTGGACACCGGCGCGACCGACCCGGGGGACGGTCTCGACGTCCTGGAGGGGCAGATCGAGGAGCTGTGGGAGCGTCTGGTCGCCCTGCGCGAAGGGATGCGCCAGGACCTGGGCATGACCATGACGCGACCCGGAGAGACGACCGGGGAGCGGCGGTAGGCCGCCGACGGGCTCACCAGCCGAGCAGGTCCATGGAGTTCCGGTCGAGCCACTCCGGGAACAGCACCGGCCCGCCGTCCAGGTCCAACGGAAGGATCCGGTCGCAGGTTGCCCGGCCGTCGAACCACAGAGTGCCCCGGTGCGGACCGGTGACCACGAGAAGCGTCGAGAAGCCGCAGCCGTTGTCCTGGATGAACACCGCCCCGGCGGTCTTGTGCTCCTGGAACACCTCGTACTCGGCGTCCCACCGCGCCCACGCGGCCCGGTGCGCGCCGGGGTCCGGGAAGTCCTCCGGCCGGGGCTCACGGGCGTCCAGTTCGTCCTCGCGGGCACGGTAGGAGTCCGGATGCGGAAAGGGGGTGGAGAGCAGGGCGTGGTTGGTACGCCAGTCCTCTTCCCAGCGCCATCCCTCCGGGGTGTGAAGCAGTCGCTTGACCCGCCCGCCGGCGCTCCTTCGGAGCAGGTACTCCCGGTACCCCTCCGGGAACGTGATGCCCAGCTCCGCTTCCGCCGCGCGGACTTCCTCCTCGGAGAGCCGCGGCGGAGAGGCGTCCCGCCCGGCTGGGGGCGGTGTAGCCGGACCGTCGGGACGGTGCCCCCGGCCCAGCCGTTCGGCGGCCTGTGCCGCCCGGTCCGTCGTCATACGGGCGAGGATAGGCGCCCGGTGAGGTGCCCCCGGCGCCTGCCGCCCGCCGCCCGCGTCGACACCAAGCCGCCGGGCCGGACGCGCGCGGTGGTCCGTACATCCGGACGTGGCCCGGATCATCGACGAGCACGGCAGCGGTGCGGTGAACCGCTACTTCGAGAGCCAGATGCCGGACGCGTCGGGATGGTCGGAAGGGGACGGAGGAATGGGCACCATCGGTGACCTGGACGACCCCGCACTCGGCTGAGCCGCCGTCCTCACGCGCTCGCGGGGAACCCGGCGGTGAGACGGGCCGCGAGCTGCCCCGCCGCGTCCTCCTGGAGGAGGTGGCCCGCGCCTTCGATCCAGTGCAGTTCGGCGTGCGGAACGCGCTCGTGCAGCCAACGCGCGTACTCCGGGGGGAGGATGCGGTCCTCCCGCCCCCAGATGAGCCGTACGGGAAGGGAGATGGTGCCGAGCAACTCCTCGTACGGGGCGGTGTCCGCCTGCCTGATCTGGCTGTACTGGCGGTAGAACGCGGCCTGGCCCGACGCTCCCCGCCACGGCGCGAGGTACGCGTCGAGGACTCCCGGCCGGAAACCGACGTGCGTGGCGTGCCGCAGGTGGGCGGCGACCAGCGCCTCGTGCGCGTACCCCGGCAGCTGCTCGAACACCTCCGTGTGCTCCAGGAAGAGCCGGAAGAGCCCTCGCTCCCAGTCGCCGCCGCTCACCGCGTCGAAGAGGGTCAGGTCCCGGTAGTTCCGCCGCTCCAGCAGCAACGTCCGCAGGGCCACGGCGCCGCCGATGTCGTGCGCGACGACGCTGGGGGAGGACAGTCCCCAGTGGTCGAGGAGGGCGGCGAACCTCCTCGCGTGGGCCGCCAGACCGAGGTCCTGGCCCTCGCGCTGCTCCGACCGGCCGAAACCGAGGTGGTCGAAGACGAAGACCTGGCGGGTACGGGCGAGCGCCGGCGCGATGTCCCGCCAGAGGAAGGAGGAGTAAGGGGTGCCGTGCACCAGCACGACGGGGGCGCCACCGGTGGCGTCCGCGTCGCCGAAGCGCCTCCACCGCATGACGCCATCGGGCGTCCCGAACTCCTCGCGCAGCTCCCACTCCACCGTCGTCCTCCTCTTCTCCGGCATGGTCCGCACCTTTCACCAGGCGCTTTCCCGGTGATCCCTACGATGGGCCGCCTGCCCCGAGAACGTGTCGACGCCACACCGCCGAGGAGCGAAGACGGGCCCCCGGGGCCGAGGGCGCGACGTCGGCGAGGAGAGAGGGCGGACCGGAGCCCGCCGGTGGGCGGCCCGGTACCACGGCCCGGATCTCCGCCGAACCGGTGCGGCAGCGCCCGGACTTGTTCACCGCGGGCGTCCGGCATCGCGCTTATGATGCTCCGATGCTGAAGTTCACCGACGTCATCCTCGACTGCCCCGACCCGTGGAAGCTGGCCGAGTTCTACGCCGAGGTGCTGGGCTGGGAGATCAACACCGACAGCAGCCAGGAGGACTGGGTCAACCTGCGCAACGACGGCATCGAGCTGTCGTTCCAGCGGGTGGCGGACTACCGGCCGCCGAGCTGGCCGGGTCAGGACCATCCGCAGCAGTTCCACCTCGACTTCGAAGTGGACGAGTTCGAGCCCGAACGGCGCCGGGTGACCGAGCTGGGCGCCACCTTCCTGAAGAGCTGCGTCGGCGAGTCCGGCTACGGCTGGCAGGTCTACACCGACCCGGCCGGGCACCCGTTCTGCCTCTGCCGCAACCGCCCGTAGGGCGCCTCCCGGCAAGCCATGTCCCGCCCCGGCGTCCAGCCAGCCACGGGCTGACACCGCGTCCCACGAAGGCCCTGGTAGCCCGGCTACCGGGGCCTTCGCGCGCCTGCGGTCGCCCACGCCGGCGCCGCTCCTCTTCGGGCGGACGCCGCTGTCCTGGCACCGGCCCGGCGTCCGGCCGACGGCGCCGCGCGTCCGAGAAGGGGTTGACCTCCACCTCCCTCGCTCTTATCGTTTCTCGATAACATCGATATTCGATACGGGGGCACTGGTGTTCGCTGAGGTGCGGGGGTCCGGACGGGCCGAGTCGCGGGATCGGTCGGCGTCACACGACGGCGACCGTGCGGAGAAGAGACTGCTGGAGCCGCTCTCCACGGTGGTCCGGGGCGTCTACCGACTGCTTCTCGGGGGCTTCGTCATCGGTGCACTAGCACCCCTGATCGGCGCCGGGCCGCACCTGATGTGGGGCGGTTCGTCCGTGTGCGCCGAGGACCGCGCGGACTACGGCGCGGACTCGTTCACGAGCATCTTCGCCCCCCGGCCGGGGGCCGAGGTCATGGCGCGACCGTCGTACTGCACCGACCACGCCGACGGCGCGCAGCGGCTGTTCGACTTCCTCGGCGGCTTCCCCTCGTGGGTGCTGCTCATGGGCGTGCTGTTCCTGCTGAACCGCCTGGTGCAGGGCGCTTCCCGCGAGGGCGTCTTCACCCCACGGGTGGCCAAGCTCCTGCGCGTCGCGGGCTGGTGGCTGCTGCTCGGCTGCCTGATCGGGGAGTTGGTGGAAGCCGCCGCCCACGCCGCCCTGCTGGCGACCCTGGCCCAGGACCACCCGTTCACCGCCGACAGCTGGCTGGGGGGCTGGGAGCCGCCCTACGCACTCGTGCTCACCGCCCTGGGTATCCTCACGTTCGCCCGCGTCATGCGCGCCGGGGTGGCCATGCGGGAGGATCTGGACGGGACGGTGTGACGGTGGTGGACGACAACGGGAGCCATGGGATCGAGGTCCACCTCGACCGACTGCTCACCGACCGCGGCATGACCCTCGCGGAGCTCGCCTCCCGGGTCGGTGTCACCAATGTGAACCTGTCCATCCTCAAGAACGGACGGGCCCGCGCGATCCGCTTCACCACACTGACCCGCATCTGCGAGGCCCTCGACTGCCAGCCTGGTGACCTGCTGACGTACGACGCGGACGGGTAGAGGCGGCGGACGGGGCCCGCCGGCCACCGGCCGTCCTCGACCGCATGACACGCGGGCGCACCCGGCCAGTCGGCGCCGGTCCTCCGCGCGCTCGTACGGAAGCGCCGGCGGGGGCCCGGCTCAGCCGCTCCACGCCTCGATACGGCGGTCGACGCCCGCCGTGATGGCGGGGATCACCGCCGTCATCTGCGGGCGCCAGCCGGGGACCGCGTTGACCTCGCAGACCGTGAAGGTGTCCTCGGAGGCGAAGAGGAGGTCCACCCCGGCGATGGCGAGGCCCATCGCCCCGGCCGCCCGCACGGCCAGCGCCTCCGCCTCCGGGTACTCGCCCGGGCAGACGGTGGCGGAGCCGCCCTGGCCGATGTTCGAGGCGAGGCCGCCGTTGCGGGAGGTGCGTACGGCCACGCCCACGGTCTCGCCGTCGACCACGATCAGCCGCAGGTCCCGGCCGTGCGAGTGCGCGACGTACTGCTGGAAGAGGTGCGGGGTCTCCTGCGCCAGAGCCCCCGCGATACCGCGCAGCAGGTGGGTGTCGGGGGCGAGGAAGACCTGCTTGCCCTTGTGGCCGGTGACCGACTTGACCACGCACGGGGTGTCGAGACCTTGAGTACGGACCACCCCCTCCAGGGGCGCCGTCCCGTACGAGAGTGTGTCCGGCACCGGCAGGCCGGCCAAGGCCAGTTCCTGCATCTGCCAGACCTTGTTGCGGCAGACGAGATGCGCCGCCAGCGGGTTGAGGAGGGTGGACCCCATGCGCTCCAGGTGCCGCAGCAGGGTCACCTCGCGATCGTGGTGCATGGAGCCCGGGGTCTGGCGCACGAGGACGACCTTCGGGGCGGGAACCTCCGCGCCGCCCAGGGTCCGCAGGAACAACCGCCCCTCGCGGACGCCGAACACGAACTCGTTGGTGTGCCAGACGGCGAACCTCGGGCCGTGGAGCGCGGCGAGGGCGTCCGCCAGCCGGTGGGTCGCGCCCTGCAACGGCACCGGCAGCGCCCGTACCAGCAGCCACACGTCCGTCGGGGGAAGTAACTCCGTGCGTGCCATTGTCTGTTCGCCTCTTCCGTCTCGATGTCGGAGTCGGCCGCAACGTAACGCGGGAGGCTCGGGTTCCTGGGGGGAATCAGGGATGTCGCACCCCAAAGAGCGTTCCTGATCCGAGGAGCGGCGATGCGCCAGGGGTTGCCCCCGGCGTCGTGGGCTGCGCCCGCGGGGCGATTCGACGAGGCCGTGGCGGGGTTCTGGGGCGACAGTGAGCCCCGCGTCCAGCCGCCTCCGACGGACGAGGCGGTGCGTGAGGCCGAGAGGGCGCTCGGGGTGACGCTGCCCCCGGCCCTGCTCGGCCTGCCGGCGATCCGTGACGGCGCAGTCGTGGCCGATGCGTACGACACGCTCCGCACCGGCCGGCCGACCTCGTGGGGCGGGGATCGTTCCGCGCCGGTCGCCGGTCGCCGGTCGCCGGTCGCCGGTCGCCGGTCGCCGGTCGCCGGTCGCCGGTCGCCGGTCGCCGGGCGTGGGCCCGGCCCCTGGCTGCCGTCCGCCTAGTGGGTCACAGCCGCTCGCCCCGGCTCCGCGCGTTGCACCGCGCGTTCTCGGCGCGCAGCCGCTCGGCGGGGTCCGCGAACCGCACCTGCTCCGGATCGGCCTGCCACTCGGCCCCTCCGGCCACCGGCCGCAGCTGCCAGAAAGAGCCCGAGACGCTCCGGAACTCGCCGATCACACCGGGGCGTGACGCGTCCACCACCAGTGCTCCGACGGCGGGTTCGCTTCTCTTGGCGTTCACTCTTCTCGTCCTCTCCGTATCCGAAGGGTGATCTTCGGATACCCAGAGTGAGGCAGAAACGGGGCGGTTGGTATGGAATCCGGGACCGACCCGCGCGGGAGTCGTCCGGGTGCGGTGCCGGGGCCCTACCGGCGTCGTCGCGGTGTCCGCTCCGGACGCCCGGGCCGCCGGTCGGGAGCGGGGGGATGAAATCCGGGAGGCAGGTTGACAGGGGTGCGATCGGCCCGCGCGAGCCGTCCGCGCGGCCTCCGCGCGGACGGCTGCGGCCGGACTCGCCGGAACCGTCACCGCTGCCTCAGGAGGCCCTGCCCGGGGCCGGTTCGAAGGCCGTCGGCAGTGAGCCGGGGGAGACCGGAGTCCGCTGGCCGGAGCCGGTGACGGGCAGGCGGGCGCCGTCCTGGGCAGGGTCCACGTACCGCGCGAACCAGGCGTCCAGACGGGCGGCGAGGGCGACGCGCTCGGCGGCGCGGGACGGGTCGCCGACGAGGTTGCGCTCCTCGCCCGGATCGGCGGTCAGGTCGTAGAACTCGTGCGGTCCGTGCGGGTAGCGGTGGACGTACTTGCGGTCCCGGGTGCGGATCATGCGCACCGGGCCGTACTCGTCGTAGACCACGACCCGCTCGCGGTCGGCGTCGCCCGCGCGGACCGGTCCGGCGGCTGCGCCGGTGATCGCCCCGGTGGCCGCTTCGTCGGCCGGGGCGCCGTCCGTGCCCGCCAGGATGTCCGCGAAGGAGCGGCCCGGGAGGGCGGGGTCATGGTCGTGGTCGATGCCGAGGTGTTCCACGAGCGTCGGCAGTACGTCGTACTGGGACAGCAGCGCCTCGCTGTGCCGGCCGGCCGGGATGCGGCCGGGTTGTGACATCAGGCAGGGGACGAGCACCGAACTGTCGTACATGTTCTGCGGGAAGGTGCCGTTGCCCTTGCCCCAGATGCCGTGGTGCCCGGCGTTGAAGCCGTTGTCACTGGTGAAGATCACCAGGGTCGATCCGGTGAGGCCGAGCGCGTCGAGCCGGGCGAGCACCCGGCCGATGGCGGCGTCCATGGCCGTCGTGGCGGCGAAGTAGCCGATGAGGGCCTCGCGGGTGTCGCTCTCACCGCCGACCGGGGCGCCGTTCTCGTCCAGCGGCTGCCAGGGGTGCGCGGGGCCCTGCGGGCAGCTGTCGAACGCGCAGTCCTCGTACAACGCCGTGTATTCAGGCGGGTGTTGGCCCTTCCAGGGCTTGTGCGGGGCGGTGAAGTGCAGGGAGAGGTGGAAGGGCTCCGGGCGGCCGGACTCGGCGGTGAGGAACTCCTGGGCGTCGTCGGCGAGCGCGTCGGTGAGGTAGGACGGCTCCTCGGTGCGGACGCCGTCGCGGTAGAGCGGGGCGCCGTAGTACGGGCCGCCGCCGCTCTCGTGCGCGTACCAGTGCACGAAGCCCTTGCGCGGGCGGTCGTTGGCGCCCAGGTGCCACTTGCCGCTGAGGCCGAGGCGGTAACCGGCGTCGGCGAAGACATCCGTGAAGAGGGTCCGGCCGGACAGGAAGTCGATGCCCGTCCGTCCGGCGTGATGGTACGAGAGCCAGTCGTGCACCCCGTGCTGGGACGGCAGTTCACCGGTGAAGAGCGAGGCGCGGGCCGGCGAGCAGACCGGCGAGGTGCAGAAGAAGCGGCTGAAACGGACCCCGCGGTCCGCCAGCGCGTCCAGATGCGGGGTGTGGATCTCGTCGTTGCCCGCGCAGCCCATGGCCCACGGCCCTTGGTCGTCCGAGAGGATCAACAGGACGTTGGGGCGGAGCGGGTCGCGGCTGGCCATGGGAAGTCCTCCTCGGGTGAGCCGAACGGGGGTCGAGCGGGGGTCGCGCGGGCGGCGGGGGCGAGCGGGCGGTACCGGAGCCGAGCGGGCGGTACCGGAGATCGGGCGCCCGGCACCGGAGCCGGGCCACCGGTACGGAAGCCGGCGGGGCGGCACCGAAGTCGGGCCGCCGGTACCCGAGTCGAGCGGGCGGCGGTGGCGCCCCGGGCGCCTCGGCGGGTTCGCCGGGCTGTGCAGAGCGTGGGCTCTGGTGGCCGGATAAGTCAACTGTTTCAACGATATGAATTGCTGATGTCTTGCGATTGAGTTCGACTCCTGGTTCCCCTCCCGTCGCACGCGATCACCTGGTGTTAGGCCCTTCCTCGCGGGAAAGATGCCTCGGCCTCGGAGAATTCATAGGGGATTCATGCGCTCAAGAAGCGATTGACCGCTCTATGAATGGCTGGAAATCATTGGGCCACTTCGCCAGCCCCGCCTCAGACCCCCGTTTCCGAGGAGAGCCATGCCTTCCGACCGATCCGCGAGCCTCTCGCGCCGCACCGTTCTCGCCGTCGCCCTGGCGGCGACCCTCGGCCTCACGGCATCCGCCTGTTCGTCCGGCGCCTCCTCGGCGGGCGGGGGCGGCGACTCGTTCACCTACTGGTCCATGTGGAAGCAGAACGAACCGCAGGCCAAGGTGGTTCAGGCGGCGATCGACGCGTTCACCGAGGACACCGGCATCAAGGTCAGCGTCCAGTGGAAGGGGCGACAGGTCGTCCAGCAGCTGGCGCCGACTCTGAACACCTCCAACGTTCCCGCCGACCTGGTCGACTCGTCGGACCGCTTCGCCTACGCACAACTCCAGGCAACCGGGCAGGCGCTCGACCTCACCTCCGTACTCGACCAGGAGATCCCGGGGGAGAGCGGCAACACCGTCGGCAGCGTCGTACCGGCCTCCTACCGCGATCTGAACACGGACGAGGGCACCCTCTGGCAGATCCCCTACGAGGTGCTGACCACCCAGGTCTGGTACGACGGCAAGGCCCTGCCCGACGTGGCCGCCGAGCCGCCGGCCACCTGGGACGAGTTCACCGCGCTGCTGGCGGACCGGAAGAAGGCCCGGGGCGACGGCCCGCTCGCCCTGGACTCCGACATCGCGGACTACTCCGCCTACTGGACGTACTACGCCGTTCTGCGCGCACTCGGCCCGGGCGCCTTCGGAAAGGCCGCCGCCGACCCGACCGGAAAGGCTTTCGAGGCACCGGAGTTCGTCGCCGCGCTCAAGAGGGTCCAGGACCTGGTCAAGGCCGACGACTTCACCGGTGGGTACGACGGCTCCAAGTGGCCCGCCGTGCAGCAGAAGTGGGCCAAGGGCAAGTCCGACTTCCTGCTGCTGGGTACCTTCGCGCCCAGCGAGACCGCCGAGTTCGCCTCGCCCGGCTTCAGCTACCGCTCGTTCCCCGTGCCGGCCGTGAACACGGACGGCGGGAAGCAGGCGCAGGACATCTCGCTCATCGGCTTCTCCATCCCGAAGAAGGCGAAGAACACCGACGCCGCGAGCAAGTTCATCGCCTACTTCCTCGCCAAGAAGCAGCTCTCCGGCATCTCCACCGAGGCCAAGAACATCACCCCGCGCGCGGACATCCCCGCCCCGGCCGAACTCGCCGACGCGCAGAAGGCTCTGGCCTCCGGTACGCCCGTGAAGACGCTCGACGGCGTGAAGGAGACCGCCGCCGAGTGGTACACCAAGGTCTTCCAGCCGCTCAACACCAGCTTCATCACCGGCAAGTCGAGCGCCGAGTCCTTCGCGGGGAAGCTCAAGTCCGGCACCGCGGACTACTGGAAGAACGCCTCGTGACGCCCGCCGGGACGACGGCCACCGCGACGACGGACACCGGGACTGCGTCCACCGACACCGAGGGCCGCGGCGCGACGTCCGACGGCGGGACCTCGACCGGGGCGGCGGCGCCCGCCGCCACCGGCAAGGGGCGCCCCGGGAAGAAGCCGTCCGAAGCCCGCCCCAGCCCGCTCGCCGTCCGGCGCCGCAAGCTGTTCTGGCCCCTCCTCGCGCCGGCCGTCCTCGTCTACGTGGTGTTCTTCGCCGGCCCGTCGCTCTACACGGTGTGGCTCAGCTTCAACAAGTGGGGCGGCGCCGGCCCCATGAGCTTCGTCGGCATCGACAACTACCGCCGTCTGTTCGACGATCCGACCTTCCAGCAGTCCTTCGCCAACACCCTGTGGATCATTCTGGGCGTCGGCGGACTGACCTTCCTGGTCTCCTTCGGGCTGACGATGGTGCTGCGGGACATGAAGGGCCGCAAGGCCGCCCGCTCCATCCTCTTCTTCCCCAACATCGTGCCCAGCGTGGTCCTGTCGATCCTCTGGGGCTTCCTCTTCCAGCACGACGGGCTCGCCGACGCGCTCGTGGGCGCGCTGGGCATGGAGCACCCGCCGAACTGGCTCGGCCAGAGCAATATCTTCCGGGTCATCATGGTCGGCCTGGTCTGGACGTCCACCGGCTTCTACACCACCATCCTGATGGCCGCGGTGGACCAGATCCCGCCGGAGCTGTACGAGGACTGCGAGCTGGCCGGAGCCAACGCGCTGCAGAAGTTCCGCCATGTGACCCTGCCCCTGATGTGGGAGGTCGTCGGCGTCTGCGCGGTGCTGTGGACCATCAGCGCCGTCAAGGTCTTCGAGTTCATCTACGCCTTCGCCGGCGCGGCCGGACAGATGCCGGACGCCGGGGTGTGGAACACCGCGCTCTACACCTACGGGGAGGCCTTCGCCTCCGGTGGCGTACCCCGCTACGGCTCCGCCGCGGCGAGCGCCGTCGTGATGGTCACCCTGGTCGGCGTACTCGTCGTCCTGATCCGCCGCGTCATGCGGCGCGACACCGTGCAGTTCTGACCGCGCGGTCCACCCCCGACCGGATCGCGCCCGGGGGCTCCCGTCCACCGCGGCGCGGCCCGGCGCCCGAACCGTCCCGCTCACCCGGGACACCCCGATGATCCCGCGTACCCCAGACCACAGGAGGCCCGCCGCCATGGCCGTCACCACGTCCGGTCGTCCCCCCGGCCGCCTCGCCCGCACGAGGAGCCGGCTCACCACCACCCAGGTACTCGGCGTCCCGCTGGTCTGGATCGTCGCAGGCTTCAACATCCTCACCGGGCTGTGGCTGCTGCTCTCCTCGCTGAAGAGCGCCGACGAGATCTTCAGCTCGCCGTGGCACCTGCCGGGCGCCCTGCACTGGGACAACTACTCGCGGGCCTGGAGCGAGGGGAACTTCGGGGTGGCGGCCGTCAACACGGTCGTCGTGGTCGGCGGCACCGCCGTGATCACCCTCGTGTTCGCCGCGCCCGCCGCGTACGTCCTCAGCCGGGTCACCACCCGGTTCAACGGCGGCTTCGTCCTCTTCTTCGCCCTCGGCCTCGGCATCCCGGCACAGGTCGTGATGCTGCCGCTCTTCGTGGTCATGAACAAACTGCTGCTCGTGGACAGCCTGTTCGGCCTGATCGTGGTCTACGTCGCGACCTCGCTGCCCTTCGCCGTCTTCTTCCTCACCGGCTTCTTCTCGACCCTGCCGGTCGAACTGGAGGAGGCCGCCGCACTGGACGGGGCGTCCGCCTTCCGCACGTTCTGGCAGGTCATGCTCCCGCTGGCGCGTGGCGGCCTGGTCACCGTGCTGATCCTCAACGTGATCCAGCACTGGGGCGAGACCGTGTTCGCCCTCGTCTTCATCCAGAACACCGACCACCAGACACTCTCCCTGGCACTTCTCGGCTTCCTCCAGCAGATGCAGTACAACGGCGCGGACTGGGGCGGCCTGTTCGCCGGCGTGGCCGTGGTCGTCCTCCCGGTCCTCGCCTGCTACGTATGGCTGGGCCGCCGGATCATCGAAGGCATGACCGTCGGCTCCGTCAAGTGACCTCCGAGGGAGACGACATGGACGACAACACGCCCGACGGCATGGACGACAACCCGCCCGCCGACAGGGCCCACGAGACGCCCGGCCGCAGGGCCGTCGCGGAGGGGCCCAAGGACCTCAAGTTCCGGTTGCTCGCCCAAGAGCTGCGGCAGCAGGTGCGCGCCGGAGTCTGGCCGGTCGGCGGACGCCTGCCCACCGAGAAGCAACTCGCCCTCGGCAGCGGCTCGTCGGTCTCCACCGTGCGCCGCGCGGTGGACGAACTGATCGCCGAGGGGCTCGTCGTGCGCAGGCAGGGCTCTGGCACCTTCGTCCTGGCACCCGACGCCCCCCGCACCGCCCGCGCCCTGATCGGCGTACTCGTCCCCGACACCACCTTCTACTACCCGCAGGTCCTCCAGGGCATCGAGGAGGGGCTGTCCGCCGCCGGCGCCCGGCTGCTGCTCACCTGCTCCGGTTACGACCAGGAGCGCGAAGCGAGGGACGTGGCGGATCTCCTCGACGGCGGAGCGGACGGACTGCTGCTCGTCCCCACCTTCAACGGGCCCGAGCACCGCGAGAGTTACCTGGCACGGATCGCCGCTCTGCCGGTCCCGGCCGTCCTGATCGAGCGGCGCGGCACCTCGCTCGGCGACACCAGCGAGTACGTCTGCACCCACCACGAGGCGGGCGCCTACGACGCGGTACGGCACCTCGCCGCACTGGGCCACCGCTCGATCGGGCTCGTCCTGCGCGCACCCGCCCCGACCGCCCCGCCGCTGATCGAGGGGTACCGTCAGGCTGCGGCCGAACTCGGCTGCGCGACAACGGAGTTCGAGGCGACCCGGCAGGAGTGGAGTCCCGCCACCGCCGACCGCGCCCTCGCCGCGCTCCGGGCGGGCGGCGCCACCGCCGCCGTCTGCTTCGGCGACCGGCAGGCCGCACTCCTGGAGGGCGCCGCCCGCCGGGCCGGGCTCACCGTCCCCGACGATCTCGCACTCGTCGCGTACGACGACGAGATCGCCGACCTCGCCGACATCCCGCTCACTGCCGTGGCGCCCCCCAAACACCTGCTGGGCCGCACCGCCGCCGAGACGCTGCTGCGACGGCTCCGCGAACCCGGATCGGCCCGCCACCGCATCCTGCTGCGCCCCAGCATCACCGTCCGCCAGTCCTGCGGCGCCCGGCCCACCTGACCCGCGGCGGCCACCGCCCGGCGGCCACCACCTCCACCACCGCCTTCCCCTCACCCACCCCCTCACCCAAGCAACGGGAGATCACCTCGTGACGGACATACGGCTCGGTCTGATCGGCGCCGGAGCGGTCGGCGTCCTGCACGCGCAGGCCGCCGAGACCGCCTTTGGGGTGCGTGTCACGGCCGTCTGCGACCTCGTGGAAGCGACCGCGCGCGGGGTCGCCGGTCCCCTGGGCGCCGCCGTGTTCACCGACCACCGCGCACTGATCGCCTCGGGCACCGTCGACGCCGTCGTGGTCAACACCCCGCACGCCCTGCACACCGCGATCGTGACCGACAGCGCGGCGGCCGGTCTGCATGTCCTCGTCGAGAAGCCCATGGCCACCAACTCGGCCGAGTGCACGGTCATGGAGCAGGCCTGCGCGGACGCCGGGGTGACGCTCTTCGTGGGGCACATCCAGCACTTCCTGCCCCCGATGGTGGCCGCCCGCGCGGCGCTCGACGCCGACGCCATCGGCGAACTGCTCGCCGTCAGCGACTGGCGCTCCACCGACTACCGGCCGGGCAGCCGTCCCGCCTGGTTCTTCGACCCGGCGGTCTCCGGCGGCGGTGTCTTCGTCAACATCGGTACGCACTGTGTGGACCGGCTCGTCTGGCTGGCCGGCCGCCGGGTCCGCGCGGTCAGCGCCAACGCGGTGCACCGGGCCGGCGCGCTCCCCGGCATCGAGACCGACATGATGGCCCGGCTGGAGCTGGAAGGGGGCCTCGTCGGCCACATCGGCGTCACCAGCACCGGGCTGCCCTCCCGCGACGAGCTGCTCCTGATCGGCGAGCGCGGCGCGATCCGGGTGGCGCGCGGGTCCGGCGCGACCCTGCACACCGAGCACGTGCCCGGCAGCGTCCCCACCGTGCTCGCCGCCGAGTCCTCCCAGGACGTGCCCCGGGCGTTCGCCGCGCAACTGGCCGCGTTCCGCGCGGCGGTACGCGGCGAGAGCGCGCCGGCCGTCACGGCGGACCACGGGCGGCACGTCGTCGAAATCATCGAGGCGGTCTACCGCTCCAGCGCCACCGGCGCACGCGTCGAAACCCCGGTGCCGGCCGGCGCCTCCGCCGCCTGACCCGTCCACACCCGAGTCCGTACCACCAGAACCACCAGCACCGTGAGCGCCACCGGCATCACCGGCACTGGCACGGAACGCACCACCGCACATGTCGAAGCTCCGCCCCCCCGAGGAGGATTCAGTGCACGAGACCACCGCCGCACCGTTCGGCCGCCGCGGCTTCATGTCCGCGCTCGCGCTGGCCCTGGCCGGCGCCGCGGGCGGCCTCCAGCTGCTGCCCGGCGCCACCCCGGCAGCGGCCGAAGGCGACGCCTTCGACGTCCTGCGCGAGACCTGGGCCGCCCTGCTGACCGGCGGTGACATCGATGCCACCGACGCCGACTACGCCCCCGCGCTGACCGTCCTGTCCACCGGCGCGACCGACCTGTGGAACACCATGGCGCCGGACGCCGCGGGCAACTCCCTCTGGCCCGGCAAACCGCTCACCGTCCCCGCCAACATCACCGCCGGATACAAGGCGCTCGCCTCGCTCGCCACCGCCTACGCCACCGAGGGCGCCACCGCCACCGACGGCAGCGGGCGCGCCCTGTACGGCTCCGCCGAGCTCGGCGCCGGCATCGTGGCCGGGCTCGACTTCCTGCACGCCCAGGCGTACAACGCCACCGCCGTGGAGGTCGGCAACTGGTGGGAGTGGGAGATCGGCTGCCCCGTCGCCCTCAACAACGCGGCCGTCCTCGTCCACCCCCTGCTCACCGAGGCCCAGCTCGCCGACTGGGCGGCTGCGATCGACCACTTCGTGCCCGACCCCACCCAGAACCGGTACGGCGCCGACCGCACCACCTCCACCGGCGCCAACCGCGTCGACCTGTGCCAGGTCGTCGCCCTGCGGGGGGTCCTCGGCCGCAGCGACGAACGCGTCGCCGCAGCCGTCGCGGGCCTCTCCGACGTGTTCCCGTACGTCACCTTTGACGACGGGCTCTACGCAGACGGCTCCTTCGTCCAGCACTCGTACATCCCCTACACCGGCACGTACGGCATGGTGCTGCTGCGCGGGCTCACCAACCTCTTCCAGCTGCTGCGCGGCTCCCGGCACGAGGTCACCGACCCCGCCGCCGCGCACATCCACACCTCGGTCGACACCGCGTTCGCCCCGTGGATCTGGAACGGCCTCTGCATGGACGCGGTCCGGGGCCGGGCCGTCAGCCGCGCCGCCGAGACCGACTTCTACGACGGCAACCTCACCGCCCAAGCCGTACTGCGCGCCGCGCTCTCCGCCCCCACCACCGAGCAGGCCACCCGCTTCAAGGGCCTGGCGAAGGGCTGGATCACCCGGGGCGAGGCGTACGCCCCCTACAGCGCCACCGCCGGTATCGCGGGGGTCGCCCTCGCCGCCCCGGTCCTGGCCGACCGCCGGCTGAAAGCCCTCCCCGAACCCGTCGGGCACCTCCAGTTCCCGAACATGGACCGGGCCGTCCACCGGGGCGAGGGCTGGGCGCTCGCGCTGTCCCTCTCCTCCGCGCGCATCGCCCGCTACGAGTCGATGAACGGCGAGAACCTGCACGGCTGGCACACCGGCGACGGCATGGCCTACCTCTACCTCACCGGCGATCCGGGCCACTTCACCGACGACTTCTGGCCCACCGCCGACCCGAAGCGGATGCCCGGCACCACCACGGACACCACCCCCCTCGCCGACGCGGCGGGTACGGGAACCCGCCCCGCCGCCACCTGGGCGGGCGGCGCGAGCCTCGACGGTACGTACGGCAGCCTCGGGCTCGACTTCCGCGCCCACGGCTCGACCCTCACCGCGAAGAAGTCGTGGTTCTGCCTGGACGACTCCGTCGTCTGCCTCGGCGCGGGCATCACCGGCGGCAGCGGCGCCGAGGTCGTGACCACCGTCGAGCACCGCAACCTCGGCGCCCCGGGCGCCCGCACCGCCCCGAGGCTGACCGTCGACGGCACCGCCCGGCCGTCCACCGCAGGCTGGGCCGACACCCTCGACGCCACCGGCTGGGCGCACCTCGCGGGGGTCGGCGGCTACCTCTTCCCCGGCGGCGCCACCGTCCGGGCCTCCCGCACCGACCGCACCGGCTCCTGGCACGACATCAACACCGGCGGCACCACCACCGCCTCCACCCGGCGCTACCTCACCCTCGGCCTCTCCCACGGCACCGCCCCGGCGAACGACACGTACGCCTACGTCCTGCTGCCGGGCGCCACCGCCTCCCGCACGGCGGCCCGCGCCGCCGAGCCCACCGTGGAGATCCTGGCCAACACCCCGGTCGTCCAGGCGATCCGGGAGAACTGCTCCGGAGTCGTCGCCGCCAACTTCTTCGCGGCCGGCACGGCGGCGGGCATCACGGTCAGCGCCCCCTGCTCGGTGATCCTGCGCCGCACCCGGACCGCCTTGACGGTGGCGGTCTCCGACCCCACGCACACCGCGTCCTCGGTCACCGTGCGGCTCGTCCACACCGGCACGGCCGTGGGCGCCGACCCCCGGATCACCGTCGACACGGCCTCCCCGACCCTCGCCTTCACCGTGAACACCGCGGGCGCCGCCGGAGCCACCGCCGAGGCCGTCTTCACGGTCACCGGTGCCGCCCTCGCCCCCGTCGCGGACGGCTACGTCCGGGACGGCGCCTACGCCGACACCTCCTACGCCACCGCCACCACCCTCGTGGTGAAGAACGCCACCGGCGGCGGCTTCGACCGGCAGTCCTACCTGGCCTTCGACACCTCGGCGCTCACCGGCCGGATCTCCTCCGCCACCCTCTCCGTCCATGGATTCGTCTCCGACTCCGGCGGCACCGACGCCGTCGTCACCGCGTACGGGGTCGCCGACACCGCCTGGACCGAATCCGCCCTCACCTGGAACACCCGCCCCGCCCTCGGCACCGCCCGCGCGGACGCCCCGGCCTCCGCCGTACCGTCCTGGCTCACCTTCGACGTCACCGCCCAGGTCGCGGCGGCCGTCCCCGGTCGGGTCTCCCTCGCCCTGGCCCAGGCCGCACCCGGCCTCGCCGTCGTCCTCAACTCCCGTGAGAACAAGGCGTACCCGCCGGTGCTGACCGTGACGCTGGGGTGACCCGGACACCCGACCTGAAGCGCGTTGCGAAAGCAGCGCCGTCCGTCCGGACGCCGCCGGACAGGCGGGACTTCCGCAACACGCTTCAGACGGGGTGGGCGCCCGCGGGCACGCCGTGGGCGACCCCGTACGGGGTCAGGGCGACCACGCCACCACCGCGCATGACGGTCTCGGGGCCGATGGTGAGCGGGCTGGCTCCGAACGACTCGGCGATCCCGGGCGCGAGGTCGAACGCGGCCCACTTCCACTCGTCCGCGTCGTCGTCGGACTCCAGCGCCGGGTCCCACTCCGGGCGGAGGCCGAGTTCCGCCCGCCGCGCCCGCTCGAACGGCAGAGGATCGCCGAGGGTCAGCAGATGGTCCTCGCCGTCGCCGGTCTCGCAGTAACGCCGGATCACCGTGCCCCGTTCGGCGGCGAGCCATCCCGAGCCGTCGTGCTGGGCGCCGTAGTAGTACGCCTGGGCGCTTCCGTAGCGCGTGCTGAGCAGCGTGCAGAGCCTCAGGACGTCCTCCGCGCGCTCCGCGCCGCAGGGGTCGCACCACGCGCCCAGCACGAAGGTCCACCCGTCGAGTTCGGGGGTGACGAAGACCCGGGCGAAACCGGACGGGTCGTCCGGTCCGGCCTCGTGGCCGTCGGCGTCCACGATGTCGTTGCCGAGCGCGAAGGTCACCGGTCTCGGAGCGACGAGGCCCAGCGTGCCGATGATCCCCGCCTGGTCCCCGCTCGGCACCGCGATCCAGTGGTTCCAGCAGGCCCAGGACGCGGTGGGCCGCTCGTCCAGGGCCTTCACACGGACGAGCCGCTCGACCGCCGCCACGTCGCGCTCGGACAGCGCGCTCTCGCCGCCGAGTCGGGCGAGCACGGACAAGGCCCCGGCGCGCTGCCTCCCCGGGCCGTCCCGCCGGATCCGCCGGAGGAGCGGTACGAGAATCTCCGCGGCCTCCGTGCCGCCCGCCATCAAGGTGTCCCGCGCCTGCCGGGCGACCTCGCGATCGGTGTCGCCGAGCAGGGGAAGCAGCGGGAGAAGGGCCGTGCGGCCCTCGCCCGCGCAGAGCCCGATCCCGCGTACCGACTGGCGGCGGACGAGGGGTGACGGGTGGGACAGAGCGCCGGCGTAGCGGTCGGCGACCCCGATGCCCAGCCGGACGAAGGCGTGACCGGCTTCGTCGCGGGCCTTCTCCGTGGGCGCGTCGAGGAGTCCGCGCACCAGACGGTCGAACGCCGGCTCCCCGATACGCCGGAGTACGGGAGCCGCCTCCCGCCAGGTCAGGGGCGACGAGGGGTCCGTCAGTGCGCGCACGAGGGTCTGCGCCGCCGCGGCCCCGCCCCGGGACAGCTCCTCCGACGCGGGCCCGCGCCGCTCCGGGCGCGCCAGATCCCGGACCAGGTCCCCGAGCGGTTCCGGGTCCCCGGGCGGTCGCACCTTCACGAAGCTCCTCCGTCCGGCCGCCGGCCCGGCGGGAAGGGCCGGACGTGGTCCGCCCGCACCGTCCGCCATCATCGCGCGGGGGTGTGACAAAGCGACGCCCGCGGGCTGTCCGCGCGGGGCGACCCGCTCGCCGGAGGGGGCGGACGCGCGCCGCGGCCGACAGTTGGTTATGTCATGACCCTGGCGGAACGATGCGCCCGGCTCCAGAATGGGCCCCGACTGTGGGAGCGCTCCCACCTTTGGATCGCTCCCCCCATCCGCACCCCGCCGACGCACGACGAAAGGTGTCCCGGTGAACGCCCCGCCCCCACGCCTCCGTACCTCGCGCCCCCGCCCGTCGCACCGCCGCAGCGCCCGGTCCCTCGCGCGGCTGTCCGGTGCGACGGCCGCCGCCCTGCTGGCCGCGGTGCTCGCCGCACCCGGCGCCGCCGCGGCCGACGAACCCGCACCCGCCGAAGGCGCCGAGCAGATCACCAACGGTGACTTCTCCGCCGGTACCGCGCCCTGGTGGTGGACGGCGAACACCTCCGGGACGGTCGTCGACGGACGCCTCTGCGCCGACGTCCCGGCCGGCACGGCCAACGCCTGGGACGTCATCGTCGGCCAGAACGACGTGCCGCTCGTGGCCGGGGAGACGTACCTCCTCAGCTACACCGCGAGCTCCACCGTGCCGCTGACCGTGCAGACCCGCGTCCAGGAGGCCGTCGAGCCCTGGACCACCGAACTCGCCACCGCCGACCCGGTCGGCGCCGAACCGGTCACGGTCACCCACACGTTCACCGCCACCGCCGACCGGCCGGGCGCACAGGTCGCCCTCCAGATCGGCGGCGGCGAACGGGCCACCACCTTCTGCTTCGACGACGTCTCGCTGCGCGGAGGCGCCGAACCGCCCGTGTACGTCCCCGACACCGGCTCCCCGGTCCGCGTCAACCAGGTCGGCTACCTCCCGTACGGCACCAAGGCCGGCACCGTGGTGACGGACGCCGACGCGCCGCTGACCTGGACGGTGAAGGCCGCCGGCGGAACCACCGCGGCCACCGGCACGACCGTCCCCGGCGGCGAGGACCCGACCTCCCACCAGCGCGTCCACACCTTCGACTTCAGCGCCCTCACCGCCGTCGGCGACGGCTACACCGTGGACGTCGACGGCCAGGTCAGCGAGCCGTTCTCGGTGCGCGCCGACCTCTACGACGGCCTGCGCTCCGACGCGTTGGCGTACTTCTACCACAACCGCAGTGGCATCCCGATCGAGGCGGACCTCGTCGGCGAGGAGTACGCGCGCCCCGCCGGACACGCCGGTACGTCCCCCAACCAGGGCGACACCGACGTGCCCTGCGTCCCCGGTGTCTGCGACTACCGCCTCGACGTCCAGGGCGGCTGGTACGACGCGGGCGACCACGGCAAGTACGTGGTCAACGGCGGTATCGCGGTGGCTCAGTTGATGGACACGTACGAGCGGACCCTGACCGCCGCCGACGCCGAAGGCGCCCAACTCGCCGACGGCTCCCTGCGCGTCCCGGAACGCGGCAACGACGTGCCCGACATCCTCGACGAGGCCCGCTGGGAGCTGGACTTCCTGCTCCGCATGCAGGTACCGGCCGGTGAACCGCTCGCGGGCATGGTCCACCACAAGGTGCACGACGCCGCCTGGACCGGCATCCCCACCCTCCCGGACCAGGACCCCCAACCCCGCCGGCTGCACGCCCCGTCGACCGCCGCGACCCTCAACCTCGCCGCGACCGGCGCCCAGTGCGCACGCCTCTTCGCCCCGTACGACCAGGAGTTCGCCGACCGCTGCCTGCGGGCGGCCACCACCGCCTGGAAGGCCGCCTCCGCGCACCCCGCCGTGTACGCCGACCCGGCGGACGGCACCGGCGGCGGGACGTACAGCGATGGCGACGTGACGGACGAGTTCTACTGGGCCGCCGCCGAACTCTTCACCACCACCGGCGACTCCGCCTACCGCACCGCCCTGCTCACCTCCCCGCTGCACGGCGACGCCGACAAGATCTTCAGCGCCGGGGGCGGCATCTCCTGGGGCTCCACCGCCGGACTCGGCGTGCTCACCCTCGCCACCGTCCCCAACGACCTCACCGCCACCCAACTCGCCGGTGTCCGCTCGGTGGTGACCGCCGGGGCCGACCGCTACGCCGCGCAGTCGGCGGCCGAGCTCTACGGACTGCCCTACTCCCCACCCGGCGAGGACTACGCCTGGGGCTCCAACAGCCAGGTCCTCAACAACATGGTCGTGCTCGCCGTCGCCCACGACCTCACCGGCGAGCCCGCCTACCAGAACGCCATCCTGCGCGGCGCGGACTACCTCCTCGGCCGCAACCCGATGGGCCGGTCGTACGTCACCGGGTACGGCGAGCGGTACTCCGAGAACCAGCACCACCGCTTCTGGGCCCACCAGAGCAACCCCGACCTGCCCCACCCGCCGCCCGGCACGGTGGCAGGCGGACCCAACCTGACGGCCGTCGCCGCCGGTGACCCGGTGGCCGCCGAGAAGCTCGGCGGCTGCGCCCCGGCCATGTGCTACCTCGACGACAACGGCTCCTGGGCCACCAACGAGGTCACCATTAACTGGAACGCGCCGCTCGCCTACATCGCCTCCTACCTGGACGACGCGGGCGACGGCCGCACGGCGGCCGACCGCGCCGACCGGGTCTGCCAGGTGTCCTACGCGTCGCACGCCTGGACCGGCGGCTCCACCGTCACCGTGCGGGTCCGCAACACCGGCGCCGCCCCGCTCCCCGCCTGGCAGTTGAGCTGGCTCTTCCCCGGCGGGCAGCGGATCGGCCAGACCTGGAGCGCGGACCTCGTCCAGAGCGGCCGTACGGTCACGGCCAAGCCCTTGGACTGGAACCGCGCCCTCGCCCCGGGCGCGACCGCCGACTTCGGGTTCAACACCACCACCGCGAAGTCCTGGGCCGACCCGGCCGTCTTCAAGCTCGGCGGACACGCCTGCTCCACCGCGTAGCCGCTCCGAGGCGTCCGGCCCCGGGTGGAACCACCGGGGCCGGACACCCCCGCCGGGCTACTTCTCGCCCAGCACCGCGCGGAGCCGGTCGAGCCCCCAGTCGAGGTCCTCCCGCTCGATCACCAGCGGGGGCGCGATCCGGATGGTGGAGCCGTGGGTGTCCTTCACCAGGACACCGCGCTCCATCAGCCGCTCCGAGATCTCCCGCCCGGTGCCCAGCGCCGGGGCGACGTCGACCCCGGCCCACAGCCCCCGGCCGCGCACCGCCTCCACCGCGCCGCCGCCCACCAGCCGGCCCAGCTCGCGGTGGAGATGGGCGCCCAGCTCCGCCGCCCGCTCCTGGTACTCGCCGGTGCGCAGCATCGCGATCACCTCCAGCGCGACCGCGCAGGCCAGCGGGTTGCCTCCGAACGTGGAGCCGTGCTCGCCCGGCCGGAACACCCCCAGCACCGCCGCCGAGGACACCACCGCCGACACCGGTACCACCCCGCCGCCGAGCGCCTTGCCCAGGACGTACATGTCCGGCACCACGCCCTCGTGCTCGCAGGCGAAGGTCCGCCCGGTGCGGCCCAGGCCCGACTGGATCTCGTCCGCGACGAAGAGCACGTTCCGCTCCCGGGTCAGCTCGCGGACCCCGGCGAGATAGCCCTCCGGCGGCACCAGCACCCCGGCCTCGCCCTGGATCGGCTCCAGCAGCACCGCGACCGTGTTGTCCGTCATCGCCTCGCGCATCGCGGTGAGGTCGCCGTACGGCACGATCGCGAACCCGGGGGTGTAGGGCCCGTAGTCCGCGCGCGCCTCCGGGTCCGTGGAGAAGCTGACGATCGTGGTGGTGCGGCCGTGGAAGTTGTCCGCCGCCACGATGATCTTGGCCATGCCGTCCGGGACGCCCTTGACGGTGTACCCCCACTTGCGCACGGTCTTCACGGCGGTCTCCACCGCCTCCGCGCCGGTGTTCATCGGCAGCACCATCTCCATGCCGCACAACTCGGCGAGCTCCGCGCAGAACGCGGCGAACCGATCGTGGTGGAACGCCCGTGAGGTGAGCGTCACCCGGTCCAGCTGTGCCTTCGCCGCGTCGATCAGCCTGGGGTTGCGGTGGCCGAAGTTGAGCGCCGAGTACCCGGCCAGCAGGTCGAGGTAGCGGCGCCCCTCCACGTCGGTCATCCAGGCCCCGTCCGCCGTCGCGACGACGACGGGCAGCGGGTGGTAGTTGTGCGCGCTGTGGGCCTCGGTGGAGGCGAGGGCGTTCTCCGTGGTCGACACGGGGTCTCCGTTCGTCGTGCGGCGCGTGCGGACGCGGTGCTGGCCGGGCGGGTGACGCCCGGGATCGGGGGCGGCGGGCAGGTCGTGCCCACTTTGTATCGTTCCGTCGCCGTACCGCCCGGGAAACCCGCCGCCCGCCCGGTGTCCCGTCCCGCCAGGCACGCCGGGCCGGTCCCGGCAACGTGTTTCTCCTCTCACCGCCCGCTCCGGCGGCCCCGCGCACCGCTGAACCGGGCCGCCCCGGAGCCCGCCCCGGATTCCCGAGTACCGGCTGCCCGGGATCGGTTGCGCACCTGAGACAATGGGCACATGGCCTCTGACCGACCTCGCGTGCTCTCCGGAATCCAGCCCACCGCAGGCTCGTTCCACCTCGGCAACTACCTGGGCGCGGTGCGCCAGTGGGTGGCGTTGCAGGAGTCCCACGACGCCTTCTACATGGTGGTGGACCTGCACGCGATCACCGTGCCGCAGGACCCGAAGGAGCTGCGGGCCAACACCCGCCTCGCCGCGGCCCAGCTGCTGGCCGCCGGCCTCGACCCCGAGCGGTGCACGCTCTTCGTGCAGAGCCACGTACCCGAGCACGCGCAGCTCGGCTGGCTGATGAACTGCCTGACCGGGTTCGGCGAGGCCTCCCGGATGACCCAGTTCAAGGACAAGGCCGCCAAGCAGGGTGCCGACCGGGCGACCGTCGGCCTCTTCACGTACCCGGTCCTCCAGGTCGCGGACATCCTGCTCTACCAGGCCAACCAGGTACCCGTCGGCGAGGACCAGCGCCAGCACATCGAGCTGACCCGCGACCTCGCCGAGCGCTTCAACGGCCGCTTCGGCGACACCTTCACCATCCCGGCGCCGTACATCCTCAAGGAGACGGCGAAGATCTTCGACCTCCAGGACCCGTCGATCAAGATGAGCAAGTCGGCGTCCACGCCGAAGGGACTCATCAACCTCCTGGACGACCCGAAGACCACGGCCAAGAAGGTGAAGAGCGCCGTCACCGACACCGACACGGTGATCCGGTACGACGCCGGGAACAAGCCGGGCGTCAGCAACCTCCTGACGATCTACTCCACCCTCACCGGCACGACGGTCCAGGCGCTGGAGCAGAAGTACGAGGGCCAGATGTACGGCGCGCTGAAGACGGATCTCGCCGAAGTCATGGTGGAGTTCGTCACGCCGTTCCGTGACCGTACCCAGGAGTACCTGGACGACCCGGAGACGCTGGACTCGCTGCTGGCCAAGGGCGCGGAGAAGGCCCGGACGGTTGCCGCGGAGACGCTGGCGCAGGCGTACGACCGGATGGGCTTCCTGCCCGCCAAGCACTGAGTCGAAGGACCCTGGCGGGAGCACGGCACCGCGCGGCACACTTGCGGCGACGGCCCCGTGCGACCGCCGGTGCCGCGGCGCCCCGGCGCGCGCGGTCATCGGGCATCATCGATCGACGACAGAGGAGAACGACGTGGGGACCGTAACGCTCGGCGTTTCGATCGCGGTCCCGGAGCCCTTCGGCACCCTGCTCCAGCAGCGCCGTGCCGGCTTCGGGGATCCGGCCGCGTACGGCATCCCCACGCACATCACCCTGTTGCCGCCGACCGGGGCCACGGCGGACGAGGTGCCGGCCGCCGAGGTGCACCTCGCCAAGATCGCCGCCGACTGCCGGCCGTTCCCGATGCGGCTGAGCGGGACCGGTACCTTCCGCCCGCTCTCGCCCGTCGTCTACGTCCGGGTCGTCGAAGGCGCCTCCTCCTGCGCCTGGCTCCAGAAGCGGGTCCGGGACGCCTCCGGACCGCTGACGCGTGAGCTCCAGTTCCCGTACCACCCGCACGTCACCGTCGCGCACTCCATCGAGGAGGCGGCCATGGACCGGGCGTACGAGGAGCTCGCGGAGTACGAAGCCGCCTGGACCTGCACCTCCTTCGCGCTCTACGAACAGGGCCCCGACAGCGTCTGGCGCAAGATCAACGAGTTCCCGTTCGGTTCGGGCGGCGGCATGCCTCCGCTGCCCCTGCAGACCGGGTTCTCCGCGGACGAGCCCTCGCTGCACCGCCTGCCCTGACCGGGCCGTTCCCGGACCGTTTCCGGGCCGGAGGGACAGTGGGCCGTTCGAGTGGGAAAATTTCCACAGGTAAGGCCGACGGCATGCCGTCGTTCCGGCATTCTTCCTGTCGCGGAGGTGGTCCGCGTGGTCCCGCTCTCCAGCCGTGAACGCCAGATACTGGCGCAACTGGAAGCCTCGCTCGCACGCGACTTCCCGGACGATCCCGCCGTCCAGTTCGGGCGCGACGTCGAGGGTGAGCACAACGCGGGTGGCGAGCGCGACCTCCTGGAGAAGCCACCGAGCGAGGGGCCCGGCACAGCGGGGTCCCGCCGCGAACCCCCCGGCGCGCGACCGGGCCGCGAGCCCCCGGCCGCCCACCCTCCGGGGCCACCGGCGCCTCCCGCCGCCACCGCGCCGGACGGACCCACCGGCACCCCGCGCCGCCCCGGCCCCCTCGGCCGGCTGATCCGGTCCCGCCGGACGTTCGTCCTGCTGGCCGTGGTCTCGTTCGTCCTGCTGGGCACCGGCATGGTCACCGGGAACCTCTGGGTGGTGGTCGCCTTCGTGGTGACCTGGTCGGCGACCTTCCTCATCGGCGCGGCCCGGATGCTCGCCTGGTCCCGCAGACAGGGGTACTGACCCCTCAGCGTGAGGCGGGGAGCCGGCGGAAGAGCGGGCGCGGCACGTGCCGCAGCGCCGACATCACCACCCGCAGCCCGCCCGGCACCCACACCGTCTCCGCGCCCCGGCGCAGCCCCGCGACGATCGCGTCGGCGACCTCCTCCGGGGTGGTGTCCAGCGGTGATTCCCGCACTCCGGCCGCAGGGACGGTCCGCACGAACCCCGGGCGCACCACCAGCACCTGCACCCCGGTGCCGTACAGCGCGTCACCGAGGCCCTGGGCGAACGCGTCCACGCCCGCCTTGCTGGAGCCGTAGATGAAATCCTCGCGCCGGGCGCGCTCGGCGGCGACGGACGAGAGCACCACCAGCGAACCGTGGCCCTGCGCCTGGAGGGCGCCCGCGCACACCAGACCGGCGGAGACCGCCCCCACGTAGTTGGTACGGGCGACCAGCGCGGCGGCGGCCGGGTCCTCCTCGTCACGAGCCTGGTCGCCCACGACGCCGAAGGCCAGCAGCACGGCGTCCACGTCCCCCTCCGCGAACACCTTGCCGAGCCCCGACGCGTGCGACTCCGGGTCCAGCGCGTCGAACTCCACCGTGGAGACCTCGGCGCCCAGTCCCCGCAGTTCGTCCGCCGCGGTCTCCAGCGCGGCCGACGGCCGTCCGGCGAGCCGGACCGTCCGGGTCCTCAGCGCGATCAGCCGGCGCGCGGTGGCCAGCCCGATCCGCGAGGTGCCACCGAGGACGAGCAGGGACTGCGGGGCGCCGAAGGCGTCCTTCACGGGAACACTCCAGGGTGACGGGCTCGATGGCGGGACGGGGGCGGTGCGGGCGGGGTGCGGTCCCGGGGCGTGAGGCGCCGGGCATGCGGTGCCGGGGCGTGCGCTGTCGGCGGGCGTGCGCTGTCGGGCGGACGCGCGCTGTCGGGCGGACGTGCCTCAGAGCCCGAGCCGGCGCGCGAGGTCGGAGCGGAACGCGCCGGTCGGGTCCGTACGGGCCCGCAGCTCGCGGAACTCCGCCACCCGGGGGTACATCGCGGCCAGCGACTCCGGCCGCAGCCGGGAGTCCCGGGCCAGGCTGACCCGTCCCCCGGCGGCGGCCACCTCGGCGTCCAGCCCGTCCAGGAAGTGGCCGATGCCCGGCGGCCCGGCCGGTACGTCCAGGGCGAGGCACCAGCCGGGCGCCGGGAACGACAGCCAGCCGGGCCCGCCCGCGCCGAACCGTTCGAGCACCGCGACCGAGGACGGGCAGGCCCGGGTGGAGAGCCGGCGCACCACCCGGTGCAGCGTCTCCTCCCGGCCGGGGCCGACCGTGAACTGGTAGCGCACGAAGCCGCCCCGCCCGGCCGGAGCGGGCGTCCGGGGCAGGGAGTCGGGGGAGCGGAAGAAGGAGTCGAAACTCCGCAGCGCACCGGTGCGGGCACGGGGCGCCGCCCGGTGGCGCACCTCGTTGACCAGCCCCATCGCGGTGCGGCCGAGCAGGCTCGTCGGTGCGAAGGCGGGTACGGCCGGCAGGTGCGGCAGCAGCGCGGGCGCGTTGAGCGGGGCCCGCCGGTCGCGGGCCGGCAGTGCGTCGAGCGGGGCGTGCGCGCCCCGGACCAGCACCGCGCGGCCGGTGGCCCGCCCACGCGCCATCAGGTCGATCCAGGCACTCTCGTACGGCGGCCGGGCGGTGGTCCCCGCCATCCGGGCGAGCAGATCGTCGAGGTCCGCCGCCCGCTCGGTGTCCACGGAGATCAGCGAGGTGGCGATCCGGCGGCAGTGCAGGGTGGCGGCGAGGACGATCCCGGTCAGCCCCAGTCCGCCCGCGGTGGCGTCGAAGAGCGGGGTGCCCGGCAGCACCGTGCGGACCGAGCCGTCCGCCGTCAGCAGGTCGAGCGCGCTCACGTGCCGGGTGAAGGAACCGGCCGTGCGGTGGTCGTGGCCGTGCACGTCGGAGCCGATGGCCCCGCCCACGGTGATCCGGCGGTCGCCGGGCACCACCGGGAGGTACCAGCCGGACGGGCGCAGCGTCTCGGCCAGCCGGTCCAGCCGCGTCCCGGCGTCGCAGACGACGGTGCCGGTGGCCGCGTCGAAGGAGCGGACCCGGTCCAGTGCGCCCATGTCGAGGACGGAGCCGCCGGCGTTCTGGGCCGCGTCCCCCGGCGCGCGCCCGAGCCCCCGGGCGATGGCACCCCGGGGCCCGCGCCCGCGTACGACGTCGGCCGCCTCCTCGTACGTCCGAGGACGGAACCGTACGGCGGTGGTCGGGGCGGTGCGGCCGGAGCCGCTCAAGGACACCGTGTCGACGGACATGCGGATGACCGTATCGCCCGAGAAAACCTCTTTGGGGTATTTGTTACAGGGCTCACCGGAATGGGTGATGCAGCGAGTGTCAGCGCTCCCGGGCGTCGAACTTCCTCCGCCGCGCGGAAGTGTGCCTCCCGTCCACAGGTTTTCCAGGCCCCGGAGGGTACCCGTACGTCATGGACTGGCTGAAGCGACTTCCCGTGGTCGGCCCGCCGCTCGCCCGGCTGATGGAGACGCACGCCTGGCGCTCCTACGAGACGCTGGAGCGGAAACACTGGGCGCGGCTCGCGGCGGCCATCACCTTCATCAGCTTCCTCGCGCTCTTCCCGCTGATCGCGGTCGGCGCCGCCGTCGGAGCCGCGCTCCTGAGCGACGACCAGCTCGACACGATCGAGAAGAAGACCGCCGAGCAGGTGCCCGGCATCTCCGACCAGCTCGGCATCGACAACCTCGTCGCGCACGCCGGGACGGTCGGGGTCGTCGCCGGTGTGCTGCTGCTCTTCACCGGCGTCGGCTGGGTCGGCTCGCTCCGCGACTGCCTGCGCGCGGTCTGGGGCATCGACGACCAGGACGACGGCAACCCGGTCGTCCGCAAGCTCAAGGACGCCGGACTGCTGGTGGGCCTCGGCGGCGCCGCGCTGCTGACCCTCGTCCTGTCCACCGTCGGCTCCACAGCGGTCGGCTGGACCGCCGACCGGATCGGCATCCCCGAGGACGGCGCGGGCGGCCTGCTGCTCCAGGCCGCCGCCATCGCCGTCGCGGTGGTGGCCAACTTCCTGCTGCTGCTCTACCTGCTGACCCTGCTGCCCGGGGTCGAACCGCCGCGCCGCCGGCTGGTGGTGGCCTGCCTGGTCGGCGCGGTCGGCTTCGAACTCCTCAAGCTGCTGCTCGGCAGCTACATGAGCGGGGTCGCGTCCAAGAGCATGTACGGCGCCTTCGGCGTGCCCATCGCCCTGCTTCTGTGGATCAACTTCACCGCCAAGCTGCTGCTGGTCTGCGCCGCCTGGACCGCCACCGGCAGCAAGGAGGAGGCGGAGGCGGAGCGGGAGGCGGAAGCGGCGGGCGCCGGCGGCCCGGCCGCTACGGGCGGGGGCGGCGCAACGGCCAGCGCCGGTTGACCAGGAACACTCCGGCCGCGAGCACCACCAGCACCCCGCCGACCAGGGCCAGGGCGATGCCGACGCCACCGGAAGACGCTTCGGCGTGGGCGGCCGTCTTCGCCGCGGTCTTCTGCGGGTTCGCCCCGGCGGCGGCCTGGGGCCCCTTGCCCGTACCGCTGCCGGCGTCGGTTCCGGCGTCCGTGGAGCTGCCGACGTCCGCCGACTTCGGCGGCACCAGCTCGCCGACCGGTGTCACCTTGCCGCTCGCCGCGAAGCCCCAGTCCAGCAGCGAGGCCGCCTCCTTGTAGACCGCGTGGCTCGCGTCGGAGGACGGGTTCATGACGGTGACCAGCAGCACCCGGCCGTCGCGCTCGGCGATTCCGGTGAAGGTGTTGCCCGCGTGGCTGGTGTAGCCGTTCTTGACACCCGCGATGCCCTGGTACGGGGCGATGCCGACGTCACCGGTGAGCAGCCGGTTGGTGTTCTGGATCGCGAAGGTGTCGCGCTTGCCGTCGTCCTTCTCCTCGCCGGGGAAGTCGGCCGTGGCGGTCGCCGCGTACTCGCGGAAGTCCTTCTTCTGCATCCCGCTGCGGGCGAAGAGGGTGAGGTCGTACGCGCTGGACACCTGGTCCGGGGCGTCGTACCCGTCCGGTGTGACCACGTGGGTGTCGAGCGCCTGGAGCTCGTCGGCGTGCTCCTGCATCGCGTTCACGGTCTTCGCGACGGCTTCCTTCTCCCCGCCGGCCTCCCCGCCGCCGTACATCGACGCGAGGACGTGCACCGCGTCGTTGCCGGAGCGCAGGAAGACGCCGAGCCAGAGGTCGTGGACCGTGTAGGTCTGGTCCTCCTTGACGCCGACCAGACTGCTGCCGTCCCCGAGGTCCGCCAGCTCGGCGTCGGTGACCTCGTGGGTCAGCGTGGAGGGCTGGAGGGCCGGCAGCACGGTGTCCGCGAAGAGCATCTTCAGCGTGGAAGCCGGGGGCAGCCGCCAGTGGGAGTTGTGCGCCGCGAGTACGTCCCCGCTCTCGGCGTCCGCCACGATCCAGGAGCGGCCGGTCAGCTCCTCGGGCAGCACGGGGGCGCCCGGCCCCGGGTTCACCTGGGTGCCCTCCTTCGCGAGCTGCGGTCCGCCGATGCTCGACATCGGCAGGGTCGGCCTCGGCTGCTTGTCGTCGCTCTTGTCCTTGTCCGCAGCGAATGCAGGCGCGGGACCCAAGACAAAGGTGGACATCAAGGCGGCGCAGATGGCTGTGAGTACGGTCTTTTTCAGAGCAGGCACGGTCGGAAACGTACAGGGCGTTCGTGCCGATGGGGACCCGGAGCCCCTGACCCGCCGAGGGCGACGCCGGGACAGCCCACCTCCGCCGCCAGGGCCGCCGGGGCCGCCGTTCCTGACGAAACGCCAGGATCGGGACACGCCCCGTTGAGCCGTCCGGCCCACCGGGGGAGCGGACCCGGCCGGGGTACCCCCGGCCGGGGTACCCCCGGCGGGGGGAGCGTCGCCGGGCGGCGATACTGGGTCCATGAAGCTCAGCCGTCCCGTCTCCTGGTTCCTGCTCGCGTTCGGCGCGTGGTCGTGGGTGATCTGGGTGACCTTCGCCAAGAATCTATGGAAGGACGGCAGCGGACTCGCGTTCGACGACGCGGGCGATCCGACCGCCTACTTCTGGGTCCACCTGCTCCTCGCCATCACCTCCTTCCTTCTGGGGACGGCCGTGGGAGTCATCGGGTTCCGGGGAATCCGGGCGCTGCGCACCGCACGCGCGTAGCGAGCCACCCGCCGGCGCCGTCCCAGGGCCGCCCCCGGTGACGCCGGGCCCGTCCGGCGCCCCGCCTCCCCGCGGGTGAGCGGGGCGAACCCGGGAGCCGTGGCCGTCCGGCCGCTCCAGGACGACGCGCCGCCCGTCGGTGGTCCGCCGTCCGTCGTCACGGGTCCTCCTCGCCGCCGGTGATCGCCGCACGATTAGCATGCGGGAGCAAGCCGCGCCGCGTACGCGCCGCGGCGGCACGGGGCGGGGAGTACCGGTGGTCGTGGTGTTCGTGGTGGTTCTGATCGTGGTGGTGGCACTGCTCGCCGGTGTGCACCGCTATCTCTGGCGCCGCTTCGTCGGCGACACCACCGCCCCGGGCACCGTGCTCCGGCGCCTGGGCACGGTGGCGGCCTTCGTCCTGCCGCTGCTCAGCGTCGGCGCGCTGGTCTCCGGCCAGGCCGGCGCGCCCTTCTGGGTGCAGCGGGTGCTCGCCTGGCCCGGGTACCTCTGGCTCGCCTGCCTGCTCTACCTGACGCTCGCACTGCTCGTCGGCGAGGCCGCCCGTCCGCTGCTCCGCCGGGTGCTCGACCGCCGGCGGCCGGAGCGAGCGGCCGAGGGTACGGCCGAGAGCGCGGGTGCTGATGCCGCACCGGCCGCCGAGAACCTCGCCCGCGGGAGCACCGACGCCCTCGTGCCGTCCGGTGCCACCGCCCGTACGGCAACCCCCGAGCCGGCCACCCTCGAGCCGGCCGCTCCGGTGGTGGCCGCCCCGGTCCCCGCGTCCCCCGGCCCCTCGCGACGGCTCTTCGTCGCGCGGGCGGTCGGCGGTGCCGCGGCCGTCGCCGGGTTCGGGACGGTCGGGTACGGCACCTACGGCGTGCTCCGCGGCCCCCGCACCAAGCGGATCACCGTGCCGCTGGCCAGACTGCCGCGCTCCGCGCACGGGTTCAGGATCGCGGTCGTCAGCGACATCCACCTCGGCCCGATCCTCGGCCACGCCCACACCCGGCGCGTGGTCGACTCGATCAACGCCACCCGCCCCGACCTGATCGCGGTCGTCGGCGACCTGGTGGACGGCTCGGTCGCGGATCTCGGGTACGCCGCCGAACCCCTGGCCGACCTGGAAGCGCGGCACGGCAGTTTCTTCGTCACCGGCAACCACGAGTACTTCTCCGGTGCCGCCGAGTGGGTCGACCACGTACGCGAACTGGGGCTCCACCCGCTGGAGAACGCCCGGGTGGAGATCGACGGCTTCGACCTGGCCGGGGTCAACGACGTGGCCGGCGAGAGCGAGGGGCAGGGGCCCGACTTCGACCGCGCGCTCGGCGACCGCGACCCGGCGCGGGCCGCGGTCCTCATGGCCCATCAGCCCGTCGTCATCGACGACGCCGTCGCGCACGGGGTGGATCTCCAGCTCTCCGGGCACACCCACGGTGGCCAGCTCTGGCCCGGCAACCTCGTCGCGGAACTGGCCAACCCGACCGTCGCCGGGCTCGAACGGTACGGCGACACCCAGCTGTACGTGTCGCGCGGCGCGGGTGCCTGGGGCCCGCCGGTCCGGGTGGGTGCGCCCTCCGACATCACCGTCGTGGAACTGGCCTCCCGGCAGGCCTGAGCCGCCTCCGTGGGCGCAGGCCCTCCCGAGTGAGCCCTCGATGAGGCTTTTCAGCTCTTTTCCTAGGTATTTCACCGAAGAAGGCCGTTGTGTGAAAGTCGACATGACGATCAATCAGCAGAGTCGCCGCACCCCGCCCGCACCTCGTTTTCGTCACCCCGCGTGACGGTTGTCCCACTCAATGGACAGGTGTGCCCTGCCTCTTGACGGCTGGGGCATCCAGCGTCAGTCAAAAGGCCATCGGTCACCCGTTTGGGCTTCCAGATGCGAAAATCCTGTGATTGAGTGAGCGCGAACATGCGGTGATGTGCGCGTATGCGCGCGCTGATCGCGGCGGGGCTGGTAAGGGAGAGCACGGCAATGCGTTCGATCCGGGTACGGATTCTTGCGATATGCGCGGTACTGATCATCGCAGGGGTCGGGGCCTGGCAGCTTCTCCCCTCCGGTGAGGCGGGTGGCAAGCCGATTACTGTGGGTACTGTCGACGAGGTCACCTCGCTCGACCCGGCAGGTGCGTACGACGCGGGATCCTGGTCCCTCTTCAGCAACCTGTACCAGACTCTGATGACTTTCAAGTCCGGAGCCATCGTGCCCGAGCCGGATGCCGCGGAGAGCTGCCAGTTCATCGGTCAGAAGCTCACGACCTACCGTTGCAAGCTGCGGGACGACCTGACCTTCTCCAACGGTCACAAGATCACGGCGAAGGACGTCAAGTACTCCTTCGACCGGCTGATGAAGATCAACTCCGATGTCGGCCCGGCGATCCTCTTCCCGAGCCTGCGGAACGTGGTGACCGACGGCCGCGACATCACCTTCAACCTGTCCGCCCGTGACGCGACCTTCCCCGCGAAGCTCGCCACCGGCGCCGGTGCGATCGTCGATCCGGCGACGTACCCGAAGGACAAGCTCCGCACGGACAACAAGGTGGACGGCTCCGGGCCGTACGTCCTGAAGTCCTACGAGGCCGGTGTCAAGGCTTCGATGACGCCCAACACCAGCTACCGGGGCGCGATCAGACACGTCAACGCGGCGATCGACGTCAAGTACTACGAGACCTCCGACAAGCTGCTCGCCGCCTGGAAGGCGGGCGGCCTCGACGTGACGCACCGCCAGCTGCCGCCGGCCGAGATCGCCAAGATCAACCCGGCCGACCCGAACGTGCAGATCACCGAGATGGACAGCGCCGAGATCCGCAACCTGGTCTTCAACGTCCGTGAGGGCGCGACGCTCTCGGACAAGCGCATCCGGCAGGCCATCGCCTGGACGATCGACCGCGGACCGCTGGTCGGCAACGTCTACGACTCCACCGTCGAGCCGCTCTACTCGCTGATCCCGCAGGGCTTCATCGGCCACTCGACGCCGTTCTTCGACACCTACCCGCAGCCCGACGTGGCCAAGGCCAAGGAGCTGCTCCAGGAGGCCGGCGCCGAGATCCCGGTGCCGATCACCTTCGCGTTCCGCCCGGACGGCGCGACCACCGCGGAGTCCGCCGAGATCAAGCGTCAGCTGGAGAAGGACGGGCTCTTCAAGGTCACCGTCAAGGAAGTGGAGTGGCAGGCGTTCCAGAAGGGGTACGCGGCCGGTAAGTACGACGCGTACACCGTCGGCTGGCTCCCCGACTTCCCGGACCCCGACACCTTCGGCCAGCCGCTCGTCGGCACCGACAGCAGTCTCCACAACGGCTACTCCAACGCCAAGCTGGACAAGCTCGTCACCGACACCCAGCAGTACGAGGACCGCAGCCGCACCTCGAACGACTTCAAGGAGATCCAGCAGATCGTCGGCGAGGACGTGCCGCTGGTCCCGCTGTGGCAGAAGAAGGACTACGTCATCGCCAAGACCGGGATCTCCGGTTCGCAGTACCTCTCCGACGGCACCGGCCTGTGGCGCCTCTGGGAGCTGAAGCGGATCTGATCCGCCGGTGGTCCGCACGCCACCCGCACGAACGGCCCGCCCGCGGAAGGGATTCCGCGGGCGGGCCGTTCTCGTGGGTACGGGGTCGGGCGGGGGCCCGTCAGTGCGCGGTGGGCCCCCGGCGCAGGCCCGCCGCCGCGACGACGGCGCCCGCCAGGCAGAGGACGCCGGTGACGGTGACGGCGGTGTGCACGCCGTTCATGAACGCCTGGCCGCTGCCCTCCACGACGGCCGCCCGGAGCGGGGCGGGCATCGCGGCGGAGACCGGGGCGACACCCATCGACACCGCGTCCCCGGCCCCGGCCAGGCCGTCCGCGACGCGCGCGGGCACCCCCGCACCGGTCAGTTCGCCGACGAGCGTGGAGCCGGCCCGGCCGCTGATCAACGAGACCAGCACCGAGGTGCCGAGCGCACCGCCGATCTGCAGCGCGGTGGCCTGGAGGCCGCCCGCCACTCCGCCGTCCCTGACCGGAGCCTGTCCGACGATCGCGTCCGAGGACGCGGA
This sequence comes from Streptomyces sp. NBC_00247, assembly GCF_036188265.1. NCBI lineage: Bacteria > Bacillati > Actinomycetota > Actinomycetes > Kitasatosporales > Streptomycetaceae > Streptomyces > Streptomyces sp. NBC_00247. The sequence continues at coordinate 2,403,903 of NZ_CP108093.1, read as the reverse complement.
GAGCACGATGCCGACCCCCAGCCCGAGCGCGATGAACGGCGGCCACATCGTCGCGTACGACGAATCGGTCTCCCAGGTCAGCATGGTGAAGGTCGCGGCCGCCTGGAGCACCATGCCCAGCGGCATGGTCAGACGCGGACCGAAGCGTCCGGTCAGCGCGGCACCCAGCGGCGCGGCCACCAGCGAGGCCAGGCTCAGCGGCAGGATGCGCACCCCGGCCTCCACCGGCGAGAAGCCCCGCACGTTCTGGAGGTAGAGCATCACGAAGAAGAGCACGCCGAGCATCACGAAGAAGTTCAGCGCGGTGACGACCGCGCCGATCGTGAGGGAGCGGATGCGGAACAGCCGCATCGGCAGCAACGGGTGCTCCTGGCGCGTCTCGTAGAAGCCGAAGGCCACCAGGACCAGCAAGCCCGCCAGGATCGTGCCGAGCGTCCCGGCCGAACCCCAGCCCCAGGTCTCACCCTTGACCACACCGAAGACCACGCAGATCAGACCGGCCGCCAGCAGCACCACTCCGGGAACGTCGAAGCGGTGGTGCCCCGTGGAGTCCTTGCTCTGCGGCAGCACGAACGCGCTCACCAGTACCGCGATCACGCCGATGGGCGCGTTGACCCAGAAGACCGACTCCCAGCCGACGTTCTCGACCAGCAGGCCGCCGACGATCGGGCCGAGCGCCGTGGACACGGTCGAGACCATCGCCCACAGACCCACCGCCATGCCGAACTTGCGCGGCGGGAAGACCGCGCGGAGCAGACCCAGGGTGTTGGGCATCAGCAGGCCGCCGAAGAAGCCCTGGAGCACGCGGAAGCCGACGACCCCCTCGATCGAGCCCGACAGTCCGATGGCGACGGAGGCGAGCGTGAAGCCGACGACCCCCACCAGGTAGTAGGTGCGCCGGCCGAACCGGTCGCCGAGCTTGCCGCCCAGGATCAGCGAGGCGGCGAGGGCCAGCAGGTACGCGTTGGTCACCCACTGGAGGCCGGCCGTGGACGCGTCGAGGTCGCGACCGATCTCGGGGTTGGCGATGGCCACCACCGACGCGTCGAGCTGGACCATGAACAGCCCGAAGGAGACGGCCACGAGCGTCAGCCAGGGGTTCGCGCGGCGTCCCGCGGACGCGGCCGCCGGGGGTGGGGAGGAAGCGGGCAGGGGTGAGGGATCCACGATGGTGGACGACATGGGTGTGCCTTGTCCTTCTGAGGGAGGGGTTACCGGAAAAGCCCGGAGGCCCCCGGGTGTCCGGGGGTGTGCCACGCGGGCGGTGCGTCCTGGAACGCCGGAGGGGCCGCGGTGCCGGCAGGGCGCGCGGGTGGGCCGGGACGCGGAGGACGGGAGTGAGCCTCGGGCTCTCCTGGGATCTCCGAGGTGTCCCGGGTTCTCCGAGGTGTCCCGGGGTCTCCCGGATGTCCGGGGGTCTCCGGGGTGCCCGGGGAGGGGGTTACTCGGCCGCGGGCGCCGGGTGCAGCGCGTCCGTCAGTGCGTTCAGCGCGCCGAGCGCGGACCCCAGCGCGTCCTGCTCACCATCGGTGAGGGACTCCAGCGCGCGGGCGAGGTGGACGCCCTGGAGGCGTCGGACCTCGGCCAGTTCGCGCCTCGCCCGGGAGGTCGGGTACAGATGCGCGACGCGCTTGTCCGCGGGGTCGGGGCGGCGCTCCAGCAGCCCTGCCACGGTGAGCCGGGAGACGAGAGCGCTCACGTTGTTCGGCCGCATCAGCAGCGCGTCGGCCGCCTCGCGGACGGTGGAGCCCTCGTGACTCGACACGAAACGCAGCAGCGCGAGCTGCCCCTCCGGCGGCTTGGGGCCCGGGAAGTCCTGGGCGATCCGACGGTCCAGTGCCCGGTTCAGCGCGGGCAGGACGGACGCGAGCGCGGAGGCTGCGGAGTCGTCCTGCGCGGACGCGCGGGTGGCGGGCATGGTCCGGACTTTAGGTCTGACGGCATAGGTATGTCAAAAGACGGGACGGCTGCGCGCCGCCGGGACGGACGTCACGTCTTCTTGTTCGCCACCGCCGCCGAGGCCATCCCCGGCAGGAAGTCCGTGAACAGCTCGTGCACCTCGCGCACCAGCGGCCGCAGCACCCGGAAACGGGCGAGCGCGACGCCCCGCGTGGTGAGCCGGGCGCCCCGGACGGCGAGCCGCCGGGTGCGTTCGCGGTCCGGGGTGCGGTCGAACACCCAGTAGAGGACCAGGCCCATCTGGGAGAGCCACATCAGCTCCGGAAGAGCGTCCGCCAGCTCCTCGGGGACCTTCGCCTTCGAGCCCGCCAGCACCTCGCGGTGCAGGGCGATGGCGGCCTGGCGGGCGGGTTCCGACTCCGCGGAGAAGGGGCTGAGCGGGCTGTCCGGGTCGGCCGCGTTCTTGAAGAACTGCGCCGCGAACTCGTGGTACGGCGTGGCCACGTCCAGCCAGGCGGTCAGTACGCCCGCGAGCCGGGCCTCCAGATCGGTCTCGCGGTCCAGGACGATCCGGGCGGCGGCCCGGTGGTCCGCGCCGATGCGGTCGTAGAAGCCCTGGACGAGGTGTTCCTTGCCGGCGAAGTAGTAGTACGCGTTGCCGACCGAGACGCCCGCCTCCTGGGCGATGGCCCGCATGGTGGTCTTGTCGTAACCGCGCTCCTGGAAGAGCCGCAGAGCCGTCTCCAGGATGACCGTGCGGGTCTGCTCGCTCTTGGCGGTGCTCCGGCCGGCGCCCTTCTCGTCGGTGGTGGCGCCGGCCTCGGCCGCCGGCGGGGCGGGGGAGTGGACGGCGGGTGCCTCGGTGTCCCGGGGCGCCGCCGCCCGCCGCGCCGTCCGTGCGTCCGCCGCGTCCCCGCGCGGGTGCCGCCCGTCCGCGCCGCGCGGGGTCTGGCCGTCCGCCGCGCCGTTCTCGTCCCTGGTGTCCCGCTCGTCCTTCGCCACGGCCCCAAGGCTATCCGTCCGCTTCCGGCGCGGGGACCGCGCAGGTGCCGTCCGGGCCGCAGGGCGCGGCCGTCGCCGACCGGTACTTCGCGGCGGCCAGCGCCGTCGCGCGGGCGAAGGGCCGGCCCGCCGGAGTGGTGAGCCAGTGCGCCTTCGGCCGGTGGTCGGCGAGAGCCCACAGGCAGACGATCCAGGCCGCCGTGCCCCGGTAGACCTGCCCCTGGTCGCCGACGACGGTGATCTCCTCCAGTGTCGTCGCGGGGTCCAGCTCCGGGAAGCGCCGGCGGGCCTCCTCCGAGGCGGCGGGCACCAGGTCCAGCGGGACGAGCTGGCGCTGCCTCCGCAGCCAGTGGCGCACGTGGACGCAGAGCGAGCAGTGGGGGTCGTACAGCACGGTGAGCCGCCGGACCGGGACCGCGGTCCGCCGGGCCGGGGTGCCCGCCCCCGTGGCGGGCACCCCGGCTCCCTCGCGGAGCACCCGGCTCACCGTCCGGCGGCGGGGGCCGCCCACGGGCCCTGCGGCCCGGTCCAGCCCTGCGGCGGTACCGGCGGGGTCTGCTCACGCTCCATCAGGCCACGGCGGCGCATCCTGCTGAGGACGAAGACGTTGCCCAGGTGCATGGCGCCGAGCACCAGGAGGACGACGCCGATCTTCGGCGAGAGCGCGTCGAAGAGCGCGCGGGCGTCCGCGATGTCGTCGGTGTTGCGCAGATAGAGCGTCACGAAGCCCAGGTTCACCAGGTAGAAGCCGACCACCAGCAGATGGTTCACGGCGTCGGCGAGCTTCTCGTTCCCCTTCAGGACGTCCGCGATGAAGATGCGCCCGTTACGGCTCAGCGTGCGCGCCACCCAGACGGTGAGCGCCACGCTGACGACCAGATAGATGATGTACGCGACCACGGTGAGGTCCATGCCCCAGCCCCTTTGAACGTGTTCAATAAACCGTTGTCATGGACTGTAGACCCCTTCTTGAACATGTTCAAGAAGGGGTCGGGGCGAGCGCCTTCGGGGCCGCCTCGGGGCCCTGTGCCGCGCCGGGGTCCGGCTCGGCCACGAAGTGCCGGACGCCCGGCAGCGCGGCCGTGGCCAGGCAGGCCGTCAGCACCGCGGCTGCCGCCACCCCGAGCGGAAGTCCGGGCCCCACCGCCGAGGCGGCCAGCGGGGCGAGTACGTACCCCAGGGGCATCGCGGCGATCGAGATCAGCCAGTCGTACGACGTGACCCGGGCCAGCACCTGCTCCGGGACGGCCGACATCACCGAGGTGTCCCAGACCGGGCCGAGGTACCCCAGGCCGGTGAGGGCGAGTCCGTACGAGGTGATGGTGGCCCAGGCGGGCGCCGAGGCGGCGAGCAGCGCCAGGGGCAGGGCGTACGTCGAGAGGCCCAGGGTGGAGACCAGGACCGGCCTGCGCGGCTTGGCCCGGCCGGCCAGCAGGGAGCCCGCCAGCACTCCCGCCGAGCCGACCTGCATGAGCGTGACCCAGGCGCCTTCGTCGCCGTGCGCGCCGACGATCACCGCCGGGCCGAGGGTGGCCAGGGCCGCCGCCGCGCCGTTCCAGACACCGTGCGCGATCAGGGTGGGCCAGTACCAGTCCCGGGCGCGTACCTCGCTCCAGCCCTCCTTGAGGTCCGCGAGGACCGAGGAGTGGGGTACCCGGACGCGCCGCACCCGGATCGCGGCCAGCAGGGCGGCGCACGCCGCGAAGCTCGCGCCGTCGAGCAGGAACGCCCACCCGGCCCCCGCGGTGAGGACCAGAGTGCCGCCGAGAGCCGGCCCGCCGAGCCTCACCGCCCCGTTCACCGAGGCGATCAGGGCATTGGCGCGCAGCAGTTGGGAGTCGTCCACGGTGCCCCGGACCAGCGGGGCGGCGGTCGGCATGGAGAAGGCCCCGGCGATGCCCCCGACCGCCTCGGCGACCGCGATCTGCCAGATGTGCGGGTCTTTGCCGAGGAGTTCCAGCCCGACGAAGATCTGTCCCGCCGCCCGTACGGTGTTGGTCGCGAGCGCGACGGTCCTCGGGTCGAACCGGTCGCCGATCACCCCGCCGAGCGGCAGCAGCAACACCTTGGGGATCAGTGCGCAGGTGAGTACGAGGGCGAGGGCGCCGCTCGATCCGGTGGCCTGGTAGACGGCGAGGGTGAGCGCGACCGGCACGGCGGCGTCGCCGGCCAGGGAGAGGGTCTGGCCGGCGAAGAGCAGCGCGAAGGCGCGGGTGCGCAGGGGGTGGGATGGCATGGACACAGCTTATTTCGGTTCCGAATAATTCGCCATCGAAATAAGGGAGTTCGCGGATCGCTCCGCCTGGAACGGGTGCGGTGAGGTGCCCGCCCCGGCGGGCGTACGATTCCGCCATGCAGCCACGCGACCGGGTCGACAGCCACATAGAGCGGTGGAAGCCGGTGCTTCCCGGGCTCGATCCCGACGTCGAAGGCGCGGTGACCCGGATGCAGAAGATCACCGCACATCTGCGGCGGGTCAGGGAGCAGTCGCTCGCCGACGCCGACCTGGACCGACCGGAGTTCGAGACGCTCCACGAGCTGGCCGGACGCGGTGGTTCCGCCGCCCCGTCCGAACTGGCCGCCGCCCTCGACCTGGCGCCCGCCTCCGTCACCGGACGGCTCGACGTGCTGGAGGGCCGCGGCTATGTGCGCCGCACCCCCTCCACCACCGACCGGCGCAGGGTCGTCGTGGAACTCACCCCGGCCGGCCGGGCCGTCTGGACGGGAACCATGGACTACCTCGGCCACGAGGAGACCCGGCTGATCGGAGCGCTGGACGCCGAGGGGCGCGTCCAGCTCAACTCCCTGCTGCGACGCGTCCTGCTGGCCGCCGAACACGGCCCGGAACCGGAAGCCCCCTGCGCCTGAGCGGCGGCACGGGGCGGCCGGACGCCGGTGGTCGGGTCAGACGCTCATCGAACGTGCGGTGTTGACCTGCGCCATGATCATGGGGAAGGTGTTCGCGTCCCTGGCCGGGATCATCGTCGAATGGTGACGGCCGCCGCTGGTCACCGTCACCTGCACGAAGCCGGTGGTCTTCTTCTCCTTCATCAAGAGGAAGAGCAGACCCACCAGGCAGAGCAGCGCGAAGATGATCGCCAGCACGATCGCCACCGTAGGAATCTTCTCCTCGGTGCGTGACATGTCCGTCGCCGTCCACACCGCGCCCTTGAGGGGCATCGTCCCCGACGGCGTGACGACCGAATCGTTCATGATGGCGATGTCGCCGATGCTCAGCATCGGTCCGCCGCCGTAACCCTGCTGCGGGACAGGGAAGTTGGCGCCCATCGTCGGCTGCTGCTCCGGGCCCGGGTAGCCGTACCCCGGCCCCTGCTGGGCCGCGGACTCGGGCAGCGGCTGCGGATAGCCGTACGCCGGCGGGCCGCCCGCGGGGTAGCCATACCCCTGACCGTCCGCCACCGTGGGCGGGTTGGAGGGCTGCTGGGGCGGACCCCACTTGTAGGCATCGTCCGCGTACGGATTCGGCTCGCTCACCATGTCCCCGTTTCTCTCGTCCGGCACTGCGCACACGACCGTACCGTTCCGGCAGGGAACATACCCAAGAGGCCCCGTCCACCGCCGCTTTTCGCGTGCGGTGGACGGGGCCTCCCGTCGGACCGTCCGGGTCAGAAACGGCGCGTGATCAGCGCGCGCTTCACTTCCTGGATGGCCTTGGTGACCTCGATGCCACGCGGGCAGGCGTCCGTGCAGTTGAACGTCGTGCGGCAACGCCACACGCCGTCACGGTCGTTGAGGATCTCCAGCCGCTGCTCACCGGCCTCGTCGCGCGAGTCGAAGATGAAGCGGTGCGCGTTGACGATCGCCGCCGGGCCGAAGTACTGGCCGTCGTTCCAGAACACCGGGCACGAGGACGTGCACGCGGCGCACAGGATGCACTTGGTGGTGTCGTCGAAGCGCTCGCGGTCCTCGGCGGACTGCAGGCGCTCGCGGGTCGGCTCGTTCCCCTTGGTGACCAGGAACGGCATGACGTCGCGGTACGCCTGGAAGAACGGGTCCATGTCGACCACGAGGTCCTTGAGGACCGTGAGGCCCTTGATGGCCTCGACCGTGATCGGCTTCTCCGGGTTGATGTCCTTGATCAGCGTCTTGCAGGCGAGCCTGTTCTTGCCGTTGATCCGCATCGCGTCGGAGCCGCAGATGCCGTGCGCGCAGGAACGGCGGAACGTCAGCGTGCCGTCCAGCTCCCACTTGATCTTGTGAAGGGCGTCGAGCACACGCTCCTTCGGGTCGATCTCGATCTGGAAGTCCTGCCAGACCGCTTCCTCGGAGACCTCCGGGTTGAAGCGGCGGATCCGGATCGTGGCGGTGATGTACGGGGTGTCGGCGAAGCCCGGCTCGGGGGCGCTCGTCTTCTCCAGGGTCGGGGTAGCCATCAGTACTTACGCTCCATCGGCTGGTAGCGGGTCTGGACGACCGGCTTGTAGTCGAGCCGGATCGACTCGGTGCCGTCGGCCGCGACCTCGCGGTACGCCATGGTGTGGCGCATGAAGTTGACGTCGTCGCGGTTCGGGAAGTCCTCGCGGTAGTGACCGCCGCGGGACTCCTTGCGGGCCAGCGCGGAGGTCGCCATGACCTCGGCCAGTTCGAGCAGGTTGCCCAGCTCGACGGCCTCCAGCAGGTCCGTGTTGAACCGCTTGCCCTTGTCCTGGATGGACACGTCTCGGTAGCGCTTGCGCAGCTCGGCGATCTTGTCGACCGCCGTCTTGATCGTCTGCTCGGTGCGGAACACCATCACGTTGGCGTCCATGCACTCCTGGAGCTCCAGGCGGATCGCGTGGACCCGCTCGGTGCCGGTGGAGTTCCGCAGGCGCTCGACCTGGTCCACGACCATCTGCGCCGGGTTCTCGGGAAGCTCGACGAAGTCGTTCTCCGCGGAGTACTCGGCGGCGGCGATGCCCGACCGGCGTCCGAAGACGTTGATGTCGAGCAGCGAGTTGGTACCCAGACGGTTGGCACCGTGCACGGACACGCACGCGACCTCGCCGGCGGCGTAGAGGCCCGGGACGACGGTCGTGTTGTCCGAGAGCACCTCGCCCATGACGTTGGTCGGGATGCCGCCCATGGCGTAGTGCGCGGTCGGCTGGATCGGGATCGGGTCCGTGTAGGGCTCGATGCCGAGGTACGTACGCGCGAACTCCGTGATGTCCGGGAGCTTCGCGTCCAGCTGCTCCGGCGGGAGGTGCGTGAGGTCGAGGTAGACGTGGTCGCCCTCGGGACCGCAGCCGCGGCCCTCACGGATCTCCGTGTAGATGGAGCGGGACACGACGTCACGGGACGCGAGGTCCTTCATGACCGGCGCGTACTTCTCCATGAAGCGCTCGCCGTCCTTGTTGCGGAGGATGCCGCCCTCACCGCGGGCGCCCTCCGTCAGCAGGATGCCCATGCGCCAGATGCCCGTCGGGTGGAACTGGAAGAACTCCATGTCCTCCAGCGGCAGCCCGCGGCGCCACGCGGCGGCCTGGCCGTCACCGGTCAGGGTGTGCGCGTTCGACGTCACCTTGAAGAACTTGCCGGTGCCGCCGGAGGCGAAGATGATCGCCTTCGCCTGGAAGACGTGGATCTCGCCCGTGGAGAGCTCGTACGCGACCACACCGGCGGACTTCTTCACGCCGGTCTCGGGGTCCTCCTGGAGCAGGAGGTCCAGGACGTAGAACTCGTTGAAGAACTCCACACCCTCCTTGACGCAGTTCTGGTACAGCGTCTGGAGGATCATGTGGCCCGTACGGTCCGAGGCGTAGCAGGACCGGCGGACGGGGGCCTCACCGTGGCTGCGGGTGTGCCCGCCGAAGCGGCGCTGGTCGATACGGCCCTCGGGCGTGCGGTTGAACGGCAGGCCCATCTTCTCCAGGTCGAGGACGGCGTCGATGGCCTCCTTCGCCAGGATCTCGGCGGCGTCCTGGTCGACCAGGTAGTCGCCGCCCTTGATCGTGTCGAAGGTGTGCCACTCCCAGTTGTCCTCCTCCACGTTCGCCAGCGCGGCGGCCATGCCGCCCTGCGCCGCGCCCGTGTGGGAGCGGGTGGGGTAGAGCTTCGTCAGCACGGCGGTGCGGCTGCGCTTCGTGGACTCGATGGCCGCGCGCATACCGGCGCCGCCGGCACCGACGATGACGGTGTCGTACTTGTGGATCTGCATGATTTCCTCTGGTCCCTCTGGCCCGGTGCCTAGCGGATGTTCGGGTCGAAGGTGAAGATCACCAGCGTGCCCAGCAGGACGGTGAAGACCGTGGCGGTGTACAGGAGCATCTTGAGCCAGAAGCGGGTGTTCGCCCGCTCGGCGTAGTCGTTGATGACCGTACGGAGGCCGTTGGACCCGTGGAGCATGGCCAGCCAGAGCATCGCCAGGTCCCAGACCTGCCAGAACGGCGAGGCCCACCGGCCCGCCACGAAGGCGAAACCGATCTTGGAGACGCCGCCGTCGAGCACCAGCTGGATCAGCAGGTGGCCGATGACGAGGACGACCAGCACGATGCCCGACAGGCGCATGAAGAGCCAGGCGTACATCTCGAAGTTGCCGCGCGTCGACTTCGGCGTCTTGCCGGTCCGCTTGCGCGGGGGCTCGATCACCGGAGCCGGGTGGTCGACGTCGTACAGGCGCACGCCTTCGACGTCACCGATCGCGGAGGAGGTCTCGGTCGACATGGGCCTCAGCTCCCGAAGATTTCACGTACGGCGTGACCGAGGACGGGGTACAGGGCCCCGACCATCAGCACGATCCAGATGCCCAGCACGGTCCAGAGCATCTGCTTCTGGAAGCGCGGTCCCTTGGACCAGAAGTCCACGGCGACGATCCGCAGACCGTTCAGCGCGTGGAACAGGATGGCGGCGACCAGGCCGTACTCGAGGAGCGCGACGAGTGGGGTCTTGTAGGTGTTGACGACGTCGTCGTACGCCTCGGGGGAGACACGGACGAGAGCGGTGTCCAGGACGTGTACGAACAGGAAGAAGAAAATGAGGACACCGGTGACTCGATGAGCCACCCAGGACCACATGCCTTCCCGGCCGCGGTACAGCGTTCCAGCCGGCACGGAAGAACCCTCCGGGAGCGGGGATTGGGGTCGGCCGGCTTGACTGTCGGTCTGACCCGGCCGGGTACGGTCCACCGGCCCCGGCCATGGTAGCGACGCTTTGTCGGTTCGTTCGCGCCGGGGCCCTCGCTGTGATCAAAGAGGCAATCGATCAGCCACGGACGGGCTAGGGGTTTCGCTGCCCGCACCCGTGTCCGGCGCCGTGCCCGGGGAGGGCGCCGTCACCAGCTCGATGATGCGTTCCCGGGCGAGCCGCCGCATCTCCTCCGCCGTGAGCGAGCGCTCCTCGTCCTCGTCGTGGGCCAGCCGGGCCCTGATGCCGGCGAGCACCTGGTCCACGTGGTGGGAGGGGCGGTGGCCGTCCAGGCAGATGACGAAGGGGTGCCCGAACTTGGTCACGTACGCCGCGTGTGCCGCGTGCAGCGCGAGACGCGCCGCGTGGGGCGCGTCCTCGTGCAGCGAGGGGGCCGCCTCCCCGGCGAGCGCCTCGGCGACATCCGTGGGAGACAGGTCGTAACCCGCTTCGTCCGAGGCGGCGAGCAAGGAGTCCAGATCGGGATACGGGCGGTACGAGGCCATGCGGTGCGCCCAACGGGTACTCCCGCAGCACTCCAGCAGGGCGGCCTCCGCCACCAGGAACGGGGCCGCGTTGAACCGGGCGAGTCCCGCGAGCCGGCGGTCGTTCGGCCCGGCAGGGTCCGTCGGGCCGGTCGCATCGGCCGTCACGGTCGGGTCCGTCGGGGCCGGGGCCGGGGCCGGGTCGGCGGGGTCCGCAGGGACACGGTGCGGTGGGGCGGGCGCGGGGACACGGTCGCGGACGGCACGGCCCGTCCGGCCGGTCTGCCGCACCTGTTCCGGCTGACCGGCGGTGGGCTCGCTGGACCTGGACAGCGTGAACTCCTCGGACGAATGAACATCAAGGACCCGGAGAGGGGTCGGGAAGGCAGCGAGGTCGCACGGGGGGACGAAAGTGAAGGGAGTGACGTATGTGCCGCAACCGTAGCGAGACCCGACGACACCCGTCCGGCGGAACCCAGAAAACCACTCGAACGAGAGAGTTTCGGAACGTTTGACTGACATCACGACCGTTGTCGCGTCCCTCGATCGGGCTAAGTGAGGCCCGGAGGCCCCTCTCCGTGTCCCGGCGCGCGTATCTCTGCGGCGTGCGCATCTCCCTCACGTCCCGCCCTCCACGCCCCCCACGCCCCGGAGGTTCCACCCCCATGTCCCCCTCACGCGGCACGCCCCCCGCACGCGGTGCGTTCGTCGCCGGAGCGGCCCTCACCGCCGCCGCCACGCTCGTCCTCGTCTCCTGCGGTTCGGGCGACGACGGCGGCTCCGCGCCCACCGGGGACGCCGCGTCGTCGGCACCCGCCATATCCCCTTCCCCGTCGCCCACCCGCAGCTACGCCCTTTCCGAGGAGCCCCGCACCATCCCCGCCGTACGTGAACACACGGCCGCACGTGGCCCCGGCTGGAAGCCCACCTCCTCCGGCGGGGTGGTCGTCGCGGACGGCAGCGGCGCCCTCGCCGACGAGGCCCGGCTGCTCGCCGGGGAACTCAAGCTGCATTACCGGGGTGAGGCGGCCCCCCGTACGGGTGACGTCGAACTCTCCCTGGACAAGGGGGCGAAGACCGGCGCCGAGTCGTACGAGCTCGCCGTGCGGGACGGCCGGGTGACCATCAGCGGGCCCGACGAGGCCGGCGTCTTCTGGGGCACCCGCACCCTCAAGCAGTCGGTCGAGGCGGACGGCACCTTCCCCGAGGGAGTCGTCAACGACCGCCCCGACCGCCCACAGCGGGGCCTCAACCTGGACATCGCGCGCAAGCCGTACAGCGTCGACTGGATCGAGGACCGGCTCCGCGACCTGGCGGACCTCAAGATGAACCAGCTCGGGCTGCACTTCTCCGACGACCAGGCGTTCCGCATCGAGTCCCGGTCGCACCCCGAGGTGGTCTCCCCGGACCACCTGAGCCAGGCCCAGGTGAAGCAGATCCTGGCGCTGGCGAAGAGCCTGCACATCGAGGTGATCCCCGAGATCGACTCGCCGGGACACCTCGGCGCCGTCCTGCGGGCCCACCCCGACCTCCAGCTCCGCAGCGTCTCGGGGGCGCCGTCCAAGGGGTCCCTCGACATCTCGAAACCGGGGTCGGCGAAGCTGATCGACGAACTGCTCGACGAGTTCACCGGCCTCTTCGGGGGCAAGTTCTGGCACCTGGGCGCCGACGAGTACCAGGCGCTCACGGTTTTGGACCCGGACGCCTCGTACCCGCAGCTCCTCGCCGCCGCGCGGCAGAAGTACGGCGACGGCGCCACCATCGAGGACCTCGCCACCGGCTGGCTCAACGACCGCGCCGCCGTCGTCCGCCCGGCGGGGATGACCGCGAAGGCGTGGAACGACGGCCTCTTCGGCGGCGGCACCGTGACTGCGGACAAGCGGATCGAGATCGAGTACTGGACGGGCAAGGAGATCGGCGCCCGCGAACCCGAGGCGTACCTGGGCGAGGGGCGCCCGGTGGTGAACCTCAACGACGAGTTCCTCTACTACGTGCTCGGCCAGCCGAACACCTTCGTCTACCCGACCGGCAAGCGGATCTACGAACAGTGGACCCCGCTCGTGCTGCGCGGCACCCGGCCCGTCCCGGCGAAGTACTCCGACCAGATCCTGGGCGGCCGGTTCGCCGTCTGGGGCGACTTCCCGAACGCCCAGACGCAGGCGCAGGTAGCCGCGGGCATCCGGCTGCCGCTCGCGGCCACCGCCCAGAAGCTCTGGGTGCCGGGGAAGCCGGCGCTGAGCTGGACCGCTTTCACCGCGCTGGCCTCAAAGATCGACGGGCGCGGATGAGGGCGACGGACGGGGGGCCCGGGCCGGCCGGAGGGCCGGAGGAGGCCGTCCGGGGGGCGCGCGAGCCGCGAGGACAAGCGGAATCAAGCCATCCGTCCGCCGGGGCGGGAGTCGGTCACCCCGGGTCCCCCTGGTTTCCTCCAGGTTTCCTCCATCAAATTCGCGCCGAACCAGCGTCATTTTTCCTACTTTCTGGGATTGTTGTGGCTGGTGGGGCGCTCCGGCGGCGCCCTGGCGGGCGTTTCCTGCCGACGTGCGGTGACGTATTCGCGCCACACGGCGCTGTACGCGACAAAGAAGACCGTGGGGGTACGTCATGAACCTGTGGGATCTCATCGCCCGCGCCGATGCGCGTGCACTGGCCGCGAGCGGCCTCGCCTGCCTCGACCGCTGTCTGCCCCCGGCCCCGGAGGGCGAGGGCCCGGAACCGCTGCGCCCGCTCTGGGCGAGCTGCGAGGACGGCACCGAGTGGGCCGCCCGCCTCACCGCCGCGCGCGAGACCGTCGCGGCCCTGGACGGACCGGCCGGTGCCGGTCCGGCGCCCGCCGAACCGCTCACGCGCATCCGCGCGGTACTGGACGCCGCCCCGGAGACCTTCGAAGCGGGGCCCCTGCGCGCCTGGGCCGACACCTGCTCCCTGCTCTCTCTGGAGATCCACCGCCGCGCCGACCAGCCGCCCGCACCGGACGCGGTCAACCCGGCGGCGGACACCGCAGGGCTGCCGGAGGCGCCGGAGGGCGGCGAACGGGAAGCGCTGGAGCTGCTGAGGATCGGCTCCGCCGGGGCCGAGGCCGACGCGGGCCCGCTCGTCACGGGCGAACTGCGCCGCCAGCGCGAGCTGCTGGAGATCCTCGCCGAGACGGCCGGCTCACCCGGCAGCGGCGCGGGGCTGCGACGGGCGCTCGACCACTCGACGGAGGGCCGCCGCGTACTGCGCGCGGTCATGTCCCGCCGGGCCCGCAACCAGGCGTGAGGAGTGGTCCGGTGAGGGCGGGCGGGGTCGGGCCCGCCACGCCGGACGCGCCGCACCAAGGGGAGACGTCCGCACGCGTTCCGTGCAGGGGGCCCGCTTGATGGCTTCGGCCGGCTGATCCTGCCGGCCAGTGGCGTTCCGCAACTCCTCGAGATCCGCTGCCTATGGAGCCGTATCGCGCAGGTCAGGGCGGTTCCTTGGCAGCCCGAAGCCCGCCATCCTCTTCTCCTCGAAGGACAGGAAGCCCAGGCTCCGGTAGAACGCGTGGTTGCGGCTGCCCTCCGGCGACGCCTCGTGGTCCGTGGAGAGGAGGAAGAATCGGCAGTGGGAGTAGCGCAGCATCAAGTGCTCGACCAGCGCCCGGCCAACTCCCTGCCTGTGGTTCGCCGGATCGACCACGACGTCCTGGACGTAACAGATGTGTTCGTCGTCGGAGATGGTCCGGGCCAGTCCCAGGAGGGATCCCGATCCGTCTCGTGCTGTGATGACGAGGTGAGAGTTCACCAGACCGCGACAGAGCTTGTCCACGTCGCTGGTGTAGCCCTCCCAGCCGACCGAGTCGTAGAGCTTCAGTACCTCAACAGGATCGAAAACGCGCTCTTCCGCTAGGAACATGTCGACCCCCTATGCGCTCCGCAAGCGTGTCCTGCTCTACACGTAGGGCCACGTCCCCGAGTCGCCAGAGGTGCTGGCGGACGAGGGCGCCATGTGCCGGACAAGATCCCGTGACTTCTGCCGCAGTTCAGCTGTCCACTCCTCCGCATGGGGATCCGAAGCCGTCTTGAGACAGTGGCTCTCGTCCCGGTCGGCCCCCTGCCGGCTCACCTCGATGTCGGCTATCTGAGCCAAGGCCAGCACCGTGGCAACGAACCCTTCGGACAGCGTGGCCATGACGGCGTGCCTGGTTTTGCCGTGCCAGGTGAGCAGGGCGTCGACGAACGCTGCGAATGCGACGGGGTCGATCTGACACTCGTCAGCTTCCATGGGGCCGATGCCGGAGGGTAGCCCCACTTCGGCTTGATAGACGGTGACCTGGCTCATGAACAGCCGCGACGCCCCGTGGGACGGGTTCCACAGGGTTCGGTCGCCCAACTCGTAGTACTGGCTCACGTCAGCCTCTCACCGCTGGTCACAGGAGGTCGACGTTACGGTCGGTCAGCACTCCACGGAAACTGAGCCAGAGCCCACAGAGATCGACGAAGCAGGCATGCGTGGGTCACGCGCCAGCCGTCCGAGGGGCATTCAGGCTGCGTATTGCCAGTTCGGAGGGGGTTTTGAGGAAGACGGCCAAAGCCGCCACCCCCCACAGGAGAGGCCCCGGCCGTCTTCCGCGAAGCCGCAGTGCGGCCCCGTACTCCACTCAGCGCCGCGACGGCGTTTTCTGTCACACCGGCAGGCGCCGTCGGTTTGTTGCGACTTGTACAAGCCATGGACGCAACACCCGCCCAGCACGTAGCGTGCTGATCGCGCAGGGTGGCGCAGCGGCGGTGACCAGCCGCGATTCGGGACAGCAGGGCGGTTGAGGGGTGCTGGGGGACGACGCGGAGCTGACCGCCGCGGTGCTCGCGGCGCAGGGCGGCAGCGAGGAAGCTTTCCGCGTTGTGTACCGCGCTGTGCAGCCGAGGCTGTTGGGGTACATACGAACGCTGGTGGGGGACGCGGACGCGGAGGACGTGGCCTCCGAGACGTGGTTCCAGATAGCCCGCGATCTGAGCCGGTTCGGCGGGGACGCCGACCGGTTCCGGGGATGGGCGGCCCGGATCGCGCGCAACCGTTCCCTGGACCATCTGCGGATGCGCGGACGCAGGCCCGCGATCGGCGGTGACGAGACGGAGCTGACGGGACGTCCGGCCGATTCGGACACCGAGGGCGAGGCCTTGGAGGCCATCGACACCGGCCGGGCCATGGCGCTCATCGCCCGGCTTCCGCAGGACCAGGCCGAAGCGGTGGTGCTGCGGGTCGTCGTCGGCCTCGACGCGAAGAGCGCCGCGCAGACGCTGGGCAAGCGGCCCGGTGCCGTACGCACCGCGGCGCACCGTGGCCTGAAGCGGCTGGCGGAGATGCTGGGAGGCGAGCAGCGGGAAGCGGAATGGGCCGGTACGGTCGCTCAGGGGCCGCGGAACGACGGGGTGCCGCACGGTGCGGGGGGCCGGGACGGGCCCGGACCGGAGCTCGGTGCCGTACCCGCGCAACGCGTGGGACGGAGTGGTGTGGCGGCGCCCGCGGGAGTGGTTCCCGGAGTGACGCAATCGCGTCCGTGGACGCAGAAGGACATGTGATGGCCGACGAGCAGGACGAGTGGCTCGACAGGGACGCGGCGGAGAGACTGCTCCGCGGCGAACCGGTCGCGCCTCCCGGGGCTCAGGCGCGTTCCACCGCACGGAGCCTCTCCGAGACGCTCGGCGCGGCCCGTTCGGGATCGTCGGCCGACGGTGAACTCCCGGGCGAGGAAGCGGCGTTGGCCGCCTTCCGGCAGGTGGGGCCGGTGCGCGGGGCGTCCGGGACGGGGCGTCACCGTCGCCCCGTGGGGCCGGCCCCGGAGGCCGGTACGGCCCCGGGCGGGGGCACGCTCGACCCGGTGCGGCTCGGTACGCCGCCCTCCTCGTCCCGCCGCCGGGAGCGCCCCCGCCTCGGCCGGCCGGCGCGCATCGGCCTGGCTGCCTCGCTCGCGGGCTGCGCGCTCGGCGGCGTCGCGGTGGCGGCCGGTACGGGCGTGCTGGCCGGGGCGTTCGGCGGCGCGGAACACGTTCCGGCGAGCACCGTGTCGGTGGCAGCGTCGCCGGACGGCGCCCCGCCTGAGACGCCCCCTACGGACGCGCCCTCCGGCACCCCGGACGGCACCGGCGACGCCTCCGTCGGAAGCTCGGGGAAGACCTCCGAGGCGGCGGGCGGCGCGAACGCCACCCCGGGCACCGGCGGACCGGACGGCCGGGACGGCACCGGCGCCCCCGGCAGCCGGGCGGGCGGTTACGGGGACGGGGCCGCGGGCCGGGGCACGCTCGGCGGCCCGGGCGGCTCCGGCGCCGGCGACACCGACGGGTACGCCGCCGTCGTGGAGGACTGCCACGACTACCGGGAAGGGCACCTGGAAGACCGGGAACGGCGCCTCCTCGCCCAACTGGCGCGAGGAGAGAAGGACATTACGGCCTACTGCGCGATCATCACGGGCTCCTCCCCCAAGGGCCCCAGCACGGCGGACGGATCGGACGGATCGGACGGGCCGGAACGGAACGGCGTGGGCGACGGGTCCGACCGCACCGGTGGCGACAGTGACGAGTGGGACCCGGACGCCTACCAGCAGGGCCAGTCCTCCTCCCTCCCGCTCCGGAAGGCCCCTGCGGACGGCCCCGCCCCCATGGCGGCCCCGGCTCCCGCAGGGAGCAGGATGACGTCCACCGCGAAGTCCACCGCGAAGTCCACCGCGAAGTCCACCGCGAAGTCGTCGCCCGCGACGGGCGTGAGCACCGCCCCGCCTGCCACGCCGTTCGCGGGCGCGCCCGGTGCGCCCGCCGCGTTGTGGGCGGCGGGTCCCGGCCCGGCCGCCCCCGCCCCCGCTCCCGCTTCCGAGGCGAGCGCGGCGAGCGCGACCGCCGGGCGGGCCGGACGCGGTGGGGGCCGCGGATCCGGCGGGTAGCCGGGCGCGCTCGGGCCGTCCTCGATCCGGGCCGCCACTGTGGGACCGGTCACATCCGGTCGGCAGCTGTGACGTTTTTCGGACCGGTGACGCAGTAGGAAGCGAGCCGACTGGTCATCGGCGGCGCATCGAGCCGGGGTTCCCCCCGTACCTTCGGCTCCGCGCATCGGCGCGGGCGGGACACGTTCCCCCGGTCCCGTCCGCGCCCCTTCTCCCCGCTCCGCCGGTCGTGCCGAGCCTCAGTGGTAGATCACGACCTTGTCGCCGTCCCTCACCTGCGCGTACAGGGCGGAGATCTTCTTCTCGTCGCGGACGTTGACACAGCCGTGGGACGCGCCGGTGTAACCGCGCGCGGCGAAGTCGGACGAGTAGTGCACCGCTTGGCCGCCGCTGAAGAACATCGCGTACGGCATCGAGGAGCCGTACAGCGTGGAGACGTGGTGGCGCGACTTCCAGTAGACGGAGAAGACGCCCTCACGCGTCGGTGTGTACTCCGAGCCGAACCGCACGTCCATCACCGAGACCACCCGGCCGTCGACCATCCACGCCAGGGTCCGGCTCTCCTTGCTGATGCAGAGCACCCTCCCCTTGAGGCAGCGCGGGTCCGGAGCGGCCACGGGAAGCTCGGTCGGCGGGTCGAGCTCGGACGCGGTGGGCGTACGCGTGGCGGCCAGCAGCCGCTGCCAGGTGACGGAGTCCGTCCGGCCGGTCGCCGTGAGGCCGCGCTCGCGCTGGAAGGCCTCCACCGCCGTGGCGGTGAGGGTCCCGTAATAGCCGGTGGGGTTGCGGGTGAAGTGCCCGTCCTGCCGCAGCCGGGCCTGGAGTTCACGCACCCGCGCACCCTCCGATCCGATGCCCATCAGGGCCGGGGCGGACGGCGAGGGCGCCGGGGTGGTGGGGCTCGCGGCCGGGGCCGACGGCGCGGAGGGAGCGGACGGCTTGTCGTCGGAGGTCCGGGACGCCGAAGGGGGCCGCGTCGGAGTCCGCGGCGACGAGGACGGCTGCGCGGTGGCGGTCCCGGTGGTCGACCCGGGTACGGGTACGGGCGAGGCACTCGTACCGCCGGTCACCTCCACCGGTTCGCACCCCGTCGCCAGGACCGCCCCGGCGAGCAGCACTGCGGCGGTCGCGGCGAGCCTCCGCGCGGGCCGGCCGCGACCGTGCGTACGGACCGGTGCCGGGGCCGGTGGTGGTGTCGATGTCGAGGACGGACGTATCGCTCGTGTGCGTGTCACTTCGGCCTCCCCATGGCCCGCAACGCCCCGCGTACCTGTGTTACGGGGGACGCGTTCCCGCCCCGCACGGTTGCCGAACCTCGTACGACGGCGACACGAGGAACCACGCTTCCCACGAATGCGCTCGTCCGGGTGGATTGGAATCAGGGCCCGCTCGGAGCCGGCGGCCCGGGTGGACCATGGGACGGGGATGGTCCGGCCCCGATCGGCGCCGGACCCCCGACCGGCCAAGAGCCCGCAGGAGCAACCGACATGGCAGCACCGGACCCGGACCCGGACCTGACCGAAGCCGCCGACGGACCAGCGACCGCTCTCGACGAAGCAGCGACCGCTCTCGACGAAGCAGCGACCGCTCTCGACGAAGCAGCGACCGCTCTCGACGAAGCAGCGACCGCCGGTGCCTCAGCGGTCAACTGGCACCTGACCGCCCTCCCCGTCAGGCTCTGACCAGGGAAGTTCCGTGGCGCCGGACCTCGGCCCCTGGACAGTGCGGGCACTGCGCGTGCGAAACTCCGTCCCATGCTGGGTGTCACTGATCTGCCGACCTACCTCGTCGGCCTCGTCCTCATCGTTCTGCTGCCGGGGCCGAACTCGCTCTACGTGCTCTCCGTCGCGGCGCGGCGCGGCGTACGGACCGGATACGTCGCGGCGGCCGGGGTCTGGACCGGTGACACGGTCCTGATGACCCTGTCCGCCCTCGGCGCCGCCTCCCTGCTCCAGACCACCCCGCTGCTCTTCGCCGTGGTCAAGTACGCGGGCGCCGGCTACCTCACCTGGCTGGCGTTCGGGATGCTCCGAGCTGCCCGGGAGCTGTGGCGGGAACGCGCCCGGCGGGTCGCCGAACTCACCGAGGACACCCCGGCCGCCGGGGAGCCGGGAGCCGCCGGGGCGGATGCCGGGGCGCGCGAGCGGCCCTACCGCCGGGCCCTGGTGGTCAGCATCTTCAACCCGAAGGCCATCCTCTTCCTGATCTCCTTCTTCGTGCAGTTCGTGGACCCCGACTACGCCTACCCGGCGCTCTCGTTCGTGGTGCTGGGCGGGCTGCTCCAGCTGGCGAGCTTCCTCTACCTCTCCGCGCTGATCTTCGGCGGCACCCGCCTCGCCGCCGCCTTCCGCCGCCGCAAGCGGCTCTCGGCGACGGCCACTTCGGCGGCCGGCCTGCTCTTCCTCGGTTTCGCCGCGAAGCTCTCGCTCAGCGGCATCTGAGTCCCGCCCGGGTCACCGGGCGGCCGGTTCCGGCAGGGCGAGGCCCAGCCGTGCGGCGTACGCGCCCAGGCCCTCGGCGGTGGTGCCCGCCCAGCCGACGTACCCGTCCGGGCGGACCAGGAACAGCCCGGAACCGTACGCCGCCGAGAGCGGCGCGCGGTGCACCCGGACCATGACGTCGTCCGGCACCGGCAGCGGGGCGTCCGTGCCGACCGCCAGCAGGGTGAAGTGCGGGCCACGGAACACGTCGAAGAGCCGCCGCCCTCCGCCCGCGTCCCCGTCCGGCGCCCGGTCGCCCGCCACCAGCACGCCCGCCGCGCCCTCGGAGAGCGGGCCCTCGCGGTAGCCGAGCCCCAACTGCTGGGCGTCCTCACCACGTTGCTGCTCACCCCGGTGGATGCGGGTGGAGAGGCCCAGCATCTCCGCGGCGATCGGGCGGCGCTCCTGCTCGTACGTCTCCAGGAGGGCTTCGGGGGCGCCGTGCAGCAGCACCTGGCCGAGCTTCCAGCCCAGGTTGTACGCGTCCTGGACGCTGGTGTTCAGCCCCTGCCCGCCCGCCGGGGAGTGCACATGGGCGGCGTCCCCGGCGAGGAGGACGCGCCCCTGGCGGAAGCGTTCGACGAGCGCCGCGCGGGGCCGGAAGTCCGAGGACCAGCGGACCTCGGTGACCGCGTCCGCGCCGAGGTGGGTGCGGGCGGCGACGAGTGCCTGTACGCCCTCGGCAGAGGTGTCGGGCCTCCCCTCCGGGAACTGCGCGACCAGCTGGAAGTCCTCCGTGCCGGGCAGTGGGCAGAGGGTGAGCAGGCCCGCGTCGTGCACGAAGATGTGCCAGTTGAGCCGGTCGAGCGCCGCCGGTGAGATCCGCACGTCGGCCACCAGCATGGGGGACGGGTCGACGGTCTCGCCCTCCATCGCGAGGGAGAGCGCACGCCGGACCGTGGAGCGCCCGCCGTCCGCGGCGACCAGGTGGCGGGCGCGGACCTCGCCGGTGGTGAGGTGCGCGGTGACCCCGTCGGCGTCCTGGGAGAACCCCGTCAGGGCGGACGAGAGGACGACGTCGCCG
Organism: Streptomyces sp. NBC_00247; assembly: GCF_036188265.1. Taxonomy (NCBI): domain Bacteria; kingdom Bacillati; phylum Actinomycetota; class Actinomycetes; order Kitasatosporales; family Streptomycetaceae; genus Streptomyces; species Streptomyces sp. NBC_00247. Next base: position 2,382,999 of record NZ_CP108093.1, on the reverse strand, counting down.
CCCAGCTCGCGCAGCCGGGCGAGCAGGATCTCCTGCGTCCGCCACTGCGGCATCATCCAGGGCTCCCCGTACGGCTCCGCGTCGGTGGGTGCCGCACGGCGGAACATGTCGTACGCGCCCAGGCGCTCGCCGTCCTTCCAGGGCATCTGGACGGGCGCGGCCCCGCCGTGCGCCCGTACCGCCCCGCCCACTCCGAGGTCGTCCAGGACCTCCCGGGTGCGGGGCTGGATGCCCTTGCCGCGGGAGCCCGCGAAGAGGGTTCCCGAGCGTTCGACCAGGAGGTGGCGCACCCCGCGCCGGGCCAGGTCGCAGGCGAGCGCGAGACCGCAGGGCCCCGCGCCGACGATCAGCACGTCCGCGTCCAGCGAACTGCCGTCCTTAACGTTGTTAAGTTCCATGCGGCGAGTGTGTCCTTAACGGCGTTAAGGAGTCAAGGGGTGAGGGGTAAAGTGCGCGGAATGGGCACGACGAAGATCGACCGGGCGAGGGTCGCGGAGACCGCACTGCGGCTGCTGAACGAGACGGGCCTCGACGGACTGACCCTGCGCGCCATCGCCAAGGAACTGGACGTCCAAGCGCCCGCCCTGTACTGGCATTTCAAGAACAAGCAGGAACTCCTCGACGAGATGGCCACGGCGATGTACCGCCGGATGCTGGTCGAGGAGACGGCGGACCTCGCGGGCCGGGGCTGGCGGGAGCGGATCATCGCCTCGCAGACCGCCCTGCGGACCGCCCTTCTGCGCTACCGCGACGGCGCGAAGGTCTTCAGCGGGGCGCGCTTCACCGGCATCGACCACGCGCCGGGCATGGAGGAACACCTCCGCGTGATGGTCGACGCCGGATTCGACCTCCGACAGGCCGTACGGGCCACCGCCACCGTCAACGCCTACACGATGGGGTTCGTCACCGAGGAGCAGGGCGTCGAGCCCATGCCCGGCGAACGCCACGACGGGTACGACGTGTCCGAGCGGGCCGCGCGGATGGCGGACTTCCCGCTGGTCGCCGAGGCCGGTGCCGAACTCTTCACCCGCTACGACGAGTTGTTCGCCGAGGGGCTTCGGATCCTCGTCGCGGGGATCGGCGCGAGGTACGGCGTGGAGTGACGGCGGCACGGGCGGCGGTGCCACACGGGACGTCGGCACACGGGACGTCGGCACACGGGACGTCGGTACACGCGACGGCGGGACACGCGACGGGGGGACAACGCGAGACGGGCCGTTCCACACCCGGTGTCCGGGTGGAACGGCCCGCTCCGTGTTGCCCCGCCGTCGCGATCAGGCGGTGCGGTGACCCCTCACCCGGACGCCCCCCGGGCCCTCACCCGCAGCGCCTGCGCCGCCATCGTGCGCTTCAGGCGCGGGCCGATCGGCTTCTCGACGAAGCGGTGGAGCAGATAGGCCAGCGTGAGCATCGTGAGCACCGTCGCGGGCAGCGTGACGTACGGGGACAGCTCCAGGCCGCGGTTGAGGAGGCGGATCACGAACCAGCCCAAGTGCTCGTGGACCAGGTAGAACGGGTACGTCAGCGTCCCCGCGAAGGTGAGCCAGCGCCAGTTCGCCCACCGGAGCCAGCCGAGCGCCACCGCCGCCACCGCGAGGAACGCCAGCAGCACGATGGCCTCGATGACGTAGGGGGACCGCTGGAAGTCGCCGGTCATGCCCGGGTGCCAGTTCGCCGTGACCGAGTACCGCTGGCCCAGCAGCACGCTGACCAGGACGATGCCCCACAGCAGGAGGTCGCTGCCGTAGCGGTGGATGAGGTAGAGGGCCAGGCCGCCGATGAAGTACGGGGCGTGGTCCCGCATGACCAGCGCGTCGGTGAGCGGGTTGTCGGCGATGCGGGCGAAGGCCCCGGCCAGGGTCCAGGCGCAGCAGAAGACGACCACGCGGCGGTAGGTCACTCCCTTCCACACGACGAACACCGCGAACAGCACGTAGAAGCGGAGCTCCACCCAGAGCGTCCAACAGACGCCCAGCACCCGGTGCACCCCCATGGGCTGCTGGAGCATGGTGAGGTTGACCAGCAGTTCGTCGGGTCGCACCGGTTCCACCACCACGGGGAGCACCAGGGCGGCCGTGGTGACAAGGACGATCGCCACCCAGTACGCGGGGTAGAGCCGGGCGACCCGGGAACGGAAGAAGTCGCCGACCGACCGGCCCCAGCTGCTCATGCATATGACGAAGCCGCTGATGATGAAGAAGAGCTGGACCCCCATGCTGCCGTACGTGGCGAAGGAGGACAGGGTCGGGAACTTGACGCCGGGCGACTGCCCCCAGGACTCCGCGACGTTGCCGTTCTTTCCGGCGTAGTGGTACATGCAGACCATGAGGGCGGCCAGGATGCGCAGGCCGTCCAGGGCGCGCATCCGGTCGTTGCGGGCCCGGGCAGCACTGCCCGGTGCCGGCTTTTCGGCGACCCTTCCGGCGGTCTGCTCCGGAGGTGCCGTGACGGTTGTCATGGTGTCGGTCCCTTGGGTGAGTGTCAGCGGCCGCGCTGGACCCGCCGGCCTGCCGCCCGCTTCCAGGCGACCGCCTGCCGGGCGAACTTGCGGACCGTGGCGTTGCGCGGGATGAAGTCGAGTTGGGGGGGAAGCGCGCCGGGAAGGGCCAGGGCGGTCAGACGGCGGCGGCGGAAGTACCGCGACAGGGTTGCGGGGTCCATGCCGGAGAGGTGGCGCTCGGCCGCCGCCCGGAGCTCCGGGTAGATCTGCGCCTGCATCGCGAAGCCGACCGCCGTCACCAGGCCGGAGAGCTCCTCACGCACCCACTCCTCGTCGGGCATCGTCCAGGTCTCGACCGCCGAGGCGTCCTCCAGCGGAGGCAGCAGGGCGTCGACGACGGTCACCGGGATCCGGTTGCTGTTCTGGTACGGCGTCAGGCCCGCCAGCAGCTCCTCGGTACCGACCCGAGCGACCGGAATCCCGTAGAAGGCGGTCGCGGTCAGCAACGCGGTGGAGAACGCGCCGACGACGAGCGCCGGACGGAGCCGTTCGTAGACGACCTCGGCGATGACAGGGCTGTCGAGCACCGACAGTTCCGCGCCGAGACGCTCCGCCTCCTGCTCCAGGTCCCGCGACCAGCCCACCGGGGCCGAGGGGTGCGGCTTGAACACCACCCTGCGGTGGCCCAGCGCGACGGCGCCGCGCAGCATCCGCAGATGCAGTTCGCGCTCCTCCTGCGACGTCAGGATCTCGATCGCCGAAAGGTACTGGCCGAGGAGCAGGGCGGGTGCGCCGTCCCGCACGTCCAGTTCGCCCGCGGCGTCCGCGAGCGCGCCCAGCGCCTTCAGGAACTCCGGTGTCGGAACGACCACGGGCTCCACGCCGAACTCGGTCAGCAGCAGCGGCCGCAGCCCCGGCACCAGATCCAGGTGGAGCAGCCGCTGGATGCGGGTGCCGATCAACGGGTCGATCTTGCTGCGGGTCGGGCCGTAGCTCATCAGGCCGTCGGCGTAGATGTGCAGGGGGGCGTCGCCGAAGATCCTGGCCACCGCCTGGGACGGGTTGGCCTGGATCGATTCGCAGGCGACCTCCAGCGGGCCGTCGCCCAGCTCCCACTCGATCCGCAGGTATCGCTCCCACAGCAGCGTGTCCTGCTCGCGCGGGGACCATCCGACCGGGTGGAAGGGCCGCAGGAACGCGTTCCAGGACCGCACGTCGTCGTACTCGGGACGCAGCGACTCGAAGCCAGCCATCCGGTCGAGCGATGTGCCGACCTCGGGGGCGGGCGAGGGGTCGCTGACGACCAGGACGCGCCGGTGTTCGTGGCGGGGGCCGAAGAGTCCGGCCCGGATGGCGGCGGTCACCGTGAGGGCGGCGTACTGCGAGGAGGCGAAGAAGAGCTGGGTGGTGCGGATGCCGGACATCAGACGGTGGCTCCCGGGGCGGCGGCAGGGGCGGGGACTTCGGAGGCGACGGCGCGGCGGCGTGCCCGGCGGAGCAGGGCGGCACGGTGGTCGCCCAGTGAGGCCAGCGTCTCGTCGAGGATGTCCTGGGGCAGCCGTCGCAGGGCCGCCGCGGTCATCGAGCGCAGCTGCTTCGCCACCGGGGGCTCGAACCGTTCGATGGAGCCGAGGTGGTGGGCCATGACGGCGCAGTAGGTACGGACCGCCTTGGGCAGCAGCGCGTCGGCGTCCGGGTCCTGCGACGTCTCCTCGACGACCTGGTCGAACGACCGGATGAAGTCCAGTTGGCGTACGTCCCCGATCTGGGTGAGCGAGGACGCCACTCCTCGCCGGTAGAAGACGCCGAGAAGCCCCACCGAGGCGAAGCTCTCGGCCTGGCGGTGGAGCCGCCAGATCCACGGGCGGTCCTCGGCGGTGCGCAGCCCGTCGGTGAAGTGCAGCAGACCCCGGTCCAGGAGCCGCCGGTGGTAGATGCCGGCCCAGGCGTACGGGTAGTCGACGGGCGTGGAGCGATGGGCGGGGAGGATCACGGCCCGGGGGTCCAGCACGTGGTTGCGCATCCCGTGCGGCACCCGGTGCACGGTCCGGACCCGGCCGGTGACCTGTACATGGTCGGAGCGCACGAAGTCGCAGCCCAGCCGCTCGATCGACTCCAGAAGCGAGGCGAAGTACCCGGGAGCCAGCCAGTCGTCGCCGTCCAGGAAGGTCAGATACTCCCCGGTCGCGGCGTCGAGGCCGGTGTTGCGTGCGGTCGCCAGGCCGCCGTTCTTCTTGTGCCGTACGACCGACACTCCCGGAATTTCTTCCCGGGCGCGGGAAAGGATGTCCCCTGTTCCGTCGGTCGAACAATCGTCGACGAGGATGAACTCGAAGTCCTCGCGAGCGTTCGTTCTCAGACTTCGGAGGGTGTCGGGCGCGTATGTCTGCACGTTGTAGAACGGCACGATGACGGAGAGCTTGACCACACGCATCACGCTAGTTGCGGGTCCGTCCTTTTCCTCATCCGTCACGCGTATGCAAGGTGAACACCACATGGCGGGATCATGAAGTGACCTTTTTCGGGGGTGCACTTCACCCCTCGGGGAAGGGAAAACCCAAGCGTCGATCCTCTGTTAACCCTTTGTTGCCGTCATGTTGGGCCGCTCAACGAAATGGCTTCCTACCTTCTAGGACGTGCCCCCTCGTACCAATGATCCGGCCGCACCCGCCGAAGCTCCCGTCAATTCCGCGGCGCTCCGGGTGGCCGTCCTCGCAGATTCCGACACCCGATGGAAATGGGGTGCGCTCACCGCGCGCCGGCTCACCGTCGCGGGCGGGGAATCCCTCCCGGAGCGCCCGGTCGAAATCAGCGGACTCCTGCTGCGCGGACGGGCCACTCCCACCGCACGCCAGCTCGCCGAGGTCGGCGACGTCGGCGTGGAAGCCGGCCGGGTCCGCGAGGTCACCGCCGTCGAGTTCCTGCGCACCGTGCGCGAGGAGAAGTACGACGTCGTCGTGCTCGCCCTCGTCGGCGGCGGCGTCCAGGCGATGCTGCACGGCCTGGCCGCCCTGGACCTGCCCCGCAGGCCCGTCGTCGTCACCGGCTACGTCGGCGTCGTCTACGAGAAGCTCGCCGACGGGCTGTTGCTCCGGCACGGCGCGGACGTCGTCCTCGCCAACTCGGCCCAGGACGCGGAGCGCTTCCGCGCCGTGTACGAAGGGGTCGGCGCCGACGCGGGCGCCGTCACCGAGGCGGCCCTGCCGTTCCTCGGCGGGGAACCGTACCGGGCGCGGGAAGGCCGCGACACCGTGGTGTTCGCCGCGCAGCCCTCCGTACCGGCGTCCCGCGCCGACCGTACGTATCTGCTGCGCCGGCTCGTCGAGCACGCCCGCACCCACCCGGACCGCGAGGTGGTGCTCAAGCTCCGCTCCAAGCCGGGCGAGCAGACCACGCACATCGAGGAGCTGCCCTACCAGCGGCTCGCGGAGCGCCTGCCCGGCGGCCTGCCCGCCAACTTCCGGCTGGTGTACGGACACATGGGCGAGGTGCTCGACCGCACCGACCTGCTCGTCACCGTCTCCTCCACCGCCGCGCTGGAGTCGCTGCACCGGTCCGTCCCGACCGCGATCCTCAGCGACCTCGGCGTCCGCGAGACGCTCGGCAACCACCACTTCGTCGGCTCCGGTCTCCTCACCTCCTGGGACCGGCTGGACGAGGGCCTGCACCCCGTCCCGGACCCCGAGTGGCTCGCGGGCCAGGGCGTCGCCGCCGACGGCACGTACGCCACCGCCTACGACGCGGCGCGCGACCGGGTCGGCGCGCTGCTGGCGGCCGGCGAACTGCCGCCGCTCGCCCCCTACTACACCCCCTCCACCGCGCCGGGATACCTCCCCGGCATCCTCGCCCGCCACCACCTCGGCCCAGACGGCCGGCCGCTGCCCGGCGCGGCGGCCCCCCTCCCCACCGGCCGCATCAGGGGCGCGGTGCGCGAGACCGTCCGCAACGCGGCGCGCGGCGCCTACCGCCAGGGCGTCCAGCGCGTCGCCCCCGTGATCCGGCGGATGGGCGAACTGTGACCACCACGTCAGGAGCATCCATGCCGTCACGCACCGTCCTCGCGGTGATCCCCGCCCGGGGCGGATCCAAGGGCGTCCCCGCCAAGAACCTCGCGCAGGTCGGCGGCGTCCCGCTGGTGGCCCGCGCGGTCCGCGCCTGCCTCGGCTCCACCGAGGTCACGGACGTCGTCGTCACCACCGACGACGCCGCCATCGCCGAAGCCGCCCGGCTCGCCGGCGAGAGCGCGGCGGAGGCCGGCCGGGTGCACGTCGTCCAGCGCCCCGCGGACATCTCCGGGGACACCGCGACGAGCGAGGCGGCCGTGCTGCACGCGCTCGACGCCTACGAGGCGCTGCGCGGCGCCGCCGCCGACGTGGTGCTGCTCGTCCAGTGCACCAGCCCGTTCCTCTCCCGCGAGGACGTCGACGGGGTGGCCCGCGCGGTCGCCCGCGAGGGCGCCGACACGGCCGTCACCGTCGCCCCGTTCCACGGCTTCGTGTGGCGCGACGGGGAAGCGGTCGAGGAGAGCAGCTACGGCGTCAACCACGACAAGTCCGTTCGCCCCCGCCGCCAGGACCGTCCGCAGGACCTGCTGGAGACCGGGGCCGCGTACGCCATGGACGTGGCGGGCTTCCGCACCCACCACCACCGCTTCTTCGGCCACACCGCCCTGGTCCGCACGGACCCGGCGCGGGTGCTGGAGATCGACGACCAGCACGAGCTGGCCCGCGCCCGCGCACTCGCCCCGCTGCTGGACCCCTCCGCGCTGCCGACCCTCGCGGACGTGGACGCCGTCGTCCTCGACTTCGACGGCACCCAGACCGACGACCGGGTCATGGTCGGCCAGGACGGCCACGAGACGGTCTCCGTCCACCGCGGAGACGGCCTCGGCATCGCGGCCATGCGCCGCGCCGGGCTGGACGTCCTCATCCTGTCGACCGAGCAGAACCCGGTGGTCGCCGCCCGCGCCCGCAAGCTCCAGGTCCCCGTGCTGCACGGCATCGACCGCAAGGACCTCGCGCTCAAGCAGTGGTGCGACGAGAACGGCGTCAGCCCCGACCGGGTCCTCTACGCCGGCAACGACGTCAACGACCTGGCCTGCTTCGCCCTGGCGGGCTGGCCCGTCGCGGTCGCGAGCGCCCACGAGTCGGTCCGGACCGCGGCGCGCGCCGTCACCCGGACCCCCGGCGGCCAGGGAGCGATCCGTGAGATCGCGGGCTGGCTGCTGGGCCCCGAACTGACCCTCACCCGGGCCGGATCCCGTCCGGCCGCCACCCCCACAGGCACCACCCCCACCGTCAACACCCCCACGATCACCACCAAGTAAGGAACACCCTCACCATGAGCGACTCCCGTCTGCGCAGCTTCGGTACCCGCACCGCCGGCCCCGGCCGGCCCGTGTACATCACCGGAGAGATCGGCATCAACCACAACGGCGAGCTGGACAACGCCCTGGCCCTGATCGACGTCGCCGCCGACGCCGGCTGCGACGCCGTCAAGTTCCAGAAGCGCACCCCGGAGATCTGCACCCCGCGCGACCAGTGGGACATCGAGCGCGACACTCCCTGGGGCCGGATGACGTACATCGACTACCGCCACCGCGTCGAGTTCGGTGAGGACGAGTACCGCACCATCGCCGAGCACTGCGCCAAGCGCGGCATCGACTGGTTCGCCTCCCCGTGGGACACCGAGGCCGTCGCCTTCCTGGAGAAGTTCGACGTCCCGGCCCACAAGGTCGCCTCCGCCTCCCTCACCGACGACGAGCTGCTCCGCGCCCTGCGCGCCACCGGCCGCACCGTCATCCTCTCCACCGGCATGTCGACCCCGAAGCAGATCCGCCACGCGGTCGAGGTCCTCGGCAGCGACAACATCCTCATGTGCCACGCCACCTCGACGTACCCGTCGGTGGCCGAGGAGCTCAACCTGCGCGTCATCAACACCCTCCAGGCCGAGTACCCGAACGTCCCGATCGGCTACAGCGGCCACGAGACCGGCCTCCAGACCACGCTGGCCGCCGTCGCGCTCGGCGCCACGTTCGTCGAGCGCCACATCACCCTGGACCGCGCCATGTGGGGCTCCGACCAGGCCGCTTCCGTCGAGCCGCAGGGCCTCGCCCGCCTGGTCCGCGACATCCGCACCATCGAGGCCTCCCTCGGCGACGGCGTGAAGAAGGTCTACGCGTCGGAGCTCGGCCCGATGAAGAAGCTCCGCCGCGTCGCGGGCGTCGTCGCCGAGACCGAGAGCGCGACGGCCGCCGAGCCGGCCGCGGTCTGAGACGACCTCCGGTGAATCTCGCCTTCGTCGAGAGCCCGGTCCAGCTCCTGAACGTCCTGGAGTGGACCCACGCCAAGGGGGAGGAGGCGCCGGCCGTCACCACGGTCGTCGTCCTCCCCCCGGTCGACCCGATGTCTCGCGGCCAGCTGCGCAGGATGGCCGACCTGGCCCGCGACGAGGGCATCACCGTGCGCTGGCAGGAGGCGCGCGGCGAACAGGGCACCCCCCTCAAGACGCTGCGCGCCCTGGTGGCGCTGGTGCGCAAGGCCGACCAGGTCGTGATCGGTGACCCGTTCTCCCGCTACGTACAGCTCCTGCTGAGCATCGTGCGGACGGCTCACCTCACGGTGGTCGACGACGGCACCGCCACGATGGAGTTCGTGGCCCAGCTCGCCCGCGGCGAGCGGCTGGTGCGCTGGCACCGCAAGGGGAACAGGGGACCGCGCGAGCTGCTGCTCGCGCCGGTCACCGCCTCCGCGCGACGCCGGTTCACCCCGTCGTCCGGGCACCGCGTCGAGGTGTTCACCGCGATGCCGGTCCAGGCCCCCGAGGGGGTCGAGGTCACCGCCAACACCTTCTCCTGGACCCGCGCCCGCTTCGGGCCGCCCCGTCTCACCAAGGGCGCCGACATCGTCGGAACCTCCCTGGTGGAGACCGGCGTGGTCGACGCGGCGCCCTACCAGGAGGCGGTGGCGGCCCTCGCCCGTACGCACGGCGCCACCCGCTACTTCGCGCACCGCCGCGAGTCGGCCGACAAGCTCCGCGCCCTGGAAGCCGTCACCGGCCTGGAGATCGTCCGCCCCGACCTGCCGCTGGAGCTCATCGCCCGGCGCGGCCCCATCGGCCGTACCGTGCTGAGCTTCCCCTCCACCGTGGTGCACACGCTGCCCCTCGCGCTGGCGGGGACCGGGGTCCGGGTCGCGGTCTGCGACATCGACCCCGAGTGGCTGCGGGCCACGGCGTCCTCCCGTGCGCAGGGGTTCCTCGCGGGGGTCACCGAGACCGCCCGGGACGTGCACCGGCTGGCCTTCGCCCCGCTGGCCCCTCCGGCGGGACCCTGACCGGGTCCCGCCGACGGCCCACTCCCCACGGCGTACGCGGCACGAGCCGCGTACGCCGTTTCGCGTACGGCCCCGCGCGCGTTCCCGCGTACGGCGTACGGGCCCGAACGCCCCACCCGTACGGCGCAGTCGGGAGAAACGGCGCAGTTTACCCACCGGGCGTATGCCCCACACGTTTCCGCGCCGTTTCATATTCATCCGAGGTGCTGAAGTTTTGTTGATCCATGTCCGATCGGGCGTTCCGTAGGCATACCCTTCGATGGGTGAACCAGTTGAAGTCCCGCGCGTCCCTCGTCCACGCCGACGGTGAACCGGCCGGTGGCTCACCGGCCCGGGCCGTCTCCCTGCCCGGCACCCTCTCCGAAGAGCTCCGGGCCGAGCTGATCGCCTTCCGCCGCGATCTCCACATGCACCCCGAGCTCGGCAACCAGGAGTTCCGCACCACCGCCGCCATCAAGGCCCGGCTGGAGCAGGCCGGGCTCGCCCCCCGGGTGCTCTCCACCGGTACGGGCCTGATGTGCGACGTGGGGCGGTGGGACGGCGAGACGCCGATGCTGGCGCTGCGCGCGGACATCGACGCGCTGCCCATCCCGGACGCCAAGACGGGCGTCCCCTACCGCTCCACCGTCCCCGACCGCGCGCACGCCTGCGGCCACGACGTGCACACCACCACGGTCCTCGGCGCCGGTCTGGTCCTCGCCGAACTCGACCGCCGGGGCGCCCTTCCGCACGCGGTCCGGCTGATCTTCCAGCCCGCCGAGGAAGTGCTGCCCGGCGGCGCCCCCGACGCCATCGAGTCCGGCGTCCTGGAGGGCGTCGGCCGGATCATCGGTGTGCACTGCGACCCCAAGGTGGACGTGGGCAAGATCGGGCTGCGGATCGGGGCCATCACCTCCGCCTGCGACCGGCTGGAAGTCGCCCTTGACGGCGCGGGCGGCCACACCGCGCGCCCGCACCTCACCACGGACCTGGTCACCGCCGCCGCCCGCGTCGCCGTGGACGTGCCCGCGCTGCTCGCCCGCCGGGTCGACGCGCGCTCCGGCCTCGCCGTCACCTGGGGCCGGCTGCACACCGGGCACGCCTGCAACGTGATCCCGCAGCACGCGGAGCTCTCCGGTACGGTCCGCTGCCTCGACCTGAAGGCGTGGCGGGAGGCCCCCGACCTGGTGCACGCGGCCGTCGACGAGATCGCGACCACGCACGGCGCCAAGACGGTCATCAACTACGTCCGGGGGGTGCCGCCCGTCGTCAACGACGCGGCCTCCATCGGGCTGCTCGACGCCGCCATGACCGAGCGCCGCGGCCCGTACGCGATCGAGGACACCGAGCAGAGCCTCGGCGGCGAGGACTTCTCCTGGTACCTGGAGCACGTGCCTGGCGCCATGGCCCGCCTCGGCGTCCGGGCGCACGGCGACACCCGCGGGCTCGACCTGCACCGGGGCGACTTCGACGTGGACGAGGAGGCCATCACCGTCGGGGTCGAACTGTTCACCGCCGCCGCTCTGCTCAACGGCGCGAGGTAGGGATGCCGGGGTGCCGTCCGGGGGACGTGAGTTCCGTGTCACGTCCCCTTTTCGGGAGTGTCACCCCCTGATGTCAGGTGATGTCCTCCATGGAGGACATAGGAGCCACGGCGTGGGCAACGCGGGAGCCCTGCGGGAGCCTTTCATCCGAAATGTGGCGGAGTGTCAGGCGTCCTGATGTGACCAGAACTCTTCACGACGATCCGATAACGACCGGTGAACGTGTCTTTAACTGACATCTACGCGCGTTACGATCGCGGCGAACCCAGCGCCGGAGTGGCGCTTTCGGTCAGGTTTTTAAGGAGCCTCCCAGTGCGCCGGATCACCAGGATCGCCACCGTGGGCATTGCGTCCGCGGCTTTCGCGCTGTCCGTCACGGCTTGTGGCGGTAAGACGTCCTCCGAGGGCAGCAGCAGCGACAGCAGCAGCAGCTCGTCCGCCGGCGGCAAGACCGCCCTCGCCTACGACATCGGTGGCCGCGGCGACCAGTCGTTCAACGACGCCGCCTACGCGGGCCTGGAGAAGGCCACGAAGGAGCTCGGTTACAAGGGTGTCGAGGCCGAGCCCTCCGAGGGCGAGAGCGACGCGGACAAGATCCAGCGCCTGACGGAGCTCGCGCGCGGCGGCAACAACCCGGTCATCGGTGTCGGCTTCGTCTACGCCAGCGCCATCGCCGAGGTCGCCGCGAAGTTCCCGAACACCACGTTCGGGATCATCGACGACAGCTCGAAGCCCACCAAGAACACCGCGAACCTGGTCTTCAGCGAGGAGCAGGGTTCCTACCTCGCCGGCGTCGCCGCCGCCAAGGTCACCAAGACGGACACGGTCGGCTTCATCGGTGGTGTCGAGACTCCGCTGATCAAGAAGTTCGAGGCCGGCTTCGTCCAGGGCGTCAAGGACACCAAGGCGGGCGTCAACGTCAAGGTCCAGTACCTGACCCAGCCGCCGGACTTCACGGGCTTCTCCAAGCCCGACCTCGGCAAGGCCGCCGCGCAGGGTCAGCTCGACGCCGGCGCCGACGTGATCTACTCCGCCGCCGGTCTCGCCGGCTCCGGCGCGATCGAGGTCACCTCGAAGGCCAAGAAGTGGTCCATCGGCGTCGACTCCGACCAGTACAACCAGGCCGGCCTCGCCGACTACAAGGACTACATCCTGACGTCGGTCACCAAGGACGTCGCCGACTCGGTCTTCAACCTGATCAAGTCGGTCAAGGACGGCAAGCCGGAGACCGGTGAGATCCGCGCCGGTCTGGACACCGACGGCGTGGGCCTCGCGGCCTCCAACCCGGCCTTCACCGCGATGACGGACGTCACCGCCGCGATCGACAAGGCCAAGGCCGCCATCATCGCCGGCACGATCACGGTCAAGACCACCCCGTAACGGTCCCACCCCGTGAGGGCGGCGCCCCGCCGCCCGTCACGGGTGCGGTCGCGGGTACCCGGACGCGGAACCCTATGATTCCGGGACCGGGGAGAACGGCACACGCCGAACTCCCCGGTCCCGGACGGTGTTCCGCCGTCCGGATCTTTCTCTTCGGCAACGCTGCGCGTGTAGGGCCCGTATCGAGTTCCGGGCCGGGCTCGCGACGCCTTGCGACTCCGTCTCCGGCTTGTCGTCGGAGCCGAAGCCGCACGACGCCGCTCACTGATCCGGCCCAGAACTCGACTCGACCCAGAGCACCCTCGGGCGCGGTAGCTTCGCCCCGGCCCCTGCTCGTACGGCCCCATCTCCGGCAGCCGTGCTCCGCTCCTTCCCCGCCAAGGAGAGTGCGTCATCAACGCGTCCAGCCCTCCTGCCGTTGAAATCCGCGGCATCACCAAGCGTTTCCCCGGCGTCGTCGCCAACCACGACATCGACATCACCGTCGCCAAGGGCACCGTGCACGCGCTCATCGGCGAGAACGGCGCCGGCAAGTCGACCCTGATGAAGATCCTCTACGGCATGCAGAAGCCGGACGAGGGCACCATCGCGATCGACGGAGAGACCGTCACCTTCGCCAGCCCCGCCGACGCCATCGCGCGCGGGGTCGGCATGGTCCACCAGCACTTCATGCTCGCCGACAACCTCTCCGTCCTGGAGAACGTCGTCCTCGGCGCCGAGAAGCTGCACGGCATCGGCGGCGCGGCCCGGAGGAAGATCCTGGAGATCTCCGACGCCTACGGTCTCAGCGTCCGCCCCGACGTCCTCGTCGAGGAACTCGGCGTCGCCGACCGCCAGCGTGTGGAGATCCTCAAGGTCCTCTACCGCGGCGCCCGCACCCTCATCCTCGACGAGCCCACCGCGGTCCTCGTCCCGCAGGAGGTCGACGCGCTCTTCGCCAACCTCCGCGAGCTCAAGGCCGAGGGCCTGACCGTCATCTTCATCTCGCACAAGCTCGGTGAAGTGCTCTCCGTGGCCGACGAGATCACCGTCATCCGCCGGGGCACCACCGTCGGCACCGCCGACCCGCGCACCGCGACGACCAAGCAGCTCGCCGAGCTGATGGTCGGCAGCGAGCTGCCCTCCCCGGAGACCCGCGAGTCGACCGTCACCGACGTCGCCATGCTCACCGTGGACGGGCTGCGGCTCACCGCGACCGACTCCGACGGCGTGATCCGCGAGGTGCTCGACGGCATCGGCTTCACCATCCACAAGGGTGAGGTCCTGGGCATCGCCGGTGTCGAGGGCAACGGCCAGAGCGAACTGATCGAGGCCATCACCGGCCTGCGCGACCCGGACGGCGGCACCATCACGCTGGACGGAGCCGACATCTCGCACGCCTCCACCCGCAAGCGCCGCGAGGGCGGCCTCGGTGTCATCCCCGAGGACCGGCACCGCCACGGGCTGCTGCTGGACTCCCCGCTCTGGGAGAACCGCATCCTCGGCCACGTCACCGAGAAGCCCAACAGCCGGGGTGTGTTCCTCGACCCGAAGGCGGCCCGCGCCGACACCGAGCGGATCGTGCGCGAGTACGACGTCCGCACCCCCGGCATCGACGTCACCGCGGCCTCCCTCTCCGGCGGCAACCAGCAGAAGCTGATCGTCGGCCGCGAGATGAGCCACCGGCCGAAGCTGCTCATCGCCGCCCACCCCACCCGGGGCGTGGACGTCGGCGCGCAGGCGCAGATCTGGGACCAGATCCGCGAAGCCCGCCGCGAGGGCCTCGCCGTGCTGCTCATCTCGGCCGACCTGGACGAGCTGATCGGCCTGTCCGACACGCTGCGCGTCATGTACCGGGGCCGGCTGGTCGCGGACGCCGACCCGGCGAGCATCACGCCGGAGGAGCTGGGCACCGCCATGACCGGCGCGGCCTCCGGCCACATCGCGCACGACGACACCATCGCGCCCGACGAGAACGGTGAGAGCCGATGAAGAAGTTCGACAGGGACCGGCTGCTCCTGGGCGTCGCCGGCCCGGCGCTCGCCCTGGTGGTGGCGTTCCTGCTCACCGCGGTGGTGCTGCTGCTCTCCGGCAACAGCCCCTTCGAGCCGTTCCGGCTGATGTTCGACAACGCCCAGTACGTCGACGTACAGGTGCTGATCGTCAACCAGACGGGCACGTACTACCTCGCCGCGCTCGCCGTCGCGGTCGGGTTCCGGATGAACCTGTTCAACATCGGCGTCGACGGCCAGTACCGGCTCGCGGCGATGATCGCGGCCGTGGTCGGCGCCTCCGTGACGCTGCCGGGTCCGCTGCACATCCTGCTGATCCTGGTCACCGCGATGGCGGTCGGCGCGTTCTGGTCCGGCATCGCCGGTCTCCTCAAGACCCTCCGGGGCGTCAGCGAGGTCGTCTCGACGATCATGCTCAACGCCATCGCGACGAGCCTGATCGCCTGGCTGATCCTGACGGACAACTTCGGTGTCCAGCCGGCCGGTTCCAACGACCTCAACACCGGCGAGATCGCCTCCTCCGGCTGGTTCCCCGGCCTGGACGCCGGTGACGGCGGCACGATCTACGGCTTCACCTTCGTCGCCTTCGCCCTCGGCGTCGTCTACTGGTTCACCCTGGGCCGCACCCGTTTCGGCTTCGACCTGCGCGCCACCGGCGCCAGCGAGAGCGCCGCCCGGGCCAGTGGCGTCGACGCCAAGCGCATGGTGCTGACGGCGATGCTGATCTCCGGCGCGGTCGCCGGTCTGGTCGGCATGCCGATCCTGCTCGGCCAGAGCCACACGTACAACCTCAGCTTCCCCGCCGGGGTCGGCTTCATGGGCATCACCGTCGCCCTGCTCGGCCGCAACAACCCGGTCGGCATGTTCTTCGCGGCCCTGCTGATGTCCTTCCTGGAGAAGACCTCCGCCTCCCTGGACCAGTACGGGTACCCGCAGGAGATCGCCATGATCATGCAGGGGCTGATCGTGATCTCCGTCGTCGTCTCCTACGAACTTGTCCGCCAGTACGGGCTCCGCCGACAGCAGCAGAAGGTCGGCGAGGAACTCGCCGCCCAGGCCCGCGAGAACCGTGAGGGAGCAGCGGCATGAGCACCGTCCCGACGACGTCCACCGCCACCACCGCGCCCAGGAAGGGCGGCGGCCGGAGCAGGCTGAGCCTGCCGGTCGTCCTTCTGATCGCCGCGGCAGGTCTCGCGCTGTTCTCGCTGACCCGCGTGATCAGCGGGGCGAACGACCTGACCTCCGTCGGCCAGGTCTCCGGCGCGCTCCAGCTCGCCGTCCCGATCGGCCTCGCCGGACTCGGCGGCCTGTGGGCCGAACGCGCCGGCGTGGTCAACATCGGCCTCGAAGGCATGATGATCCTCGGCACCTGGTTCGGTGCCTGGGCCGGCTACCAGTGGGGCCCGTGGACCGGTGTCCTGATGGGCATCGTGGGCGGCGCCCTCGGTGGCCTGCTGCACGCCGTGATGACCGTGACGTTCAAGGTCAACCACATCGTCTCCGGTGTGGCGATCAACATCCTCGCGGTGGGCGTCACCCGCTACCTGTCGAACTACACCTTCGCCGAGGCGGAGGGCGGCTCCTCCAAGCAGTCGCCCCGCATCGGCGAGATCACCGACATCACGGTCCCCGGGCTCTCCGACTGGATGGCCGACCTCCAGGCCCACCACTGGTTCTTCGTCTCGGACCTCGCCGGGATCATCGGCGGTGTGGTCACCCACCTCTCGCTGCTGACCGTGGTGGCGATCCTGCTGATCCCGGGCACCTGGTGGGTGCTCTGGCGCACCGCGTTCGGCCTGCGGCTGCGTTCCTGCGGTGAGAACCCGGTGGCCGCCGAGTCGCTCGGCGTCAACGTGTACACGTACAAGTACGTCGCGGTCGCCGTCTCCGGCGGACTCGCCGGACTGGCGGGCGCGTTCCTCGCGATCGTCTCCACCGGCATCTACCAGGAGGGCCAGACCGGCGGGCGCGGTTACATCGGTCTCGCCGCGATGATCTTCGGTAACTGGATGCCGGGCGGCATGGCGCTCGGCGCCGGTCTCTTCGGCTTCACCGACAGCCTGAAGCTGCGCGGCGGCGCCGAGAACGTCCACGCGGTGCTGCTCTTCCTGGCGATCCTGCTGGTCGCCGCGGTGATCTGGCAGCTGGTGCGGCGCAAGTACATCGGCGCGGCGGTCTCCGCGGTCTTCGCCGCCGGTCTCTTCGTCTGGTACGCGCTCACGGACGAGGTGCCCAGCCAGTTCGTGGACGCCGCCCCGTACGTGGCGACGCTGCTGGTCCTCGCGCTCTCCGCGCAGCGGTTGCGGATGCCCAAGGCGGACGGTGTGCCGTACTTCAAGGGCCAGGGCAAGTGACGGCCCCGGCGGCGGCCGACTGGGAAGGGCTGCGGAAGGCGGCCCGGGACGCGATGTCCCGGGCGTACGCCCCGTACTCCGGCTACCCGGTCGGCGCCGCGGCCCTGGTCGACGACGGCCGCACCGTCGCCGGCTGCAACGTGGAGAACGCCTCGTACGGCATCGGCCTCTGCGCCGAGTGCGGGCTGGTCTCCGAGCTCGTGGCCACCGGCGGCGGCCGGCTCACCCACTTCACCTGCGTGGACGGGGCGGGCGAGATCCTGGTGCCGTGCGGACGCTGCCGCCAGCTGCTGTACGAGTTCGGGGGGCCGGACCTCGTCCTGGAGACCCCGGACGGGCTGCGCACCCTCGACGAGATGCTGCCCCAGGCCTTCGGCCCGCAGAACCTGGCCTGAGATCCCCCGGGCACCTCGACTCCGGTGGCCCTCCCGCGCGTCGGGAGGGCCACCTCCTCGTTCCACCTCTATGCGCGTAGAGTCGGGCCGGTCCGCCCCTCTCGCCCGGCGCGACCCGCGCCCTCATGACCGATCTCCCCTGCCGGAAGGAATCCCATGGACGCCATCTCCGTCATCCGCACCAAGCGGGACCGCGGCGAACTGACCCCCGAACAGATCGACTGGGTCATCGACGCGTACACGCGCGGTGAGGTCGCGGACGAGCAGATGTCCGCCCTGGCCATGGCGATCCTGCTGAACGGCATGAACCGTACGGAGATCGCCCGCTGGACGGCCGCGATGATCGCCTCCGGCGAGCGGATGGACTTCGCGGCGCTCTCCCGCCCCACCACCGACAAGCACTCCACCGGCGGCGTCGGCGACAAGATCACCCTGCCGCTCGCCCCGCTGGTCGCCGCCTGCGGCGCGGCCGTCCCCCAGCTCAGTGGCCGGGGCCTCGGCCACACCGGCGGCACCCTCGACAAGCTGGAGTCCATCCCCGGCTGGCGCGCCCACCTCTCCAACGAGGAGATGCTCGGCGTCCTCGGCACCACCGGCGCCGTCATCTGCGCGGCGGGCGACGGCCTCGCCCCCGCCGACAAGAAGCTCTACGCGCTCCGCGACGTCACCGGCACGGTCGAGGCGATCCCGCTGATCGCCAGCTCGATCATGTCGAAGAAGATCGCCGAGGGCACCGGGGCGCTCGTCCTCGACGTGAAGGTGGGCAGCGGCGCCTTCATGAAGACCATCGAGGACGCCCGCGAACTGGCCTCCACCATGGTCGCCCTCGGCACCGACAGCGGGGTGCGCACGGTCGCCCTGCTCACCGACATGTCCACCCCCCTCGGCCTCACGGCGGGCAACGCCCTGGAGGTCCGCGAGTCCGTCGAGGTACTGGCCGGTGGGGGCCCCAAGGACGTCGTCGCCCTCACCCTGGCGCTCGCCCGCGAGATGCTGGACGCGGCCGGCCTCAAGGACGCCGACCCCGAGAAGGCGCTCGCCGACGGCTCCGCGATGGACGTCTGGCGCCGCATGATCTCCGCCCAGGGCGGCGACCCGGACGCGGCCCTCCCGGTCGCCCGCGAGCGCCACGTCGTCACCGCCCCGGCCTCCGGCGTGCTGACCCGGCTCGACGCGTACGACGTCGGCGTCGCCGCCTGGCGCCTCGGCGCGGGCCGCGCCCGCAAGGAGGACGCGGTACAGGCGGGAGCCGGCGTCGAACTGCACGCCAAGCCCGGCGACACCGTCACCGAGGGCCAGCCGCTGCTGACCCTGCACACGGACACCCCGGAGAAGTTCTCCTACGCCCTCGACGCCCTGCCCGGCGCGTACGACATCGCCCCGGCGGGTACGGACTTCACCGCCCCCCCGGTGGTGCGCGAGCGCATCGCGTAACCCGGGCCGACTGCCCGACTGCCCGACTGCCCGACTGCCCGACTGCCCGACTGCCCGACTGCCCGACTGCCCGCCCGTCCGTGCGTCCGTGCGGACGGCGACGGCGGCGAGGACGGCTACGGCCGGCCGGTACGGAGTGCTCCGTACCGGCCGGCCGTCGTCTTTCCGCAGGTCGGCGAGACCGCAGCCGTGCACCGATGAGTTACGGCGGCGGGCACGGTCTGCACTGGTGTGGAAGCCACAACGCCGCCCCTCCCGCCCCCGGTCACCCTCGTGGTCACCGGCCGGATCACCCGCGCCCGGGTGCCGGAGCTCTGCGCCGAGCTGGAACGGCTCCTGGCCGCCCCCGGTCGCGCCGCCGCCCCGGCCGTGTGCGACCTGGCGGGAGTGGTCCGCCCCGACCTCACCGTCGTGGAGGCGGTGGCCCGGCTGTCGCTGGTCGCCCGCCGGGCGGGCGGCGGTACGCTGCGCCTGCGCGACGTACCGCCCGAACTGCGTACCCTGCTCGACCTGGTGGGACTGACGGACCTGGCCGGTTTCTCCGACCAACCCTGAGCGCGGCTCCTACTTCCCGTCGGCGTCCAGGCTGTCCGGCAGCCCGAACAGCGGGAACCAGCGCCGGGTGTCCAGGAAGCAGTGCATCGCGGTGATCGCGCCGTCCTGGATGTCGATGATCTGCAGCGCCCACGGCACCAACCCCGGCCCGTCCGGGTTCGGCTTGTAGTGGGCGAAGGCCGGGGTGCCGTTGGCGGCGGTGGCCACCAGCCGGGAGCCCGCGCAGCTCGCGCCGAAGGAGAGCATGAAGCCGGTGATGTCGTCGTGCCCCCGGAGCCAGAGGTCGAACGGCGGCATGGTCATCACGGCGTCCTCGTGGAGGAGCGCGGTGAGCGCCTTCATGTCGTACCCCTCGAAGGCGGCGACGTACCGCTCCAGGAGTCTGCGCTGCTCCTCGTCGAGCGGGTCGGCGGTGTCGGGGCCGCGCTCCCCGGCCTCGGCCAGGGTGGCACGGGCCCGCTGGAGGGCGCTGTTCACCGAGGCGACGGAGGCGTCGAGCAGCTCGGCGACCTCGGACGCCTTCCACGCGAGGACCTCGCGCAGGATGAGCACCACCCGCTGCTTGGGCGGCAGGTGCTGGAGCGCCGCGACGAAGGCGAGACGCACCGACTCGCGGGCGACGGCCGCCTCCGCCGGGTCGGCGGGGGAGGGGAGGACGCGGCCGTCCGGCATCGGCTCCAGCCAGGTGTCGTCCGGCAGCGGGTTGAGCGCGGTCCGGGCGAGCGGGGTCGGTCCGGACAGGTCGACGGGGCGGGCACGCTTGTTGCCCGCCGTCAGCATGTCCAGGCAGACGTTGGTCGCGATCCGGTACAGCCACGAGCGCAGCGACGAACGCCCCTCGAACTTCTCGAAGTTGCGCCAGGCGCGCACCATGGTGTCCTGGACCGCGTCCTCGGCCTCGAACGCCGAGCCGAGCATCCGGTAGCAGTACCCGGTGAGCTCGACCCGGTGTCCCTCCAGTCGGCTTTCGACGCTTGCGCCGTCGCTCGTGGCCCCCGCTTTTTCGGCCTTCGCGTCCCCGGTCGCGCCCGCCGTCGTCGTGAGATCACCCATCGCTCTGCCCCTGTCGCGCTGTGACACCGTCCCCGCACGTCAGGAAGTTACCGCAGCGCACGGACAAGCGGGCGGGAAGCGCACAACCGCTCAGGTCCCGGGCTTGCGCCCGTACACGTGGACGTCGTCGCCGTTGCGCAGCAGGTTCCAGTACGCCTTCGCGTCGGCGGGGCGCATGTTGACGCAACCGCCCGAGCCGGGCGGGTTCCACATGGACTTGGTGACCGAGTGGAACGCCTGCCCGCCGTCGAAGAACTGCGAGTACGGCATCCACACGTGGTAGATCGTCGACCAGTGGTTCGCGTGCCGCCAGTAGATCTTCTTGGCGCCGGTACGGGTCTCCGCACCGTCGCGGCCGGTCCGTACGGGCACCGGTCCGTACACGAGCTTCGCGCCGTCCTGGATCCAGCTCAGCTGCCGGGTGAGGTCGACGCAGGCGATCCGCCCCTTGTTCACGGGGCACTTCTTCGCCTTGTCCGGGTTCTTCCCCGCCGCCTTCTGGGCCAGCATGGTGTTCATGGTGCGCCAGGTGATCGGCCCCGCGTAGCCGATGGTGGGCGTGATCCCGTGCGTCTTCTGGAACTTCTGGATCGCCTTGCAGTCGGTCGTGGACTGCTTGCCGTCGACCGGCCGCCCGAGGAACTTCTCGACCTGCTTCTGGTAGGGCCCCTTCGACGTGGTGCACGAGGCGGCCTCGGCGGCCGTACCCGTCGTGAGCACCAGCGCGGGGGCGGCCACCAGCCCGGCGACCGAGAGCACCCCCACGCGCCGCCGCCGGGTTCTCCGTACGGCCGCCGGTGGCGCCGTGACTCTCGTGACCGGTGTGGTTCCTGAGTTCGCTGTGCTGTCCATGCGCGCCAACTCCCCTTTGCTCGCGCCAGATTGGTCACTCATCTGACAAGCGAAGGGGAGTCGGGGTTGTCCGGGGACGCCCACCGATGTGGCGGCGGGACGTGGGGCCGCGCGGTTCAGCGTGCGACGGCCATCCCCGCGTGCCGCGCGTGCGCCCTGCGCTCGGCCCGCGCGCACCGCGACCCGTGCAGGGTCACCGAGACGACGCCGGCCACGGCGAGGAGCCCGAGCCCGACCGTGCCGGTCCAGCCGCCCGCGTGGAAGGCGACCGCGCCGAGCGTGCCGCCCGCGCTGGAGCCGAGGTAGTACGCGGACTGGTACAGCGCCGACGCCTGGGCGCGGCCCGTGGTGGCCGTACGGCTCACCGAGGAGGAGGCGACCGCGTGGCCGGCGAAGAACCCCGCCGTGATCAGGACCAGGCCGAGCAGCACCGCGGCCAGCTGGTCGGAGAGCGAGAGCAGCAGCCCGGCGGCGGTGGTGGAGACGGCGAGGTAGAGGGCGCCCCGGCGGCCCAGGCGGCCGACCAGGCGGCCCGCGGCGGCGGAGGAGACCGTACCGACCAGGTAGACGAGGAAGATCGAGCCGACCACGCCCTGCGGGAGATGGAACGGGGCTGCCACCAGCCGGTAGCCGATCACCGTGTAGACGGCGCCGAAGACCGTCATGAAGAGCCCGCCGATGAGGAAGAGGCGGCGCAGCAGCGGGTCGGACAGGTGCCCGCCGACCGTACGCGCCAGCGCCCTCGGGTTCAGCGAGCCCGGGACGAAGTGCCGTGCCCGGGGCATCAGCAGGTGGAAGGCGACCGCGCAGCCCACGGCCAGCAGGCCGACCGCGCCGAGCGAGACCCGCCATCCCCAGAGCTGGGCGATCCAGCCGGTCAGGATGCGGCCGCTCATGCCGCCGATGCTGTTGCCCGCCACGAACAGGCCGATCGCGGCGACCAGCGCCTTGGGCCGGACCTCCTCCGCCAGGAAGGCCATCGCGGAGGCGGGCAGCCCGGCCAGTGCCGCGCCCTGCACCGCGCGCAGGGCGATCAGGGTGGCGAGCGAGGGGGCGAACGGCACCAGCATGCCGATCGTGACGGCGATGGTGAGCGAGGCCGTCATCATCTGGCGGCGGCCGAAGCGCTCGGAGAGCGCGCTCAGCGGCAGCACGGCGAGCGCCAGTGCCCCCGTCGCGGCGGAGACCGTCCAGCTCGCCTGTCCGGCCGTGGCGCCGAACGACGCGGAGACCGAGGGCAGCAGGGCCTGGGTGGAGTAGAGGAGGGCGAAGGTCGCGACCCCGGCGGCGAAGAGCCCGAAGCTCATGCGGCGGTAGCCGGGACGACCGGGTTCGAGCCGCGAGTCGGCGGGCGTCACGGGCGCGGTGGCCGCGACGGGCTGAGCGGACGCGACGGCCGGGGCGGACGTGTGCGGAACGGGCTGTGCGGAGGCATCCACCGCGACGGTGGATGCCCCGGTACTGGCAGGAGGCATACCGCGACGGTAGGCCGGTGCGTTTGATGCGTCCAATGCATGAAACCGCGATAATCGTTCCCATGGTGCATGACCGCAGCTCACAGCCCCGACTGTCACCGAGCAGTTACGAAGAAGACATTCGCGCGGTCCTCGCGCCCCGGCTCGCGTACTTCGAGGCGGTCGCCCGCCACGAGCACGTCACCCGGGCCGCGCAGGAGCTCCAGGTGCCCCAGTCCTCGCTGTCGCGGGCCATGGTCCGCCTCGAACAGGACCTCGGGGTCGCCCTGTTCGCGCGCCGGGGCCGGACCGTCTCCCTCACCCCCGCCGGGCGTACCTTCCTCGGCTCGGCGGAACGCGCGCTGGCCGAGGTGGAGAAGGCCGCCGACTCCGTCCGGGCCGACGCCGACCCGGCCTCCGGCAAGGTCGCCTTCGGGTTCCTGCACACCATGGGCTCGGAGACCGTACCGGCCCTCATCCGCGCCTTCCGGGTCGACCACCCGGGTGTCCGCTTCCAGCTGGTGCAGAACTACGGGGAGGCGATGATCGAGCGGCTGCGGGCGGGGAGGCTGGACCTCTGCCTCACCTCGCCCGTCCCCGACGCGCCCGACCTGGTGGCCCGCCGGCTGGACGAGCAGCGGCTGCGGCTCGTCGTCCCCGACGACCACCGGCTGGCCTCCCGCCGCAGGATCCGGCTGGCGGAGGCCGCCGACGAGACCTTCGTGACCCTGGAGCCGGGGTACGGCCTGCGGCGGATCACCGACGACCTCTGCGCGGAGGCCGGGTTCGTGCCCAGGGTCGCGTTCGAGGGGGAGGAGGCGGAGACCCTGCGCGGGCTGGTCGCCGCCGGCCTCGGCGTCGCCCTCCTGCCGCCGCCCGCCGTCGCCCGCCCCGGGGTCGTGGAACTGACGGTCACCGCCCCGCGCGCGGTCCGCGAGATCGGCGTCGCCTGGCTGGACGGCCACCCGGACACCCCGCCCGTCGCCGCCTTCAAGCAGTTCCTGATCTCCCGCCGCGGCCACCTGCTGCCGGACTGACCGGCCGGGTCCGGCGGCCCGGAAGCAACCGGCGGCCCCGCCCGGGACGCCCGCCCCCATGACCCTCCCGGGAGTCCTCAGTGCCGCAGCGACTGCCCGAAGCCGGCGGCCAGCGGCATCCGCAGCCCGAGCGGCGGCGGCGCGGCCAGCGCGTCGGCGACCGGCCGGGCGTAGGAGCGGGCGAAGAGCGAGCCCTGGACGAAGTCGGAGGCCAGCGCCACCACTTCGGCCCGGTGCTGACGGAGCGCGTGGCCGTCCGAGTGGACCTCGAAGCGGCAGATGTCCCGGTTGGCCTTCTTGGCGCGGGAGGCCAGCCGGAAGGAGAGCTCGGGGTCGGTGTGGGAGTCGTTGGTGCCGTGCACGATGAGCACCCGGCGCCCCGCGAGCTGCTTCACCGGCTCGGCGGCCGTCTCCGGTCCGGTACGCGCCGGAGCTCCGGCCCGCGCCGGCAGCCAGGGGGCCATCGCCAGTACGGCGGAGACCGCGGGGTGTCCGGCCGCGCGCAGGGCCGCCCGGCCGCCCATGCCGTGGCCGACGAGGCAGACCGGCACGTCGCCGTAGCGGCGCACCACCTCGTCCGCCGCCCACTCGGCGTCCGCCGCCGGGTCGGCGTCCTGGGCGTTCCAGCCGCGGTGGCGGTAGTGCAGGACGTGCACCGTCAGCCCGTCCTCGCGGCCGGCTCTCGCCAGGGCGCGGGCGAAGGGGAGTTGGCCGGCGTAGGTGAAGGGGGAGGGCCGGCGGTGGGATTCGACGGCTCCGTCCGGGAGCAGCAGGACGACACCGCCGACCTCCGAGGAAGGTCCCGAGGCCCGGACGGTCCGTCCGAGCCGGGCGGTGGGCGTGGGAAGCGCGCGCGTTGCCATGACAGAACATTCTCAGAAGCGCGGGTGTACTCCACCTGTCCGCACGGTCTCTGTTACGTATCTTCACTCGGCGATCTACGCGCGTAGGCGTTAGAGTGCGCAGATGACGAGCCAGCTCCGTGACGTTCCCGACGCCGAACAGATCCGCCGCGCCCCGAAGGTGCTCCTCCACGACCACCTCGACGGGGGGCTGCGCCCCGGCACCATCGTCGAACTCGCCCTGGCGCAGGGGTACGAGGACCTCCCGGAGACCGACCCCGGCAAGCTGGGCACCTGGTTCCGCGAGGCCGCCGACTCCGGTTCGCTGGAGCGCTACCTGGAGACCTTCGCCCACACCTGCGCCGTCATGCAGACCCGCGAGGCGCTCCGCCGGGTCGCCTCCGAGTGCGCCCAGGACCTCGCCGAGGACGGCGTCGTCTACGCCGAGGTGCGGTACGCCCCCGAGCAGCACCTGACCGGCGGCCTCACCCTCGAAGAGGTCGTGGAGGCGGTCAACGACGGCTTCCGCGAAGGGGAGCGGCTGGCGCGCGAGGCCGGCCGGCGCATCCGGGTCGGCGCGCTGCTCACCGCGATGCGGCACGCCGCCCGCTCTCTGGAGATCGCCGAACTCGCCAACCGCTACCGGGACTCCGGGGTCGTGGGATTCGACATCGCGGGCGCCGAGGCCGGTTTCCCTCCCACCCGCCACCTGGACGCCTTCGAGTACCTCAAGCGGGAGAACAACCACTTCACCATCCACGCCGGCGAGGCGTTCGGCCTCCCGTCGATCTGGCAGGCCCTCCAGTGGTGCGGCGCCGACCGGCTCGGCCACGGGGTCCGGATCATCGACGACATCGAGGTCGCCGAGGACGGCTCGGTCACGCTCGGCCGCCTCGCGGGTTACGTACGCGACAAGCGCATCCCGCTGGAGCTGTGCCCCACCTCGAACCTCCAGACCGGTGCCGCCTCCTCCTACGCGGAGCACCCGATCGGTCTGCTGCGTACCCTGCACTTCCGTGCCACGGTCAACACCGACAACCGCCTGATGAGCGGGACCAGCATGAGCCAGGAATTCGAGCGACTGACCGAGACATTCGGATACACGCTCGACGACATGCAGTGGTTCACCGTCAATGCGATGAAATCAGCATTCATTCCTTTCGATGAACGTCTCGCGATGATCAACGACGTGGTCAAGCCGGGATACGCCGAACTGAAGTCCGCATGGCTGTTCAGCCAGACCGCCGCGACCAGCGTTTCCTCGCTCGAACAGAGCTGAACACACATGTTCCGAAAGGGCCGGGGAAAACATTTCCCGGCCCTTTTCCGCGTGTCGCGCCATTTGCGGAGCGGGGAGCGGGGTGACTAGTTTGCAGAGCCGCTCGCATCCCCTTTCCCCAAGGATGAATGTCATGAAGCTCTCCTCCGCCCGCATCCTCGGTGTCGCCGCTCTCGGTGCCGCTTTCGCCGCTGCCGCAGCCGGCAGCGCGTCCGCCGCCCCGGCGCTCCCGCTCGACGCGGGCTCCTCCCTGCCCATCTCCACCGACGCGCTGGCCAACCTCGGCCAGACCGCGTCGACCCTCCCGGTCAAGGAGACCACCGGCAGCCTCCTCGGCGGCAAGGCCACCGACGCCGCCAAGCCCGTCACCCAGCTGCTCGGCGGACTGCCGACCAAGGGGCTGACCGCGAACGGCCTCCCGATCGGCGGCTGAACCGGCGCCCGACAGGGCCGCGGAAACGCCAGTGGGGCACCCGGCCTGTCAGGCCGGGTGCCCCACCGCGTGCTCGGTGCCGTGCTCGTCGTGCCCCCGTCGTACCCGCGTCACCAGGCCGTCGCGGACGTGGTGCCCGACGAGGAGGACTTCTCCCCGGGGAGCAGTATCCACAGCGCCAGATAGACCAGGAACTGCGGACCGGGCAGCAGGCACGAGACCAGGAAGATGACGCGCATGGTCGTCGCGGAGGTGCCGAAGCGCTGTGCCAGCGCCGCGCACACTCCGCCGATCATGCGTCCGTCGCGGGGGCGAACCAATCCGGCCATGGTGGACTCCTCGGTGAACCGTCCGGGGAGCAGCCGCTGCGGCGCTCCCGATGTATCCATGGTCGCTCCACCACCGGGAAGGGGCCTCCCTCTACGGTGCGACCCCGACCCTGGTAATCGTCGGGGTCGCGCCCTGAGGGGTCCCGTCGGCCCGCTCCGCGCCCTCGCCCGCGGAGGCGGGCCGGCGCCGCTGCCGCAGCCTGGCCCGGACGAACGGCACCACCAGCAGGTGCGTGAGCAGCACGCCGGCCGTGTTCAGCAGCAGCGAGTCGATGTCGACCACCTGTCCGGGCACCCCGGTCTGCCCCAGCTCGATGGCGAGGGATATCAGCGCGCCCGCGGCGGTCGTCCGGACCAGCGAAGCCCACGGGGAGACGGTGAGCCGCGCGTCGGCCATCGGCAGCAGGAACCCGAGCGGCGCCAGCAGCAGCAACCCCGCGCCGATGCGCCGCACGGCGGCGGCCGGGCCGAGCGCGAGGTCCGCCTTGATGCCGTCCAGCGGCGTGAAGTTCGCGGCGGTGATCCAGGGGACGTCCAGGGGGCGAAGCGTCAGCCACCCGACGATCACGAGATGCGCGAGGAGAAGCGTGAACCCCACCACGCGGAACAGGGTGACGGCCTTACCGCCGGGACCTTGACGCACGCCCCCCTAGACGTCCCGCCACGAGGGAACGGTTCCGGGCAAACGGCGGGAAGTGGCGCAGACCACGAAACGTGCGCCCCCGCCACGCCCCAGGCGCCCCGCGCACCCCAGCATCCCCACCGGCCGCGCAGCGCCGCGGCGGGCGGCCGACGCGCTCACCGGGGTGACGGGCGCCGCCGGGCCGCCGGGGCGCGGGCTCACCGGGCCACGGACACCGTTGGGCTCACCGGGGTGACGGCGTGCTCAGGGTCGGTACGTTCTGCGGCCTGGCCTTCGTCTCCTCCGTGCAGAGATAGGCCCGCGGGGCGTAGCCGTCGCTCGGCCCGCCGAGCAGCACTCCGCCGCCGGTCACGAGCGTGGTCTCCTCCGCGAACGTGCACACCACCTGGGCCAGCGCCTCGGCGGACAGGTCCTCCGGCTGGGTGCTCAGCCGCAGAGCGCCGGCGGGGTCGTCGTCGATGCCCTCCCCCACGGTCAGGTCCGAGGGGACGGCGGTGGTGAATCCGGCCCGCCGCTCACCGGAGAGCGGCGTCTGCCGGATCTGCGCCAGCAGCGCCCGGGCCAGGCCCAGGCGGCCACCGCGACGGTCGGTGTCCGCGATCGTCCGGTCGGCCGCCACCAGCTCCGACGCGCAGACCAGGTACACCCGCACCCGGTCGTCGGCCGTCTGCGCCCCGGAGCCCGTACCCGCGGTGCGGCAGGGCACCCGGGAGGGAGCGGCTCCGGCGTCCACCGGTACCGAGGTGGACCGGATGCCGCATCCGGCGGCCAGCGCGGTGGCCGCCACCGCGAGGACCAGCGCGGTGAACGGGCGGCGCCCGCCCCCCGGCCGCCCGCCCGGACGCGGGTCACCCGTCCCGGGCACGCCTCCCGGCTCCCCCCGGCCGGTACGCCGCCTCACGACTCCTCGCCGTCGGTGCCGTCGCCCGCACCGCGCACGTCGTTCGTGACACTCTCGTCCTCGGCGTCGTCGGGGAGCCGCAGGACGAACACCGCGCCGTCCCCGTCCGGGGAGTTGGCCGCGGAGATGGTGCCGCCGTGGATGAGCGCGTTCTCCATGGCGATCGACAGCCCGAGGCCGCTGCCCTCGGAGCGCGGGCGGGACGCGCTCGCCTTGTAGAACCGGTCGAAGACGTGCGGCAGCACGTCCTCGGGGATCCCCGGCCCGTGATCGCGAACCTCGATGACCAGTTCCTCACCCTCGGTGCGTACACGCACCCGCACCGGTGAACCACCGTGCTTGAGCGCGTTGCCGATCAGATTCGCCAGGATCACGTCGAGCCGGCGCGGGTCGAGCCGCACCATCATGCCGCGCTCCGCGTCCAGCTCCACCGCGTCCAGCCAGGCCCGGGCGTCGATGCAGGCCGTGACCTGGTCGGCGACGTCCACCGTGTCCAGGACCAGCCGGGCCGTGCCCGCGTCGAAGCGGGTGACCTCCATGAGGTTCTCCACCAGGTCGTTCAGCCGCCGGGTCTCGCTCACCACCAGATGCACGGCGGGCGCGATCATCGGGTCCAGGCTGTCGGCCTCGTCCTCCAGCACCTCGGCCACGGCGGTGATCGCGGTGAGCGGGGTACGCAGTTCGTGCGACATGTCGGCGACGAACCGGCGGCTGGACTCCTCCCGCGCGCTCATGTCCGCGACCTTCTTCTCCAGCGAACCGGCCGCCCGGTTGAACGTACGGGAGAGCTCGGCGAGTTCGTCCGTGCCGGAGACCACCAGCCGGGTGTCGAGCTTCCCCTCGCCCAGCTTGCGCGCCGCCTCGCCGAGCCGCTGCACCGGCCGCAGCACGGTCGTCGCCGCCGCCTGCGCGAGCAGTGCCGCGCCGATCAGCGCCAGCGTGGTGGCGATACCCAGCGACCAGGCGAGGGAGTTGAGGTCCTGGCGCTCCTGGTCGAGCGACTTCAGCATGTAGCCGGTCGGGCCGCCGCCGATGATCCGCGTCCCCGCCACCAGGTACGGGGTGCCGTCGATGCTCGTACGCTGCCAGAACAGGTGGTACGGGTACGTGTTGCCCGAGGTCAGCCGCTGCTGGGCGGACACCTGGCGCTCCAGCGATTCGGGTACGTCCACCTTGGTGAAGGAGTCCAGGTCCGAGTAGCCGACGATCGGCTTCCCGCCGTCCCGTTCGTCCTCCAGCAGCACCGCGTAACCCGGCCCGCTGTCCGCCATCTGCACGGCGGCGGACTGGAGATCGTCCTTGGTCGGCTGCAACGGCAGTGCCGCCGCCCGGTTCTGCATCTGCCGCCGGAAGTCCCCGAGCGCCGCGTCCTGAGTACGGGTCAGCACCGCTTCGCGGTTGAGCCAGTACGCGATCCCCGACGCGGACACCGCCGCGGTCAGCGCCACCAGGCCGAACACCACGACCAGCCGCAGCCGGAGGCTGCTCCAGCGGAGTCCCGCACGGACTCCGCGCCCGGCACGTCCACTCACTGAGGCGAGTCCAGCCGGTAGCCCACGCCCCGCACCGTACGGATGAGCGTCGGCGAGGACGGTACGTCCTCCACCTTCGCGCGCAGCCGCTGCACGCACGCGTCCACCAGGCGCGAGTCGCCGAGGTAGTCGTGCTCCCACACCAGCCGCAGCAACTGCTGCCGGGAAAGGGCCTGTCCGGGCCTGCGGCTCAGCTCCAGCAGCAGCCGCAGTTCGGTCGGGGTCAGCTGGAGGTCCGCCCCGTCCTTGGTGACCGTCATCGCGGAACGGTCGATGACCACGCTCCCGAAGGTCGCCGAGTCCGTCGACTCCCGCTCCCCGCGCCGGAGTACCGCGCGGATGCGCGCGTCCAGCACCCGGCCCTGCACGGGCTTCACCACGTAGTCGTCGGCGCCCGACTCCAGACCCACCACGACGTCGATGTCGTCGCTGCGCGCGGTCAGCAGGATGATCGGCAACTGGTCGGTGCGGCGGATGCGCCGGCAGACCTCGAAACCGTCGATGCCCGGCAGCATCACGTCGAGCACGACCAGGTCGGGCCGCTGTTCCCGGAGAAGGTTCAGGCCGTCCTCTCCCGTCGCCGCGGTGGCCACTCGGTGGCCCTGGCGTGACAGCGAGAGTTCGAGGGCCGTGCGGATGGCGTCGTCGTCCTCGATCAGCAACAGGAAAGGCACGGACGCCATTCTGTCCCATGGGGTGCCCCAGTTCGACCGCCGGGAGGCACTTCAGTTGCGTGAGTGGCCCCGGACAACCCTCGGTTGTGACGGTTACGACCCCACGAGGCCTGTGACAGCTCTGTGACAGTCGGCGGACAGTGGCGTGAAACTGCGCGGCCAGACTCAATGGCACACGGTTCGAACGGACTCCACCGACGGGGAGGCGCACGATGAACGCACTGCAACTGCAACGCACCAGCTCAAGCGCGGTTGTCACGCGTCTCCACGACATCGGACGGGGTCCGGACAAGTCCGGTGCGGTGAACGGGCGGGGGTGCGTTCGCAGCACCGGGCGTCAGCACCCGGCCACGACGGCGGTTGCCGATGTCACGGGGGACGGACCGGGCACGTACGGGGGAACGTACGGGGGACACGGGGGAAGCGCGTACGGGGAGGGCATCACGGGGGAGCGGACGCCCCAGGCGCCGGTCGAGGACGCCGAAGCGGCGTTCACGGCCTACGTCCAGGAGCGCCGCGCCTCCCTGTACGCGACCGCCTACCACCTGACCGGCGACCGGTTCGAGGCCGAGGACCTGCTGCAGAGCGCCCTCTTCTCGACGTACCGGGCGTGGGACAGGATCAGCGACAAAGCCGCGGTCGGGGGCTACCTGCGCCGCACCATGACCAACCTGCACATCAGCGCCTGGCGGCGGCGCAAGCTCAACGAGTACCCGACCGAGGAACTGCCGGAGACGGTCGGAGACTCGGACGCGATGCGCGGCACGGAGCTGCGCGCGGTGCTCTGGCAGGCGCTCGCCCGGCTGCCCGAACTCCAGCGCACCATGCTGGTCCTGCGCTACTACGAGGGGCGCACCGACCCGGAGATCGCGGCCATCCTCGACATCAGTGTCGGCACGGTGAAGTCCAGCATCTGGCGGTCGCTCCGCCGGCTGCGCGAGGACGAGGTCCTCAGCTTCGGACGTGACGAGAAGGAGTCCTTCGGCGAGCTGGTGGCCTGAGGCTACGGGGGAACGACGGGGCCCGCCGCTCCGGGGGGAAACGGCGGGCGACGGGGGAACGGCGGGGTCGTACGGGCTGGGGGGCCGGTACGGCCCCGTCCGTCGTTCCCGCCGCCCCTGCGCCGGCCCCGCTTCCGGTGCGAACGTACGTTTTCTACGCGGCGCCGCTTCCCGCCGGGGTGCGGCGGCAGCGGCCCGCGGCGGCGGCGGCCAGGCGGCCGAGCGCCTCCTCCTTGCCGCACGGGTGGGCGCCGAGCTCCGCCTGACGGGCCACGATCCGGCGCTCCGAGCGCATCAGCCGCCACCCCCGCCGCAGCAGGAACGGCACCGACTTGCGGCCCTCGCGCAGATCCCGCAGCAGCCGCCTGCGGAACGTGGTCGCGGGGCGCCCGCGCAGGCAGATCGCGTCGGCGAGCAGCCCCAGCTCCTGGCAGCGTCCGACGATGTCCGCCGCGAAGATGCCCTCGGCCACGAAGAGCGGCGAGCGGTCGATGTGCAGCACCTCGCTGCCGGTGCGCGCGCTGATCGAGATGTCGTACACCGGTACCCGGGTGCGGCCGGTGCGGCAGAGTTCCGCGACGGCGGTGACGGCGGCTTCCATGTCCCAGGACGCGGTGGAGTCCCAGTCGATGTCCGTGCTGCCGGTGACCAGGGGCAGGGTCGGATCGTTGGCCTCTTTGTAGAAGTCGTCCAGCCGGAGCACCGGGAGACCGGTACGTGCGGCGAGGAAGGACTTCCCTGAGCCGGAGGGGCCTGCCAGCAGGACGACGCGCGTCGGGATCGGTTGGGAACTCACAGAACAAAAGTGTGAGGCATGACCCGAGCAGGGGACCCCTCGGGAGTCCTGTTGGTATCGAGCATCACATCTCCACTACTCTGCGCGCACGCACGACTACCGCAACGAAGTCGATCAGGTGGGAAAAATGGCACGTCATGCACGAACCAAGCCCTCGCGGCACGTCCTGCTGCGCGCCGGGCTGGCCGTCACCGCGATGGGCGCCGCCCTCGGCGCGGGCGCCGCGTCCGCGCAGGCGGCCACGCCCGAGGCCGTGACCGAGGCGGGCGACAGCGCGGAGGCTGCCGTGTCGGCGGTGACCGACGCGGCCCTGCCCGCGCTGACCGGCGCGCTGTCGAACAGCCTCGCTCCCGTCACCGCGCTCCAGCTCGACCCGCTGGCCAAGACCGGGACCGACCCGCTGGACAACGCCGTCGGCACGCAGGTGGCCGACTTCAAGCCGGTCTCCACCGCCCTGGTCACCCATCACCTCACGGACGGCGGCGCGCTCCGCGACCTTCCCGTGGTGGGCCAGGTCACCGGGCTGATCACCGGCGCGCACTGATCACGCGGGCCCACGACGGCCCGTGACGCGCCGGGGCCGGACCCCCCGTCTCCGGGAGATCCGGCCCCGCCGTGCGCGTACGTCCACGCCCCCGCGAAGCCGTGGGGCGTCGGCGCGACCGTCAGTAGGACGACCCGGAGACGCCCAGCGCGCCCGTGGGGTGCCAGACCGTCTTGGTCTCCAGGAACGCCGTCAGCCGGTGGGTGCCCGGATCGGCGGTCCAGTCGGGCTCCGCCGCGCCGTCCACAGCCTGTGGACGCAGTACGCGCTTGAGATTGTCCGCCGCCGCGATCTCCAGCTCCTTCGCCAGCGTGGCGTCCGCACCGGTGAGGTCGACGGCGTTGACGTCCTGGTGCGCCGCGAGCGGAGCCGCCAGCTCGGCGGTGGCACCGGAGAGCAGGTTCACCACTCCGCCCGGCAGGTCCGAGGTGGCCAGCACCTCGCCCAGCGAGAGGGCGGGCAGCGGGGCGGCGGCGGAGGCGACCACCACGGCGGTGTTGCCCGTCGCGATCACCGGGGCGATCACCGAGACCAGCCCGAGGAACGACGAGCGCTGCGGCGCCAGCACCGCGACCACACCGGTCGGCTCCGGCGTCGACAGGTTGAAGTACGGCCCGGCGACCGGGTTGGCTCCGCCCACGACCTGGCCGATCTTGTCGGTCCAGCCCGCGTACCAGACCCAGCGGTCCACCGCCGCGTCCACCACGGCCCCCGCCCTGGACTTCGACAGCCCCTCGGCGTCGGCCACTTCGCGGACGAACTGATCCCGGCGGCCCTCCAGCATCTCGGCGACGCGGTAGAGGACCTGGCCGCGGTTGTACGCGGTCGCGCCGGACCAGCCGCCGAACGCTTTGCGCGCGGCGACGACCGCGTCCCGGGCGTCCTTGCGGGAGGACTGCGGGGCGTTCGCCAGCCACGTGCCCTTGGAGTCGGTCACCTCGTACACCCGGCCGCTCTCGGAACGGGGGAACTTGCCCCCGACGTACAGCTTGTAGGTCTTGAAGACGCCGAGGCGCCGCTCGGCGGAGCCGTTGGTCGATCCGTGCTCAGACATCGAGGTACGCCTCCAGGCCGTGGCGGCCGCCCTCGCGGCCGTAGCCCGACTCCTTGTACCCGCCGAACGGCGAGGTGGGGTCGAACTTGTTGAACGTGTTGGCCCAGACGACGCCCGCCCGGAGCTTGTTCGCCACCGCGAGGATGCGGGAGCCCTTCTCCGTCCAGATGCCCGCCGAGAGGCCGTACTGGGTGTTGTTCGCCTTCGCGACGGCCTCGTCCGGGGTGCGGAAGGTCAGCACCGAGAGCACCGGGCCGAAGATCTCGTCCCGGGCGACCGTGTGGGCCTGGGTGACACCGGTGAAGAGCGTCGGGGCGAACCAGTAGCCGGAGCCGGGCAGTTCGCACGGCGCGGTCCAGCGCTCGGCGCCCTCCGCCTCGCCCGTGTCCGCGAGCGCGGTGATCCGGGAGAGCTGTTCGGCGGAGTTGATCGCGCCGATGTCGGTGTTCTTGTCCAGCGGGTCGCCGAGGCGCAGCGTGGACAGCCGCCGCTTCAGCGCGTCCAGCACCTCGTCGTGCACCGACTCCTGCACCAGCAGGCGGGAGCCCGCGCAGCAGACCTGGCCCTGGTTGAAGAAGATGCCGGTGACGATCCCCTCGACCGCCTGGTCGACGGGGGCGTCGTCGAAGACGATGTTGGCGCCCTTGCCGCCCAGCTCCAGGGTGACCTTCTTCTCCGTGCCCGCGACCTGCCGGGCGATGGCCTTGCCCACGGCGGTCGAGCCGGTGAAGGCGACCTTGTTCACGTCCTCGTGCGCGACGAGGGCCGCGCCCGCGTCGCCGTACCCCGTGAGGATGTTGACGACGCCCTTCGGCAGACCCGCCTGGCGGCAGATGTCCGCGAAGAACAGGGCGGAGAGCGGGGTGGTCTCGGCGGGCTTGAGGACCACCGTGTTGCCGGCGGCGAGCGCCGGGGCGATCTTCCACGCCAGCATCAGCAGCGGGAAGTTCCACGGGATGACCTGGCCGGCCACGCCCAGGGGGCGCGGATCGGCGCCGAAACCGGCGTGCGACAGCTTGTCGGCCCAGCCCGCGTAGTAGAAGAAGTGCGCCGCGACCAGCGGGAGGTCCGTGTCGCGGGTCTCCCGGATCGGCTTGCCGTTGTCCAGCGTCTCCAGGACGGCCAGCTCGCGGCTGCGCTCCTGGACGATCCGGGCGATCCGGAAGAGGTACTTGGCGCGCTCGGAGCCCGGCAGCGCCGACCACTTCCCGAACGCCTTCCTGGCCGCCCGGACCGCGCGGTCCACGTCCGCCTCGCCCGCGCGGGCGACCTCGGAGAGGACCTCCTCGCTGCTCGGCGAGACGGTCTTGAAGACCTTGCCGTCGGCGGCTTCGGTGAACTCGCCGTCGATGAACAGGCCGTACGAGGGTGCGATGTCGACGACCGACCGCGACTCGGGGGCGGGCGCGTACTCGAATGCAGATGCCATGGGGATCAGTCCACCGTCACGTAATCGGGGCCGGAGTAACGGCCGGTGCTGAGCTTCTGGCGCTGCATCAGCAGGTCGTTCAGCAGGCCGGAGGCGCCGAACCGGAACCAGTGGTTGTCCAGCCAGTCCTCGCCCGCGGTCTCGTTGACCAGGACCAGGAACTTGACCGCGTCCTTGGTCGTGCGGATACCGCCCGCGGGCTTCACCCCGACCTGGACACCGGTCTGGAGCCGGAAGTCGCGGACGGCCTCCAGCATCAGCAGGGTGTTGGCGGGGGTGGCGTTGGTCGCCACCTTGCCGGTCGACGTCTTGATGAAGTCGGCCCCGGCCAGCATCCCGAGCCAGGAGGCACGGCGGATGTTGTCGTACGTGGAGAGCTCGCCGGTCTCGAAGATGACCTTGAGGCGGGCGGTGCCGCACTCGGCCTTCACGGCCGTGATCTCCTCGTACACCTTGAGGTAGTGGCCGGCCAGGAACGCGCCCCGGTCGATCACCATGTCGATCTCGTCGGCCCCGGCCGCCACCGCGTCGCGGACGTCCGCGAGCTTGACGTCGAGCGCCGCGCGGCCGGCCGGGAAGGCAGTCGCCACGGACGCCACCTTCACCTCGGAGCCGGCCAGCGCGGCGACGGCGGTCGCCGCCATGTCGGGGTAGACGCAGACCGCGGCGGTGCGCGGGGTCGTCCGGTCGGTCGGGTCGGGATGCAGGGCCTTGGCGCACAGCGCCCGGACCTTGCCCGGGGTGTCCGCGCCTTCCAGCGTCGTCAGGTCGATCATCGAGATGGCGAGATCGATGGCGTACGCCTTGGCCGTCGTCTTGATCGACCGGGTGCCGAGCGAGGCGGCGCGCGCTTCCAGGCCGACGGCGTCGACGCCGGGCAGCCCGTGCAGGAAGCGGCGCAACGCACCGTCGGACGCGGTCGCGCCGGAGAATGCGGGTGCAGTGGTGGGCATGGTCACCAGAGGAGCATATCTACGCGCGTAGCAGCCTGTACAGGGGGGTGCGGACCGTCACACGCTCCGCGCGGGAGCCCCGTACGCCGGGGGTGGCACCCGGCCGCTCCGCGCCCCACCCCCGGCGTCAGGCACAATCGGGCCATGACGAGCTCCACGCCTTCCGGCGAACCCGCCTACGCCGACCGGACCTACCGGTCCGGTGCCGCGATGGTGGCCGGCGTACTCCTGCTCCTGCTGATCGCCTGGCTGGTGATCGACGCGCTCTTCACCGGGGCGGGGCGCGCTCCGTGGCAGGCGCTCGCCGCGGGGGTGTTCATGGTCCCGCTGGTCGTCGCCCTCACCCTGCGGCCCGCCGTGATGGCCGGAGCGCGCCGCGTCCTGGTCCGCAACCCGTTCCGCACGATCCGGCTGCCGTGGTCGGAGGTGGCGGGCATCCGCGCCGCGTACTCGACCGAGCTGTCCACCACGGGCGGCGCGAAGTACCAGGTGTGGGCGCTGCCCGTCTCGCTGCGCGAACGGAAGCGGGCGCTGCGCCAGACGGCTGCGGCCCTGCGCGAGGGCGAGGGCGCCCAGGCCCACGTCCGTCCCGCGGCGGCGGACCAGGCGGTCTCGGAGCTGAGGCAGCTCGCCCAGGACGACGCCGAGCTGAGGGCGGCGGCCGAGGCGCAGGGCGTGCCGGTGCCCGGTGCCCAGGAGGCGACCTCCTCGGTGCGCTGGGCCTGGGAGATCATCGTTCCCGCCGTCGTGGGCGCGATCGCCCTGGTGGTGCTGTTCGCCACCGCCTGACGCGCGGTCCGTACACGATCGGGCCGGTACCTCCCCGGGAGGTACCGGCCCGATTCCGTGCGTACGGAGGGTCCGCAGGATCAGATGCCGGCCGCGGCGGAGAGGTCCCGCCTGATCCCGGCCAGCAGCTCGGCCGCCCGGCCCCGCGCGGCGGGCAGCCCGTCCGCCGAGGCGACCGGCACGACGACCTCCAGGTAGCACTTCAGCTTCGGCTCGGTCCCGCTCGGGCGGACGATCACCCGGGCGCCGTCCAGCCGGTAGCGCAGCCCGTCCGTGGGAGGGAGCCGGGCCGATCCTTTCGACAGGTCCTCGGCCGAGGTGACGGCCAGTCCCGCCAGCTCGGCCGGGGGCCGCTCGCGGAGCCGGCGCATGGCGTCGGCGATGACCGAGAGGTCCTCCACCCGGACCGAGAGCTGGTCGGTGGCGTGCAGGCCGTGCGCGAGTGCCAGATCGTCCAGCATGTCGAGCAGGGTGCGACCGCGCTCCTTGAGCACCGAGGCCAGCTCGGCGACGACCAGCGCGGCGGTGATGCCGTCCTTGTCCCGTACGCCGTCCGGGTCGACGCAGTAGCCGAGCGCCTCCTCGTAGCCGTACCGCAGTCCGTCCACCCGGGCGATCCACTTGAAACCGGTCAGCGTCTCCTCGTACCCGAGACCGGCTCGGTCGGCGATCCGGCCGAGCAGTGAGGAGGAGACGATCGAGGCCGCGAGCACGCCCTCGGCGCCCCGGTCCACGAGATGCGCGGCGAGCAGCGCGCCGACCTCGTCGCCGCGCAGCATCCGCCAGCCGCCCTCGGCCGCCGGGTCCGGGACCGCGACGGCGCAGCGGTCCGCGTCCGGGTCGTTGGCGATGATCAGGTCGGGGTTCTCCCGGCGCGCGGTCGCGAAGGAGAGGTCCATCGCGCCCGGCTCCTCCGGGTTCGGGAACGCGACGGTGGGGAACGCCGGGTCGGGGTCGGCCTGCTCGGCGACGAGCACCGGCGCGGGGAACCCGGCCCGCTCGAACGCCGCGGTCAGCACGGAGGTGCCGACGCCGTGCAGTGCCGTGTGGACGGTCCGGGCGGTGCGCGGGGAGCCGGCGGCGAGGACGGCGTCCGTACGGGCCAGATAGGCGTCCAGGATCTCGTCGCCGAGGACCTGCCAGCCGTCCTCGGGACGGTCCACCCCGGCGAGCGGGCCGACCGCCGCGATGGCGGCGGCGATCTCCGCGTCGGCCGGGGGCACGATCTGCGAGCCGTCGCCGAGGTAGACCTTGTAGCCGTTGTCGCGCGGCGGGTTGTGGCTCGCGGTGACCTCGACACCCGCGACGGCTCCCAGATGCCGTATGGCGTACGCCAGCACGGGGGTGGGCAGCGGGCGCGGCAGGACGGCCGCCCGGAGTCCGGCGCCGGTCATCACGGCGGCGGTGTCCCGGGCGAAGTCGGCCGAGCGGTAGCGGGCGTCGTAGCCCACGACGACGAGCCCGGGAGCGTCCCCCGGGGTTCGCCGGCTCTTGAGGTACGCGGCGAGGCCCGCGGCGGCCCGGATCACGACGGCGCGGTTCATCCGCGTCGGACCGGCGCCCAGCTCCCCGCGCAGCCCGGCGGTGCCGAACTGGAGGGTGCCCGCGAAGCGCGCGGCGAGCTCGGTGCGGGCTTCGGGCGCGTCGGAGCCGATCAGCCGCCCCAGCTCGTCCCGCGTCTCGGGGTCCGGGTCCTCGGCCTGCCAGGCCCTGGCCCGTTCGAGGAGGTCGTCGTCGTGCACGGGGGTCCACCTTTCGGGGATGACGGAGAGTGCCCGGCGGTGCGGGCCCGGTAGCGGACCGGCGGCGGCCAGGACCGCGAGGCCCGGCCGCCGCCGGTCCGGCCGGTCAGATGCGTTCGAGCACGCGGGCCAGCAGGTCGCCCATGCGCGCGGCCGAGTCCCGGCCGGCCTGCAGGACCTCTTCGTGGTTCAGCGGCTCGCCGGACAGCCCGGCCGCGAGGTTGGTCACCAGCGAGATGCCGAGCACCTCCGCGCCGGCCTCGCGCGCGGCGATGGCCTCCAGCACGGTGGACATGCCCACCAGGTCGCCGCCCATCGCGCGGACCATGCCGATCTCGGCCGGGGTCTCGTAGTGCGGGCCGGGGAACTGCACGTACACGCCCTCCTCCAGCGAGGGGTCGATCTCCTGGCAGAGCGCCCTCAGCCGGGGGGAGTACAGGTCGGTCAGGTCGACGAAGTTGGCGCCGATGATCGGGGAGGTGGCGGTGAGGTTGATGTGGTCGCCGATCAGCACCGGCTGGCCGGGCCGCATGCCCTCGCGCAGACCGCCGCAGCCGTTGGTCAGCACGACCGTCCGGCAGCCGGCGGCCACGGCCGTACGGACGCCGTGGGCGACGGCGGCGACGCCGCGGCCCTCGTAGAAGTGGGTGCGGCCGAGGAAGACCAGCACCCGCTTCTCGCCGATGCGGTACGAGCGGACCGTGCCGCCGTGGCCCTCGACCGCCGGGGGCGGGAATCCGGGCAGGTGCGTCACCGGGAACTCGGCGTCCGGGGTACCGAGCGCATCGCCCGCGGGCCCCCACCCGGACCCCATCACGAGGACCACGTCGTGGGTCTCGGCGCCGGTCAGCTCCCGCAGCCTGGCGGCGGCCTCCGCGGCCACCGCGTGCGGGTCGTCCTGGATGTTGTCCGGAATAACAGATGCGTTCACCGGACGAGGGTAACCGCTGAATCCCTACGCGCGTAGATGGACCGGCGCGCAGTCTGTCCGGTCCTTTCCCGTTTTCGTACGACGGGGAGGGCGGAGGGCCGGGACGCGGACGGGGCGAGTGGGGCGCGTGGGGTCCTCGGGACCCGTGCGCCCACAGGGTCAGCAGGGGCGCTTGCGCAGTTCCATGACGTAGTCGTGCGGGGCCCCGGCGGACTCCGCCGCGTCGGCCACCTCGCCGAGGTAACGGGCGGAGGGCAGCCCGCCCTCGTAACCGTTGAGCACGTACATCCAGGCCGGCTCCTCGCCGTCCAGGGTGTGCACGCGCACCCGCATCCGCCGGTAGATGTCGAGCCCGACGCCCTCCCAGCGGTCCAGGGAGTCCTCGTCCATCGGAGCCACGTCGTACAGGGCGACGAAGACCTGGGAGCGCGGCGCCTCGACGACCGTCGCCAGCGCGCCTTCCCAGCCCATCTGCTCCCCGCCGAAGGTCAGCCGCCAGCCGTTGAGCCAGCCCGTACCGCGCAGCGGGGAATGCGGTGCGCGGCGCGTCATCAGCCGCGCGTCGAGGTTGCCGGCGTACGCGGCGTAGAGCGACATGAGTCCGAGGGTACGGGAGATGCGGAGCGACGTGCCGAACTCCGGGCAGGAACAGCCCGGGAGAGGGAACGGCCGCAGGTGGCGGGCCGGTGCCCGCGCCACCCCGCCCGAGCTGCGAGGACGGCTCCGGCGCCCGGATGGAGGGACCCGGGGCGAAGCACCTTGGCGGGTGCGGGACAATGGAGTACGTACTGCATTCCCCCGGGGCGATCCCCCGGACCCCGGCCGGGACGGCAGACGGCCGCGGGATGACACCACGCGAGGCGGACATTTCGTGACCAGGATCGTGATCATCGGCGGCGGCCCCGGCGGCTACGAGGCGGCACTGGTCGGCACCCAGCTCGGGGCGGAGGTCACCGTCGTCGACTGCGACGGCCTCGGCGGAGCGTCCGTGCTCACCGACTGCGTCCCCTCCAAGACCCTGATCGCCACCGCCGAGGTCATGACGACCTTCGACTCCTCCTACGAGGAGCTGGGCATCATCGTCGCCGACGACACCCCGGCCCTGGAGCAGGCCGCCCGGGTCGTCGGGGTCGACCTCGGCAAGGTCAACCGGCGTGTCAAGCGCCTCGCGCTCGCCCAGTCCCACGACATCACCGCCTCCGTCACCCGGGCCGGCGCCCGGGTGATGCGCGGACGCGGCCGGCTGGAGGGCCTCCAGGCCGCCGACGGCTCCCGCCAGGTCGTGGTGACCGCCGCCGACGGCAGCGAGGTGCGCCTCACCGCCGACGCGGTGCTGATCGCCACCGGCGGCCACCCCCGCGAGATCCCGGACGCCCAGCCCGACGGTGAGCGCATCCTCAACTGGACCCAGGTCTACGACCTCGACGAGCTCCCCGAGGAGCTCATCGTGGTCGGCTCCGGCGTCACCGGCGCCGAGTTCGCCGGCGCCTACCAGGCGCTCGGCTCCCGGGTCACCCTCGTCTCCTCCCGCGACCGGGTGCTGCCGGGCGAGGACCCGGACGCCGCCGCCGTACTGGAGGACGTGTTCCGCCGCCGCGGCATGAACGTCATGGCCCGCTCGCGCGCCGAGGCCGCCAAGCGCGTCGGCGACCGGGTCGAGGTCACCCTCGCGGACGGCCGCGTCATCTCCGGCACGCACTGCCTGATGGCGGTCGGCGCGATCCCGAACACCGAGGGCATGGGGCTCGAGGAGGCCGGCGTCCACCTCAAGGAGTCCGGCCACATCAAGACCGACAAGGTCTCCCGCACCAGCGCCCCCGGCGTCTACGCCGCCGGTGACGTCACGGGCGTCTTCGCGCTGGCCTCGGTCGCCGCGATGCAGGGCCGGATCGCGATGTACCACTTCCTCGGCGACGCGGTGGCCCCGCTGAACCTGAAGACCGTCTCCTCCAACGTCTTCACCGACCCGGAGATCGCCACCGTCGGCTACACCCAGGCCGACGTGGACGCCGGCAAGATCGAGGCCCGCGTCGTCAAGCTCCCGCTGCTGCGCAACCCGCGCGCCAAGATGCTCGGCATCCGCGACGGCTTCGTCAAGATCTTCTGCCGTCCGGGCACCGGCATCGTGGTCGGCGGCTGTGTCGTCGCGCCGCGCGCCAGTGAACTCATTCATCCGATTTCGGTCGCGGTCGACAACAACTTGACGGTGGAACAGATCGCGAACGCGTTCACCGTGTACCCGTCCCTGTCGGGTTCGATCGCCGAGGTGGCGCGTCAGCTGCACACCCGGAAGCTCGACGGCGAGGCGTAGTCACCCGGTGCGATCGGCCCCGCGCGGCGGCAACCGCCTTCGCTGCGGGGCCTGTTGGGAGAGTGGGCGGATCACGCCTGACCACTCTCCGACCGGTTGTGTGCATGTTCCAGCCAATCCGGCGGCAACTGACGGCGACTACACGGGCGAGTCTGACAACATCGGTTTCGCGTATATCACTTGGTGACCCACTTCGTCGCCAACTTCTGCAATTCGGCCCAATGCGCTGAAAACGCGCGCGGGCCGGGTTACTGTCAGTTCTGTGTTCGCTGCAGAACGTCGTCAATTGATCCTCGAAATGGTGCGTGCCAACGGGGCGGTATCGCTCCGTGAGCTCGCCCGCGTCGTCCAGACCTCCGAAGTGACCGTACGGCGGGACGTGCGGGCACTGGAGGCAGAAGGACTCCTCGACCGCCGGCACGGCGGTGCGGTCTTGCCGGGCGGTTTTACGCGGGAGTCCGGCTTTCCGCAGAAATCCCATCTCTCGTCCGCGGAGAAGACGGCCATCGCCGATGTGGCGGCCGGCCTGGTCGGTGAGGGCGAAGCCATCGTCGTCGGGGCCGGTACGACCACGCAGGAGCTGGCCCGCCGGCTCGCGCGGGTGCCCGGCCTGACCGTCGTGACCAACTCCCTGCTGGTCGCCCAGGCCCTGGCCCACGCCAACCGCGTGGAGGTCGTGATGACCGGGGGCACCCTGCGCGGGAGCAACTACGCCCTGGTCGGCAGCGGAGCCGAGCAGTCCCTCCAGGGGCTGCGGGTCTCCCGCGCCTTCCTCTCCGGGAGCGGGCTGACGGCCGAACGCGGTCTCTCCACGTCCAACATGCTCTCGGCCAGCGTCGACCGGGCCCTGGTGCAGGCTGCCGCCGAGGTGGTCGTACTCGCCGACCACACCAAGCTGGGCGCCGACACCATGTTCCAGACGGTGCCGACGGAGCTGGTCACCCGGCTGGTCACGGACGAGCCCCCGCCGCACGACGAGCGGGCCGCCGCCGAGATCCAGGCTCTGGCCGACCAGGGCGTGGAGATCACCCTCGCGGGCGGTGACGCCGACTCGGGCGCCTGTGGTCCTTCCGGCGCGGAAGGCGTCCCGCCCGGTGGCAGACAGCGGCGCGAGATGCCCCTGCCGGGTCAGCGCCGTACGCAGAACGGCGGCCTCGGGGCGCAGTTGCGGGGCGCGGCGGTGATGGCCGACGCCGGGCCCGAGCGCGGCAGGGTCGCGGACCTGCGCCGCCGTTGAGGAGCCGGGGCCCCCACGGCGGGGCTCCACCTCGCGCGTGCCGGGGCCCGTCGGGGTCCGGGCTCAGGACTCCGGCGCCGTGTCCGCCGTGGTCCTGAAGCCCCGCAGGGTCAGCAGGAGCAGCCGGTCGGCCAGTTCGGGATCCTCGGGGTTCTGCTCCGCCGCCAGGGCGATGGCGTTCGTCAGCCCCATCAGATCGCCGATCGACACGTCCGCCCGTACCGCCCCGCTGTGCTGCGCCCGCGTCAGCAGCCGTGCCCCCGCCTCGCGCAGCGGTACATGACAGGGCGCCAGGGCCGAGCTGTCGTCCCGCGAGGCCGACAGCAGCGCCTGCGCCAGCCCGCGGTACTCGCCCGCGTGCCGGACGATCGCGCCGAGCCACTCCACCAGCGCCCGGCACGGCTGTTCGGCCTCCGCCAGGGCGTAGGAGTGGGCGATCAGATCCGCCAGCGCGTCCTGGAAGACCGCGTTCATCAGCGCGTGCCGGGTGGGGAAGTGCCGGTAGAGCGTGCCGATCCCGACCTGCGCACGACGCGCGAGATCCTCCAGCGAGGCGTCGGTGCCCTGTTCGGCGAAGAGGGTACGGGCCTCGCCGACCAGCCGGTCGTGGTTGCGGCGGGCGTCCGCCCGCATCGGGCGCCCCGGCGCGGGCGCCGGGGGACCGCAGTCCGGCCGGTCCGGGTCCGGGCGCGGGCCGGCCGTGCGAGGTGCGGCCGTGCTCGGGGTCGTACGGGGCGGCGTCGCGCTGGCCATGGTGGGGTCGTCCTCCCGGGTCTCCTCGGCATCCAGGATGCCACCGCGCTCCGCCGCACCTGTTCCCGGACCGCCCCCCGAGCGCACCGCGACTGTCTCCGCGACCGCCGCGACCCATTTCGCGGCCGCCCCCGGCTGTCTCCGCGACCGC
The DNA here is from genome assembly GCF_036188265.1 of Streptomyces sp. NBC_00247. Taxonomy (NCBI): domain Bacteria; kingdom Bacillati; phylum Actinomycetota; class Actinomycetes; order Kitasatosporales; family Streptomycetaceae; genus Streptomyces; species Streptomyces sp. NBC_00247. Next base: position 2,338,873 of record NZ_CP108093.1, on the reverse strand, counting down.
GCCGACCGCGCCGACCGGGTTTCGCGGCCGCCCGACCGGGTTTCGCGACCGGATCGCGCCCGGGGCCCGCGCCGCTCCGGACGCGGACAGGCCCCGCCCGGTCCGTGCGCGGTGGGCGTACGGGTGGGGCGGGGCCTGTCGGTGTCCGAGGAGCGCCTTCGCGTGGTACCGGGCGCCGACGGAGTGCGTCAGCTCTTGATCTCGCAGATCGCGGCACCGGAGGAGAGCGAGCTGCCGACCTCGGCGGTCAGGCCCTTGATCGTGCCGGAGCGGTGGGCGTTGAGGGGCTGCTCCATCTTCATGGCCTCCAGGACGACGACGAGGTCGCCCTCCTTGACCTCCTGGCCCTCTTCCACGGCCACCTTGACGATGGTGCCCTGCATGGGGGACGCGAGGGTGTCGCCCGAGGCCGCGGCGCCGGCCTTCTTCGCCGCGCGGCGCTTCGGCTTCGCGCCGGCCGCCAGGCCCGTACGCGCGAGGCTCATGCCGAGCGACGAGGGCAGCGAGACCTCCAGGCGCCGGCCGCCGACCTCGACGACGACGATCTCCCGGTTGCCCTCGTCCTCGTCCGCCTCGGCGGGAGTGGTGAAGGGCTTGATCTCGTTGACGAACTCGGTCTCGATCCAGCGGGTGTGGATGCGGAACGGGTCCGAGGTGAACGCCGGGTCCACCACCACCGCGCGGTGGAACGGGATGGCCGTCGCCATGCCCTCGACGGTGAACTCGCCGAGCGCGCGGGCGGCGCGCTGGAGCGCCTGCTCACGGGTGGCACCGGTGACGATCAGCTTCGCCAGGAGCGAGTCCCAGGCCGGGCCGATGACGCTGCCGGACTCGACACCCGCGTCGAGCCGGACACCGGGACCGGTCGGGGCGCTGAAGGTGGTGACGGTGCCCGGGGCGGGCAGGAAGCCCCGGCCCGGGTCCTCGCCGTTGATGCGGAACTCGAAGGAGTGGCCGCGCACGGCCGGGTCGCCGTACCCCAGCTCCTCGCCGTCGGCGATCCGGAACATCTCGCGGACCAGGTCGAGGCCGGTGACCTCTTCGGTGACCGGGTGCTCCACCTGGAGGCGGGTGTTGACCTCCAGGAAGGAGATCGTGCCGTCCGTGCCGACGAGGAACTCGACCGTGCCGGCGCCGACGTAGCCGGCCTCCTTCAGGATCGCCTTCGACGCGGCGTACAGCTGGGCGTTCTGCTCCTCGGAGAGGAAGGGGGCCGGGGCCTCCTCGACCAGCTTCTGGTGGCGGCGCTGGAGCGAGCAGTCGCGGGTGGAGACGACGACGACGTTGCCGTGCTGGTCGGCGAGGCACTGGGTCTCGACGTGGCGCGGTTTGTCGAGGTAGCGCTCGACGAAGCACTCGCCCCGGCCGAACGCCGCGACGGCCTCGCGGACTGCGGAGTCGTACAGCTCCGGCACCTCTTCGAGGGTGCGGGCGACCTTCAGACCGCGTCCGCCACCGCCGAAGGCGGCCTTGATGGCGATGGGCAGGCCGTGCTCCCGCGCGAACGCCACGACCTCGTCGGAGCCGGAGACCGGGTCCGGCGTACCGGCGACGAGCGGGGCACCGGCGCGCTGCGCGATGTGCCGGGCGGCGACCTTGTCACCGAGGTCGCGGATCGCCTGCGGCGGCGGGCCGATCCAGGTCAGCCCGGCGTCCAGCACCGCCTGCGCGAACTCCGCGTTCTCGGACAGGAATCCGTACCCCGGGTGGATCGCGTCGGCGCCCGAGTCGGCGGCGGCGCGCAGCACCTTGGCGATGTCCAGATAGCTGGACGCCGGGGTGTCACCGCCCAGCGCGAACGCCTCGTCGGCCGCGCGGACGTGCAGAGCGTCCCGGTCCGGATCGGCGTAGACGGCGACGCTGGCGATCCCGGCGTCCCGGCAGGCCCGAGCGACGCGGACAGCGATTTCGCCACGGTTGGCGATGAGCACCTTGCGCACGATGACTCCCTCCTAGGAACAAGCTGAGTTTAGGGACTACCAACACGGCCGTACGACCCGTCCCCATGGGTGAGCTTGCCCACACGGAGCGTGATTCCGAGGCTTGCGGAGTCGCAAAATCCCTTGTCGGACCACGGTACGCCGCGATCCTCAACCGCACAGTAGCCACGAGGTGTGGTCCAGGTCTCTGTCTGTAGGCGCAACGACCGGTGGCTTTTCTTTGTCGGGTCCCCACGAACGGGTGAGGGTTTTCTTTGCCGTACGACCGAACCCCGCCGGACGTGCGCGGCCCCTTGTCCGGATGATTACCGGTTAGTAGGGTCCGCGGTATCGGTTGTAACTATGGGTAACAGGGGGTGGCGCCATGGTGCGCAGACCGGTGGCCGTCGTGACCGCGCTCGTTCTCCTCGCCGAGGCCGTGGGCGTGGCGATCGTCCACATGATTCTCGCCACGGTGGCGGAGAAGCAGAACATGTCGCTGGCCGGCCTGGAGACCGGGGCCGTGAGCACCGGCGCCTGGGTGATGGGCGGCGTCTCGGTCGCACTGCTGGTGGCCGTCGCCGTGATCACGCTGATCGCCGCGGTGCGCGACCGCGCCCCGGGCCGGGTGGGCCGGTTCGCGCTGATCCTCACCGCCGTCGCGCACGGGGTGCTCGGAGCCCTGGCGGTGGGCCTGGTCGGCTGGTACGCCTTCGCCTGCCTGATGGTCGCGCTGGCCCTGCTCGTCGGCACCCTGATCGGGTACGCCCCCGGGCGCCGGGACCCCGCGGCCGGGGCGCCCCCGGCGCCGCCGATGGTCAGTCCCACAACTCCGTGACGGACACGCCCAGTTCACCGAGGAGCCGGCGAAGCAGAGGCAAGGAGAGCCCGATCACGTTGGAGTGGTCGCCCTCGATGGAGTCGACGAACGGCCCCGAGAGGCCGTCCAGGGTGAACGCCCCCGCGACGTGGAGCGGTTCGCCGGTGGCGACGTAGGCGGCGATCTCGGCGTCGGTGGGCTCGCCGAAGCGGACGACCGTGGACGCGGTCGCGGACGCGGTACGCCCGCTCGCGGTGTCGATCACGCTGTGGCCGGTACGCAGCACCCCGGCGCGGCCCCGCATCGCCTGCCAGCGGGCGGTGGCCTCCTCGGCGTCGGCGGGCTTGCCGAGCGCCTCCCCGTCCAGGTCGAGCACCGAATCGCACCCGACCACCAGGGCGTCGGCCGCCTGCGGGAGCGCCGCCACGGCGGTGGCCTTCGCCCGTGCCAGGACCAGCGCCAGCTCGCCGGGGGTCGGTGCCGAGAGCGCGTCCTCGTCCACCCCGCTGACGATCTTCTCGGGGGCGAAGCCCGCCTGCCGCAGCAGGCCGAGACGGGCGGGGGAGGCGGAGGCGAGTACGAGCCGGCGCTGAGCAGTCATGCGGGCCATCGTAGGTCGCGGGCGGGTCCGCGGCACCGGGCGGCCGGGGTGAGCCGGTCGGGGGATCCGGTCGTCAGGGGTGGGGTGCGGGCGGGCGCCTGCCGACGGCCTTCTTCTGCCGGCGGCCTTCCTCGCGAGCGCGTTCGTGCCGCGCCGGCCCTGCGCACGGCTCAGGACCGCGTGCGGGGCGTCCGAGGAAGGGGTGCGGGGAGTCGGAGCGGCACGCCGTCACTCCCGGGGCGACGGTCGACGGCTCCGGCCCCGAGCGGAACCTCGCCTGCTGGTTTCCGGCCCGGAACGTGCGCGCGGTGGCCCGGGCCGGTCCGAACGGCCGACCCGCTCCGGTGCGGCGGCGCCCTTCCGTTTGACCGGCCCGCCCATGCCCGCCCGGCCCGTGACCGCCCGTGAGGGTGATACCCCATGCGCCTTGACGTGCCCGGACAGCCCAATGCATCATTGAACTAGTTCATTGGTTCTACGGGAGGTGAGGCCATGGGATTCGCCTTCCGTATCGATCGGCGCAGTGGCGTCCCGAACTACGTCCAGATCATCCAGCAGGTCCAGCAGGCGCTACGGCTCGGTCTGCTGAAGCCGGGTGACCGGCTGCCCACCGCGCGGGCCGTGGTGGAAGCGACCGCGCTCAACCCCAACACCGTGCTCAAGGCGTACCGCGAGCTGGAGTCCCAGGGGCTCGTCGAGACCCGGCGCAGACACGGGACCTTCGTGACCGGCACCCTCGGTGCCTCCTCGGCCGGCTCGCCCTGGCGGGCGGGGCTCGCGGACGTGGCCGCCCGGGCCGTCGCCGAAGGTGCCGAACGCGACGACCTCGCCGCCCTGTTCAACGACGTGCTGGACGACCTCTACCTCCCGAAGGAGCCCGATGACGTTCCCCACCAGCAGCCCTGACACGGCGCTCGCGGCCCACGCGGTCACCCAGAGATACGGCCGCAAGGGCAGGGACGTCCTCGACCGGTGCACCTTCGGCGTCCCCGCCGGGGTCGTCTCCGCTCTCGTGGGTCCCAACGGATCGGGGAAAACGAGCCTGTTGGAGCTTGCGGCCGGTGTGCGACGGCCCGCGTCCGGGACGATCGAGGTCCTGGGCGGACCGCCGGGAGCCGGACACCCCCGGGTCGCATACCTGGCCCAGCACCGCCCGCTCTTCGCCGGGTTCACCGTCAGCGAGATGCTGCGCCTCGGCGCCCGGACGAACGGGGCCCACTGGGACGCCGAGTTGGCCGGGCGGGTCGCCGAGCCGCTGCGCGACGACCGGGTCGGTGCCCTGTCCGGCGGCCAGCGCACCCGCCTGGCCCTGGCCCTCGCCCTTGGTAAACGCGCCGACCTGCTGCTGCTGGACGAGCCGATGGCCGACCTCGACGTGCTGGCGCGGCAGGAGCTGATGGGGCTGCTCATGGCGCACGTCGCCGACACCGGCACCACCGTGGTGATGTCCTCGCACATCATTTCCGAGCTGGCCGACGTCTGCGACCACCTGCTCCTGCTCGACCGGGGCACGGTCCGGCTCTGCGGCGACATCGACGAACTGACCGCGTCCCACGCCGTGGTCGCCGTGACCGGCGGTCCCGACGGCCTCGGCGGCCACACCGTCGTCGAGTCCCGCCCGGCCGGGCGCGGTACCAGCGCGCTCATCCGCCCCGCCGGGCCGCTGCCCGCCGCCTGGGACGCACGGACCCCCTCGCTGGAGGAGCTGGTCCTCGCCCACCTCACCCCCGCCGCCCCCGGCCGAGCGGCCGCCCCGGCCGCCCTCAGCAAGGAAGACGCCGCATGAGCGCCCCCGTCGCCGCCCCGCCCGCCGGACCTGCCCGAGCCGGACGCGCTCTGCCGCTCGTGCTCATCGCCGTACGGCAGTACCGGTGGGTCGCGCTGGTCGTCCTGCTGCTGGCCGCGCGCGTCTGCGCCGCGATCCTGTACCACTACGGCAGCTGGGCCGACGCCATCGCCCTGCGCGACCATGTCGGCTCCCAGGCCTACCACTTCGGGCGCTACGCGGACGACGCCCACCACGTGACCGAGCAGCTCGTGAACGACGGCTCGTCCCTCGCCTTCCAGCCGGCGCTGCTCGCCGCACTCGTCACCGCCGTACTGACCGCGCGGGAGTGGGAGACCCGCCGGGTCGTCCTCGCGCTGACCCAGTCGGTCACGCCCCGGCGGTGGTTCACCGTCCGCTGGGCGGTCCAGGCGGCGTTCCTCGCGGCGGTGACCGTCCCCGCGGTGGCGCTGTACCGGATCAGCGCCGTGCACGGCTTCCGTCTCGACCTGCTCACCTACGGCGCCGAACGGCAGAACGCCTTCTACACGATCGGCCCGGTGACCGTCGCCCACGTCCTCCTCGGAGTCGCGGCCGGCGCGCTGTGCGGCACGCTCCTGCGCCGTACCCTGCCCGCCCTCGTCGCGGCGCCCGTCCTCACCTGGCTGGTCGCCGGAGCACTGGTCCGCTCCCGGGCCGTGCTGCTGGTCGATTTCCCGCTGTTCTCCAAGGTCCACGGCTTCCACCCGGGCGGAGTCGTCGGCCTCCAGTTCTACGACGCCCTGCCCCAGGACAGCTACCTCATGAACGCCCTCGAACCCGGCGACTACTGGGGCTTCCAGATCGCCTCCAGCGCGCTGGTGCTCGCCGCCGCGGCTCTGCTCACCGCCGCCGCGCTCCGTGTCCTGCGCCGCCGCACGGCCTCGTACTGACCGCTGCGGACCGCCGTCCCCGGCGCACCGCCGGAACCGTCCGCGGCCCGCTCGTCCGCTCTTCAGCAGAGAAAGCAGCAGCCATGACGATCCACCCCACCGACCACCCGGACACCGACGGCCAGGAGGTGCGCCGCTACCTCGACGCCGTCGAGCAGGCCGTGTCGGGCCTTCCGGCTCATCGGCGCAAGGAGACGGTCGGGGACGTCGCCGAACGGATCGCCGTGGCCCTCGCCGGGCGCCCCGGGCGGATTACGCAGATCCTGGCCGAACTCGGCGCCCCTGAGCAGGTCGGCGCGGCAGCCGTGGACGCGTACCGGGTGGACGTGGAGGTGCCCTGGTGGAGCAGCCCCCGCCTGATCGTGTGGGGTCTGGCGGCGGGCAGCGCGGTGAGCCTTCTCAGCCGGCTCACGGGCGACGACGAGATCCCCGAGATCTTCGCTCTCCCCGTCTTCTACCTGACCTTCTGCGGCTGCGTCGCGTTGTGCCTCTCGCCGTGGTGGAGCCGGTCCCGCAGGTGTGCCGCCCTCGCCTGGCTCCTGGTGCCGAACCTGTTCCTCGCCCTGGCGACAGGGGCGACCGACAACCTCGCCATCCAGATCACTCTGAGCGTCGTCTCGGTCGCCGTTCGCGCCGGAGCCCTCTGGTGGATGTGGAGCTCCCGGACCGCGCCCGAGCCCGACCGTCACCGCTTCCCGCGCTGGGCCGGCGTGCTGAGCTGGATCGCCGTGGGCGCGGTCGCCGCGGGCGAGACCGTCCTGTGGGCGGTCACGCTGTAAGAGCTCCGAGCACCACGGGTCAGCGCAGGCCGACCACGATCATCCCGACCACCATGGCCAGGGCGAGGAGGAACCCCGCGCGCCGCAGCATCTCCTGGGCGTCGCGCAGTTCCTTCGGCGGGCGGTTGTCGGGGTCGGACCAGAGCATGCGTCCGATCCTGCTCCGCCCGCCGCGGTCCTGCCTGAGTACGGGTACTCAACCACCCGTACGCGGGACACCGGTCACTCCCGGCGACGGGTGCCCGGCCGCCGCTCAGGCGGGCCAGTAGGTGCGCGCCCACGCCGTCGGCCCCGGCAGGGCCCGTGTGGCGCGGGCGATCCGCGCCGGGTCGGACCACTGCGCGGGCGGCGGGGGCGCGGTGTCCGGCACCGCCGCCGCCGAAGCGGCGCGCGCCCGGACCACCGCCAGGGCGGCGGCGAGTTCCTCGGGGGTCGGGTTGCCCCGTACGACCCTGATCATGGCGGGCTCCAATCCGTCTTCGTACAGCTGTCCACGGCCTACAGCGGGATGTTGCCGTGCTTCTTCGGCGGCAGGGACTCACGCTTGGTGCGCAGTTGCCGGAGCGCCTTCACGACGTGCTTTCGGGTGTCCGAGGGCATGATCACCGCGTCGACGTAACCGCGTTCGGCCGCGACGTACGGGTTGAGCAACGCGTCCTCGTACTCGGTCATGAGCCGCGAGCGGGTCGCCTCCGGGTCCTCGGCGGCGGCGATCGTGCGGCGGTGCAGGATGTTGACCGCCCCCTGGGCGCCCATGACGGCGATCTGGGCGGTCGGCCAGGCGAGGTTCACGTCGGCGCCCAGGTGCTTGGAGCCCATGACGTCGTACGCCCCGCCGAACGCCTTGCGGGTGATGACCGTGATCAGCGGGACGGTCGCCTCCGCGTAGGCGTAGATCAGCTTGGCGCCCCGGCGGATGATGCCGCCGTACTCCTGGTCCACGCCCGGCAGGAAGCCCGGCACGTCGACGAAGGTCAGCACCGGCACGTTGAACGCGTCGCAGGTGCGCACGAATCGGGCGGCCTTCTCGCTGGCGTTGATGTCCAGGCAACCGGCGAACTGCATCGGCTGGTTGGCCACGACACCGACCGGCCGGCCTTCCACGCGGCCGAAGCCGGTGATGATGTTCGGCGCGAACAGGGCCTGGGTCTCCAGGAACTCGGCGTCGTCCAGCACGTGCTCGATGGCGGTGTGCATGTCGTACGGCTGGTTCGCCGAGTCCGGGATCAGCGTGTCGAGCTCGCGGTCCTCGTCGGTGGTCGCCAGGTCCGCCTCCTCCGGGAAGACCGGCGGCTCGGAGAGGTTGTTCGACGGGAGGTACGACAGCAGGGACTTGACGTACTCGATCGCGTCCTTCTCGTCGCCCGAGAGGTGGTGCGCCACACCGGAGGTGGTGTTGTGGGTGCGGGCCCCGCCCAGTTCCTCGAAGCCCACGTCCTCGCCGGTGACGGTCTTGATGACGTCGGGTCCGGTGATGAACATGTGCGAGGTCTGGTCGACCATGACCGTGAAGTCGGTGATCGCGGGGGAGTAGACCGCGCCGCCCGCGCAGGGGCCGACGATCAGCGAGATCTGCGGCACCACACCGGAGGCGTGCACATTGCGCCGGAAGATCTCGGCGAACAGCCCGAGCGCCGCGACCCCTTCCTGGATGCGGGCGCCGCCGCCGTCGTTGATGCCGATGACCGGGCAGCCGGTCTTCAGCGCGAAGTCCATGACCTTGACGATCTTCTCGCCGTAGACCTCGCCCAGCGAACCGCCGAAGATCGTGAAGTCCTGTGAGTACACGCACACCGGACGGCCGTCGACCGTGCCGTACCCCGTCACCACGCCGTCCCCGTAGGGGCGGTTCTTCTCGATGCCGAAGTTGGTGGAGCGGTGACGGGCGAACTCGTCCAGCTCCGTGAAGGAACCCTCGTCCAGGAGCAGGTCCACCCGCTCCCGTGCGGTGAGTTTGCCCTTCGCGTGCTGCTTCTCGACCGCGCGCTCGGAACCCGCGTGCGTGGCTTCGCCGATACGGCGCTGCAGGTCCGCGATCTTGCCCGCGGTGGTGTGGATGTCGCTCTGCGGCTCGGACATCGGGTGGCGGCTCCCTGCCTGGTCACGGGACATGACGGGGGCTCGGTCCGCGGAGACGGGCCCGGCACGCGTCCACGGGAAGCCCTCGTTCCTGTACAGCTACTGATCCGTAGCGTATCGGCGGCCCCACGGATCGGCAGTGCGTCCTCGTGCGTCCTTTGCCACACCTAGGGTGGCTTGCATGACACCCCCGGATGCGCCATCGAACCGCTGGTCGGACCTGGACCGGCCGCCCTTGAACACCTCCGCGCTCCGTCGCGGACTGCTGCGGCCGGGCGCGCTGTGGACCTCGCTCGACGTGGTGGAGGAGACCGGCTCCACCAATACCGACCTCGCCGCCCGGGCTTCGGGGAGTCCGCTCGCCGAGGGAGCGGTGCTCGTGGCCGAGGTGCAGAACGCCGGACGCGGCCGGCTCGACCGGGTCTGGACCGCGCCGCCGCGCTCCGGCCTCTTCCTCTCCGTGTACCTCGCGCCCACCGACGTCCCCGTCGAGCGCTGGGGCTGGCTGCCGCTGCTCACCGGGGTCGCCGCCGCGACGGGGCTGGCCCGGGCCGCCGGAGTGGACGTGGCGCTGAAGTGGCCCAACGATCTGCTGGTGACCGTGGACGGCGTCGAGCGCAAGGCCGGCGGCATCCTCGCCGAACGCGCGGGGGACGGCGTCGTCGTCGGCCTCGGCATCAACGTCTCGCTCCGCGCCGACGAACTCCCCGCCCCCACCGCAGGCTCCCTCGCCCTCGCCCGAGCCGTCTCGCTCGACCGCGAGACCCTGCTGCGGGGGGTCCTGCGCTCGCTGGAGCAGTGGTACGGCGAGTGGCGGGCGGCGGGCGGCGACGCGGCGGGCAGCGGGCTCCAGGCGGCGTACGCGGCGGGGTGCGCCACGCTCGACCGCCCCGTGCGGGCCGAGCTGCCGGGCGACCGCTCGGTGGTCGGGCGGGCCGTCGCGGTCGACGGCGACGGCCGGCTGATCCTCGCCACCGGGGACGGGCTCCAGCAGCCGGTCTCGGCGGGCGACATCGTGCATCTGCGCGGTGCGGCGGGCGGGCTCGTCTGACGCGGCGGGCGGGCCCGGCGGCCGGATCGCCACAGGCACGCGGCCGGCTCGTGCGAATGTTCCGGCATTGTGCGGATGTGCGGGTGGCGGCGTACGGAGGACGAACGCGCGCCGCCCCGACGGGTGAACGCGGCGCGCGCCGGAGTGCGAAAGCGTGAGTTGTCACGTCCGACGCACCCGGACCGGGCCATCGAGGACGTGAGCCAGGGCACACCTGCCGTATCGTTGAGGCGATCCAGCGACAGATCACAGATCGGCAGGGCAGTGCGCAGGGAACGGGCAGGAGGCGGCTGGTGACCGTCGGCGACACGGGTGCGGACGCGGGCGGGAGGCCCCCGTCCGACCCTTCGGTCCATGCCACGCCCCATCACGAGGTCGATCACACGGCCGAACCGACCGACGATCCGCTGGCGATCCGGCTGGAACAGCTGATCCTCGGCGCCGACCGCCAGTACACACCCTTCCAGGCCGCCCGTACCGCCGGCGTCTCCATGGACCTGGCCTCACGGTTCTGGCGGGCCATGGGCTTCGCCGACATCGGCCAGGCCAAGGCGCTCACCGAAGCCGACGTGCTGGCGCTGCGCCGTCTCGCCGGCCTGGTCGAGGCCGGACTGCTCAGCGAGCCGATGGCCATCCAGGTGGCCCGCTCCACCGGCCAGACCACCGCCCGCCTCGCCGAATGGCAGATCGACTCGTTCCTGGAGGGCCTCACCGAGCCCCCCGAGCCCGGGATGACCCGCACCGAGGTCACCTACCCCCTGGTGGAACTGCTGCTGCCGGAGCTCCAGGAGTTCCTGGTCTACGTGTGGCGCCGCCAGCTCGCGGCCTCCACCGGCCGGGTCGTGCAGGCGCAGGACGACGAGGAGATGGTCGACCGGCGGCTCGCGGTGGGCTTCGCCGACCTGGTCGGGTTCACCCGGCTCACCCGGCGCCTTGAGGAGGAGGAGCTCGGAGAGCTGGTCGAGGCCTTCGAGACGACCGCCGCCGACCTGGTGGCCGCGCACGGCGGCCGACTGGTGAAGACCCTCGGCGACGAGGTGCTCTTCGCCGCCGACGACGCCGGCACCGCCGCCGAGATCGCGCTCCGGCTCATCGAGGCGATGTCCGCCGACGCGACCATGCCCGCCCTGCGCGTGGGCATCGCCTTCGGCACCGTCACCACCCGGATGGGCGATGTCTTCGGCACGACGGTGAACCTGGCCAGCCGGCTCACCTCGATAGCCGCGAAGGACGCCGTCCTGGTGGACGGGGCGTTCGCCGAGGAACTGATCCGTACGGGCGACTCCCCCGAGTCCGAGGCCCGGGCGGCGGAGGAGGTCGCCGCCGCGGCCGAGCGGGCGCGGCTCGCCGAGAAGGAGGGGCGCGAGCCCGCCGAGGAGCCGCCGCTGCCCGCCTACCGCTTCCAGCTCCAGCCCATGTGGCAGCGGCCGGTACGCGGTCTCGGCGTGGTCGAACCGTGGATGCTGACCCGGCGCGGCAAGCGCGACGGGGGTCGCTGAACCCGTTCCGGCCGACCCCGCGCCGCTCTCCCGCCCGGAATCGCGGACAGTCCCTAAACTCCCCCGGAACGCCACCACCGGAGGGATGGAACCATGAGTGTCACGTCCGAGCAGCGGTTCGGGGAGTTCGTCGTCGTACGGCGCCACACGGAGCCCGCGCACGTCGCGGAGCTGGTGCTCGACCGCCCGAAGGCCATGAACGCGGTCTCCTCCCGGATGGCCCGGTCCGTCGCCGCCGCCTGCGAGGCGCTCGGCGCGGACCCGGACGTACGGGTCACCGTGGTCTCCTCCAGCTGCGGCCGCGCCTTCTGCGTGGGCGCGGACCTCAAGGAACGGAATTCCCTCAGCGACGCCGAGCTCGGCCGGCAGCGGCCCGTCTCGCGCGCCGCGTACACCGGGGTGCTGGAGTTGCCGATGCCGACCGTGGCCGCCGTGCACGGCTACGCGCTGGGCGGCGGCTTCGAGCTGGCGCTCTCCTGCGACGTCATCGTGGCGGACCGCACCGCCGTCGTGGGGCTGCCCGAGGTGTCGGTCGGCGTGATCCCGGGCGGCGGCGGCACCCAGCTGCTGCCCCGCCGGGTCGGCGCGGCCCGGGCGGCCGAACTGATCTTCACCGCGCGCCGGGTGGAGGCGGCCGAGGCTCACTCCCTGGGGCTGGTGGACGAGCTGGTGGCGGAGGGCACGGACCGGGACGCGGCGCTGGAGCTGGCCGGCCGGATCGCCGTCAACTCCCCGGTCGGGCTGCGGGCCGCGAAGCGCGCGCTGCGGCTCGGCCACGGGCTCGACCTGCGGACGGGACTCGAGGTGGAGGACGCGGCCTGGCGGTCGGTGGCCTTCTCGGGCGACCGGGCGGAGGGCGTCGCCGCGTTCAACGAGAAGCGGAAGCCGCAGTGGCCGGGCCTGGGTGACACGGTGTGACGGTTCTGCCGGGTCGGTCCGGCCTGTCACCGACTCTGCCGGGACCTGTCCGGCGATCACACCAGCCCATAGGTACATAAGCTGGTGGGATGGGTGGTGACGATGTGCGACTGCGCGCGGTGGTTTCGCTGGCGCAGACCATGGCGGCGGCTTACACGGCGAAGGAGTCGTGGCGGGCCGCGGCGGTGGGCGCCTGCGACGCGCTGGGCGGTTCGTTCGCCGCGCTGTCCGTGTGGGAGCGCGACCGGGGCAGGCTCCGGGTCCTGGTGAACGCCGGGGAGCGGGCCGAGGGGGAGGAGGAGTTCCCCGAGGAGGAGGCCTACCCCGTCCACCGGTTCCCGGAGATCACCGAGTTCCTGCACGAGCGCTGGGCGGGCGGCGGCGAACCCGACGCCTGGGTGGAGACCGCCGAGGGGCGGGCCGGCACCGACGCCCCGGCCCGGGGCGCCCGACCGTTCTGCCACCAGCGGGTCGCCGCGCTCCAGCGACGCGGCCGGGGCTGCTGCGTGGTCGCGCCGATCGTGCTGCACGGCCGGGCCTGGGGCGAGCTGTACGTGGCCCGCCCGGCCGGGGCGCCCGTCTTCGACCGGGACGACGCCGACTTCGCGACGGTGCTCGCCGCCGTGGTCGCCGCGGGCATCGCGCAGACCGAGCGGCTGGAGGAGGTGCGCAAACTCGCCTTCACCGACCCGCTGACCGGCCTGGCCAACCGCAGGGCCGTGGACATCCGGCTGGACGAGGCGGTGGAGCTGCACCGGGCCGAGAACGCCGTGGTCAGCCTGGTGGTCTGCGACCTGAACGGGCTCAAGTCGGTCAACGACACCCATGGCCACGCCGTCGGCGACCGTCTGCTGGAACGTTTCGGCTCGGTGCTCTCGCGGTGCGGGGCGATACTCCCGGGCGCCCTCGCCGCACGGCTCGGCGGCGACGAGTTCTGCCTGATCTCGGTGGGCCCGGGGGCGGACGAGGTGGTCCGGGTCGCGACCGAACTGTGCGAGCGCGCCGCCGCGCTGGAGCTGGGCGACGGGGTGGCCTGCGGGGTCGCCTCCACCGGCGACCCGATCGGGCAGGTGCGCTCGGCCCGGCGGCTCTTCCGGCTCGCGGACGCCGCGCAGTACCGGGCGAAGGCCGGCCGCGCGGTGGGCCCGGTGGTGGCCGGGCGGGACGGCGAGGTCATGCGGCTGGCCGACTCGCCGCCGACCCCGGCCCACGACCGCCGCAGGCTCCGGGGCAACCGGCCGTGAGGGCGGCGGGGCGTCCGGCGGCATCGGTAAGGGGTCAACCCGGCAACCACTGGTGACATGGCCAGTTTCAGTACGTAGGGTTCTGAATATGGATATGCACACTGTCGTGGTGGGGACCTCCGGAACGACCGCCGAGGACGTCCTGGCCGTGGCCCGCGAGGGCGCGCGCGTGGTCCTGTCCCCGGAAGCCCTGGACGCCCTCGCCGCCGCCCGCAGGACCGTCGACGCGCTCGCCGCCCGGCCCGAGCCCGTCTACGGCGTCTCCACCGGCTTCGGCGCCCTCGCCACCCGCCACATCAGCCCCGAACTGCGCGGACGGCTCCAGCGCAACATCGTCCGCTCGCACGCGGCCGGCATGGGCCCGCACGTGGAGCGGGAGGTGGTGCGCGCGCTGATGTTCCTCCGCCTCAAGACGCTCGCCTCCGGCCGCACCGGCGTACGCCCCGAGGTCGCGCAGGCCATGGCCGACCTCCTCAACGCCGGGATCACCCCGGTCGTCCACGAGTTCGGTTCGCTCGGCTGCTCCGGCGACCTCGCCCCGCTCTCGCACTGCGCCCTCGCGCTGATGGGCGAGGGGGAGGCGGAGGGCCCCGACGGTGTCGTGCGGCCGGCCGCCGAACTCCTCGCCGAGCACGGCATCACCCCGGTCGAGCTGCGCGAGAAGGAGGGCCTCGCCCTCCTCAACGGCACCGACGGCATGCTCGGCATGCTGGTGATGGCCCTCGCCGACCTGCGTGCCCTCTACACCGGCGCCGACATCACCGCCGCGCTCTCCCTGGAGGCGCTGCTGGGCACCGAGAAGGTCCTCGCGCCCGAACTGCACGCCATCCGCCCGCACCCCGGGCAGGGCGTCAGCGCCGCCAACATGCTGCGGGTGCTGGAGGGTTCCGGTCTCACCGGCCATCACCAGGACGACGCGCCCCGGGTCCAGGACGCCTACTCCGTACGCTGCGCGCCCCAGGTCAACGGGGCGGGCCGGGACACCCTGGCGTACGCCGCCACGGTCGCGGACCGTGAGCTCGCCTCCGCCGTCGACAACCCGGTGGTGCTGCCGGACGGGCGGGTGGAGTCCAACGGCAACTTCCACGGCGCCCCGGTCGCGTACGTCCTCGACTTCCTGGCGATCGTCGCCGCGGACCTCGGCTCCATCTGCGAACGCCGTACCGACCGGCTGCTGGACAAGAACCGGTCGCACGGGCTGCCGCCGTTCCTCGCCGACGACGCCGGGGTCGACTCCGGTCTGATGATCGCGCAGTACACCCAGGCGGCCCTGGTCAGCGAGATGAAGCGGCTGGCCGTGCCCGCGTCCGCCGACTCGATCCCGTCCTCCGCGATGCAGGAGGACCACGTCTCGATGGGCTGGTCGGCCGCGCGGAAGCTCCGTACCGCCGTGGACGACCTCACCCGGATCGTCGCGGTCGAGCTGTACGCGGCGGCGCGCGGTGTCGAACTGCGTGCCGCCGGAGGGCTGTTCCCGGCCCCCGCCTCCCGCGCCGCCGTCGAGGCGCTGCGCGGGGCGGGCGCCGAGGGGCCGGGGCCGGACCGCTTCCTCGCCCCCGACCTCGCCGCCGCGGACGCGTTCGTCCGCGACGGCGGGCTGGTCCGGGCCGTGGAGCGGGTCACCGGGCCGCTGGGCTGACGCGGCCGGCCGCCCGGCCCTCCGGTCGGGAGGGCCGGGCAGCGGCTGTCAGACGGGCGAGGAGGACCGGCGGTCCGAGCGGGCGACGTACCCCGCGCCCAGTCCCAGCAGGACCGTTCCGCCGATCAAGTACGGCGTGGTGCCCACGCCGGAACCGTCGCCCGCCTGGGCGAACGACCGGCTCGACGAGCCGTACGACTCGTCCTCCCGCCGCACCGGGGTGGTGGCGGTGGTTCTCGCCGCCGCGGTGGGCGAGGACGTGTCGTCCGTGTGCTTCGCCGACGGTACGAAGCAGAGCGCGCCCAGCACGATGCCCGCGGCGGAGACGGTCAGCAGTGTGCGACGAGTGATGGTCACAGATTCGATCCCCTGACGACGACCTTGAGTTGACCCCCGTGGGCCGATGGTACGACCTTCATCCAGGAGCACCGCGCGGCCCCGGCGCGTCCGGCCCCCGCGCCGACGCGGCGCCCCGCGAACGGGCCGCCCCGCAGCGGGTCGCGGGAGCACGCGGGAGCCGGAGCCCTACGCTCCGGCCTATGAGCACTTCGGAGAGCACGCATGAGAACACGGCGCGGGGCCTGGCGCGGGACGGCCGGGAGGCAGCGGAGGAGGGCGCTCCGCCGCCCGCGTTCATCCGTCTCCAGGTGGAGCTGGTGGTCGAGATCACCGATCTGGAAGCCCTGACCGGCACCGCCCTGGAGGCGGTCGCCGCCGAGTACGAGGACGCCCTCCCCGACCCCGACGACCACGGGACGGAAGGGGAGCGCAGGCATGCGGAGTCCCTCGTCCGGGCAGACGCCGCAGAAGCACTCGCTTCGCTGATCGACCCGTTCGACTTGGTCAGCGCCGTGCCGGGAATCGAACTCGCGCAGGCTTCGTGGAGCAGTGAGGCCGTCGAGCACGATTTCGACGACGACGACGATCACGGAGCGGACGCGTACGAGTACTACGACGCGGACGACGAGGAAGGCGAGCAGAGCGAGGCCGGCGGGCGGAAGTAAGCCCGAGGGCCGATCCGCGGGACGCTCCCGGCCGACCGGTACCGCCACCGGGCCGGGGAGCCGAGGAGAACGGAGGGGCGCGGCGCGGACAGCCGCGCACGGCGACCTGTCCGACCTGCGAGGAGACCGGTTCCGGGCCGCTCGACGGCCCGGAACCGGACCCGCGCCGGACCGGGTCGCGCGAAGGCGGGAACCAAACGCCGTCGGGGACGCGTCGATGAGTGGTGTTCCCCACATCCCGTACGGATGTGGAACGGATCGCCACCGACCGGGGTTCTGGAACATTGACGGGGATTCGCGTCTGGCGGCGCCGTTACGGGGATTTTGGGGAATTGGCAACGATGGAGAAGCGTGTGATCACGGACAGCAAGCGGCGCAAGGGCCTGATGGCCGCGTCCGCACTGCTCGGCGGCGTGCTGGTGCTCTCGGCGTGCAGCGGCGGCGACGATTCCAGTCCCTCCGCGAGCGGCTCCCAGAAGTCCCAGGCGCAGGTCGACAAGGCCGCGGCCCAGGACGTGTCCGAGGCCCAGATATCGATCGAGCCGAAGAACGGCTCCACCAACGCCAGCATCAACAACGCGGCCAAGGTCACCGTCGCCAAGGGGACGCTGACCACCGTCACCATGACGACCGCCGCGGGCGACGACGTGGAGGGCACGCTCGCCGCGGACGGGAAGAGCTGGAAGCCCGCCGCGCAGCTGGAGCGTTCGACCACGTACAAGGTCAGCGCCTCGGCCAAGGACGCCAAGGGTCGCGAGGCCCACGAGAACGGCTCCTTCACGACCGTCTCGCCCGACGACAGCTTCATCGGGAACTTCACCCCCGAGGACGGTTCCACCGTCGGCGTCGGCATGCCGGTCTCGATCAACTTCAACAAGGCGATCACCGACAAGGCGGCCGTCCAGGCCGGCATCACCGTCACGTCGAGCAGCGGCCAGGAAGTCGTCGGCCACTGGTTCAACTCGCAGCGGCTCGACCTCCGCCCCGAGGACTACTGGACGGGTGGCTCCACCGTCACGCTGAAGCTCGCGCTGGACGGCGTGGAGGGCGCGGACGGCGTCTTCGGAGTCCAGCAGAAGACGGTCACCTTCAAGGTGGGCCGCAACCAGGTCTCCACCGTCGATGCCAAGGCGCACACCATGACCGTCACCCAGGACGGGAAGACGATCAAGACGATCCCGATCTCCGCCGGTTCGCCCGACAACCCCACGTACAACGGCCAGATGGTGATCTCCGAGAAGTACAAGGAGACCCGGATGGACGGCGCCACGGTCGGTTTCACCGACGACGACGGCAAGGGCGAGTACGACATCAAGGACGTCCCGCACGCCATGCGCCTGTCGAACTCCGGCACCTTCGTGCACGGCAACTACTGGGGCAGCTCCAGCATCTTCGGCTCGGCCAACACCAGCCACGGCTGCGTCGGTCTTCAGGACGTCAAGGGCGCCGGCGACGCCGACCAGCCCGCGGCGTGGTTCTACAACCACTCGCTCATCGGCGACGTCGTCATCGTGAAGAACTCCCCGGACAAGACGATCTCCCCGGACAACGGCCTCAACGGCTGGAACATGAGCTGGTCCGAGTGGACGGCCGACTCGGCCGCCTGATCCCGGCACTCCCCGTCCCCGCCCCGAGGGCGGTGGCACCCCGGTCCGCACGGACCGCCGGTGCCACCGCCCTCGGGCGTTCGTGGCGCCCGTGGGCGATCTGGGCGGTTGCGCCCGGTGCCCAGGAGTTCCCGGCCCGGCAGGTTCTCATGCTCCTCTCATGATGGCCTTAACTCTCCATCACGCCCGGTCCATAGGTTCGCGGCATGTTCTTCACCTACCTCCGGCGCGAGCTGCGCCGTCGCAGAAAGGCGGCGCTGGTCGTCGCCTCGGGGCTCGCCCTCGGCATTGCGCTGGTCATCGTCGTCAGCTCGGTCACCGCCGGGATGGGCAAGGCCCAGGACAAGGTCCTGGAATCGCTGTACGGCCTCGGCACGGACATGACCGTGACCAAGGCCGCCGCGGCGCAGGGCGCCACCGGTGCCCAAGAGCGCCCGAAGTTCAACTTCGACGCCAACGACAGCGACGACGACGCGACGCAGTCCACCGACCGCGTCATGGTCCAGGGCTTCCAGACCCTGGCCGACTCCACCGTCACCAAGGTCGGCAAGCAGTCCGGCGTGGCGAACGCGGTCGGCGGTCTGAGCCTGAACGTCATGAAGGTCGACGGTCAGTTCAAGCGCGGCGAGTTCAAGCAGGACCAGTCGTCCGGCAGCGGCAACGCCGGCGGCCAGGGCGGCTACGGCGGCGGCCAGGGCGGCGGCGCTCCGCAGGGCCGTGTCGAGGGCGGCGGCGCCTCCTTCGACGTCAACTCCTACACCGTGTACGGCACCGATGTCGCGCACCAGGACCTCGGTCCGCTGACCTCCTCCGAGATCACCAAGGGCCGTACCTTCAAGACGACCGAGACGAACGCCAAGGTCGCGATCGTCGACGCCTCCTACGCCAAGGAGAAGTCGCTCGCGGTCGACAAGACCGTCACGATCTCCGGTACCAAGTTCACGATCGTCGGCGTCTCCACCGCCAGCAGCGGTGACGCCGCGGCGAACCTGTACATCCCGCTCCAGCAGGCGCAGACGCTCTCGGACTCCAAGTCCAAGGTCACCACGGTCTACGTGAAGGCCAAGGACTCGACGGCCATCGACAGCGTCAAGTCGACCATCCAGAAGAACATCTCGGGTACCACCGTCACCACCTCCGCCGACCTGGCCGACACGGTCTCCGGCTCCCTCTCCACCGCCTCCGACCTGGCCTCCAGCGTCGGCAAGTGGCTCTCCATCGTCGTCCTGATCGCCGCCTTCGTGGTGGCGGGCCTGCTCACCTCCTCGGCGGTCAGCCGCCGCGTCCGCGAGTTCGGCACCTTGAAGGCGCTGGGCTGGAAGAGCGGCCGGGTCACCCGTCAGGTCGTCGGCGAGGCGCTCGTCAACGGCCTCATGGGCGGCGTCCTCGGTATCGCCGTCGGCCTGGCCGGCGCGTACATCGTCACCGCGATCAGCCCCACCCTCACCGCGGAGCTCGGCTCCTCCGGCGGCGGTGGCGGCGGTGGCGGGATGATGGGCGGCGGGATGGGCGGTCCCGGCCGTCAGGCCGCCGCGAAGACCCTGGACATCGCGCTGACCGCACCGGTCTCCGTCTCCACCATCGTGATCGCTGTCGTACTGGCCGTGGCGGGCGGGCTCATCGCCGGCGCGTTCGGCGGCTGGCGCGCCTCCCGGCTGCGCCCGGCCGACGCCCTGCGCCGCGTCGAGTAGTCACCGGCTCCACGACCTCATCTTCCGTACGCACAGCAGGAGTCCACACATGTACCAGCTCAGAGGCGTCACCAAGCGCTACCTGCGCGGTAAGACCAAGGTCGACGCCCTCGCCGGTGTCGACCTGACCATCGAGGACGGTGGCCGGCTCGTCATCCAGGGCCCCACCGGTGGCGGCAAGTCCACCCTCCTCCAGATGCTCGGTGGTCTCGACCGGCCGACCGAGGGCACCATCGAGCTCGACGGTGTCGACCTCGCCAAGCTCTCCGAGGCCAAGCTCACCAAGGTCCGGGCCGAGTCCATCGGTTTCGTGTTCCAGAGCTTCAACCTGATCCCGACGCTCACCGCCGCCGAGAACGTCGAGACCGCTCTGGTCCCGCTCGGCATCGGTGCGAAGATCCGCCGCGAGCGGGCCATCGAGGCGCTGGAGTCGGTCGGCCTCGGCGACCGCCCCAGCCACCTGCCGAGCGAGATGTCCGGTGGGCAGCAGCAGCGCGTCGCCATCGCCCGCGCGCTGGTCAAGAAGCCCAAGGTGCTCCTCGCCGACGAGCCGACCGGCAACCTCGACGAGTCCATGCGCGACGAGATCATGACGCTGCTCGAAGGGCTCTGGAAGGAGCTGGGGCTGACCTTCGTCATGGTCACCCACGACAGCGCTCTCGCCCGCAAGGCCCCGCGCCTCGCGACCATCCGCAAGGGCAAGGTCACCGTCACGGAGAACGCCTCCGCCTGACCCGGCCCGACACGCCCGCGCGACACGCGAACGCGCCGACCGCCCGACGGGGTGGCCGGCGCGTTCGCGCGTCCGCGTCCGTGTCCGTGTCGGTGTCCGCGTACGCGGCGCGGCGGCGCGGCGGTCGCGGTGGGCTGCCGGCCGGGCGGGCGGCGGAGCGACGGCCGGCTCCGGCGTGATTCCCGTCACGCCGCACGACGGCCGTGAGCCGGACGGGCGGGCGGGGGAGCCGGTGATCCTTCACAACCGTAGGGTCGTTCGGGGGCCCGTTCGGCTCGGTGCGGGCGTCGTCCGGTGGCCACTATGTGGATGATCCGGAGGGTGCGCACCTCCCGAGAGGACAATTGAGCCATACACCGGTTTCGCTCCTCCCGCGCATGCGACCGCACACGCGTGCGGGGGCGGCAGGACCGGGTGCGCTCTCGGGACGGGTGCGCACGTATCTGCCACTGCTCCATGGAAGGTCTTGATCAGATGTCGGTCTCTTCTGAAACCGCGTTCTCGTCCGCCGAGAGCCGCGTCATCGAGCCGCTCTACGCGGAGGTACTCCGGCGCAACCAGGGCGAGAAGGAGTTCCACCAGGCCGTCCGGGAGGTCCTGGAGACCCTCGGCCCGGTGCTCGCCGCGCGCCCCGAGTTCGTGGACGCCCGGATCATCGAGCGGCTGTGCGAGCCCGAGCGTCAGCTCATCTTCCGCGTGCCGTGGTCGGACGACAACGGCGACATCCACGTGAACCGCGGCTTCCGCGTCGAGTTCTCCAGCTCGCTCGGCCCGTACAAGGGCGGACTGCGCTTCCACCCCTCGGTCAACCTCGGCATCGTCAAGTTCCTCGGCTTCGAGCAGATCTTCAAGAACGCCCTCACCGGCATGCCGATCGGCGGCGGCAAGGGCGGCTCCGACTTCGACCCCAAGGGCCGTTCGGACGCCGAGATCATGCGCTTCTGCCAGTCCTTCATGACCGAACTCCACCGTCACCTGGGCGAGTACACCGACGTCCCCGCCGGTGACATCGGCGTCGGCGGCCGCGAGATCGGCTACCTCTTCGGCCAGTACAAGCGGATCACCAACCGCTACGAGTCCGGAGTCCTCACCGGCAAGGGGCTCGGCTGGGGCGGCGCGCAGGCGCGTACCGAGGCCACCGGCTACGGCTGCGTCATGTTCACCTCCGAGATGCTGCGCGTCCGCGGCGAGTCGCTGGAAGGCCAGCGCATCGCCGTCTCCGGCTCCGGCAACGTCGCCATCTACGCGATCGAGAAGGCCCAGCAGCTCGGCGCCACCGTCGTCACCTGTTCCGACTCCAGCGGCTACGTCGTGGACGAGAAGGGCATCGACCTCGACCTGCTCAAGGAGATCAAGGAGCAGGACCGGGGCCGGGTCTCCGACTACGCCGAGCGTCGCGGCCCCTCCGCCACGTTCGTGCCGGGCACCGGCCTGTGGACCGTGCCGGTCGACGTCGCGCTGCCCTGCGCCACGCAGAACGAGCTGCACGAGGCGGACGCCCGCGCGCTCGTGGCCAACGGTGTGAAGGCGGTCGCCGAGGGCGCCAACATGCCCACCACCCCCGAGGCCGTGCGCGTCTTCCAGGAGGCCGGCGTCGCGTTCGGTCCCGGCAAGGCGGCGAACGCCGGCGGCGTGGCCACCAGCGCGCTGGAGATGCAGCAGAACGCCTCCCGCGACTCGTGGACCTTCGCCCACACCGAGGCGCGGCTGGAGGAGATCATGCGGCACATCCACGACTCCTGCTACACCACCGCCGAGCGCTACGGCAGCCCGGGCAACTACGTGGTCGGCGCCAACATCGCCGGCTTCGAGCTGGTCGCCGAAGCCATGCTGGCCCAGGGCCTCATCTGACGGACGACCGCATGCGGCCGGGGGCCGGTTCCGCGCGTGCGTGCGCGTGCGGGGCCGGCCCCCGGGCGTTCCGGGCGATGGGGCGGCCGGAGGCGTTCCGGGCGTGGGACGCCCCGGGGTTGTGCCGTTTCTCCGTCAGCAGATCCGCCCAGGGCACAGCGCCGTACGCCCCACGGGCGCGCTGCCGCTCCTACGCTGGAGCGATGACGAACCGAGCGAGGGACATCGGCCCGCACGCCGCCGATCTCGACGACGACCGCCCGCACGCCGCCGATCCCGGCGGCGGTGGTGGGCACGACGACCGCCCGTACGACGACCGCCCGTACGTCGACCGACAGGCGCGTGCGGCGGCGCGCGGGCTCAGTGGTGGCGCCCGGGTGATACCCCTGCGGCCCGTCCCCGCGGCCCCGGCGACCACTCCCGGGGCGCCCCGGGAGCCCCTGCTGCGCGACCTCGTCGGTGAGGTGCTGCGCCAGGAACGCCTCTCCCAGGAGCGCACGTTGAAGGACGTGGCGGACTCGGCGCGGATCTCCTTCGCGTACCTCTCCGAGCTGGAGAGGGGCCGCAAGGAGGCGTCCTCCGAGGTCCTCGCCGCCGCCGCGCACGCCCTCGGGCTCGGCCTCGCCGACGTGCTCGGCCGGGCGGCGTCGGAGCTGGCCCGCCGGAGCGCGTTCCGTGCGGCGGCCCGTGCGACCGGGCTCGTACCCTCCCGCTCGATACCCAGGGCCCAGGTGCGGCTGGCCGCCTGAGGGGGCGACGGCTCGTCCGCCTGCCGAGGGCGGCCTGGGCGGCCCCGTAAAATCCCGTGGCGAGCAGGCACGGAGATCACGGGGGCGGGGCACATGGAGCACGGCAACGGCACGGACGGCATACCTGTGACGGACGGGGGACCGGCGACGGAGGGGGGACCGGTGCCGGCTCCGGGAGACACTTCCGTGCCCGCGCCCAGGAACCGAGCGGCCACGGTCAGCGGTTTCTTCGCGCTGGGCGCGGTCGGTGCCATCGGGAACTTCGCCACCGGCATCGCGCTGATGAACCCGGCCGTCTTCATCGCCCTCGCGGTCCTGTGCGCGCTGATCGCCATCCCCGCCGGACACGTGGCCCGCTTCCGGGGCAAGCGCCTCGGCGGGGCCGGGCGCGGGGTCGCCCTGGTGTCCATCCTGACGGGCTGGCTGGTGCTGCTCATCTGCCTGATCGGGGTGCTGGCCCTCGTCGGCCTCGTCGCCGGCTTCGCCGCGCTCACCGGCACCACCTGATCCGTCCCGGGCGGCCCGCCGGGAACGGCGACCCTTCGGGAACGGCGACCCTCCCGGAACGACGGCGAGGGGCGCCCGTGGTGGACGCCCCTCGCCGGGGGTGTTCTGCGGTGCCGGACCCGGGTTCGCCCCCTGGGCCCGGCACGGTCCGGATCAGCTGCCCGCGCGGGCCACGCCGATCGGGCAGGAGACTCCGGTGCCGCCGATGCCGCAGTAGCCGCCCGGGTTCTTCTCCAGGTACTGCTGGTGGTAGCCCTCGGCCGGCCAGAAGGTGCGGCCCTCGGCGGGCAGGATCTCCGTGGTGATCGCGCCGTATCCGGAGCCCGTGAGGACCTTCTGGTACGCCTCGCGGGACGCGGCGGCGGCCTCGGCCTGCTCGGGCGAGTGGGTGTAGAGCGCCGAGCGGTACTGCGTACCGACGTCATTGCCCTGGCGGAAGCCCTGGGTCGGGTTGTGCGACTCCCAGAACAGCTTCAGCAGCTCGGTGTACGGGACGACCTCGGGGTCGAAGACCACGCGTACGGCCTCCGTGTGACCGGTCTGGCCGGAGCAGGTCTCCTCGTACGTGGGGTTCTCGGTGTAGCCGCCCTGGTAGCCGACGAGCGTCGTCCAGACGCCCTGCGTCTGCCAGAACTTGCGCTCGGCACCCCAGAAACAGCCCAGCGCGAAGTCCGCGACCTCCAGGCCCTGCGGGTACGGGCCCTGCAGCGGGTTGCCGAGCACGATGTGACGGTCGGGCACCGTGAACGTCGGGGTCGGGCTGCCCTTGAGGGCCTGCTCGGGGGAGGGGAGCACGGGTGTACGGCCGAACAACATGATCGGTCCTCCTTCTACGGGGCGGTATGGGGTGAACATCTCCCTACCGCCCCGCATTCCTCGCGGGAGGCCCGGTCAGGAGGCCTTCGCCGCGGCCTGGACGGACAGGTCGCGCAGGCGGCAGTAGAGCTTGGTGGGGTCCGACGAGTAGAACCACGGGAGCGAGCCGACGTACCCGTCCACCAGCTTGAACTGCTCCACCGCTTCCGCGTCGCGGTCCTGGAAGGACAGGAAGTACGCCAGCAGGTGGCGGGCCTCCACGAGCCGCGGGTGGGCGGGATCGGCGGCGGCGACGTCCGCGAGCGCGGCGTCGACCAGCGCGAGCACTTCGGGGGTCTTCGTGAAGTCGCCGTTCGAGGTGTCGTCGTGCTCGAAGCGAACGATGAGCGGGAACACCGTCATCAGGCTGCCGAGGGGAGCCCCGGCGACGGCCTCGGCCGCGAACGCGCGGGCGAGCTGCTCGGACCCGCGCCACTTCTCGCACCAGTACTGGAGCGCGAACCAGTGGGCCGCGTAGTGGTGCGGCGCACGGGCGACGACCTCCGCCCAGATGCGGTCCATCTCCGCGTGCGGGTAGCCGAGCCCCAGGGCCGCCGATATCTCGCTGAGGCAGGGGGTGGGGTCCTCGGGGTTCAGCTCGGCCGCGCGGGCGATCTCGGCACGGGCCCGGGCCAGGGTCCGGTGGAAGGCGTCGAACTGCTCGGAGGTGGTGTTCTGGGCGCGCTGGGCGCCCCGAAGCTTTCCGGCCAGCCCCACCGTGCTCCACGCGCGCAGCACCGCCGCGTCGGGATCGTCGGGGACGGCGCTCTCCCAGGCGAGCAGCCAGGTGTCGTCGACGGCGGCGTTGCCGCAGAGGATTCCGACGTCGTACGCCCGGCGCTCCCAGTCCTTCGCCCGGGCAGTCCCGCGCATCAGCTCGGCGGCCGGCTTCCAGTCCCCGGCCTCCACCGCCGCGAGCGCGGCGGCCAGCGCCTCGGGCCGGGGTCCCGGCGCGCTCTTGTCCAGCTCGCCGCGGGGGAGCAGGCCGAGCGCCGCACACTCCTCGGGCAGCTCGTACGCGTCGCCGTTCGCGTTGTTCTTCGACATTTCCTCGCGCCAGCCCTCACGGGCTCCCGAGAAGATCGCCTTGCCGAAAAAGATCGCGATGGCCAGGAGGATGAGGACGAGGGGGATCAGGACGACCCAGAGCACTATGGTCACTTCGTGTTTCTCCGTGGTTCCGTGCGGTGATGGGATGTCGCGGGTCCCGGGTGGGCGGTCACGCGACCGGGTCGGAATCCGGGGAGCCCGGGGCGTCCAAGGCGTCCGGGGCTTCTGGCGCGGGTGCGGCCGGCGCGGCCGTTTCCCCCGGCAGCGGTGCGACCGCGACCGGTGTCAGCAGCGCGCGCAGCGCGGTCGTCTCGGGGATGTCGGCCACCGCCGCCGCGACGGCGGCCTCGACGTCCGGCCGGGTGCCGTCCGGTAGCGGCACGATGTGCGGCGCGGCCGATTCCGACCAGGAGAACTCCCAGGTCAGCCGGGAGTCGGCGGAGAGCTCCGTGAGCACCATCGCCTTCACACCGCCGAGCAGCGCGGGCCGCGCGAACTCACGGAAGACACGCCCCTCGGCGGCCGAGGCCTGTTCCGACAGCGGCAGCCGCCGCGCGAGCTTCCAGAGCCTGCCGCCCTCGATCACCTTCAGCAGCGCGGTGAGCGTCGGCGGCTCCTCCGTGTACGCGGCCAAGGCGCGGTGCACGGGGGAGTCCACCGAGCGCAGCCGCACCTCCATGGACGCCTCCAGCAGCTCCTGCCAGCCGGTCGCCCGCGGCAACGAGCGCACCTTCCCCACCAGCACCACGTCCTCCAGCGCGGCCAACGTCCCGTCCGGGTCGGCCAGCAGCGCGGACGCGGCACCCTTGCGCTCGTCGGTGCGGTCGTCGGGGGCCAGCGCCTCGACACGGCGTACGCGTTCGCGCATCGACGGATGCGAGTCGTAGCGGGAGACGGTCTCGTCCGGCAGTTCGGCGCGCATCGAGGCGAGTTCGAGTTCGCGCGCCGCCAGCATCCGGCCGAAGCCCCCGAGCACCTCGCCGCGCGGCGGCAGCAGATCCGCGGGCAGCCCGAGCGTCGCGTACGTGTCGAGGTAGAAGTCGTGGGCGGCGCTCAGCCCGGGGATCTCGCGCAGCGCCGACACGGTGGCGTCGCGCCCGGTGATCCGGGCCGCCGCCGCGTCCGCCGCGAACTCCTGGCGGCGGGCGCCCGCGAGCGTCGCCCAGAAGTAGAACCGGGCGTACAGGCCGTACACCTTCGCCATCACGCGGTACGACACCCCGGCCGTGCCCGGATCGACCTCCTTGGGCTTCTTGCCCTTGGCGACGGCGCGGTCGGACTTCTCCTGCAGCCGCGCGCGCTCGTGGGAGGCCTTCTTCTCGGCGCGCTCCTCGAACCGCGAGACGGTACGCAGCACCTGGGCCCGGCCCCGGACGGTGATCCCGGCCAGCCGGGTGTCGGCGTGCGAGTAGTGGCCGAACTCGTGGGCGAGCACCGAGCGGAGCTGCGCCTCGCTGAGTCCCTGGACGAGCGGGACGCCGAGGTAGAGGGCGCGCGGGCCCGGCAGCAGACCGAGGAAGCGGGATCGCTCCGAGACGGCGGCGTTGACGTCGCCGGTGAGCACGATCCGGGACGGGGCCCGGGTCTCCACGGCGGCGGCGAGCTCACGCACCGTACGCCAGAGCTCCGGCTCGTCGGCCTCGGAGACCTCCAGCCCGGAGGGTTCCTCACCTTCCGGCGTCCGGAGCATCAAGAAGCCCTGGACGATCGGCAGCGCCAGGACCACCGAGAGTACGTACAGCTTCAGCAGCGCCGGGCCGCGCAGTCCCATCAGGGCGATGGACACGTCGGCGCCGACGATCGCCGCGAGGAGCAGCAGCCCGAAGACGTAGAAGCCGGCGAGCAGGACGAGGGCGCGCAGCGCGCGCAGGGTTGCGCCCACGGAATGGTTCCCCCCACGGGAATCGGATGGTCGACGAGCGGACAGGACGGGACGGGTCGCGACAGAAGAAGGACGGAGTGCGAGGTCAAAAGGTTGTAGGGGGAAACGGATCGTGTCCTGCCGGAGACCTGGCGGTGCACGAACGACGCGTACCGGGCATGCGCGGAGGGCGCGTGCGAACGTTCCGCACGCGCCCTCCACGGCTGTCGGCCCGCCCGACCGGGGCGGCAGCCACTACCCCAGCAGCCGGGCCGGGCTGCCGCCGTTGGCCTCGTAGCCGGCCACCGCGAGCGCGCGGTAGATGGCGTACTCGGCGGCCGGGTCGGGGTCCTCGGTCCAGGGCAGCGCCCCGATGTACCCGTCGATGTGGACGAACTGGTGCATCGCCTCGGACCAGCGCTCCATCCGGACCAGGAACAGCACCAGCAGATGCCGGACATGGGCGAGCATCGGATCGTCCTGCCGCGCCGAGTGGACCGCGTACAGCGCGCCCTCGACGGCCTTCGTCACCGCCGCGCTCCGGTAGAAGTTCGGCGTCAGATTCACCTCGGGCAGATTGTCGTAGAGCGAGAACAGCGGCAGTCCGGCGAGCAACGAGCCCTGCGGGGCGCGCGCCGCGGCGGCGGTGGCGAACCGGTCGGCCAGCTCGCGCGAGCCGTGCCACTTCGAGGACCAGAAGTGCAGCGCCGCCAGATGCGCGCCGAAGTGCGCCGGAGCACGGTCGATGAGCTCCGCCCAGATCCGGTCGAACTCCTCGGGGGTGTAACCCAGTCCGCGCGCCACGGTCAGCCGGGTGATGTGCGGAACGGGGTCGCCGGGAGCGAGCGCCGCCGCCTCGGCGGCCACGTCACGCGCCTCCTCCAGCAGGATCCGGAAGTCCTCGCTGCCCACGGCCGAGGACCGCCACGCCTGCTGCACCAGGAACTCCGCGTGCACCGCGGCAGCGCCCGGGTCCTGGGGTGCCTCGGCACGCCACGAGCGCAGCCAGGCACCGCCCACACCCGGCCGTGCGGCGAGTTCGAGCGAAGCTGCCCCTGCGAACGCTTGTACGCGTTGCCACCGGACCTCGCCCTCCTTCGGCGTGCCGGCCAGCAGCTGGGCCGCCGCGCGCCACTCCTGGGTGGCCTGCACCACGTGGAGCACGTCGACCAAGTCCTGGTCGGGGCCGGGCAGTCGCACGTCCAGCAGCTCCTGGCGCACGAAGCCGTACGTCTCCGGGTCGGCGGCGTCCGGCGACCCGGGCGACGCGAGCCGAATGCCGCCGCCGCCCCGGCGGCCCCGGAGGAACGGGACGAGCACCGCCGTGATCATGCAGAGCACGAGCAGCAACCACAGAATCTCCATGGACCCATTGTCCCCGTACGGCCGAGCGTCCGGTGCGGGCCCTCGCGACGAACTACGCTCGGGCCTCATGACCGACCAGCACAGCTTCGAGACCCTCGCGATCCACGCGGGAAACACCGCCGATCCGCTCACCGGCGCCGTCGTTCCGCCCATCTACCAGGTGTCCACGTACAAGCAGGACGGCGTGGGCGGACTGCGCGGCGGATACGAGTACAGCCGCAGCGCCAATCCGACGCGTACCGCCCTGGAGGAGAACCTGGCGGCACTGGAGGGCGGCCGTCGCGGACTGGCCTTCGCCTCCGGACTCGCCGCCGAGGACTGCCTGCTCCGTACGCTGCTCACCCCCGGTGACCACGTGGTGATCCCGAACGACGCCTACGGCGGCACCTTCCGGCTGTTCGCCAAGGTGGCGTCGCGCTGGGGCGTGGAGTTCTCGGTGGCCGACACCTCGGACGTGGCCGCGGTCCGCGCCGCGCTCACCCCGCGCACCAAGGTGGTCTGGGTCGAGACCCCGTCCAACCCGCTGCTCGGCATCACCGACATCGCGGCCGTGGCGGGCGTCGCGCGCCAGGCCGGGGCCCGGCTGGTCGTGGACAACACCTTCGCCAGCCCTTACCTCCAGCAGCCGTTGGCGCTGGGCGCGGACATCGTGGTGCACTCCACCACCAAGTACATGGGCGGCCACTCCGACGTGGTCGGCGGCGCGCTGATCGTGGACGACGAGGGCCTCGCGGAGGAGTTGGCGTTCCACCAGAACGCGATGGGCGCGGTCGCCGGTCCGTTCGACGCCTGGCTCGTGCTGCGCGGCATCAAGACCCTCGCCGTACGCATGGACCGGCACACCGAGAACGCCGGACGGATCGCCGAACTGCTCACCCGCCACCCCGAGGTGACGCAGGTCCTCTATCCCGGACTGCCGGAGCACCCGGGCCACGAGGTCGCCGCCAAGCAGATGCGGGCGTTCGGCGGCATGGTCTCCTTCCGCGTGCGCGGCGGCGAGGAGGCGGCCGTCGACGTCTGCAACCGTGCCGAACTGTTCACGCTCGGTGAATCGCTCGGCGGCGTCGAGTCGCTGCTGGAGCACCCGGGGCGGATGACGCACGCCTCCGCCGCCGGCTCGCCGCTGGAGGTGCCCGCCGACCTGGTGAGGCTCTCCGTCGGCATCGAGAACGGCGACGACCTGCTCGCCGACCTCACCCAGGCTCTCGGCTGACGGATCGCACTCCCGTCACCTCCGAACCGCCGTGCGGGGGACAGGTGCCGGCGTCTCAGCGTGGGTACGGTGCCGGCGTCTCAGCGTGGGTATGGTGCCGGCGTCTCAGCGTGGGTACGGTGCCGGCGTCTCAGCGTGGGTACGGTGCCGGGGGACGCTCCCCGGCACCGCACTCACGGACACCCTCGGCCCCCAAGCGGAAAACCCGGCAGGCTCTCAGACGGCGACCTTCTCGTCCTCCAGGGACGCCCTGACCTGTTCACGCAACTCGGGGCTGTCCGTATGGTCATGGACCGAGACGGCGTGCTCGGTCGCCGCGCGGACGACCTCGTCCTCTTCGCCGGAGATGGTCAGCGAACAGCCCGACACGCTCGGATACTTCCGGCAGTCGGCGACTTTCCTGGTCATGGTGGCCTCCTCGTCCTTCACGTGGGCCAGCACTTCCAGGGTAGTTCGCGGAAGCGGACTAGTCCCCTTGCGACTGATAAGCCGCCTGCCGAACCGCCAGAGAGTCGTTGAAGCGGGTCAGCAGGGTGCAGAAGATCTCCCGCTCCTCCTCGCTCCAGCCCTCCGTGACCTGCGACATCAGATCGCGGCGGGAGGCGCGCACCTCGTCCAGGCGGGCCTGGCCGCGTGGCGACAGCTGGAGCACGACGGCCCTGCCGTCCTCCGGGTGCGAGGTCCGCTTGACGAGCCCGGTGTCCACGAGCGGGGCGACCTGGCGGGTCACCGTCGAGGAATCGATACCCATCCCCGCGGCCAGCGCCTTGACGCCCATAGGGCCCTCCCGGTCGAGCCGGTTGAGCAGCAGGTAGGCGGCCCGGTCCATCGAGTTGCGGACCTTGCCGACACCACCGAGACGGGTCTGCTCCGCGCGCCGGGCGAAGACCGCCACCTGGTGCTGGAGCGTGTCGAGTACGACGGGGCCGGCCCCCTGTGGAGGGGCGACGTCGTCCCCGGAAGGAGACGCAGCATTCGTCATGTCCTGAGGGGGCATGGCCAATAGCTCTCTTCGTGCGGTGTCGGATGGGTGGGGGACACAGTACGCGGCGATGCGGCCGACTGTGTCCAGGGTATGTAATCCCGGGTACCCCGAGAGCGGGAAGGGCTTGGGGACAACGGCCTCCCCGGAGCACTCGGAGGGCGGTGGAGCGGCGAGCTGCGAGACTGGCGGTCATGAGCTTCCGTACGTCCGCCCCTTTCCCGTCGCTGATCCTCGACGACGTCCGGGGCGCCCAGAAAATACTGTCCGGAGTGGCCAGAGCGACCGCGATGGAGGGCAGCCGCCACCTGTCGGAGCTCGTCGGCGCCCCCGTCCAGTTCAAGTGCGAGAACCTCCAGCGCACCGGCTCCTTCAAGCTGCGCGGCGCTTACGTGCGCATCGCCGGACTGACACCGGAGGAACGGGCGGGCGGAGTCGTCGCCGCGAGCGCCGGAAACCATGCGCAGGGTGTCGCACTCGCCTCTTCTCTGCTCGGCGTACGCTCCACGGTCTTCATGCCGGTCGGCGCACCCCTGCCCAAGGTCGCGGCGACCCGCGAGTACGGCGCCGAGGTCCGGCTGCACGGTCAGGTCGTCGACGAGACGCTGGCCGCCGCCCAGGAGTACGCGGAGCGGGCCGGAGCGGTCTTCATCCACCCCTTCGACCACCCCGACATCATCGCGGGCCAGGGCACCGTCGGCCTGGAGATCCTCGAACAGTGCCCCGAGGTCCGCACCATCGTGGTCGGTATCGGCGGCGGCGGACTGGCGGCCGGCATCGCCGTCGCGGTCAAGGCGCTCCGCCCGGACGTGAAGATCATCGGCGTGCAGGCGGCCGGCGCCGCCGCCTACCCGCCCTCACTGGCCGCCGGGCACCCCGTCGCCCTGGAGGCGGTGCCGCAGACGATGGCCGACGGCATCAAGGTCGGCCGCCCGGGCGACGTACCGTTCCGCCTGATCCAGGAGCTGGTGGACGAGGTCCGCACGGTCACCGAGGACGAGCTCTCCAGTGCCCTGCTGCTCTGCCTGGAGCGGGCCAAGCTCGTGGTCGAACCCGCGGGCGCCAGCCCGGTCGCCGCGCTGCTCAGCGACCCGAAGTCCTTCCGGGGGCCCGTCGTCGCCGTGCTCTCCGGCGGAAACGTGGACCCGCTGCTCATGCAGCGCATCCTCCGCCACGGACTGGCCGCCGCCGGCCGCTATTTGAGCCTGCGGGTGCGGATCGTGGACCGGCCCGGCGCGCTCGCCGCGCTGCTGGCCACCCTGTCCGGGTCCGACGCGAACGTGCTCGACATCAGCCACGTGCGGACCGAACCGCGTCTCGGCCTCACCGAGGCGGAGGTCGAGCTGCACCTGGAGACCAAGGGCCCGGAACACTGCGAGGAGGTCGCCGCCGTCCTCAGGGGCGCCGGCCACCTCATCGTGGAGTGAGCCGGGCCCCATGCCCGTCGGGCGGCCGGTGCCCGGCACGGCACCTCGCCCCGCACGCCCCGCACCCGGTCGGTCCTCCGTCTCGCGGCGCACCGCACCGGACACCGGCCGCCGATCCGACGCGCATGGCCGGAAACGACCTAGGATTCGCACAGTAGTCACGTGAACGGGCAATCGGTCCGTCCGACGGCGGGCCGTCCGACAGCAGATGGGGGTATCCCCTGTGCCAGGTGCGATCCACGCCGAAGGTCTCGTGAAGACCTTCGGAGACGTACGAGCGCTGGACGGCGTCGATTTCGACGTCCCCGAAGGGACCGTTCTCGGCCTCCTCGGACCCAACGGCGCCGGCAAGACGACCGCGGTGCGTGTCCTCACCACCCTGCTGCGGCCCGACAGCGGGCGGGCGGAGGTCGCGGGCATCGACGTACTGGCCAAGCCCAACGAGGTACGCCGCTCCATCGGGCTGTCCGGACAGTTCGCCGCGGTCGACGAGTACCTGACCGGCCGGGAGAACCTCCAGATGGTCGCCCGGCTCTACCAGATGCGCGCCCGCGAGGCCAAGAGCCGGGCTACGGAGCTGCTGGAGCGGTTCCACCTCACCGACGCGGCCGACCGGACCACCAAGACCTACTCCGGCGGCATGCGGCGGCGGCTCGACCTCGCGGCGGCGCTCGTGGTCCGGCCGCCGGTCATGTTCATGGACGAGCCCACCACCGGGCTCGACCCCCGCAACCGCCAGCAGCTCTGGGAGGTCATCGAGGAACTGGTCGGTGGCGGAACGACTCTGCTGCTGACCACGCAGTACCTCGAAGAAGCCGACCACCTCGCCCACGACATCTGCGTCATCGACCACGGCAGGGTCATCGCACGCGGTACGTCCGACCAGCTCAAGGCCCGTACGGGCGGCGAACGCGTCGAGGTCGTCGTGCACCGCCCGGAGGAGATCGAACCGGCCCGCGACGCACTCGCCCGGTACGGCGGGGGTGAGGTCTCCGTCGTCCGGCACATGCGCAAACTGACCGTCCCGGTCACCGGCGGCGCCAAACTCCTCGCGGAGGTGATCCGCGACCTGGACGGCCGGGACGTGGAGATCGACGACATCGGACTGCGCCGCCCCACCCTGGACGACGTCTTCATCTCGCTCACCGGGCATGCGGCCGAGACCGCTGCCGAGAACGGCGGGAACGGCGAGGACGGCAGCGGCGGCGGTGGCGGGAGAGACGGCAGCGGCAGAAGCGGTGGCGGCGGCGGTGGCTCGTCGGCGACCGGGGACGCGAAGGAGGACGCACGGTGACCACCCGCCCGGAAGAGGTCCGCACGACCCTGGCCCCCCGCCCGTCCGGCGGCATCGTCCAGTCCGTCGGCGATTCCCTCGTGATCGCCAAACGCAACCTGATCCGGATGACCCGCATCCCCGAGGTGGTCCTCTTCGGGCTCATCCAGCCGATCATGTTCGTGGTGCTGTTCAGCTACGTCTTCGGCGGCTCGATGAACGTCGGCGGCTCGACCTCCCCGGAGGTCTACCGCAACTTCCTGATGGCCGGCATCTTCGCCCAGACCGTCACCTTCGCCACGGCGGGCGCCGGGGCGGGCATCGCGGACGACATGCACAAGGGCCTCATCGACCGCTTCCGCTCCCTGCCCATGGCGCGGGGAGCGGTGCTCACCGGACGGACCATCGCCGACCTCGTACAGACCACCCTCACCGTGCTGGTGCTGGTGGTCGTCGCCCTCCTGGTCGGCTGGCGCATCCACAACGGAGTACCGAAGGCCATCGGGGCGTTCGGGCTGCTCCTGTTGCTCGGGTACGCCTTCTCGTGGATCGGCGCGCTGATCGGCCTCTCCGTCCGGACCCCGGAGGCCGCCACTTCGGGAGGACTGATCTGGCTCTTCCCGGTCACGTTCATCTCGAACGCGTTCGTCGACTCCAGCCAGATGGCGTCGTGGCTCCAGCCGATCGCCGACTGGAACCCGTTCAGCGCGACCGTCCAGGCGTGCCGCAAGCTGTTCGGGAACCCGGGCGTCTCCCCGTCCGACGCCTGGCCGATGCAGCACCCGGTGTGGGCGTCGCTGATCTGGTCCGCCGTGATCATCGTGGTGTTCCGGACCCTCTCGGTCCGTAAGTACCGCCGGGCGGCCAGCTGACCGCCCGTACCGAGGGTTGTCCCGCACGCGAAGGCCCCGGCCGCCGGATTCCTCGGGAGTCCGGCGGCCGGGGCCTTCGCGTCGCGGGCGGCTCAGCCGGTGTGGGGCTCAGCCGGTGTAGGGCTTGGCCGAGAGGATCTTCACCGCGGCCTTCTTGCCGTTGGGCAGCTCGTACTCGGCGTCGTCGCCCGTGCGCTTGCCGTTGACGCCCCTGCCGAGCGGCGACTGCGGCGAGTACGTCTCGATCTCCGTGCTCGCGTACTCGCGGGAGGCGAGCAGGAAGGTCACGGTGTCGTCCGGGTCACCGTCGAAGGCGATCGTCACGACCATGCCGGGCTCGACCACACCGTCGTCGGCCGGCGCCTCGCCGACCTTCGCGTGCTCCAGGAGCTGGGTGAGCTGGCGCACCCGGAGCTCCATCTTGCCCTGCTCCTCCTTGGCCGCGTGGTACCCGCCGTTCTCGCGGAGGTCGCCCTCCTCACGGGCCGCCGCGATCTTTACGGAGATCTCCGTGCGCGCGGGACCAGACAGGTAATCCAGCTCGGCCTTGAGCTGGTTGTACGCCTCCTGCGTGAGCCAGGTGACGTTTTCGCTGGTCTGGGTCACAGGTGCTCCTCGTCGGTACTGGGAATACAAAGCATCGCCCTACCCCGAGCTTGTTCCCTCACGGGTGGGCGAAACCACGAGCCTAACAATTTCCCGGGCAAAGGGGGAGAAGGTCACCCAGTGACGATCGAGGCGTGGCGGACGGTGCGGGTGGCGCACAGGTTGGGACCGTCCCCCGCGGGCGCACCCCGGTGCTCAGCCCGCGGAACCGCCGCCCGTGCAGCCCAGCAGCTCCACCGCACTGGCCCGGGAGGTCGTCCGCAGCGCGACGACCTCGTCGACGCGGCCCTCGGGCTGGTCGAACCGGAAATCCTTGCGGGCGACCTCGCCGCCCGCCGCGTCCAGGGCGCGCACCGTGCAGAAGCCGCCGGAGTCCTTGTCCTTGTGCACTTCGAGATGTGCCTCGGCCCGCTCGTCGGAGACGATCTTGGATTTGATCAGCTCGGCGCTGATTTCCGTACCGGCGACCTTGTCCACGCCGATCCAGACGATCACGCCGATCAGCGCCGCACCCAGTACCGCACCGATCACCCGGAGCTTGCGGTCCGCGTTCTCGTCCTGGCTCCGGCCGTACCGGCCCTCGGGCGTGGCCTCGCGCAGCGCCGTCATGATCGTTCCTCCTGTGCGGGGAATCGCGGAATTTTCCACCTCCCCGTTCGGTCACTATAGGAGTTGCCCATCGTGACGAATAACTGAGGACCGAGTCTTGACCGAGCAGCTGCGCCTGATGGCCGTCCACGCCCACCCCGACGACGAGTCGAGCAAGGGCGCCGCCACCATGGCCAAGTACGTGTCCGAGGGGGTGGACGTCATGGTCGTCACCTGCACCGGTGGGGAACGTGGTTCCATCCTCAACCCCCGTCTCCAGGGAGACGCGTACATCGAGGAGAACATCCACGAGGTACGCAGGAAGGAGATGGACGAGGCCCGCGCGATTCTCGGCGTCCAGCAGGAGTGGCTCGGCTTCGTCGACTCCGGCCTCCCCGAGGGCGACCCGCTGCCCCCGCTTCCCGAGGGCTGCTTCGCGCTGGAGGGTGAGGAGAGCGCCGCCGGGCGCCTCGTCGCCAAGATCCGCGCGTTCCGTCCGCAGGTCGTCACCACGTACGACGAGAACGGCGGCTACCCGCACCCCGACCACATCATGACCCACAAGATCACGATGATCGCGTTCGACGGTGCGAACGACAAGGAGCGCTTCCCCGAGGACGAGTTCGGTCCCGTCTGGGAGCCGCAGAAGCTCTACTACAACCAGGGCTTCAACAAGCCCCGCACGGTCGCCCTGCACGAGGCGCTCCTCGCACGCGGTCTGGAGTCCCCGTACGGCGACTGGCTGAAGCGCTGGGACGAGATGAAGCACACCGAGCGCACCCTGACCACGCACATTCCGTGCGCGGACTTCTTCGAGGTGCGCGACCGGGCGCTCATCGCGCACGCCACGCAGATCGACCCCGAGGGCGGCTGGTTCCGCGTCCCGATGGACGTCCAGAAGGAGGTCTGGCCGACCGAGGAGTACGAGCTTGTGAAGTCCAGCGTCGATACCTCCCTCCCCGAGAGCGATCTCTTCGCGGGCATCCGCGACAATGCCTGATATGTACTCCACCCAGGCACTGACGCATCTCGTCCCGCTGGCCGCCGACGAGCTCGACAAGAACAAGGTGACCCCCGGCGTCCTCGGCTTCATCGTCTTCGCCGCGCTCGCCGTCGGCGTGTGGCTGCTGATGAAGTCGATGAACCGCCACATGGGCCGGGTGAACTTCGAGGAAGCCCCGGAGGACACCGAGGCGCCCGCGACCGCCGGGACCGGTGCCTCCGCCGGAGCCCGCGCCGAGTAGCACCCCGGGACGCCGTCCGGCCGTCGGGCCTTCGGCCGGTGCCCCGACCCGCCCCGCGCCGTGCACGGTCGGCGCGGGGCTTGGAGCCGTGCCCCCGCCACCGGCTACGACGCCCCGAGCAGCGGTGCCCGGATCGCCGGCGGAACGCCCCACGGCTCGCCCTCGCGGATTGCGTCCGCACCATCGCGACGCATCACCGCACTGACTTCCCGACCCTGGCGCACTCCGAGAACCAGGGCGCCACCGGTGCCGCGTCCGCAGCGCGGATTGCCGCCCGCCACGGGTTGGACCCTGCGACGACGCCGGTATGAACAGACTGGGTGATGCGCCGTAGCCCTGCCTACTCCGGTACGCCTCCCATCCGGTGGACCGGTGGCCATGGGGAGAGGAGCGCGCCTTCGCCCGGCTCCACGGTTTCAGACGCCTCCGCACCCCGCTGGGAACGCAGAGCCGACATCCACGACGCCTCCCTCAAGCTCGCCTGCTGCCTGATCACCCGCCGACGGACCAAGCCATGGTGTCAGCCGTCGTCAGGGGAGCCGACCGCAGCGGAAAGAGCCTTCAGGCGCTGCCGGAACTTGCGCTTCCCCTGTGCTCAGTCATGAGGAATCTTCCAGCGGTTCTCAGACGGCTCCCAGATCGACAGCGACGGAGAAAGGCGCGGTGGCCTTCACCCTGCCGGTGAACATCTCGCCGTCCCGGTAGGCCCTGGTGGCGGGGTCGAGGACGTAGGTGTAGACGATCGGGACGCCGGTGGCGGCCTGCTCGACCCGCCAGTAGAAGGGGATGCCGGCCTTGGCGTACTGGGCGACCTTCACGACCCGGTCGGTCGTCTCCGATCCGGGCGACACCACCTCGACGACCAGGAGTACGTGCTCGGGGCGGGTGGGTGTGAGGTCGATGGTCTCTGCCCGGTAGACGGTGACGTCAGGGCGGCGGTTGGTGAGGGGAACGTCCTGCAGGCGGACGTCGAAGTCCGTGTCGGCGTTCCAGTCCGTGCCCGCGGCGGCGTCCAGGGCATTGGCCAGGATCCGGGCCAGCCGGTTGTGGCGCTTGGAGGCGCTCGGGCTCACGACGACCATCCCGTCCACGATCTCGATGCCGGCGCACTGCTCCTCGGACCAGGAGTCGTACTGTTCCGCGCTGATCTGCGTATGCATCCACGCGGGCGCCACCATCTCGGCGGTCATGGTGTACCTCCTTCGAGAGGCCTCGGCAGGTCCGGCGCTGCTCGGCTCAGCGTACTGTCCGCATGCTGCCGGTGTGGGAGCACTGCGGCTCCGTGGGATCGCCCGTGCACACGGCCTCTCCCGCCGCTCCCGGTGAGCCCGTCCCCCAGTCGCCATCCCCGGTGCGCAAGGATTGGGGCATGGTCAACCGACTCGCGCACACCACCTCCCCGTACCTCCTCCAGCACGCGGACAACCCGGTCGACTGGTGGCCGTGGTCGCCCGAGGCGTTCGAGGAAGCCAAGCGCCGTGACGTGCCCGTGCTGCTGAGCGTCGGGTACGCCAGTTGCCACTGGTGCCACGTCATGGCGCACGAGTCCTTCGAGGACGAGGCGCTCGCCGCCTACCTCAACGCGCACTTCGTCGCGGTGAAGGTGGACCGGGAGGAGCGGCCGGACGTCGACGCCGTGTACATGGAGGCGGTGCAGGCGGCGACCGGGCAGGGCGGCTGGCCGATGACCGTGTTCCTGACGGCGGACGCCGAACCCTTCTACTTCGGTACGTACTTCCCGCCCGAACCCCGGCACGGCATGGCGTCCTTCCGGCAGGTGCTGGAGGGCGTGACCGCCGCGTGGACCGACCGGCGCGGGGAGGTCGCCGAGGTCGCCGGGCACATCGTGGCCGACCTGGCCAAACGGTCGCTGGCGCACGGCGGGCAGGGCGTGCCGGACGAGTCGGACCTGGGGCGGGCGCTGCTGGGGCTGACCCGGGACTACGACGACACGCACGGCGGGTTCGGCGGCGCGCCGAAGTTCCCGCCGTCGATGGCGATCGAGTTCCTGCTCCGCCACCACGCCCGTACCGGCTCCGAGGGGGCCCTGCAGATGGCCGCGGACAGCTGCGCGGCGATGGCCATGGGCGGCATCTACGACCAGCTCGGCGGCGGGTTCGCCCGGTACGCGGTGGACCGGGAGTGGACGGTGCCGCACTTCGAGAAGATGCTCTACGACAACGCGCTGCTCTGCCGGGTGTACGCGCACCTGTGGCGGTCGACCGGGTCGGACCTGGCCCGCCGGGTGGCGCTGGAGACCGCCGACTTCCTGGTCCGCGAGCTGCGGACCACCGAGGGCGGCTTCGCCTCCGCGCTGGACGCCGACAGCGAGGACGCCCAGGGCCGGCACGTGGAGGGCGCGTTCTACGTGTGGACGCCCGCCCAGCTGGCCGAGGTGCTGGGCGAGGAGGACGGGGCGTTCGCCGCCGCCCGCTTCGGGGTGACCGAGAAGGGCACCTTCGAAGAGGGCTCCTCGGTGCTCAGGCTCGACGCGGGTACGGCGGGGGCGCAGGCGGATGAGGACACCCCCGACCCCGACGCCGAGCGCGTCGCCTCCGTGCGGGCCCGGCTGCTGGCCGCCCGTGAGCTGCGACCCCGTCCGGGGCGGGACGACAAGGTGGTCGCCGCCTGGAACGGCCTGGCCGTCGCGGCGCTGGCCGAGACGGGCGCCTACTTCGACCGGCCCGACCTGGTGGAGCGGGCCACGGAGGCCGCCGACCTGCTGGTGCGCGTCCACCTGGGCGAGAACGGCAGGCTCTGCCGCACCTCCATGGAGGGGCGGGCCGGCGGGAACAGCGGGGTGCTGGAGGACTACGCGGACGTCGCCGAGGGGTTCCTCGCACTGGCGTCGGTGACCGGCGAGGGCGTCTGGCTGGAATTCGCGGGGCTGCTGCTCGACGTGGTGCTGACCCGGTTCGCGGGGGAGGGCGGGCAGCTCTACGACACCGCGGACGACGCCGAGAAGCTGATCCGCCGCCCGCAGGACCCCACCGACAACGCCACCCCGTCCGGCTGGACGGCGGCGGCCGCGGCGCTCCTGTCGTACGCGGCGCACACCGGCTCCGAGCCGCACCGCACGGCGGCCGAGGGCGCGCTCGGGGTGGTGAAGGCCCTCGGTCCGCGCGCGCCCCGGTTCGTGGGCTGGGGGCTGGCCGCCGCCGAGGCGCTGCTCGACGGGCCCCGCGAGGTGGCGGTGGCCGGGCCGGTCGGCGGTGAGCTGCACCGGACGGCGCTGCTGGGCCGGGCGCCGGGCGCGGTCGTCGCGGTGGGGGAGCCGGGCGGCGGGGAGTTCCCGCTGCTGGTGGACCGGTCGCTGGTGGGCGGCGAGCCGACCGCGTACGTCTGCCGCCACTTCGTCTGCGAGACCCCGACCACCGACGTGGAGGAGCTGAGCCGGAGGCTGGGCGGCTGAGAACCCCGGCGCGGTCGTGACGACGCCCCCTGCGGCAGCTGCCGCAGGGGGCGTCGTCACGACCGCGCCGAGCCGGTCAGTCGTGCTGGTAGGCGACGAGCGAGATGGCCACGTAGTGCGCGGCGAACGCGGCGAGGGTCAACGAGTGGAAGACCTCGTGGAAGCCGAAGTAGCGCGGCGAGGGATTGGGGCGCTTGAGGCCGTAGATCACGCCGCCCGCGCTGTAGAGCAGTCCGCCGACGACGACCAGGACCAGCACGGCGACGCCGCCCGCCCGCATGAAGTCCGGCAGGAAGAAGACCGCCGCCCAGCCCATCGCGATGTAGCAGGGCGTGTACAGCCAGCGCGGGGCGCCGACCCAGAACACCCGGAACGCTATCCCCGCCAGCGCCGCCGCCCAGACCGCCCACAGCAGGGGCCGCCCGGTGGAATCCGGCAGCAGGAGCAGGGTGAGCGGTGTGTACGTGCCCGCGATGATCAGGAAGATGTTCGCGTGGTCCAGCCGCCGGAGCACCGCCTCGCCGCGCGGGCCCCAGGTGCCGCGGTGGTAGACCGCGCTCACGCCGAAGAGCAGGCAGGCGCTGAGGACGTACACCGCGCAGGCGATCCGCCCCTTGGCGCTGTCCGTGAGCGTGATGAGTGCCAGTCCGGCGACCACCACCGCGGGGAACATGCCGGCGTGCAGCCAGCCGCGCATCCGTGGCTTGAGCGGCTCGGCGTCCAGGACGGCGGTTTCGGGTGCGGACGCACCGGCAGCAGTCATGTCCGCATGCTACCTACGCCCCCGTAAGTACCGCCTCCGAGTGGTGAGGCTCACCCACGGGGCACGCACGGCTCACCCTCCGGGCACGCACGGCTCGCCCACCGAACACCCGTAGCCACACCGCGACGCCCCTTTTCCGGAGCGTTCATGCTCACGCTCCGAGTGGCCATGCTCACATGTGAGGCCCTCTGGACAGATGGGCGGTAGCGTCGGATGATCAAATGAGTGCGGTCGGCACCGGATGAGCGCCAGGGATGACGCAGTCGAAGCGTCCGGGTCGAAGCCCCCACGGGGCACCAACGGCAATCCACCCTCGACAAGGAGCGATCGTGGCGCGCGACATCGCGGCTCCCTCCCCTCTTCCCACCCGGCACCAGGAGCTCGTCTCCTGGGTCGACGAGATCGCGGCTCTCACCCAGCCGGACCGTGTGGTCTGGTGCGACGGCTCAGAAGCCGAGTACGAGCGCCTGTGCGGGGAGCTCGTGGCCAAGGGCACCTTCACGAAGCTGGACGCGACTCTGCGGCCCAACTCCTACTACGCCGCGTCCGATCCGAGCGACGTCGCCCGCGTCGAGGACCGCACCTTCATCTGCTCCGCGAAGGAGGCGGACGCGGGCCCGACCAACCACTGGAAGGACCCCGCCGAGATGCGGGAGATCTTCTCCGGCGCACAGGGCGTCTTCCGGGGATCGATGCGCGGTCGCACCCTCTACGTCGTGCCCTTCTGCATGGGCCCGGTCGGGTCCCCGCTCTCCGCGATCGGTGTGGAGCTCACCGACTCCGCCTACGTCGCGGTCTCCATGCGCACCATGACGCGGATGGGGCAGGAGGTCCTCGACGAACTCGGCACCGACGGCTTCTTCGTCAAGGCGGTCCACACCCTCGGTGCCCCGCTCGCCGAGGGGGAGCAGGACGTGCCCTGGCCGTGCAATGCGACCAAGTACATCTCGCACTTCCCCGAGGACCGCGAGATCTGGTCGTACGGCTCCGGCTACGGCGGCAACGCCCTGCTGGGCAAGAAGTGTTACGCGCTGCGCATCGCCTCCGTCATGGCACGCGACGAGGGCTGGCTCGCCGAGCACATGCTGATCCTCAAACTCACCCCGCCGCGCGGGGAGTCGAAGTACGTCGCCGCCGCGTTCCCGAGCGCCTGCGGCAAGACCAACCTCGCGATGCTGGAGCCGACCATCTCCGGCTGGAGCGTCGAGACCATCGGCGACGACATCGCCTGGATGCGCTTCGGCGAGGACGGCCGGCTCTACGCGATCAACCCCGAGGCCGGGTTCTTCGGCGTCGCGCCCGGCACCGGCGAGCACACCAACGCCAACGCGATGAAGACGATGTGGGGAAACTCCGTCTTCACCAACGTCGCGCTCACCGACGACGGCGACGTCTGGTGGGAGGGCATGACCGAGGAGCCGCCCGCGCACCTCACCG
This sequence comes from Streptomyces sp. NBC_00247, assembly GCF_036188265.1. Classification (NCBI taxonomy): domain Bacteria; kingdom Bacillati; phylum Actinomycetota; class Actinomycetes; order Kitasatosporales; family Streptomycetaceae; genus Streptomyces; species Streptomyces sp. NBC_00247. Next base: position 2,296,537 of record NZ_CP108093.1, on the reverse strand, counting down.
ACTGGAAGGGCAACGACTGGACCCCCGCGTCCGGCGTCCCCGCCGCCCACCCCAACGCCCGCTTCACCGTGCCGGCCGGCCAGTGCCCGATCATCGCTCCCGAGTGGGAGGACCCGAAGGGCGTACCGATCTCGGCGATCCTCTTCGGGGGCCGCCGCGCCACCGCCGTACCGCTGGTCACGGAGTCCTTCACCTGGCAGCACGGCGTCTTCCTCGGTGCCAACGTCGCCTCCGAGAAGACCGCCGCCGCCGAGGGCAAGGTCGGGGAGCTGCGCCGCGACCCGTTCGCCATGCTGCCGTTCTGCGGTTACAACATGGGCGACTACATGAACCACTGGATCAAGGTGGGCGCGGACAAGCCCGACCAGTCCAAGCTGCCCAAGATCTACTACGTGAACTGGTTCCGCAAGGACGACGCGGGCCGGTTCGTCTGGCCCGGGTTCGGCGAGAACAGCCGGGTGCTCAAGTGGATCGTGGAGCGACTGGAGGGCAAGGCGGAGGGCGTCGAGTCGCCGATCGGCATCCTGCCGGCCAAGGGCTCGCTCGACACCGACGGACTCGGGCTCTCCGAAGAGGAGTTGGACTTCCTCCTCACCGTCGACAAGGAGGTCTGGCGCGAGGAGGCGGCACTGGTTCCCGAGCACCTCAACACCTTCGGCGACCACACGCCGAAGGAACTGTGGGACGAGTACCGGGCGTTGGTCCAGCGCCTGGGGTGAGACCCGGCACGCCGTGCGGACGAGCAGACGTGCAGAGGTGCAGACGTGAAGATGTGAAGGCGTGAAGGTGTGACGCCGTGAACGGCCCCTGGAACCCGCGTGGTTCCGGGGGCCGCGCGCTGTTCCGAGGTGTTGGTTCGGGGCTGTCCGCCATGCGAGGTGACACGCCGGTTCACAACAATCCCTTGAACATCGCGTGTTCACGGAGGCTACTGTTGCTCCGCACGCCTCCGGGAGCCGCTCGGAGGTGTCAACGAACGTGTGGGGGAAACCAGTTGAGGAACTCATGGCTCCGCTTGCGGGTCGCCGCAGCGGTCACCGCTCTCTCGCTCGGCGCGGTCGGCCTGACCGCGCTCGGCGCGCCCCTCGCCCGGGCCGCCGAGGCGGGCACCGGGACGGCCGGTGAGCAGGTGGCCAAGCTGCCGATCTCGTCGTTCGGGGCGCTGGCCGTCGACTCGGCGCACCAACGGGTCTACGTCAGTGACGACCGCAGGACCTCGGGGGCGGGCTCGGTCCAGGTCTACGACTTCGACGGTGAGAGGGTCGCCACCCTGGCGACGGACGACGTGCCGTCCTCGCTGGCGCTCAGCCCGGACGGGACCGTCCTCGAGGTCGCCCAGACCTCCGGCGTCATCTCCTTCGACACCGCCACCTACACCAGGACCGCGCGCTACTACGGGAACTACGACGTCTACTGCCCCCGTGACGCGGGATTCGCCGGCGGCCGTGTCTGGTTCACCGAGACCAACAACACCAGTGACTGCGACAACCGGACGTACACCCTCTACGGGACGGCCGACGGAAGGACCGTCGCGACCGGCTGGAACGACACCGGGCGGCTGCGGCTCTTCGACGACCAGCGGAACCCGGACCGGCTGATCCTGGCCCAGCCCCGGACGACCGCCGTGACCAATCCCTTCCTCGGCGTGTTCGACGCGAGCGGGACCACCCTGGTCCGCACCGCCGAACGCCGGTTCGCCGACGCTGCCGGCCAGGGCGGGCTGGACATGCGCGACGTGGCCCAGTCCCCGGACGGCAGCCTGATCGCCGTCGCCGACGCCCGTACCGGAACCCGGCTGCTGAACGCGGACGACCTCTCGGACGCCGACACCGCCTACCAGCCGCTCCCCGAGGGGGCCGTGGCCAGCGCGGTCGCCTTCAGCGGCGACGGGAAGTACATCGCCCGGGGCGCCGCCGCCACCGGCGGCACCGCCGACCTGCTGATCCAGGCCGCCGACCCGACCGATGCCACGCCCCCGCTGGAGTTCGCCTTCGAGGGCGCGCTCGACGGGAACAAGGTCCAGCCGCGCGGACTCGCCTGGTCCGAGGACGGCTCCCGCCTCTTCGCCGTCACCAACGGCGGCAGTGGGTACGAGTACTGGCTGCACGTCATCCGGCCGCCCGCCGCTCAGTACGACACCCGTTTCACCGGCACGCTCGCCACGAACGTCGCGCAGCCCGTGGTCGGCGAGCCCCTCGGCATCCGGGGCCGGCTGGAGATCGACGGGCCCGCACTCGCACAGCCGGTCAAGGTGACGGCCGTACGCACCGACGCCAACGGCGACCGTACGCTCGCCGCCGCCGAGGTCGACGCCGACGGGACGTTCACCGTGCTGGACGTGCCGTCGGTGGTCGGCCCGGCCACGTACACCGTCTCGTTCACCGGCGACCTGACCCACCGCCCGACCGAGGACGTCTCCCTGGAGACCGTGGTGGCGAAGGCCCCGACCTCGATCGCGTTGACCGCCCCGGCGGAAGGCACCAAGGGGGTGGGGCTGCGGATCACCGGCACCCTCACCGGCCAGGGCCGCGCGCTGCCCGCCGGGATCACGCTCTCGGTGGCGCGTACCGACAAGAAGGGCAGCTACGCGCTGACGTCGGCCGCCGTCGCGGCGGACGGATCCTTCACCGTCGACGACGTCCCCGGCGCCAACGGCGAGGTGGTGTACGAGATCGGCTACGCGGGTGACGACCTGCATCTCGCGAGCGGGGCGACGGCGACCGTCCGGGTGCGTAAGCCGGTGGCCTGATCCGGCGGCGGCGGCCCGTACCGGGCCGCCGTAGGGCGGGGGACGCGCGGCGCGGGCGTCCCCCGCCACGCCCTCGACGGACCGGGCACAACTTTAGACTGATTCCAAGCTAGGATGGTTGTCCAGCAGAACCTGGAGGCCACCCATGTACGAGCCGATTCGCACGCCGTCGGTCCACACGCCGGCCGACACCGCCGGATTCCCGCACCGCAGTCGCGGGGAGGAGCTGGACATCCAGCTCGCCGGCCACCTCGCCGCGCTGCTCGCCGTCACCGACGAACTGGGCCTCGACACGGCCGGGGACCGTATCGCCGAGCAGGTGTCCCGACTGCGCGGCACGCCCCCCGCCCGGCACGCCGGGCTGACCGGAGCCCCGCCCGCGGCCCTGCACCGCCGTGCCCACTCCCTCGCGGGCCGGGCGCTCGTGGTGGCGGCTTCGCGCGCCGACACCACGGCGGCGATCCTCGCGGCGGAACGGATGGACGCGCACGCCGCGGCGCTGTCGACGGCGGCGCACCGCCTGGTCCCGACCGCCTGAGACGGCCGCCCGACGCGACCGCCTGACCCGGCCGCCCGACGCGACCTTCAGACCCGGCCGCCCGACGCGACCTTCAGACCCGGCCGCCTGACCGGGCCGCCCGGTCGCCGGCCCGCACGGACGGTGACGGCGCTCAGGGCTGGCTGTAGCCGTCCAGGAAGTGCGCGATCCGTGTCACCGCGTCCCGGAGGTCCTCCGCCGAGGGCAGTGTGACCACCCGGAAGTGGTCGGGTTCCGGCCAGTTGAACCCGGTGCCGTGCACCACCATGATCTTCTCGGCCCGCAGCAGGTCCAGCACCATCTGCCGGTCGTCCTTGATCTTGTAGACCTTCGGATCGAGCCGGGGGAAGAGGTACAGGGCGCCCTTGGGCTTCACGCAGGTCACGCCGGGGATCTGCGTCAGCAGGTCGTACGCCACGTCCCGCTGCTCCAGAATCCGGCCGCCCGGCAGCACCAGATCGTCTATCGACTGCCGGCCGCCGAGCGCCGCCGCCACCGCGTGCTGGGCCGGCATGTTGGCGCAGAGCCGCATGTTGGCGAGGATGGTCAGCCCCTCGATGTACGAGGAGGCGTGCTCCTTCGGCCCGCAGACCGCCAGCCAGCCGGAGCGGTAACCGGCCACCCGGTAGTTCTTGGACAGCCCGTTGAAGGTGAGGACCAGCAGGTCCGGGGCGATCGCCGCGGTCGGGGTGTGGGTGGCACCGTCGTAGAGGATGCGGTCGTAGATCTCGTCCGAGCAGACGACCAGGCCGTGGCGACGGGCGATCTCCGTCAGACCGCGCAGCATCTCGTCGTCGTAGACGGCGCCGGTCGGGTTGTTCGGGTTGATGATCACGATGGCCTTGGTGCGGTCCGTGATCTTCCGCTCGATGTCGGCGAGGTCCGGCATCCAGTCGGCCTGCTCGTCGCAGCGGTAGTGCACCGCCGTACCGCCCGCCAGCGAGACCGAGGCGGTCCAGAGCGGGTAGTCGGGCGCCGGTACGAGGACCTCGTCGCCGTCGTCGAGCAGCGCCTGCATCGACATCTGGATGAGCTCGGAGACGCCGTTGCCGAGGTAGATGTCCTCGACGTCCAGCGCGATGCCCTTGGTCTGGTAGTGCTGCATCACACCGCGGCGCGCGGACAGCAGGCCCTTCGCGTCGCCGTATCCGTGCGCCCCCGCGACATTGCGCAGGATGTCCTCGAGGATCTCGGGCGGGCATTCGAAACCGAACGCCGCCGGGTTGCCCGTGTTCAGCTTGAGGATGCGCTGACCGGCCGCTTCCAGCCGCATCGCCTCCTCCAGCACGGGGCCCCTGATCTCGTAGCAGACGTTGGCGAGCTTCGTGGACTGGATGACCTGCATGTCCGCGAGCTTACGGCGGTGTTTCGCGGCGTGCTCGGGGCTTCCTGCCCGCCGGCGCCCTCGGGGACGCGCCGGACGGCCACCGAGGCTTCCATCGCCATGCGGCCGGGCGGGTGAGCCGTGGGAACGTCCGGTCGCGCCGGTGGTGCGGCTTGGAATGCGGGTGCGCGCCGCGAACGCGGTGAGATGCGCCACCCGTCCCCCTGTTCGTACACACGTACGCGACCGGGCGCGCGCGGGCTCGTACGTGTGTACGGAGGCCTGGTTGCGGGCCCCGGGGCGGACCGCCTCAGATGTCGCTCAATTCGCGCACCGGGTGCGCGGCGCCCGGGAAGAGTGCCCTCATGGGCCTCCTCACGAAGAACCACCTCGCCGTCCTCGTCCTGCACGACGCGCCCGGGATCCTCGCCGCGCTGCGCGAGGAACTGGCAGCCGCGCCGGACGCCGACCGGGCCGGCCTGGAGCGCGCGCTCGCCCTCGTCGGGCGGTACACGGACCGCCCCGAGGAAGAGCTGCGCGTCCGCTGGGTGCGGGAACGGCTCACCGCGGCCGGCTACGCGGGACCCGCCGACTCCACCGAAGCGATCAGGACGCTGCGCCGCGCCGAGCCGGGCCTCTCCCTGCTCCAGGCCGTGACGTACGCGAGGGAAGCGGCGGCGGCCGGGAGCTGAACCGGTCGCCTTCGGCTCCGCGTTCGCCGGGCCCGCGAGGGTGGCGGCCGGCGCGGTGGCCAGGGTCCGGCCGCCGATCACGTCGGGCGGTGAGTGCGTGCCCGCCACGATCCGGGTGTGGCCGAGGTCCGAGGCGCGGGCTCCCCACTCCTGGAAGCGCTCCGGGACGGCGTACGCCGGCGCCGCCAGGTAGAAGGCGTTGGTGTGGCCGCTCGCGAAACCGGCTTCGTCCACCGGGGAGAGGCTGCGCCGACGGAAGAGCAGCGGGGCGACGGAGACGTCGCCTCCTTTCGCGCCGGGCGGTGCCGATCGGCGCCTCCCTCCGCGCACCGGGCCGCGTCGACCGGGTCGCCTTCCTGCGTGCGGGGGCCGCCGGGCGCGGCTTGTTTTCACCCCTTGTGGGGGCAGGGCCCGTACGTGAACATGCTCATGCCAAGACCGGAAGATCTCCGGTCGCGCGTGTGCGGGCCCGCCGACCCCGGCGTGTCCGCACGCCAGGTCAACGGAGGGGACCCCCCATGAAGAAGCCTCTCGTCGCCGCGCTCCTGAGCGCCCTGCTCCTCGGTGCCGGCGCGGTGCCCGCGGTCGCCGCCACCGACTCCGGCGCGGGCGCCTCCCCGGCGTCCGTGTCCGTCGGTAAGTCGGCCCCGGGTGCGGTCGCGTCCGGGGCCCCGGACGTCGCGGCCTCCGCGGCCCCCGGCGTCGCCGCCGTGCAGGCGGTCGGATTCGCCGGCACCGTGGCGCTGAGCAACTGTTCCGGCTCCGTCGTCCGTACCCCCACCGCCCTGTCCACCGATCCCGCGCTGGTCCTCTCCAACGGGCACTGCCTGGAGACGGGCTTCCCGGCCGCCGGGCAGGTCATCGTGAACCGCGCGTCCACCCGTTCCTTCACGCTGCTCAACGCGGCGGGCACCGGCGTCGGCACTCTGCGCGCCAGCAAGATCGCCTACGGCACGATGACCGACACCGACATCTCCCTCTACCAACTCACCCGCACCTACGCCCAGATAGAGAGCAGCTACGGCATCAAGGCGCTGGAGCTCTCCGCCACGCACCCCGTCCAGGGCACCGCGATCACCGTCGCGTCCGGCTACTGGAAGCGGACCTACTCCTGTGCCGTGGACGGCTTCGTCTACCGCCTCAAGGAAGGCGCGTGGACCTGGAAGGACTCGGTCCGCTACACCTCCGCCTGCCAGACCATCGGCGGCACCTCGGGCTCCCCGGTGATCGACAACGCCACCGGCAAGGTGGTCGCGGTCAACAACACCGGCAACGAGGACGGCGAGCGGTGCACGGAGAACAACCCGTGCGAGGTCGACGCCAACGGCACGGTCACCGTGCGCCAGGGCATCAACTACGCCCAGGAGACCTACGGCATCGTGCCCTGCGTCGGCCCCGGCAGCGTGATCGACCTCACCCGCACCGGCTGCGCCCTGCCCAAGCCGTGACGCGGTAGGGGTTGTTCGGCGGGCCCCGGGCCACGGTCCGGGACCCGCGTGCGCCGGCTCAACGCGCGGTCGAGCGCACCGAACGTCCCGCGAGCACCTGGGTCCTGCGCCCGTCCTCGATGACGAACCGGCCGTCGATCAGCACGTGCGGGATGCCCACCGGCAGGGTCCGGGGCGCCTCGAAGGTCGAACCCGCCGCCACCGTCGAAGGATCGAAGAGCACGAGGTCGGCGCGGTATCCGGGGCGTACCATCCCCCGGTCCGTCAGCCGCAGCCGGGCCGCCGGGCGGGAGGTCAGATGGGCCACGCACTCCTCCAGGGAGAGCACACCCAACTCGCGTGCGTACCGGCCGAGATAGTGCGGGAAGGTGCCGTACGCGCGCGGGTGCGGCTTGTCGCCCCGCAGGATGCCGTCGCTGCCGCCGGTGTGCACCCGGTGCCGCATGATCCGCCGGACGTTCTCCTCGTGCCCCACGTGCTGGAGGATCGTCGAGCCGAGGCGGTCCTGGCCGAGCAGCCGCCGCGCGGTGCTCCACGGCTCCTCGCCGCGCTCCCGGGCGGAGGCGGCGACCGTGCGCCCCACGTACCCGGAGAGCCCGGGGACGGTGACGCCGGAGATCTCGATGGTGTCCCAGTCGATCGGCACCCCGTGGCAGCCGTCCGAACCGGTGACCTCCAGGTCGTGGCGCATCCGCGCGGCGGCGGCCGGGTCCGCGAGCCGCGCCAGGGTCGCTTCCGGGCCGCCCTCGCTCGCCCAGCCCGGCAGCACCGCCACCAGCGTGGTGCACCCGGGGGTGTACGGATAGGTGTCCAGGGAGATGTCCGCGCCCTCGTCCAGCGCCCGGTCGAGCAGGTCGAGCAGCTCCGGCGCGCGGCCCTCGTTCACCCCGAAGTTCATCGTGGCGTGGGCGAGATGGAGGGCGCACCCCGCCTTCCGGGTGAGCCGCACCATCTCCTCGTACGCCTCCAGCGCACCGGCTCCGTACGAGCGGTGGTGCGGGCAGTAGTAGCCGCCGTGCTCGGCCACCACCCGGCAGAGTTCGGTGAGTTCGGCGTCGTCCGCGTACATCCCGGGGGTGTAGGTCAGGCCGGACGACATGCCGAACGCGCCCTCCCGCATTCCCTGGGCGACGAGTTCACGCATCCGGTCCAGCTCGGCACCGGTCGCGGGGCGGTCCTCCCAGCCCACCGCGTACATCCGGACGGTGCCCTGCGGGACCAGATAGGCGGCGTTGACGGCGATGCCCTCGCCGCCGAAGTTCCGGTCCAGCCGGTCGAGATACTCGCCGACCGTGCGCCAGTCGAGGTCGAGGTCCTCGCCGTCGCCGTTCCACCCCGCGATGGTCCGGCGCACCTCGGCGAGCGTGCGGTCGTCCACGGGGGCGTACGACAGGCCGTCCTGGCCCAGGACTTCGAGCGTCACGCCCTGGGCGGCCTTGGCGCTGTGATCGGGGTCGCGGAGCAGGGCGAGGTCGCTGTGGGCGTGCATGTCGATGAAACCGGGGGCCAGGGCGAGGCCGTCCGCCTCCAGGGTGCGGCGGGCGGTCGGGCGGGGGCCCGGCGAACCCTCCGGGTGGATCGCGGAGATCCGCCCGCCGCCGACGGCGACGTCCGCCCGGACGGACGGACCGCCGCTGCCGTCGATGACGCGCGCGTCGCGGATGACGAGGTCCATGGCGACCCTCCCGGGGTTCTGGTGTGCGGCTCAGGTGGTGCACGGGTGCGGCGCGGCTCAGAAGTAGGTGCGCAGGTACTCCTCGACCGTGCCGTCCTCGCGCACGACGGGGATGAGCTGCCACTTGTCGAAGGAGGTGCACGGGTGCGACAGCCCCAGGCCGACCCAGTCGCCGACCTCCAGCCCGGTGCCCGGCTCGGTGGCCAGCCAGCCGTGCTGGTCGGAGAGGCCGGTGACGGTGATCCCGGTCGCGGGGCGCACCGACCCGTCCCGGGCCGAACGGACCACCTGGGCCTCGGGGAGGTGGAGGTCGTGGGCGGCGTCCCGCTTGCCCGCGTTGACGAACGCCTGGCCGTCGGTGGGGCGCGAGACGACCTGCGTCCACAGCCGGAAGGCGGCACGCAACTCTCCTTCCTCCGGGACCCGGTTGAAGGGGGTGAGGTTGCGGTACTGGCCGTCGTCGTGCGAGACGTACGCCCCCGAACGCAGCAACTTGCACACCGTTCGGCTCAGTTCGGGAATCTCCGCGAACACCTCGGCGACGACGTCGAACCAGGCGCTGCCGCCCGCGCTCACCAGGATCTCCTCGTCCCCGGTGAGTCCGCCGAACCTGCCCGCCCGGTCGAACTCCACGGCGAGCGAGACGAGTCGGCGCAGCCAGTCGGCGACCCGTTCCGTCGTGGCCTTCGGCACCTCGCCCTCGTAACCGGCGACCCCGACCAGCCGCAGCGTGGACACGGCGGCGACCGCGTCCGCGACCGCCGCGCACTCCGACTCCGTACGCACACCCGTACGGGCGCCTTCGCCGGCGCCCAGCTCCACCACCACGTCCACCGGGCGGCGGGCACCCGCCGCGCGCAGCGCCTCGTCCATCAGCTCGACCCCGCGCACCGAGTCGACGTACGCGACGAAGGTGAACTCCGGGTCCGCGTCGAGCTCGCCCGACAGCCAGGTCAGTGCCACCGGGTCCACCACCTCGTTGGCGAGGAAGATCCGCCGGATGCCGTGGTCGCGGTAGACGCGGGCCTGGTGCGGAACGGCGGCGGTGATGCCCCAGGCTCCGTGCCGGAGCTGACGGGCGAAGAGCTGCGGCGACATCGAGGTCTTGCCGTGCGGTGCGAAGGCCAGGCCGTGCCGCTCGGTGTACGTCTCCAGGAGCGCGAGGTTGTCGGCGAGCGACTCGGCGGAGAGCGTCAGCAGCGGGGTGGTGAACCCGCCGGAGAAGAGGGGCCGGGCCTCGGCGGCGAGGGCGCCCACGGTGAGACCCTCGGCGTCCGGCGGCAGGCCCTTGAAGCGGGAGTCGATCCGCTCGTCGGCCAGCGCGGCGGCGTACCGCTCCGCGACCGTCACCGCGTCCTCGGCCGGGCCGGCCGAGGTGGTGCCCGTGGTCCCGTCGCCGGATGTCGCGTCGGCTGCCATGCGGATCCCCTTTCCCTGATTCCTTCGAGCGTTGCATCCTCCGCAACGCTCATTGCGTATGTCGCTCCAGGCTGTCTAACATCCGAGCCGACGCCGGGTCAACGACGAGCCGGCGGAGCAGGCGGGGACGCGGCCCTGCCGATCAACGACCGACGAGGAGCCCAGGTGCCCGGAACGGGAACGGCAACGGGAGCGGCGACGGGAACGGGAACGGCCGACCCGGCGGACGCCGGTGCCACCGGTGCCGAGGCCGACGCCGCTGCCGTGGACGTCGTCTGCCTCGGCGAGTCGATGGTGACCTTCCTGCCCACCGAGCCCGGCCGCCTCGCCGACGTACCCGCCTTCCTGCGCGGAATCGGCGGCGCCGAGTCCAACGTCGCCTGCGCCCTGGCCGGAGCCGGACACCGCACGGCCTGGGTCGGCCGGGTCGGCGAGGACGGCTTCGGCGACCACCTGGTCGACACGATCGCCGGACACGGGGTCGACACCTCGGCCGTCCTGCGCGACCCCGACCGCCCCACCGGCGTCTACTTCCGCACCGCCGCCGACCGCGCGGACGGCCACCACGAGGTCGCCTACTACCGGGCCGGGTCCGCCGCCTCCGCGATGTCGCCGCTGAACGCCCCGTACGACGCCCTCTTCGCCGGGCGCGTCCTCCACCTGTCCGGCATCACCGCCGCGCTCTCCGACGACTGCCTCGCCCTGCTGCGCACCCTCACCGCCCAGCGCCCCGGCCGCCCCCTGGTCTCCTTCGACATCAACCACCGCCCCCGCCTCTGGCGCGGACACGCTGCGGGGCCCGGAGTCCTGCGGGACCTGGCACGCGGCGCCGACGTGGTGTTCGTCGGCGAGGACGAGGCGGCGGAGGCATGGGGCGTGCACGGCCCCGACGCCATCCGCGCCGCGCTGCCCGAACCCGCCGTCCTCGTCGTCAAGCACGGCGCGGACGGCGCCACGGTCCTCGCCCGCCCCGAGGACACCCCGCCCGGCCCCGGAACCGACGAGACCACCACCGCCCCGGCCCTGCGCGTGGACGTGGTCGCCGCCGTGGGCGCCGGCGACGCCTTCGCGGCAGGCTTCCTCTCCGCCACCCTGCGCGGGCTGCCCGTCCGCGACCGCGTCCGCCACGGTCACCTGATGGCCGCCGCCGTCCTCACCGTCCCCGGCGACCTCGCCCACCCCCCGGCCCGCGCCCACGCCGACCGGCTCGCCGCGCTGGACGACGCGGCCTGGGGGAAACTGCGACTTAGGCCCGGATGGACGGGGCGTACGGCAGCCGGTCACGAGCCCGGGCACGCCGTGGAAGGAACACTCCGATGAGCCAGACCGTCGACCGCGCGCTCAGCATCCTGCCGCTGCTCGCCGAGGGCCCCGCCGACCTGGGCCGCGTCGCCGACCGCCTGGGCGTCCACAAGTCCACGGCCCTGCGCCTGCTGCGCACCCTGCGCGAACACGGTCTCGTCTACCGCCAGGAGGACCAGCGCTACCGGCTCGGCGCCCGCCTCTTCGCGCTCGCCCAGGAAGCCGTGGAGAACCTCGACGTCCGCGAGATCGCCCACCCGCACCTCGTCGAGCTCAACGAGACGTGCGGACACACCGTCCACCTCGCCGTGTACGAGGAGGGCGAGGTCCTCTACATCGACAAGGTCGACAGTCGCTACCCGGTCCGGATGTACTCGCGCATCGGCAAGACCGTCGCCATGTCCGTCGCCGCCGTCGCCAAGCTGCTCCTCGCCGACCTTCCCGAGCCGGAGCGCCGGGCCGTCGCGGAACGGCTCGACTACCCGTCGTACACGCCCCGTTCGACGCCCGGCGCCGCCGCCTTCCTCCGTGAGCTCGCCGTCGTCCGCGAACAGGGGTGGGCCACCGACCTCGGCGGCCACGAGGAGTCCATCAACTGTGTCGGCGCCCCCGTCCGGGGGGCCGACGGACGCGTGGTCGCCGCGATGTCGCTCTCCGCGCCGAACGTCGTGGTGACCTCCGAGGAGCTGCTCGCCCTGCTGCCGCTGCTGCGCCGCACCGCGGACGCCATCAGCCGGGAGTACTCGGGCACCGCCGTTCCCCCGCCGTAGGGGCGGGCACCGCCGTGCCCCCGCCGTGGGGACCGCACCGCGCCCCGGGGCGCCGATACACACACCGCACCAGTACACCGCACCGTCTAAGGACACCCCATGACCGAGAAGACCGCCCTCACCCCCAGCACCCACACCACCCCGCCCGCGAAGTTCTCGCACGGGGTGAAGAAGGGGAACATCCTCCAGGTCGCCGGCCAGGTCGGCTTCCTCCCCGCCGTCGAGGGCCAGGCGCCGACCCCGGCCGGCCCCACCCTGCGCGAGCAGACCCTCCAGACCTTCGCCAACGTCAAGGCGATCCTGGAGGAGGGCGGCGCGGGCTGGGACGACGTGATGATGATGCGCGTCTACCTCACCGACGTGGACCACTTCGCCGAGATGAACGAGATCTACAACGCGTACTTCGAGGAGCAGGGACTCAAGGCTCCCGCCGCCGCGCGCACCACCGTCTACGTCGGCCTGCCCAAGGGCCTGCTCATCGAGATCGACGCGCTCGCCGTACTCGGCTGAGGCTCCGCGTCCCCCCGGAGCCACCGCTCCACCCGCCACCGCTCCACCCGCCACCGCTCTCCCGGAACGCCGACAAGCGCCACCGGGGGAGCGGTGGCGCTTGTCGACGGTGTGGCCGGCCGGTCACGACAGGTGATCCGGCCGGTGCGCTGCGGTCGTTACGGCAGGGCGTGGACGTGCGCGCCGACCGCGCTGGACCAGGCGTTGCCCGCGGTGGCGTCCCAGTTGGTGGACCAGGTCATCGCGCCGCGCAGCGCCGGGTAGGTCTTGGCCGGCTTGAACGAACCGCAGCTGGTGCCCTTGGCGAGGCAGTCGAGCGCCGCGTTCACGATCGACGGGGCGACGTAGCCGCTACCCGCGCCGCGGGTCGAGGCGGGAACCCCGAGGCCGACCTGCGAGGCGTCGAGGCCGCCCTCCAGCTGGATGCAGGCGAGAGCGGTGAGGAAGTCCACCGAACCCTGCGAGTAGACCTTGCCGTCGCAGCCCAGCATCGAACCACTGTTGTAGTACTGCATGTTGACGACGGTCAGGATGTCCTTGACGTTGAGCGCCGTCTTGAAGTACTCGCCGGACGTCGACTGCATGTCGATGGTCTGCGGGGCCATGGTGATGACCAGGCCCGAACCCGCCTTGGTGGAGAGCGAGCGCAACGCCTTCGTCATGTAAGTGGAGTTGAGGCCGTTCTCCAGGTCGATGTCGACGCCGTTGAAGCCGTAGGTCTGCATCAGCGAGTAGACCGAGTCGGCGAAGGCGGTGGCGGAGGCGTCGCTGTTGACCGCGACCGCGCCCTTCTCACCGCCGACCGAGATGATGACGTTCTTCCCGGCGGCCTGCTTCGCCTTGATGTCGGCCTTGAACTGGTCGACGGTGTAGCCGTTCAGACCGGCCGAGTCCAGCGTGAAGGAGACCGCGCCGGGCGTGGACGTGGCGTCCGCGAAGGAGACCGCGATGATGTCGTAGGCGGACGGCACGTCGCTGAGCTTCTGGACGGTCGCACCGTTGTTGAAGTTCTGCCAGTAGCCGGTCACCGCGTGCTTGGGCACGGTGGTCGACGCGGGCGGGTTGGTGGTGCCCGAGGTGGACGTACGGACGCTGAGCGCGGACGACTTGGCGGACTCGCCCGCCGCGTTGGTCGCGCTGACCGCGAAGGAGTAGGCCGTGTCGGCGGAGAGCCCGGAGATCGTCGCCGAGGTCCCGGTCGAGGTGGTGGCCTTCGCGCCGTCCTTGTAGACCGTGTAGCCGGTGGCCCCGGAGACGGAGTTCCAGGAGAGCGACACGGAGGACGAGGTCTTGGAGCCCGAGGCGAGACCCGCCGGGGTGGCCGGGACCGTCGGGGCGGGATCGGTGCCACCGCCGCCGTCCGGGCCGGTGACCGCGATGTCGTCCGCGTAGTAGGCGGGCTGGCCGTACCAGCCGTGGGTGTAGACCGTCACCGAGGTGGTCGAGGCGCCGGTGGTGAAGCTGGTGGCGAGCTGCGACCAGCCGGTGGAGCTGGGCGTCCAGGTGGAGACGTCCGTGGTGCCGGTGCCGCTCACGCCGAGGTAGACGTAACTGCCCTGCACCCAGGAGGACAGGCTGTACGTAGAGTTGGGCTTCACCGCGACGGTCTGGCTGCACTGCGCGTTGTCCAGCCCGGCGGGGGTCGCCTTGAGGGCGGAGCTGCCGCCGTGCACGGGCGAGGAGACGGTGGCGCCGCTGCCGGCCGTACAGGTCCAGTTGGTGAGGCCCGACTCGAAGCCCGCGTTCTTGGCCACGTTGACGTCGGCGGCCTCCGCGTTGCTCACGAGACCGGTGAGGGTCAGCGCGCCCGCCGCGACGACGGCCATGGCGGCGCCGAGCGCGGGTCGGGTGTAGGGCCTGCGGTGCCTTCTGCCTGCGGTGCGTTCCACTGCATCCTCCGGGGGAGTCGGGGTGGTGGCGTGGGTGTGCCGGGGGGGCCGTGCGGGTCTGTGCTGTTCTGCGTGGGGGGTCGCCGGGGGAGGGCGACGGGGGACGGTGGCCACCGCTGGCCGATAAACTGGTCCAGACCAATCGAGTTGTCAAGACCTGTGATGCCGATTCACTCGTCCTAGCGGTTGTCGGGAGAGTGCGAGCGGGGTGCCGATTGTCCGGTCCGGGTGGGTCTGGGTGCTCGGTGCGCACCCCTCCGGACCCGGGTCCCGAGGATTCCCGCCAGAGCCTTTGCGGGCGTGTGCACCCGCGCCCCCATGTCAACGCGGCGCGCCTACCCAGAGGTTGTGAGGACGTGTCCGAACGGCGGCCCGGGAGGGCCACCCTCGTCCGGCCCTCCCCTTCCGTGCCTGCTGAGGGAGGCGGCGCGAGGGGCCGGCCCCGCCGTCGGAGGAGTGCGGTGCCCGGCGTCGCGTCGGAGCGCACCGTCACCCGGATAAAATGGCGTGTGCAAAGAAGGTTGACGTCCGCACCGAGGGGCATCATGCGGACGCACGGGGGAGCGGGTGACGTCAATGAGTTCCCATACTCATCAATTGCCGTACAGGGGCGCGCACGTCAGTGCATGAAACCCTCAACGCCGGTCCAAGATCGGCGGATTGGCGAATGGCTGGAAAAGAACCGGATAAACCTCCTTGCGGCTTCCAATTCAACTACCTTCCGTCCGGGCTGATATGGGTCCGGCGCCCACGCCGCGTTCCTGGTGGCCGTCTCCATATTGATTCCTGAAGACGGTTTCCCGCCTGGTGGGACGTGACTACAGTGCTGTCGAAGAACCACGGACAGGAGCGATTGCGGTCGGCGGCGCGACGCCGGCCGGAGCCGAACGGGGAACAGCGTGCCGATCGCCATTGCAGTAACCAGCGCTGACCTGGTGCTACCACCCACCGACCAGCAGACGCCGACCGCCGCTCTGCTGCACGCGCCGGAGGATCAGGCACTCGAACTCGCCGTCGGCGACATCCATCTCCTGCTGGAGCAGCACGGATACGTCATCGCCGTGTACCCGTCCTCCCTTCCGCCCGGCCACGAGCGGCGGCTCTACGCCATCCGCTCCGTCCTGGAGAGCGACCGGATCGCCCTCCTCAAGGTCGATCTCCCACCGCTGGGAATCGCCGTACTCGTACGGCAGTTGCGCCAGCTCTCCATCTGCGACTTCAGCCCCGGCGTGATCGCCTCGGCCGTACGGCTGCTCGCCCACTACATCCACACCGGAGCGCTGCTGAACTCCGTCGCCAAGCTGGACCGTTTTCCGGTCAGCCTCAAGGAGCACGCCAAGTCATGGGTTCCGGGCGCCCAGTTCGTCGCACTCACCGGGACCCACGAGCGACTGGTCAAAGTGCGGCCGACGATGGAGCCGCTGCCCGGGCCGGATTTCGCGACCCATCTGCTGATCGCCAAGGGGCAGGCACCGCAGGAATGGGTGCGGGAGCGACTGGCCCCCGACTGGAAGGTCCAGGCCATTCACGAGGCGGCGCTCCCCGCCGAGTCGGCCCGCTGGTGGGGCACCCAGAAGCTGGTGGAATTCGCGTCCTACCTCCCGGACATCTCCGTCCTGTACCAGCTGGTGGCCTCGGTGCGCCGGGAGACGTGCCACTGGTGCGGCATGGAACTCATCGGTGACCGCTGCGGGTTCTGCTCGTCCCCCCTCGCGCAGCACGAGCGCCGTGCCCACGCCTCGGTCGTACTCGCCCGTGAGCGGTAGCGACCGTCGCCGGGTCACCCGCCCTGCGCCGGGTACACCGCACCGCGCGCACCCCTCCCTGTCCGCAGCCCCACGCATCCGATCCGAACGAGGTTGTCCGGTCCATGAACTCCCGCCAGCGCCGTGGCGTCATACTCCTGCTCCTGTCGGTCCTGTGCGCCTTCGGCGTCTTCGCCGGTGTGCTCTCCGTGATCAGTGACGTCAACTCGAAGGTCGGACCCGAGGTCACCGCGTACCAGCTCAAGACCAACGTCGCCCCGTACACGGCCCTGAACAGCGGTCAGTTCGAGAAGGTCTCGATGCCCGAGCGGTGGCTCTCCACCAACGCGGTGACCGATCTGCGTGAGGTTCAGGGCAAGATCGCCGTCACCCAGCTCCAGGAGGGCTCGCTGCTACAGACCGACATGATGGTCGCCAAACCCGAACTCCGTGCCGGAGAACAGGAGATCGCCATCATGATCGACGCGGCGACCGGCGTGGCGGGCAAGATCACTCCGGGTGCCACGGTGAACGTCTACGCGACCTTCGCCGCCGAACGCGAGGGTGATCCCGCCCAGTCGAAGGTGATCGTCGCCAACGCCAAGGTGCTCGACGTGGGCAAGCTCACCGCGCTGGAGCCGGACCGCAACGGCACCTCCTTCCAGATGACGCAGGCGGTGCCGATCACCTTCGCCCTCAACACGCTGGACACCCAGCGCATCGCGTACGCCGAGTCCTTCGCGGAGCACGTACGACTGGCGCTCGTCGCCCCGGGCAGCGACGGAACGATCCGTCCGGGCGACCGCACCTACCAGCTCGACAAGGACAAGTGAGGACGGATGACCACCAGAATCCTCCCGGCCGTGGGGGACGTCGACGCGGCCAGGTCCGTCACCACTCTGCTCAGTCAGCTGCCCGACGCCGAACCGGCCACGCCGGTCGGTGACTCCACCCAGCTCATCGACACCCTCGCCCGGCTGGCGGGCGAGGCCTTCGACGAGCTGCCGGAGGTCGTCCTCGTCCACGAGCGCATCGGTCCGGTGCCCGCCCTGGAGCTGATCAGGGAGGTCTCCCTGCGCTTCCCGGCGGTGGGGGTCGTCCTGATCACCGCCGACCCCAGCCCCGCGCTCTTCGCCGACGCCATGGACTCGGGTGCCCGCGGCATCGTCACGCTCCCCCTCGGCTACGAGGAACTGGTCAACCGCATCCAGGCGGCGGCCCAGTGGGCGTCCGGCGTACGGCGCCACCTCGTCGCCGGCAACGAGGTCTTCACCGGCCCCGGCGGCATGGTCGTCACCCTCACGGGTGCCAAGGGCGGCGTCGGCTGCACTCTCGCCGCCGTACAACTCGCCCTCGCCGCCCAGGCGTCCGGCCATACCGTCGCCCTCGTCGACATGGACCTGCAGTCCGGTGACGTCGCCTCGTACCTGGACGTGCAGTTCCGCCGGTCGATCGTCGATCTCGCCCTGGTCTCGGAGATATCGCCCCGCGTCCTCACCGACGCCGTCTTCTCCCACTCCACGGGACTCTCCCTGCTGCTCGCGCCGGGCGACGGGGAGCGGGGCGAGGAAGTCAGCGACCGTTCCGCCCGCCAGATCGTCAGCGCCCTGCGCTCGCGGTACGAGGTGGTCGTCGTGGACGGCGGCAGTCAGATGAACGGCGCCAACGCGGCGGCCGTCGAGATGGCCGACGTGGCCGTGCTGGTCACGACCCCCGACGTCATCGCGGTACGCGGCGCCAAGCGCATCGTGCGGATGTGGGACCGGCTGCAGATCCGCAAGGCGGAGGAGACCCTCACCGTGGTGAACCGCTACACCCGGAACACCGAGATCCAGCCGCCACTGATCCAGAAGATCACCGGCACCAGGGTCGCCGGTGTGGCCGTGCCCGCCCAGTTCAAGGAGTTGCAGGGAGTCGTGGACGCCGGACGGCTCCACGAACTCGACGCCAAGAGCACGGTCAAGCAGGCGCTCTGGGGACTGGCCGGGGAGATCGGGATCGTCAAGCCCCGGCCCGGGGAGAAGAAGAACGGCAAGGCGCGCAACGACCGGGGCTCGGTCGGCGGCCCGCGCGGACGGCGCGGCGCGGACCAGGGCCGGGGACGGACCGAGGGGACACGTTGACCGATGACCACCACACCGACGCACGACACCGACATAGGGAGGAGGCGCCCCGACGCCTCCTCCCGGGACGGGCGGCCCGCCGCCGCTGAGCCCGCACCGGTCCAAGGACGGGGCCCATTCCGTACCGCAGGCGGGCCGGAGCGCGACCGGGGGCAGACGGCGATCGAGTTCCTCGGCATGACGCCGTTCATCATCCTGATCATGCTCGTGCTCTGGGAACTCGCCCTCGTCGGCTACACCTTCAGCCTCGCCGGGAACGCCGCGGACAAGGGCGCGCGGGCCGGCGCCGGGGCGGAGTTCGGCTCGAACTCGGCCTGCCGGCAGAAGGCGCGTGAGAACCTGCCCGACGCCTGGGAGGGGAACGCGGTCATCAGCTGCGGCGGCGGATCCTCCCTCTACCGGACGAGGGTCCGCCTCAAGGTTCCGGTACTCGTACCCGGCCTCTTCGACCTCGACGTGCACATCGACGGTGACGCGGCCTCACCGCGGGAGGGCTGAGCCGATGACGACCACGAGGCCTTCCGTGCCCTCCCCGCCCCCTGCCGTGCGCCGCGACCGCGGTCAGGTGGCCATCGAGTACCTCGGCTTCCTCCCCCTGCTGCTCCTGGTCGGGATGCTCGCGGTCCAGCTGGGTCTCGCGGCGTACGCGGCCGGACAGGCGGGTACCGCCGCCCGGGTCGCGGCCCGCAGCGCCAGTCAGGACTACCCCCGGGGGGACGCCGCGCAGGACGGCCGCGACGCCATCAGCGACTGGCTCACCGGCGGCGACGAGTTCGACATCGCCATGTCCGAGGGGGCCGACGAGGTCACCGCCACCGTACGCATCAAGGTCCCGAGCGTGGTTCCCGGCGTCGACTGGTCCTGGGCCGAACGCAGCGCCACCTTCCCGAAGGGCTGACCGCTCCGCCACCTCCCGTACGCCCGTACCACCCGCCCGCAGCACCGACCGGAAGCCAGAAAGAGAGTCAGCCACATGAGCCTGCGGGCACGCATCACCGCTCCCGAGGAGAAGGGCGGGGCGGGCGAGGACGGCCACATGGTCGCCCTCTACCGCGCCAAGCTCCTTGAGGAGATCGACCTCGCGGAGATGTCCTCGCTGGCCGCCGCCGACCGGCGGGTACGGCTGGAACGGGTACTCGGCCACATCATCAGCCGGGAGGGCCCCGTCCTCTCGACGGTGGAGCGCTCGCAGCTCATCCGCCGCGTCGTCGACGAGGCCCTCGGCCTCGGCATCCTGGAGCCGCTGCTGGAGGACGCGTCCATCACCGAGATCATGGTCAACGGCCCCGACCAGGTCTTCGTCGAGCGCAGCGGAAAGGTCGAGCAACTGCCCCTGCGCTTCGGGTCGCACGAACAGCTGATGCAGACCATCGAACGCATCGTCTCCACCGTCAACCGCCGTGTGGACGAGTCCAACCCGATGGTCGACGCCCGGCTCCCCAGCGGCGAGCGCGTCAACGTGATCATCCCGCCGCTCTCGCTCACCGGCGCGACCCTCACCATCCGCCGCTTCCCCCGCTCCTTCACCCTCCACGAGATGATCGGCTTCGGCTCACTGGACGAGCAGATGCTGGTGCTGCTCGCCGGGTTCGTCCAGGCCAAGCTCAACATCATCGTCTCCGGCGCCACCGGCACCGGGAAGACCACCCTGCTCAACGCCCTCTCCGGACTGATCCCGAACAACGAGCGCATCGTCACCATCGAGGACTCCGCCGAACTCCAGCTCCAGCAGAACCACGTGATCCGGCTGGAGTCCCGCCCCGCCAACGTCGAGGGGAAGGGCCAGATCACCATCCGCGACCTGGTACGCAACTCCCTGCGTATGCGCCCCGACCGCATCGTCGTCGGTGAGGTCCGCGGCGGCGAGTCGCTCGACATGCTCCAGGCGATGTCCACCGGCCACGACGGCTCGCTCGCCACCGTCCACGCCAACAACGCCGAGGACGCGCTGATGCGCCTCCAGACCCTCGCCTCGATGTCCGAGATCAAGATCCCGTTCGAGGCGCTGCACGACCAGATCAACAGCGCCGTGGACATCATCGTCCAGCTGACCCGGCACGCCGACGGAACCCGCAAGATCACCGAGATCGCCGCGCTGGACTCGCACGGCCGCGACCCGTACCGCATCGTCAGCGTCGCCCGTTTCAACGCGCAGCCGATGGCCGCGGACGGCAGGATCTACGGCCAGTTCCAGTACCTCCCGCTGCCCCGCCGTATCGCCGACCGCCTCTACATGGCCGGCCAGCCCATCCCGCAGGCGTTCGGCGTCGCCATGCACTCCGATCAACTCGCCACCCGAGAGGCCATGTAGGTACCCCCGCCATGAAATATCTCCCTCTGATCACGGTCGGCGCGACGCTGCTCTGCGGCGTACTCGGCGTCTGGGGCCTGTACGCCTACACCGGCGGCAAGGCGGACCGCGACGCCCTCGTGGACCGGCTCTCCTACACGGGGCACGCCGCCAGGAACACCAGGCGCTTCGCCGGACTGGACCGGCGGCTGCGGACGACCACACTCGGCCGGAGGCTCGAACTCAAGCTCGGCGCGACGGGTCTGGAGATCACGCCGGGCGAGTTCCTCGTGTACGCGATCGCGGCGATGGCCGTCCTCTGGGCCGTCGCGTCCGCGATGCTGGCCTCCTTCTTCGGCCCGGTCGCCGCGCTCATCGGGCTGTGGGCGACGAATGCCTTCCTCAACTGGCAGCGGAACAAGCGCATCGAGCGCTTCATCAATCAACTCCCCGAACTCTCCCGGGTTCTCGCCAACGCCACCCAGGCGGGCCTCGCCCTTCGCACCTCACTCGGCATGGCGGCCGAGGAGTTGGAGAATCCGGCGGGGGAGGAGCTGGCCCGGGTGGCGCGCCGCCTCGCGGTCGGCGAGTCCCTGGACGACGCACTGGCCGAGTTGACCGACCGGCTTCCCTCCCGCGAACTCTCCGTCCTCGTTTCCACATTGGTGCTCTCCAACCGGGCCGGCGGTACGGTCGTCAGCTCGCTGCGCAACCTCACCGAGACGCTGGAGGAGCGCAAGGAGACCCGTCGCGAAGTCAAGACCCAGCTCTCGCAGGTCACCGTGACGGCCTACGCGGTCCCGGTCTTCGGGCTCGGCGCGATGCTCCTGATGAACGCGGTGATGCCCGGAGCCCTGGACCGCATGACCGGAGCCTTCTTCGGCCAGGCCGCCGTGGTGGTCTCCATCGCCCTGTACGCGATCGGATTCGTCGTCATCCGTCGCATGTCCCGCATCGACGTCTGAGGGAGGAACGGACATGGACCTGCTGCTCGCCGCGGGCGCTGGACTCGCGATCTACGGAGTCCTGTACGGCTACCGGATGTACCGCGCCGACGCCAAACTTCCCACCGACCTCGCCGTCGCCCTGGAAGTCGGATCCACCCGCACCTCCGCCGTCGGCTCGGGCGTCGACCGGCTCGGCATGCGGTGGGCTCCGTCGGTGCTGCGGATGATGGGCGAGAAGGCCGTCAACAAGAAGCGCCGCCAGATCGACATGGCGGGCAACCCCGGTGGCCTCACCATCGACCGCTACGCGGCCAGGCGTGCGGTGTACGGCGCGCTCGGTCTCCTCGGCGCTTTCGCCATGGTGCTGCGCGGCCAGGTCTTCCTCGCCCTGCTGATGGTCGGCTTCGGCCTGTTCTGGGTCGAGGCGGGCATCTGGTCGGCGGTCAGGGCCCGCCGGGAGCACATCGAACGCACCCTCCCGGACTTCCTCGACGTGCTGGCGGTGGTCGTGTCCGCGGGCCTCGGGTTCAGGCAGGCGCTCGGGCGCGTCGCCGAGAAGTACGAAGGCCCCTGGGCCGACGAACTGCGGATCACACTGCGGCAGATGGACATGGGCGTCAGTCGGCGTCAGGCCTTCGACGAACTGCGCAGGCGCAACGACTCCGAGCAGGTCGCCATGTTCGTCACCGCCCTCCAGCAAGGGGAGGAACTCGGTGCTCCGATCGTCGACACGCTGATCCAGATCGCCAACGACATGCGCCGCACCGACGCACAGAACGCACGCCGCAAGGCCGCCCGGGCCGTGCCCAAGGCGACCTTCGCCGTCACGACGTTCCTGCTGCCGGGGACGCTCATCCTGCTGACGGTCGGGTTCGTGTACGGGGCGGATCTCAACCTGGGTTTCGTGTCGGGGAAATGAGAGGAGACCGACGGTGATGCCGGTGAGCGGGAAGGGGGTGGAGCGGTGGTCCGTCGGGTGAGTCGGTCGCTCGGCGGCGGTCTGCTGAGCGAAATGCGTCAGGCGCTCGAAGTGCCGCCCACCGAACCCGCGTTGGGCATTCAGGTCAACGCGTTGCAGGCGATGTGCCGACAGGTGTTCGGCTTCCGGCTGGCGATGATCGCCGTCGGTACGCCCTTCGCCATCGGTGGCGCCGCCCCCGGTGCCGCCGGCTGGCTCGTCGGCGGGGCGATCCTCGTGACCTTCATGGGCTCGTACCTCCTCTTCCGCGACTGGGAACGGTTCGGCCCCCAACTGCTGCGCCACCGGTGGATCCTCGGGGTCGACGTCTGCCTCGGAGCCCTGCTCCTGGTCACCGCCACCCCGGACTCGACGCTCGCCTACGTCACCGTCTGCACCCCACTGCTGGCTGGGCTCGTCTACGGATGGAGAGGGGCCGCGGTCTTCGCGGCGCTGCAGATCGTGATCGTGCTCGGTGTGTACAACACCGTTCCCGGGCTGCGGAGCGACGACGCGAGCGCTCTCCTCCTTCCCGGCTTCTGCGTGATCGCCGGCGCGGTCGGGGTCACCCTGCGCAATCTGCTGCTCCGGTTCGGAACCGCCAGCCAAGCCCTCACCGAGACCAGGGCGAGGCTCGCCGTCAGCGAGGCGGTGGAGGGCGAACGCACCCGCCTTGCCCGGGAGATGCACGACTCCGTGGCGAAGACCCTGTACGGCCTGGCCATGGCGGCGGAGGGGCTGGCCGGTTCGGCGGACCGGACCGATCCGCTCACCATCAGGAGCCAGGCCGAGCTCGTCGCCCGCTCGGCACGACGCGCCGCCGCGGAGTCCCGCGAACTCCTCACCGATCTCCGCCGGGAGTCGGGCTGGGACGGCGGAGTCGACGTGGTGGCCGAAATTCGCTCCCGTACGACCGATTTCGCCAACCGTCACCCAGTGGCGGCCTCGTTCCGTCCCCTGGGTGACGTACCGGTACCGCCGGTTCCCCAGGCGGTCGCCCGGCATCTGCTCACCGTCGTGTCGGAAGCGATGGAGAACGCGCACCGCCACGCGGACCCGGCGCACCTGCTGGTACTCGCCGGAGTGGAGGGCGATGTGCTGCGGATCAGCGTGTGCGACGACGGGCGAGGACTGCCCGCCGGTACGTCCCTCGGCGCGCTCCGCGCGACCGGTCACTTCGGCCTGGTCGGCATGGTGGAGCGGGCCGCCTCCATCGGCGCCCGCATCCGGATCGGTCAGGGACTGGCCGCCCGAGGTACGGAAGTCCGTCTGGAACTGCCACGCGCCGCGCTCGGAAACCCGGCGGCGCCCGAACCCGACGAGGGCGCAGTCGCGGCCTCGCCGACGCTCCTTCCCCCCACCCAACAGGTCGACAGATCCTGAGAGGAGGCCGCAGCATGCCGGAAGACATGCCCCGCACGCGAGAACGGCGCGACCCGGACCGACGGGACGCGCCGCAGTTCCGACCGGTGCCCAACAGGGAGCCGGACGCCGCGGAAGTTCCCGCCACCGACGGGCAGGCGACCCCCGGGGCACCTCCCGCCCCCTTTCCCCCGCTCCCCGAGCGCCAAGCCCCGCTGAGGGTGGTGGTGGCCGACGACAATCCGGTGGTCAGAGCAGGGCTGAGCGCCCTGCTGTCCGGGCGGCCCGACATCGAGGTCGCCGCGGAAGCGGCGGACGGCCGGCAGGCCTACGAGGTGGTGGTGGACCACCGTCCCGACGTCGTCCTGCTGGACGTCCGGATGCCGGGCGTCGACGGTATCTCGGCCCTGCCGTACCTGGTGCCGATAGCCCCGGTGCTGATGCTGACGTACAGCCGGGAGAGCGAGATCGTGCGGGAAGCCCTCCGGCTGGGCGCGGGCGGCTACCTGGTGCACGGCGAGTTCACCGCGGATCAGCTCGTGCAGGCGGTCCGTGACACCACGCGCGGACGCGCCCACTTCACCACCACGGCGGCGGGCGCCCTGCTGGCTCACATGCGTCAGGATGCCCCCGCGCGCCGAGTGCCGCTGCCCGACGGCCTCGGTGCCGCGCTCACTTCGGAGTCCGTACCGGCGGTTGACGAGGAGGCGGGCAGGACGCGGCACGGGGAGCGGCCGTTCCCCGTGCCGGGGCGGGAGTCAGGACAGGCAGAAGGTCTTTCGCATGTGCAACCTTCTGTGGGACAGTCGACCGAGTCGTCGCGCCGGGTGGGTATGTCTAAAAACCTTACCCATGACCTGAGTTCGAGGGAGGTGGAGATCATGGAGTTGATTGCTTCCGGAATGAGCAATCAGCAAATCGCTGCCACCTGCTTCATCAGCGAGAAGACGGTGAAGAACCACATCAACCGGATCTTCACCAAGTTACGGAGTCGCAGCCGGAGCGAGGCGATAGCGCGCTGGCTCGGGACGGCTCCTTCCGCAGGTCCCGGCCCACAAGGGGGGCGGTAGCGATGGAGGGTGTGGACACCGCGCAGGGGGCGGCCGAACCGCCATCGGTCGGCGCGGATGACAACCGGGCGAACCACGGGGGGGTTTGGGTCCGAAAATGGGCCCTGGGACCCTCTGTCGTGCAGTCCTCCAGGCCGTATGTTTCTGGTGTCGCGGACGGGACCGGCCGGGAGGAAGCCGGTACCGGGAACGACGGTGAAGCACTGTGCGAGTCGGCCGACGAGCGGCTGACCGGACCAGGAGGGGACCACCATGTCGAACATCTCTCTGAAGAGCGCCGTCCGCGTCAACGGATGGGCCAACACGGCGGTCTCGGCCATCCGGAAGCGCTACGCGGCGAAGGACCGGGGACAGACGGCGTTCGAGTACCTGGGCATCATCCTGGTGGTCGTGGCGATCATCGGCGCGATCCTCGGTTCGGGTATCGGTGGGGAGATCTCCAGGCGCATCAGCGACATGGTGCGGGACATCGTCTCGGGATGACGCCCAACCGCAACCGGCGCGACCTCGGGCAGGCCTTCCCCATCTACATCGTGATGGTGGCGGGCCTGCTCTTCCTCGCGTTGGCCTTCTTCGCCGTCGGGAAGGCTTCGGCTCTCCGTAACGGAGCGCAGGGGGCTGCGGATGCCTCCGCGCTGGCAGCGGCCCAAACGGTACGGGAGGAGTTCGAAGCGCCCTTCATCGCGGCGCTCTGGACGAACTCGATCGACGAGTTCCTCAACACCCCCTTCGCCCCTGCCTGCGGAGCCGCACAGGGCCTGGCCTCCGCCAACGACGCCACCGTCGAAGACTGCTATCCGGGCTTCGGTCGCGACAGGGACTCGATGACGGTCAAGGTGAGGGGCACGGACTCGGTGGATTCGCCCGTCCTGCCGGGATCGAACGGTACTCAGGCGACCGCTCGTGCCACCGCTGTGATCGACTTCGGATGCACCTGGGTGCCCGTGGATCTCAACGACGACGGTGTTCCGGACATCTACTACTTCACCTGTCCGAACGGGGCGGTCGAGATTAGGCCAAGCAGCCCTCCGCCGTGGGCCACCGTGAGCAAAATTCTCTTCGACGTGCACTTGGTCGACAGATGACAACGAACGACTTAGTAGAGGATTCGCCCCATGAGCATTCGGCGCACGATCGCATCCCGGAGGGCGGTGGCGGCTGTCTCGGCTGCGGCAGCCCTCGTCCTCGCGCTCTCCGGTTGTGGCGGGGACGACGGAGGCAAGTCCACCGAGGAGGGCGCGCCCCAGGCATCCGCATCCGCCACTCCTTCCTCGGAGGACAAGGGGGAACAGCAGCCCGACACCGCTGCCGGCGAGAGCGTCGATCCGAATGCCAAACTCGCGGAGGTCCAGGCACGGCCCGGAGTGGTGTTGACGATCAACCAGGTGCTGCGGGACGCAGGTGGTTTTGTGACCGTCCAAGGAGTCATCAAGAACGGCAGTGATGCCGCAGTCAACCCGTCCTCCTGGGTAGGGAACGAACCGGGCGTATTGAACGTCAA
Source organism: Streptomyces sp. NBC_00247 (assembly GCF_036188265.1). Lineage (NCBI taxonomy): Bacteria > Bacillati > Actinomycetota > Actinomycetes > Kitasatosporales > Streptomycetaceae > Streptomyces > Streptomyces sp. NBC_00247. Next base: position 2,270,225 of record NZ_CP108093.1, on the reverse strand, counting down.
CTTCAACTCCGTCGCCGGTGCGACGCTGGTGGACAAGGTGGGCAAGAAGCGCTATTACGTCCTGCGCGACACGGACAACCGCTGCCTCTGCACCACTAAGATCAGGTCGCTCCAGCCGGGAGACAGCACCTCGATCTTCATGCAGTTCCCCGCACCGCCCCCCACCACCACCGAGGTCGACTTCACCCTGCCGACCTTCGCCACCACGTCCCTCAAGATCTCCGGGTGAGTGCACGGATGGCCGACATTCGACTGACCCCGGAACGACGGCGCCACCTCGCCGTCCCCGTCGCCTCGGTGATGCTGTTCGCGGGCATGACCCTGTTCGGCGGAACGCCTGCCCTGGCCGACGACGGACCCTCGGTGCCCCCCGGCACCGAGGCGACCTCCGAGGCCCCCGTACCCCTCGACGCCAACGACCCCGACCTCAGGATGCCGGAGGGCGGCACGCTGGCTCCCGGCAAGGTTCTCGACATCGTCCAGGTCGTCGAGGACATGGGCGGCGAGGAGCGGCGGGAGGACTCGAACCAGTCCATCAAGTTCGCGCTCCAGGCAGAGGTGCTCTTCGGTAAGGACAGCGCGAAGCTGAGTCCGCAAGCGAATTCCCGCATCGAGGCCATCGCGGCCGAGATCAAGGCGCAGAACGCCACCCAGGTCCGGATCTTCGGCTTCACCGACAACCTCGGCACCTCGGCCCACGGCGACGTGCTCTCCAAGGAGCGCGCGGAAGCCGTGCACGCGTTGCTCTCCAAGAAGTTCGGCGCCGAGGTCACCTTCGAGATCCGTGGGTACGGAGAGGAATACCCGATCGCGGACAACGGCACCGAGGAGGGCCGGAAGAAGAACCGGCGCGTGGAGGTTTCCTTCCCGCGCGGTGCCACTTCCTGACACCGAGCTGATGCAGGGCCTCAGAACTCGCTGCACCGTCGCAGCGAGAATCGAGCGGCGGCGGCATTCGTGTCGCCGCCGTGAGCCCCGCAGGTCGGAGTCGGCACCGGTCTCCCGGAGGAGCCGGCCGGTGTCGGCGTAGACGACGTTCGGCTGGGTCGGATCGGGAGCCGTTGTCACACCCGGCTGGCAGAGTGCCCCGGCATGGACACCTCTGAGTTCTGGACCATTGTCGAGGCCGCCCGATCGGCCGGCGGTCCAGACAGACCTTTCGCCGAAACCCTGGTCGACGAGCTGGCCGTCCGCACCAAGGACTGTGTCCTCAGCTACCAGGAACGCTTCGACGAGGTGCATGCCGCGGTGTATCGATGGGACGTATGGGCCGCCGCCTACCTCATCGGCGGCGGCTGCTCGGACGACAGTTTCACGGACTTCCGTGCCGGCCTGATCGCCCTGGGCCGCCACTGGTACGAGAAGGCAGCGGCTTGCCCGGACAGTCTTGCTGAGCACCCGGCAGTGATCGCCGCCGTGCGCGTGCACCGCGACGAGGCTCTCTTCTACGAGGAGGTCAACTACGCCTCCAGTGAGGCGTTCGCGCGCATCACCGGCGATGGAGAGGACTTCTACGAGGCGTGGGACACGTACAGAGCCTCCCGGGACAGCTCCGAACGGGGCTCCGAAGGCATGGGAGAGGACTTCGACTTCGACGATCCCGATGAGATGCGACGCCGACTCCCGCGGCTCGCCGCCCTCTGTCTTCGTGACGCCCCATGACCGACCTCGCCAAGCGGCGACTCCGCACGGCCATGTCCGGCCCTCGCCGGCGCCGGTCCTCACGTCCTCCAGGTGGTCTCAGGCCCCGGTGGACCCGGACTGATCAGGCGCCGGGTTCGCCCTGGCCGGGGAGATCGCCTGCCGGTGCGAGAGGGTGATGCGGCGCCGGGCCAGGCCGATGTCCAGGATCTTCACGGGGAGCGCGTCGCCGACGGATACCCTCGGCTCCTCCGGGCCCTTGCCGCCCAGTTCGGTGTTGTGCACCAGCCCCTCGAACCGTTCTTCTTCTCTTCGACGCGTACGAACACGCCGAACGGTACGAGCCTGGTGACGCGGCCGACGACGGTCCGGCCGATCTGTCCGAGGAGCGGTGGCATCGGGTCTTCGTGCAGGGCCTTGAGCGACAGCGACACGCGTTCGCGAATCGGGTCGACGCCGAGGATTTCGGCGCTGATCTCCTGGCCGACGGCGACGACCTCGGAGGGGTGGTTGAGGGGGCGCCATGACAGCTCGGGGACGTTGATCACCGCTTCGAAGCCGCCGATGTCCACGAAAGTGACGCAGAAGTCGGCGATCCGGGTCACCCGGCCGGTGACGGTCCCACCTCGGTGAAGAGTCTTGAGGAGCGCCCGTTTCCGAGTGCTCGGGGTGGGGGCGATCTCCCAGCGGGCGCGTACCACTCCGTCGCCGTCGGGCAGGACGGCGGCGAGCAGCGGCACGCGCTCCTCAACGTCCATGGGCAGGATCATCGCGGCACAAGCGCTGGAGAGCCGGGCGGCCAGCTCCGGGAACTCGTCTTCGTCGGCGGTGGCGCTGTGCGTCCGCCCGTCACCGCCCTGCCAGACAGTCCAGCGCGATCCCCACGACCGCGCCGGCGACGAGCGAGACGGCGGGCATGAGCACGCCCTCGATGCCCACCACCTCCCACGAGACGCCGTAGCCGTTGCCGAGCCCGACGAGCGGGACGGTCAGACAGCCGAGCGGGTACAGCGTCCGGGAGGCCCGGTGGCTCTCGGGGAGCAGCCGGGCCGCGGCAAGTACGGCCAGCACGGTGACGGCGAGGTGGGGTATGTGCAGCAGGAGGAGCCGCCGGCCGAAGTCCTCCAGGTGCTGAGGGGAGCCCAGCACCACGTCCGACGCGCGGTCGGCCATGAAGCCGAGGGCCACGCACACCGGCGCGCCCGCCGCCCAACTGCGGGTGAGGGGAGCGAACCATCCGGTGCGCGGGCCGTCACCGGTTTTGCCGCGACCGGTGCCGGCGTCCTCGTGGTCCGCGCCCCGGTCCTCTCGCCGGCCGCCACCGCTCACGGTCCACCTCTCCCCGGCGCACGCCCATGGCCCCTTCGGAGGGTAGGTGGCGAACCCGCCCGCCCGCACGGGCCCCCGGCCCCGAGCGAGGCCCAAGCCCAGCTCAGGGCCGAGCTGTTGACCGGCTCGTTCGCGGCTCGTTCGCGGCCCGTGCGGGTGGGCCTCGGCTGAGCCCTGGGGCCCAAGACCCCGCCCGGAAACGGAGTTAGCGTCGAAGCCGTAGACCAGGAGCAACCACGAGCGTTTCGCCGACACTGACGAGACCGCGATCCGGCGCTCCCCCACGGTGCCGGGCCGCACGCAGACGGAAAGGTGACCGAGGACGTGCTGACCTCGCGACAACTGACGTGCAAGGAAGGGGAGTCCGCGCCTCTTGTGGACGGACTTGCCGGATGGGGCGGACCGGAGATCCCCGCGGGGGCACCGCACCGTCCGCCCGCGGCGGGCCCGGTACGCGGCCACGGGGGCGGTCCTGAGCGGTGAAGGTGCTGGAGAGTGTGCGCAGTCTGGTCTTCCTGGGGAGCCTGCCGCAGGCCAGGGCCTTCTCCGCCACCTGCGCGGAGCGCGCCTCCGTCGTGTTGCTGCGCTCCCTGGAGTCGGCCGGTCGCGCCGACGACCTGGAGGCGTGCCGGACCGCCGTCGACCTGCTCTGGAGGCCCCGTCCGCAGCCCACCGCCCACGCCCCCGGTCTGCTCCGGCGGCTGCACGCGTTGCCCGAACTGCACGGCCCCGGAGCCGTCGCCGGCCTTGACGTGCTGGCCAGGACCGGCGCCCGCGCGCTGTACTCCGCGCTGGTACTCGCCGCCTGCCCGGAGGATCGCGGCGGACCGGGAGGCGCGGTGGAACCGTCCCTTTTCGCGCGGGACTTCGCGCGGGAGATGTACTTTCATGGTGCGAAGCGGCTCCCGGCGGAGGAGGACGGCGCGCAGAACCGTGACGTGTCGCTGATCATGTCGTTGAGTGCGGCGGAGTTGCCCTCGTCGCTGTCCTCGCTCCGGTCGAAGGCGGCCGAGGAGGGGCGCTACCGGCTGACTCTGGCCGTCACCGGGTGCACCACACAGCCTCAGCCCCAGCTCCAGCCCTCCTGGCCGGCGGCGGACGGCGGGAGGGCCGGTCTGCGGCAGCCCGCCTGACGCCGCGCCGAGCCCGCCGTCGCACTTCTGGCGCCTGTCGTGTCCCCGCGCCGTCGCCCCGCGACACACAGGCGTTACGCGATGGGTGCAGGGTGGACGGACACGGCCGAGGGGCGCGGCGGACGGTACGGGCACAGGCACAGGTGTGCCGAGCGGAGGACGGGCGGTGGGGATGCGAAGACGGGCCCAACGGGCGGCGGGCGGGCTCGTCGCCGCGGTGCTCTGTCTGCCGGCGGGGGCCTGCGCGCCGGGCGGTGCGGGGGCGGGCCGGGCGAGCCCGCGTCCGGGGATCACGAACGGAGTCCCGGCGCTTCCGTCCCCCGCACCAGCCTCCGTCGCCATCGCCTCCTCGGGTCCTGAACCCGCCGGGTCGGTTGCGGCTCACCCGTCCGAAATGGCGCTGCGGAGCGGCGAGTTGAAGGGATACGTGATCGCGCCCCTGCGGTACGAGGAGGCGGGCGGCACCGAACGGTCCGATACCCCCTCCTGCGCGCCGCTCGCCGACCTGGTCAACCTGACCCCCGAACCGGCCCCCGCGGCTTCCGTCTTGCGTACCGCCGTCGACGCGTCCCGTGCCGGGCGGGACGACCAGACCGTGGTGACGCTGCTGCTGGCCACCTATGCCGGCGACGGCGCCGCGGCGCTCATGGACCGGGTGCGGCGGGCCGTCGACGTCTGTGCGGGCGGTTTCGGAACCCGGGGGGAGGACGGGCCGGCCGCGTACTCCGTCGTCACCGCACTGCCCGCTCCGCGGGTGGGCCAGGACGCGCTGGCGTACCGGATGGTGTGCGACCGGGGCGGGCACCGGAGCCCCCTGGTGTTCACCGTCGTACGGAGCGCGGGCGCCGTCGTCGTCTTCAGCGCGGCCAACTACCTGGACCGCGAGGTCCCGGAGATACCGCCCGCGCTCGTCACCGCGCAGGCCGCGAAACTCCCGGCCGCCACGTGACGTCCCCCGAAGCCCGAAGCCCGAAGCCCGAAGCCCGAAGCCCGAAGCCCGAAGCCGTGTTCAGCCGGCGGCCGGCTCCGCCCCGTCCGGGGTCCCCACCGACACCGCCACCCGGACGCCCGGCCGCAGCCCCCACGCGGCCATCGCCCCGGCCTGCGACTCCACCGCGTGGCGGGCGCGCGGCCGGGGCAGGCCGAGCCGGCCCGGCTTCATCGTGCGGACGGCGAGGACGTTCAACTTCCGGTCCAGATAGGCCACGTCGATGGCGAACCGCATCCGGAAGGTGTGGACGCTCGAACAGGGCGTGAGCAACAGCGCCCCCTCGATCCCGTCCTGCCCGAGCAGCCCTCGGGTACGCGCACGGTAGGAGGCGGCCACCCGCAGTGGGACCACCCTCGCCTCGCCGCCCGTGCCCACGGTCAGTGTTCCGTCGCCATCACGCCATCTGCCCATGGGCACCGACCGTAGCGCCCACCGGAAGGTTCCGTACGGCTCCGGCGAAGATCCCCGTCCGCCCGCGGGCTGCCCGGGCCACTCCCGCACGCGAGCCGGACGCCAGTGGGCCCTCGGACCCAAGACCCGTGCGGGGGAGTGCGATTAGGGTCGGTCCGTGGACGCCATCCGGATCACCGCCGTGACTCTCGCCGCCGTTTGGGGCGCTGCCACCGGGCTGTTGATCCCGCGTGCCGCGTACCGGTTCTCGGTGGAGCCGGAGGAGGAGTGGCGGGGCGCGTGTCCCGCCGGGCACCCCTTCTCCGCTACCGGCCCCGGCCGTGGCTGGCTGGGCGCCGCCGGCTGCCGGGTCTGTACGGCGGACGGCTCCGCCGCCGCCCCGTTCGCGCCACAGGTCCTCCTCGCCGCCGTGACCGCGTCGGCCTGCGCCCTGCTGGCCGCCGCCACCGGTACCCGTCCGGAACTGGCCGTCTGGCTGCTGCTCGCGCCCGTCGCCGCGCTCCTCGCCGCGGTCGACCACCGTGTGCACCGCCTTCCCGACCAGCTGACCCTCCCTCTGGCCGGGGTCGCCGCCGTTCTCCTGGGGGTGGCCTCCCTGCTGCCGGAACACGGCGGCTCCTGGTCCGGCGCACTGCTCGGCGGGGCCGCGCTGGGCTGCTTCTACCTGGTCCTCTACCTGATCAACCCGAAGGGGATGGGCTTCGGCGACGTGAAGCTCGCCCTCTCCCTCGGCGTGGTGCTCGGCTGGTACGGCTGGCCGGTACTGGTCGCGGGCGGGTTCGCCGGGTTCCTCTACGGCGCGGTGTACGGCCTCGGGCTGCTGGTGCTGCGGCGCGCGAACCGTCGTACGGGTATTCCGTTCGGCCCCTTCATGATCGCGGGTGCGCTGACCGGGGTCGTCCTGGGCGCCCTGTGACGCCCGGGCGCGGTCCGGTCGTGAGCGGTCCGACCGTGAGCGGATCCGGTCGTCCGGTGTCCGACGCCCGTAAAACCGTTCGCGGCCGCCGCGCCGCCCTGGGACCCTGCGGACATGCCGAAGCAGCCGGAGAACCCGGCCCCCTCCCAGCCCCTCACCGGAGCCTGCGCCGACCGCTTCGCCAAGCTGGTGGCCGAGGCGGAGGCGGCGGAGGTGGACGGCTGGGACTTCTCCTGGCTGGACGGGCGGGCGACCGAGCAGCGGCCCTCCTGGGGATACGCCCGCCGCATGGCCGACCGGCTGGGCCGGGCCACCGCCGCGCTCGACATCCAGACCGGCGGCGGCGAGGTGCTGGCCTCGGCCCCGGTCCTTCCGCCGCTCATGGTGGCCACCGAGTCCTGGCCGCCGAACGTGGCCCGTGCCACCGCACTCCTCCATCCGCGCGGGGCGGCGGTCGTCGTGGATTCCGACGAGCCACCGCTGCCGTTCGGCGACGGTGCCTTCGACCTGGTGGTCAGCCGCCACCCGGTGACCACCTGGTGGCAGGAGGTCGCCCGGGTGCTCGCCCCCGGCGGGACGTACTTCTCCCAGCAGGTGGGCCGGGCGAGCGTCTTCGAGCTGGTCGAGCACTTCAGGGGCCCGCTGCCGCCCTCGGCGTACGCCGCCCGCGACCCCGAGCGGGCCCGTACCGACGCCGAGGCGGCGGGGCTGGTCGTGACCGACCTCCGGTCGGAGTCGCTGGACACCGCGTTCTTCGACATCGGGGCAGTCGTCTATTTTCTCCGCAAGGTCATCTGGATGGTGCCGGGCTTCACCGTCGACGGCTACCGGCCCCAACTGGAGTCGTTGCACCGGCGGATCGAGGCCGAGGGCGTCTTCAGGGCCCGGACCACGCGCTTCCTCATCGAGGCGCGCAGGCCGACAGGCCCCGCACGAGACCGCTTTCGGTGAGGAAATCATTAACCTCCCTCCGTTCGCGCCGTCTTGTGCCACAAAGTGCGATCCTGGACGAGTTGTACGGAGAGAGGGAGCGTGGTGTGGGGAGCGAGCAGTCCGGGGGGACGGCCGGCCGGCACCGCTCGGGCAGGTCCGACTGGCTCCGGGGCGCCTGGATCATCGGCGTCCACGGTGTCTTCTACCGCCCGGACGGCCGGGCCGGGGGACCCGAAGCGGTGGAGTTCGTCCTCGCCGAGGAGAGGTCGGTCCTGATCACCTGTGCCTCCGACCGGACGCTCCGGGTGACCGCCGGCACCTGGCCGCGGCTTCCTGACTGGTGCGTGCCCGCGGGGCTCTGGGTACACGGCCCGCTGAACAGCCTGCCAGCCGCGCCCTACGGGAGCGGCTGGACGGTCACCGGGACGCAGGAGAGCCGGGACGAGGACGACCAGGTGCGCGAGACCGTCATCCACTGCGAGAACGGCGACTTCGTGGTCGCCGCCGGGGACGCGCTCGTCATCCGTTTCCATCCGAGCTGAAGCGGTCCGAAGCGGGGGCGGGAGCCTGCCCGCGGGCGCCCGCGGCGGACCAGGCCCGTGCCGGCCCGGACCGACCCCGAGCGCCCGCACGCCACCCGGAAGGCGGCTCGGGGCCGCCCGCACGCCCGGAATGCCGGATTCCCTGCCCGCTACGGAGTCCGCCGAATCCGGAGAGTAGTGGTGGAGTGGCGAGGCGGGCAATAACGCTCACGAAGGGTTAGGGTGGAGTTCCCCCCCTCGGGCCGGTCCGTATCCCCCCCCACGGACCGGCCCGTTTTTTTGGTACGGCCCCGGAGTCGCGGCCGTGACCCCGCGGTCCCGCCGCCACCTCCGCAGCGCCGGAGCTTTCCGCGATACGCCCGGTACTCCCCGGAGTCGCCGCGCGACACGGTGGCACAGGGGGCGGGGGAGCGCTCACATTTCTCTGGTCTTCGCGGAGTTGTGACAGACCGGGTTGGGCCCGTACCGCCTTCCCGCAGTAATGTGACGGCTTCGGGGGAACGCCGGCGCGAGGCGCGGCACACGTCCGCGCGGGGCCGTGCGGACATGGCGGCGAACCCCCCACGGGGCGGTCCCCGCACCCCTGTGACAGGGGCGGGCGGGCCGATGACCCGAACGGAATCGAGAGGGTGAACTCAGTGAACTTGCGCGACCTGGTGTACGGGCTCTACGCACGCCGGGTGGAAGGCCGGCTGGACCACTCGCAGGTGCCGAAGCACATCGGAGTCATCCTCGACGGCAACCGCCGCTGGGCGAAGGCGTCCGGTGGTTCCGCGGTTCAGGGCCACCAGGCCGGTGCGGACAAGATCTCCGAGCTGCTCGGCTGGTGCGACGAGACCGATGTCGAGGTCGTCACCCTCTGGCTGCTGTCGACCGACAACTTCGACCGCCCCGAGGCCGAGCTGAAGCCGCTTCTCGGCATCATCGAGAACACCGTGAGCAACCTGGCCGCGGACGGCCGCTGGCGGGTCCACCACGTGGGAACCATGGACCTGCTCCCCGCCCAGACCCAGACCGTCCTCAAGGAGGCGGAGCAGGCCACCGCCGACGTCGACGGGATAATCGTGAACGTCGCGGTGGGCTACGGCGGCCGTCAGGAGATCGCCGACGCCGTCCGGTCGCTGCTCCTGGACCACTCCGACAAGGGCACCACCTTCGAGGAGCTCGCGGAGGTCGTCTCCACCGATCTCATCTCCGAGCACCTCTACACCCGCGGCCAGCCCGATCCCGACCTCGTGATCCGTACGAGCGGCGAGCAGCGCCTCTCCGGATTCATGCTGTGGCAGAGCGCTCACTCCGAGTACTACTTCTGTGAGGTCTTCTGGCCGGCCTTCCGCAAGGTCGACTTCCTCCGGGCGCTGCGCGACTACGCGGCCCGCCACCGTCGCTACGGCGCCTGAGCGCACCGCCTCCCCGGGAAGGGGAGCGGGGACGGAACGTGCGGCGCACTCCTCTTGTACGGACGCGCGGCGCGCTCCCCTTGTACGGACGTGCGCGAGGACCCGCGCGCCCGGACACGTACGCACCGCCGCCACGAGGGCGTCCCCGTCGAACGGGGGCGCCCTCGTGGCGGTTCGCGGTCCGCGGTTCGTCGGCCGGCGGTTGCCACGTGTCCACCTGGGCGCCTCCGGACGGTGGCGCAACCCGTTGCATGGCTTCGGGCGTTCGAGGGAATACCCCTGACAGGTCGACGTCCGGTCATCAACCAGGCGGACGTCGCAGCATGTGGACGGCCCACCGGACCGTCCACCCGGGAGGCCCTTTGCACACGAAGGACCGTACGCACCGTACGGCCGACGCGGAGGGCCGGCGTTCGGCCCGCGCGTGGGGGCCAGAACCCGGTCCGTCCTCTTCCTCCGGGAAGTTCCGCGACGCCCGTCGCACTCCCCGACCTCGTCCGAGGGGGTACGTCCTTCCGTGGTGACCAGCTCAAAGCGCCGCATGCCCGACAGGCGCACCTATGTTCTCGACACCAGCGTCCTGCTGGCCGACCCCAACGCCATGACGCGTTTCGACGAGCACGAAGTCGTGCTGCCGATCGTCGTCGTCACGGAGCTGGAGGCCAAAAGGCACCACCCGGAGCTCGGTTACTTCGCCCGGCAGGCCCTGCGCCTGCTCGACGACTTCCGCGTCCGGTACGGCAGGCTCGACGCTCCGATCCCCCTCGGGGACCTGGGCGGCACGCTCCGTGTCGAACTCAACCACTCCGACCCCGGCGTTCTGCCCGCCGGCTACCGGCTGGGGGACAACGACTCACGGATTCTCGCGGTGGCGCGCAATCTGCAGGCCGAGGGGTACGACGTCACGGTCGTCTCCAAGGACCTTCCGCTGCGCATCAAGGCGTCCTCGGTCGGGCTGCTCGCCGAGGAGTACCGCGCCGAACTCGCCATCACCGACTCGGGTCACACCGGGATGGCGGAACTGCCGCTCTCCGGTGAGCAGGTGGACCTGCTGTACGCGGAGGAGACGCTGTACGTCCCCGAGGCGGCCGAGCTTCCGGTGCACACCGGGCTCGTGCTCCAGTCCGAGCGGGGCAAGGCGCTCGGCCGGGTGACGGCACAGGGCAACGTCCGTCTGGTGCGCGGGGACCGGGAGGCGTTCGGCATCCACGGCCGCAGCGCCGAACAGCGGATCGCCCTCGATCTGCTGCTCGACCCGGAGGTCGGCATCGTGTCGCTCGGCGGCCGGGCCGGCACCGGCAAGTCGGCTCTGGCGCTCTGCGCGGGCCTGGAAGCCGTCCTGGAGCGTCGGCAGCACCAGAAGGTGATGGTCTTCCGGCCGCTGTACGCGGTCGGCGGGCAGGAGCTGGGCTATCTCCCGGGCAGCGAGGCCGAGAAGATGAGCCCCTGGGCGCAGGCCGTCTTCGACACGCTCTCGGCGGTGGCCGGGCGCGAGGTGATCGAAGAGGTGCTGGGGCGCGGCATGCTGGAGGTCCTGCCGCTCACCCACATCCGGGGCCGCTCGCTGCACGACGCGTTCGTGATCGTCGACGAGGCGCAGTCCCTCGAACGCAATGTCCTGCTGACCGTTCTGTCCCGTATCGGGGCGAATTCGCGTGTGGTGCTCACTCATGACGTGGCCCAGCGGGACAACCTCAGGGTCGGCCGGTACGACGGAGTGGTCGCGGTCGTCGAGAAGCTGAAGGGGCATCCGCTCTTCGCCCACGTGACACTCACCCGCTCCGAGCGTTCACAGATCGCCGCACTGGTGACCGAAATGCTCGAAGAAGGATAAAAACGCGACAGATTCAGCGATCTGTCCCACATGTCCACGGGGCGCCCGGCGAGCGAAGCAGCTTAGCCGGGCGTCTTCATGTCACGCCGTCATTTCCGTCAAACGGGTGGCATAAGGAGCGTGTGAGCTTTCCCACGCAACAGAGAATTGCTTCTCGGCGTCCTTCTCCGGCAGAGTCTTGCTTCCGTCAGGCCCCGCATACGGAAACCGGGCACCTTCCGAGGCGCTCAGCACCACACAACTCAACAACCGATCTCCGTATGCCGCCCGCGAGCACCACGCGGCACTTCCGCGAGGAAGTCGCCCACCGGGCCCGTGTCTCCCGTGACCCAAGCAGTAGGGAGGCCAGTGTCAGAGGGCACGATCGCGCCCGCGAGGTCACCTAAGCGGGCGATGCTGGAAGGACACCGTGTGAGCCGGATCTCGGTCCGGGGGTTCGCAGTGGCATCAGCCACCGCGGTCACCACCGTTGGCGCCGTCGTAGGCGTTGCTTCGGGCAGCACTCCCGCTGTCGACGACAACAACTTCGAGGCCACCGCAGCCGACACCACGCTGCTCGCAGACATCCCCGTGGGCCACCAGGCCCAGGTGCAGACCGCTTCGCTGACGCAGCAGGCCGATGCCCAGGCATCCGCGGCCGACGCCGCCGCGAAGAAGTCGGCGGAGGAGTCGGCGCGACTCCAGGCCGCCAAGGACGCCAAGGTCAAGAAGCAGTCGGCCGAGGACCAGGCGGAGCGCGAGAAGGAAGCCAAGGAGGCCCAGGAGGCCAAGGACGCCCAGGAGCGCGCCAGCCGTTCGGCCGTGCGCGACGCCACGTCGTTCGCCGCCCAGGGCTCGTACTCGGTCGCCGAGGTCCAGGCGATCGCGCGGCAGATGATCCCCGCCGACCAGTTCCAGTGCTTCAGCAACATCGTGAACCACGAGTCCACGTGGAACTACCAGGCGGTCAACGCCTCCTCCGGCGCGTACGGTCTGGTCCAGGCGCTTCCGGGCTCCAAGATGGCGTCCGCCGGCGCCGACTGGCAGACCAACCCGGCGACCCAGATCAAGTGGGGCCTCAGCTACATGAACGCCAGCTACAAGAGCCCCTGCGGCGCCTGGTCGTTCTGGCAGGCCAACCACTGGTACTAGAGTTCCCGCTCCAACCCCTCGATGCCCCGCACCGTTCGACGGTGCGGGGCATCGTGCGTGGTGCGACCCGTCACCCATGTACGGTCGCATTCCGGCCGTTCGGGGGTAGACGGTCGGTGCACACCCATGGGGGAGAGGGACCACGCATGTCGAAACTGCCCGGTTGGCTCGGACGCGTCGGGGCCGAACTGACGGACCTGGCGGCCCGCCTGGAGGAACGGCGGGAGCAAGCCGCACGCGAGGAGTCGGAGTCCGGGCACGCCCACGCACACGGGCCGCACACGCCCCCGCGCTCCGGTCACCGCCATGCGAGCGCCGCGGCCGCGAAGAGCGACCCCGACGCGGGTGCGCAGGTGCCCGCGCCGCCCGCCTACGCCCCCGACGTCGCCGCCCGGGCCCATCCGGTGGGTGCCATCCCCTGGGGCATGCGCGTCGCCGCCGAGGCCGGCTGGCGGCTGCTCGTGCTCGCGGGCACCCTCTGGGTGCTGATGCGGGTCATCAGCGCCGTCCAGCTCGTCGTGCTCGCCTTCGTGGCCGCCCTGCTCGTCACGGCGCTGCTCCAGCCGACCGTGGTGCGTCTGCGGCGGTACGGGCTGCCGCGCGGTCTGGCCACGGCCGTCACCGCGGTCCTGGGCTTCGTCATCATGGGGCTGGTCGGCTGGTTCGTCGTCTGGCAGGTGATGGACAACCTCGACACCCTCTCCGACAAGGTCCGCGACGGCATCGACGAGTTGAAGCGCTGGCTGCTGGACAGCCCCTTCCACGTCACCGAGTCGCAGATCAACGACATCGCCAAGAACCTCAGCGACACCATCGGCACCAACACCGAGGAGATCACCTCCGCCGGCCTCCAGGGCGTCACGGTGATGGTCGAGTTCCTCACCGGGATGCTGCTCGCGATGTTCTCGACGCTCTTCCTGCTGTACGACGGCAAGCGGATCTGGGAGTGGACCCTCAAACTGGTCCCCGCCCAGGCCCGTCCGGGGGTCGCCGGCGCCGGACCGCGTGCCTGGCGCACGCTCACCGCCTACGTGCGGGGCACCGTGATCGTCGCGTTGATCGACGCCATCTTCATCGGGCTCGGGATCTGGTTCCTCGACGTGCCGATGGCGGTGCCGCTCGCCGTGTTCATCTTCCTCTTCGCCTTCATCCCGCTGGTCGGTGCCGTGGTGTCCGGGGCGCTGGCGGTGGTCGTCGCGCTCGTCACCGAGGGGGTGTTCACCGCCCTCATGGTGCTGATCGTGGTGCTGGCGGTGCAGCAGATCGAGGGGCACATCCTCCAGCCGTTCATCCTCGGCCGGGCGGTACGGGTCCACCCGCTCGCCGTGGTGCTCTCCGTCGCCGCGGGCGGGATGGTCGCGGGCATCGGCGGCGCGGTCGTCGCCGTACCGCTGGTCGCCGTCACGAACACGGTGGTCGGCTACCTGAGGTCGTACAGCAGGCAGGAGGCCCAGCGGCACTCCCCGCAGCCGCACGGCGCCTCCGCGCTCCACGTGGCACCCACCCCCGCCCCCGGCACCCCGCCCGAGGACCGGTACGACGAGTCGTACCCGGCTGACGGGGACGGGACCGGCGGTACGGGGACGAGCGGGGAGGCGCCCGAGGCGCCCCGGACCCCCGAGGCCCCCGGCACCACCCCGCCGGAGGGCACCGGTCCCGCCCCGGACGACCGGCCGGACCACCCGTAGGCACCCCCGCGCGGGAAGCTCACGCACGAGGAGCTCGCGCGCGAGGGCTCGCGCACGTAAAGCCCGCGCGCGAGGGCTCGCGCACGTGAAGAAGGACCCCGCGGACGGTCGGTCGTCCACGGGGTCCTTCTCGTACAAGGTACCGCTGTCCTATTCGGCGAGCACGGCCTCGGCTTCGAGGGTGACGCCGACGGCCTGGATCACCGAAGCGATCTTCACGGCTTCCTGAATGGTCTCACGGTCCACGCCGGCCTGGCGGAGCACCTGCTCGTGGGAGTCCAGGCACTGGCCGCAGCCGTTGATCGCGGAGACGGCGAGCGACCACAGCTCGAAGTCGACCTTCTCCACGCCCGGCTTGCCGATGACGTTCATCCGCAGACCCGCGCGGAGGTTGCCGTACTCCGGGTCCGACAGCAGGTGCCGGGTCCGGTAGAAGACGTTGTTCATCGCCATGATGGCGGCGGCCGACTTCGCGGCGGCGTACGCCTCCGCGGAGAGGTTGGCCTTGGCCTCCGGCTCCAGCTCGCGCAGGACCGTGCGTGAACGCGAGGCGATCGCGCAGGCGAGCACGGTGCCCCAGAGCTGCTGCTGCGGCAGCTCGCTGTTGCCGATGACCGAACCGAGGTTCAGCTTCAGGTCCTTCGCGAAGTCCGGTATGGCGGACTTGAGTTCGTCGAGTGCCATGGTGATATCAGCTCACTCGCCGGAGAGGAGGGCGACCGGGTCCAGGGTGTTCTCGCCCTTGGTCCAGTTGCACGGGCAGAGCTCGTCGGTCTGGAGGGCGTCGAGGACCCGCAGGACCTCCTTGGGGTTACGGCCCACGGAACCGGCGGTCACCATCGTGAACTGGATCTCGTTGTTCTGGTCGACGATGAAGACGGCGCGCTGCGCGAAGCCGTCCTCGCCCTCGATGCCGAGGTCACGCATGAGCTCGTGCTTCGAGTCGGCCATCATCGGGAACGGCAGGTCGGTCAGGTCCGGGTGGTCCTTGCGCCAGGCGTGGTGCACGAACTCGGAGTCGCCGGAGAAGCCGAGGATCTGCGCGTCGCGGTCGGCGAACTCCTCGTTCAGCTTGCCGAAGGCGGCGATCTCGGTCGGGCACACGAAGGTGAAGTCCTTGGGCCACGCGAAGACGATCTTCCACTGACCCTCGTAGGTCTTGTGGTCGATCTGAGCGAACTCCTTGCCGCTCTCCAGCGACACGCAGGCGGTCAGGTCGAACTCGGGGAACTTGTCACCAACAGTGAGCACGCGATCTCCTAGCAGGTCAGGAATTCCCCTTTTGGGGGCCTTCCTGGAGGGTTGGACTGCGCCCACCTTGGCACAGAGTGCATTGATCGCGGAAATAGCTACACTTGTTTCCGATGATCGGAGGTACCTATCAGTGGCTCAGCCAATCCAGGGCAACAGGACCAAACAGCCCAGCCTCTCCCAGCTGCGCGCCTTCGTGGCCGTCGCGGAGCATCTGCACTTCCGGGACGCGGCGGCAGCCATCGGGATGAGCCAGCCCGCCCTCTCCGGGGCCGTCTCCTCGCTGGAGGAGGCACTCGGTGTCCAGCTCATCGAGCGGACGACGCGCAAGGTGCTGCTCTCGGCGGCGGGCGAACGCCTCGCGGTCCGCGCCCGAGCCGTCATGGACGCGGTGGGCGCGCTCGTCGAGGAGGCCGAAGCGGTCCGCGCACCCTTCACCGGGACGCTGCGGCTCGGGGTGATCCCGACCGTGGCGCCCTACCTGCTGCCGGCCGTGCTGCGCCTGGTCCACGACCGGTACCCCGCACTCGATCTCCAGGTGCACGAGGAGCAGACCTCCTCACTGCTGGAGGGGCTGACCGCCGGACGGCTCGACCTGCTGCTGCTCGCCGTGCCGCTCGGCCACCCCGGCGTCACCGAGCTGCCGCTCTTCGACGAGGACTTCGTCCTGGTCACCGAGCGGACCCACCGGCTCGGCGGTCGCGCGGACATCCCCCGCGAGGAGCTGCGCGACCTGCCGCTGCTGCTGCTCGACGAGGGGCACTGCCTGCGCGACCAGGCCCTGGACATCTGCCGGGAGGCCGGACGCGTGGACGGGACGCCGGTGACGACGACCGCCGCCGGGCTCTCCACCCTCGTCCAACTCGTCGCCGGCGGCCTCGGCGTCACGCTGCTGCCGCGCACCGCCGTGACCGTGGAGACCGACCGAAACCCGGCACTGGCCACCGGCCGCTTCGCGGCACCCGCTCCCTCGCGGCGGGTCGCGCTGGCGATGCGCACCGGGACCGCCCGGCACGAGGAGTTCGGCCGGCTCGCCGAGGCACTGCGCGAGGCGATGGCCGCGCTCCCGGTACGGACGACGGCCGCCGGGGAGCACTGAACCCCGGCGGCCGCCCGCGGCCCCCGCGCGGGGGCGCCGCAGTCACTCCGTGCGCAGGCCGTCCGGCCGCATCAGCCGCCAGAGCACCGGCAGCGAGAGCAGGGTGACCAGCAGGACCACTCCGGCACCCGCTCCGGCCATCGGCAGGAACAGCGACCAGTCCGAGACCGGCTTGGCGGTCATCCAGGACAGCCCCCAGCCCAGTGCCAGCCCGCCGACGACCGCGACCACCAGTCCCACCGCCACCGGGATCGCCGTCTGCCAGAACACCGACCAGCCCAGCGTGGAGCGGCGGGTCCCGAACGCCACCAGCACCGACAGCAGGCGCTTGCGTTCACGCAGCTGCTCCAGCTGCTGCACGAGCATCGAGGCGGCCATCAGCAGCAGGGTCGCGGTCCCGCCGACCTTGAGGGCGGTCTGAATGCTCGCGTACCGGCCGTCCCGCTCGGTCGAGTTCAGGGCGACCACCCGCATCGAGGGGTCGATCACGGCCGCCGTGTTCCGGACGAGCTCGGAGACGTCCGGCACGCTCTCGTCGATCTTCACCTGGAGGACGATCGTCGCGCCCGGCAGGGTGGCCGGATCGATCGCGCCGAGGGTGGCGAGGATGCCCGTGGTCTCCTCGCCGTGCGGGTCGAAGCGCCCGGTGACGGTCCGCGCCGCCGCGGGGAGGGTCCAGCGGACCGGTCCGTCGGCCGTCCCGTAGTCGTCGATCTCGACCTCCTCGCCCTTGCGGGCCGACTCGTCGACCCAGTCGGACATCTCCTGGTCGTGGGCGGGGTGGGCGACGAAGGTGTCGCCGTCCGCGCAGTCGCCGATCCTGGCGAGTTCCTCCAGCGTCGCGCAGTCGCCGATCGTGATCGAGGTGGTGGGCTGGACCTCGTCCTCGGAGTACGTGCCCGGCTTGGTCGCGTACACCTGCACCGTGCCGATGACCTTCTCCACACCCCTGACGTCCCTCAGCGACTCGATCGCGCCGGTGGCGCCCTCGCCGGTGACGTTCTGGGAGGCCATGTAGAACTGGGCCCGGGTGGGGTCCTGGCCGGTCATCCGGTTGAAGTCGGTGTTCATCGAGGCGAACAGCATCTGGAGCGCCACCGCGCCCGCCACCGCCACGGTGATCCCGCTGACCGTCCGTGCCGCCGTGCCGGCGCTCAGCTGGAGCCGGCGCCCGGCCAGCTGCCAGGGCACCGGGCCGCCGCGCAGCCTGTTCACGCACGCCTCCACCGCCCAGGGCAGCAGCAGAGTCAGGCCGCCCAGGACGAGCACTGCGCCGATGACGATCGGCGCCGCCTCGGCCGTGCCGTCCTCGGGCGCCCTGCCCTTCGCGGCGAAGACACCGAGCCCGGCCAGCGGCACCAGCAGCCGCCACCAGAGCCGCCGCTCGCGGGTGCGCGCGTTCCGTACGACACCCAGCGGCTCCACCACCACGGACCGCATGGCGACCAGGGTCACCAGCACCGCGCAGGCCGGTACGGCGGCCGCGATCAGCGCGACCATGGGGACGGAGGGGGCGAGGTCGGCAGGGAAGACGCTCTGCTCCCAGACCGAGAGGGAGCCGACGAACGGTCGCACCGAGAGGAAGAGGACCGCCCCGCAGGCCAGCCCGAGCGCCGCGCCGAACAGCGCCTCTCCCGCGGCGATCCAGCGGACCGAGCGGGTGTCCGCGCCCACCAGGCGCAGCGCGGCGAGGCGACGGTCCCGGCGGTCGCCGCCGAACCGCACGGCGGTGGCGATGAAGATGGCCACCGGCATCAGCAGCACCACGCCGACCATCACGCCGAGCACGAGGAGCAGCGGGCTGAGCGGCGGGACGGGCAGCCCGCCGCCGTAACCGTTCAGCCGGTGGCCGCCGTTCGCCCGGTCGAGGGTGGAACTGCCCAGGTAGAAGCGGAGCTCGCCGGGGGAGACCAGTCCCGCGTCGGAGATCGTGCCGTCGACGGCGTACGGCAGCCGTTCGCGGAGCAGGCGCCCGTCCGGGGCGTCCAGCATCTCGGCGAGTGCGGGCGAGACGTACATCCGCCCGGCCGCGGGGATGCGCGGCAGGCCCGCCGGCAGCACCGGGTGCGCGCCGTCGGCGCGCATCAGCACGCCTTGGACGGCGCGGTGGTGGTACTCGGTGTCGATCGTGGTGACGAGGACCGTGCGGTCCGTCCTCTTGTTGGTGTCGGGAGCCATGGAGGCACGGCTCTCCGACCGGGCCTCGCTGCGGTTCTCGCGCGCGTCGAGCAGATGCGGGACGGCGGAGGCGACGAGCAGCAGCAGCACGCCGATGCCCACGCCGACGGCGGTGAGCAGGGTGCGTGCCCACCCTTCGCGTCCGCCCGCCGCGGCGAACCGGACACCGAGCCCGAGGTCCCGGAGCCGGGCAGGGGTACGGGTGCGGGTGCGGGGGAGGGGGCCGGGCGGCGTCGTCACAGGGCGTACTCCAGATCGGTGGCCCGGCCGTCCCGGACGGTCACGTCCCGGTCGGAGTAGGCGGCGACCCGCGCTTCGTGGGTCACCAGCACCACGGCGGTCCGGGTGGACCGGGCGGCTTCGGTGAGCAGTTCCATGACCCGCTCGCCGTTGAGGGAGTCGAGGGCGCCGGTCGGCTCGTCCGCGAAGAGCACCTTCGGTGAGGAGGCCAGGGCGCGGGCCACGGCGACCCGCTGGCCCTGGCCGCCGGAGACCTCGCCGGGGCGTTTCGCCGCCAGGTCCTCGACTTCCAGGCGCTCCATCCAGCGCAGCGCGGTCCGCTCGGCGGCCTTGCGGCGGACGCCGTCCAGCCGCAGCGGGAGCGCCACGTTCTCCACGCAGGTCAGTTCGGGGACGAGCTGGCCGAACTGGAAGACGAAGCCGAAATCGGTGCGGCGCAGGGCGCTGCGCTCCCCGTCCGACATCGAGGAGAGCTCACGGCCCGCGTAGGTGACCGAGCCGGAGTCGGGCGTGACGATCCCGGCGAGGCAGTGCAGCAGGGTGGACTTCCCCGAGCCGGAGGGGCCCATCACCGCGACGACCTCGCCGGGGTGGACGGAGAAGGAGGCGCCGTCGAGCGCGGGCGTCGCGCCGTACGTCTTGCGCAGGTCGCGGGCGGCGAGCAGGGGGGCGAGCGGGGAGCCGGGGAGCGCGGGGCCGGGGAGCGTCACGGGGTGATCACCTCGGCGAGCTTGTCGAGCCGGGCGGCGGTCAGTTCCAGCCACCGCAGGTCGGCCTCCAGATGGAAGAGCGCGTGGTCGCAGATCAGCTGGTCGGCGAGGTCGCCGTCGCGCTTGCGCGCCGTCAGCGTCCGCATCAGCCGCAGGTGTTCGGCGCGCTGGGTGTCCAGCACTCCGGCCGCGCCGCGACCGGTCAGGATCGCCAGCACCACCTTGGTGTACAGGGTCGACTGGAGGTAGGGCTCCGGCTTCTCCGGCTGGGCGAGCCAGTCGGCGACGTCCGTGATCCCGGCGTCCGTGATGGCGTACCGCTTGCGCTCGGGACCTCCGTCGCTCTCGACGCCGTCGACCTCGACGAGCCCGTTCTTCAGCAGCCGGGACATGGTCGAGTAGACCTGCCCGTAGTGCAGGGGGCGGTCGTGGCCGAACTTCTCGTCGAAGGTGCGCTTCAGGTCGTAACCGTGGCGGGGACCGGACTCCAGGAGTCCGAGCAGGGTGTGGCCGATAGACATGCGGAGCACTGTACACGCTGTGTATACCTGCGGTGTATAGCTGGCCGGGAAGCGGCGGTGCGGCGCCGCTCCCCGGCTCCCGGGAGGCGGCGCCGTTGCCGGAGAGCGGTGAGCGGCATCCGCCCCGTGCTCACTCCGGCGGACGCGCCTTCGACTCGGGCCCCGAGGGCCCCGAGGGCGTCGAGGGCCCCGAGGGTGCCCCGGGCGGGCGTCCCCGGCGGGCGATGGGGGCCGTGGCGCCGGGCAGCCGGCCCGCCTCGGCCAGTGCCCGCCGCAGCAGGAACTCGATCTGCGCGTTGGCGCTGCGCAGCTCGTCGGAGGCCCAGCGCGCCAGCGCGTCGTGCACGGCGGGGTCGAGCCGCAGCAGCATCTGCTTGCGCTGCCGCGGCCCTCTTCCGGTGGTTTCCTCGGTCACTGGTAGAGCGTGCCCGTGTTCAGGACCGGCTGTGCGGCGCGGTCCCCGCAGAGCACCACCATCAGATTGCTGACCATGGCGGCCTTGCGCTCGGAGTCCAGCTCCACGATGTCCTGCTCGGCGATCCGGGTGAGCGCCATCTCGACCATGCCCACGGCGCCCTCGACGATCTGCTTGCGGGCCGCGACGACCGCCCCGGCCTGCTGCCGCTGAAGCATCGCCGAGGCGATCTCGGGGGCGTACGCGAGGTGGCTGAAGCGCGATTCGATGATCTGGACCCCGGCCGCCTTCACCCGGGCGGTCAGCTCGACGGCCAGCTTCTCGGTGATCTCCTCGGCGTTGCCCCGCAGCGAGAGGCCGCCCTCCTCGTGGGCGTCGTACGGGTACTCGATGGCGATGTGCCGGACGGCCGCCTCGGTCTGGGTGGCGACGAACTCCAGGAAGTCGTCCACCTCGAAGAGCGCCTGCGCGGTGTCCTCGACCTTCCAGACGACGATCGCGGCGAGCTCGATCGGGTTGCCGTAGGCGTCGTTGACCTTGAGCACCGCGGTCTCGTGGTTGCGGACCCGGGTGGAGATCTTCCGGCTGCTGGTGAGCGGGTTGATCCAGCGCAGGCCGTCGGTCCGGATGGTGCCGACGTACCGGCCGAAGAGCTGGATGACCCGGGCCTCGCCGGGCGCGACCATCTTCACGCCGCTCATGCAGAAGAAGGAGGCGATGACGATGAGGATGCCGACGATCACCAGGGCCGCGCCCGCGCCGTCGTTGCCGCCCGATCCGGTCACGCCGCCGATGACGATCACGCCGATGCCGATGAGGACGCCGACCACGGTGAGCAGCAGACCGAGGCCGCCGGGGATGGAGTGCGCGGTCACTTCTCCGACCTGCGGGGCCGGCAGCTGAGGTGCGTCGACGGGCAGGTCGGTGGTGGGCGTGGGCGTGGACGGGATCTGCTGGTGGTCGTCGTGCTGTTCGGACACGGGGTCCCCCGATTCGTCTGACGGCCCTGCGTGGGCGCAGGGGGAGCTCCTGGCGGGAAGCTCATAGCTTGCAAAGTGATATCACATTAATGCTTTTCGCAACCATGGGGCCCTCTGCGGAGTCGGTTCCTTGAGAAGCGGGTGCTGATTCTCACGTCCGGAAAAGGCCGGATCGCTTGCTTTTTGTCCGTCCTGACGGTGTTAGCTGTCTTGGCTGGGCAGAGCTGACGGCAGAACTGACGGCAGGGCTCACGAACGGACCGACGGCACCGCCGGGCAGGTCCGAACGGGCCGCGGGGGACCGACCGACCGAGAAACAGGAGCGACACAGCGATGGGGCGAGCGGATGAGCGACGTGCCCGCGGCAGGGAGGCACGGGCGGGCAAGAAGGGCGGCATACGCGGGCTCTTCACCTGGAAGCGGCTCCTGGGCACCTTCTTCGGTCTCTGCCTGCTGGTGATGGGCGCCTTCGTCGTGCTGTACCTGTACGTACCTGTACCCGAGGCGAACGCCCAGGCGCAGAAGCAGAGCAACGTCTACAAGTACAGCGACGGCACCGTGCTGGCCCGCACGGGCGAGGTCAACCGGGAGATCGTCGACCTCGCGCAGGTCCCCAAGGACGTGCAGCACACCTTCGTCGCCGCCGAGAACAAGTCCTTCTACCAGGACAAGGGCGTCGACCTGAAGGGCACCACCCGGGCCCTGCTCAGCACTGTCTCCGGCAAGGGGAAGCAGGGTGGCTCGACCATCACCCAGCAGTACGTGAAGAACTACTACCTCACGCAGGACGCGACGGTCTCCCGCAAGCTCAAGGAACTGGTGATCTCGCTCAAGGTCGACCAGAAGATGACCAAGGACGACATTCTCGCCGGGTACATCAACACCGCCTTCTACGGGCGTGGCGCCAGCGGCATCCAGGCCGCCGCCCAGGCGTACTACGGCGTGGACGCCTCCAAGCTCAATGTTTCCCAGGGCGCCTACCTCGCCGCGACCCTCCAGGCCCCCAGCCAGTACGACTGGTCCACGGCCACCGAGACGGGCAAGCGCCTGGTCAAGGAGCGCTGGGGCTACACCCTGGACAACATGGTCGAGAAGGGCTGGCTGAGCAGCGCCGACCGCCAGAGCCTGAAGTTCCCCGTCCCGAAGG
This sequence comes from Streptomyces sp. NBC_00247, assembly GCF_036188265.1. Taxonomy (NCBI): domain Bacteria; kingdom Bacillati; phylum Actinomycetota; class Actinomycetes; order Kitasatosporales; family Streptomycetaceae; genus Streptomyces; species Streptomyces sp. NBC_00247. The sequence goes on along the minus strand of NZ_CP108093.1, from coordinate 2,247,735 downwards.
ACCCCAAGGCCGCGCCCGGCATGGAGGGCCAGACCGGTTACCTCGTCGAAGAGGCCAAGGCGGAACTCAAGGAGCAGGGCGTCACGGAAGAGCAGCTCGAAGCCGGCGGCTGGACCATCACGCTGAACATCGACAAGAAGCGGCAGAAGCAGCTGGAGAAGTCGGTCGACGCGCAGCTGGAGTCGAAGCTCGACCGGAAGAACAACAAGGTCGACGCCACCGTCCAGGCCGGGGCCACCTCGGTCGACCCGAAGACCGGCGGGATCGTCGCCCTCTACGGCGGGGTCGGCTACACCGAGCACTACACCTCCAACGCCACCCGCCGCGACTACCAGCCCGCCTCCACCTTCAAGCCGCTGGTGCTCGCCTCCGCCCTGGAGAACGAGTCCACCACGCAGGACGGTGACCTGATCGGCCTGAACACGACCTACGACGGCACCAGCAAGCGGCCGGTCGTCGGCAGCGACACCCCGTACTCCCCGGAGAACGAGGACGACCAGGACTACGGCGACATCAGCGTGCAGAAGGCGCTGAACGCCTCGGTCAACTCCGTCTTCGCGCAGATGGTCGTCGACGTCGGCCCCGGCAAGGTCAAGAAGACCGGGCTGAGCCTCGGGCTGCCGGACAAGAACTTCCCCGAGCGCCCCGCGATCACCCTGGGCACCATGGAGGTCTCGACCGAGGACATGGCCGGCGCCTACGCCACCCTCGACAACCACGGCAAGAAGGTCACGCCGTTCATCGTGAAGTCGGCCGAGCACCGCGACCGCACGGTGGACGCCGTGAAGGGCGTCGGCAAGCAGGTGATCAGCCGCAAGTCGGCCGACACCGTGACCCAGGCGATGACCGGGGTCATCGATTCCGGTTCCGGCCAGGCCGCCAACACCTCCGCGTACGAGGCGGCGGGCAAGACCGGTACGTCCGAGAACAACAAGGCGGCCTGGTTCGCCGCCTACACCCCCGAGCTGACCACCGTCGTCGCGCTCTTCGGGGAGGACCCGAAGGACCACCACCAGGTCAGCCTGACCGGCACCGCCAACTCCGGCCGCGCCAACGGTGGTGGCTTCCCCGCCCGGATCTGGGCCGACTACACGCTGGGGGCGCTGAACGGCGGCTCCGACGCGCAGTTCGACCTGGAGGACGTGGAGAAGGGCGAGGTGCCCTACACCCCGCCGCCGACCCCGACCGAGTCGGCCTCGCCCACCCCGACGCCGAGCGCCACGACCCCGTCCCCGTCCGCGACACCCTCGGACGAACCGACCGAGCCCGAGACCCCGTCGCCCGACCCGAGCCAGTCGACCCCCGTCGAGCCCAGCGAGACGCCTTCCGGCGGGCTGGACCCCGGGGACGGCGACAGCGACGACGACGGCGACCAGACGGGCGGTCGCCCCGGCGGCACCGGGCTGCTGGGCTGAGAGCCTGTCGGGCGGCCTCTGATCGGGTGGCCGCGCCCTGGCACGCACGCTTCCCGTGTTGCGGCTGAATGGCCCCGTAGCTGAGCTACGGGGCCATTCAGCCGCCGTTGACCTTCTTGGCGACCCGGTCGCCCACCGGCAGGGTCCCCGAACCGAGCGGTGTCCGCGTCCGGACCGCCGTACGAGTTCGGCGCGTACACCGCCCCCGTGCGCGAAGGCCCGTACCGCATCGGGCCGTCCTTCGCGTACGGGTTCACGCCGTGCCGGGGACGGTTCGGCGGGAGCTGCGCGTAGTTCGGGCCGATCCGGTAGCGGTGCGTGCCCGGGCAGGAGAAGAGCCGGCCGAGCAGCATCTCGTCCGGGACGGCCCGATGCCGGGCACCAGGTTCGACGACTCGAAGGACGCCTGCTCGACGTGGACGAAGAAGTCCTCGGGATTCTCGTTCAGCGTCATCCGGCAGACCTCGGTCAGCGGACAGTCGCCGTGCGGCCACACCTCGGTCAGGCCGAACGGGTTGAACCGGTGGTCCGGCGCGTCCTCGAAGGAGAGCGTCCAGAAGTCCCCCTGCATGGCGTGGTCGCGCACCCCGTCGTCCGGGCGGCGCTTCTGCGAGCGGATGAAGTCCTTCAACCTCATCGGGTCCCGGTGGCCATCTCGAACCACACCACCTTGCCCGAGGACAGCCGTGTCGCCCCCCACCGCCGGGCCAGCCGGTTCACCAGGAACAGACCGCGCCCGCCCTCGTCCGTCTCCCGGGCCCGGCGCTGCCGCGGCAGCTGCGGAGAGTCGTCGCCGACCTCGCAGCGCAGGATGTCGGTCCGCAGCAGCCGCAGGCTCACCGGCCGCTCGGCGTACCGGACGGCATTGGTGACCACCTCGCTGACCAGCAGCTCCACCTCGTCCGAGAGGTCGGCGTCCATGCCCCAGCGCTCCAGCGCGCCCCGGGCCAGCTTGCGCGCCCGGCTCGGCGCCGAGTCCTCCGGGTCCAGCGACCAGTACGCCACGTCGTTCGGCGCGATCCCGTCGAAGCGGGCCGCCAGCAGCGCGATGTCGTCGTCCCGGTCGCCCGGACCGAGCATGTCGAGCACGTCGTCGCAGAGCGCCTCCAGCGGCGGCGCGTGGTCCGGACCGGTGAGCCGGGCAGTCGTGGCGAGCCGCTCCCGCAGCTGCTCGATGCCGGTCCACACGTCCCGCAGCCGCGACTCCACCAGCCCGTCCGTGTACAGCAGCAGCGTGCCGCCGGCCGGCGCCTCCAGCTCCACCGCCTCGAAGTCGACCCCGCCCACGCCGATCGGGGCGTTCGGCGGCACGTCGAGCACTTCCGCGCGGCCGCCGAGATGCAGCAGCACGGGCGGCGGATGGCCGGCGTTGGCGACGGTGATGCGGTGCGCGACCGGGTCGTACACCGCGTACAGGCAGGTCGCCATGCGGTTCTCGCCGAGCCGCTGCGCCTGCTCGTCGAGATGGTGCAGGACCTCCTGGGGCGGCAGGTCGAGACCGGCCAGCGTCTGCGCGGTGGTGCGCAGCTGCCCCATGATCGCGGCCGAGGTCATCGAGTGCCCCATGACGTCGCCGACGACCAGCGCGACCCGGCTGCCGGGCAGCGGGATCGCGTCGTACCAGTCGCCGCCGACCCGGGCCGTCTCGGCGGCCGGGAGGTACCGGGAGGCGAGCCGCACCCCGGTGGGCTGCGGCAGGGAGTCCGGCAGCATGGTGCGCTGGAGCTCGTCCGCGATGTACGCCTCACGCCCGTAGAGGACGGCCTTGTCGATGCCGAGCGCGGTGTGGGTGGCGAGCTGCGCCGCGACCAGCAGGTCGTTCGCCTCGAACGGCGCGCGGTCCGTGGTGCGCAGGAAGACCGCCGAGCCGATGACCCGCCGCCGGCCGCGCAGCGGCGCGAGGATCGCGCGGTGGCCGGTGGGCGCGGACCGGCCGGTGCCCAGCAGCTCGGGCAGGGCCGCACGGGCCGCCGCGTTGTCGCCGAAGACCGGGCGTACGCCACGCAGCACCTCGCCGAGCGCGCCGCCGGTGCGGACCTCGCAGAGCTCCGCCACGGGCAGCTGATCGGCCCCCGGGTCGATGAACGGCGGCCTGAGCCGCTCGGGGTCGTGGAGCCCGTCCGGCTCCTCCTCCGTCAGCCGGAGCCGGTCGCTGCGGCGCAGCCGCAGCACGAACGGCTCCACCGGCCGCTCGTCGCCCACCGGCAGCGGATCGCGCAGGTAGATGAGGATCTCGTCGCAGAACGTCGGCACGCTGGCCCGGCAGAGCCCGAGCACGATCTCGTCGAGATCGATGCCCCGGGCGATCCGGCGGGTGGCCGCGCCGACGAACCGCAGCCGGTCGCCCTCGCGCCGCGACGCGGCCTGCGGGTCGGGCACGCCGACGGCGGGGGCGGCGGCGGAGGCTCTGGGCGCTCCGGCGGGGCCCGGGATGGCCGCGGGTGCCGCGGTGCCCGGCGCGGCGTCCTGCTGCCGGGGCCGGGTGCGCTCCTGCGGCCGGGCGGCGAGAGGCCGGTGGCCTTCGTGGGAGGTGGGGTGCTCCGTCACGCGTGGGGTTCCGTCCGTCCGGGCCGGTTGTATGAGGCAGTCACCTCGTGGGGCGACACTCTGCCCCGGTGAGAGCGGTGGGAACAACGGCGCTCACCCGTGGCCGTCGCGCCCGGGGCCGAAACCGTGCGCACACGCGGCCGGGCGCTGACAACGTTTTCGGTGCGCGCCGGGTGCGCGGCGGTCGCGGTCCGCGTGGCCGAGGTCCGCGCGGTGCCCGTGCGCGGGCCGGGTGCGGCCCGGGCCGGGCCGACCGCGCCGGCCGGGAGGGCGGCCGTGCCGGTGTGTCCGCCCGCTGGTGCGAGCACCACGCCTCCACCCCCTCGTAGTGGCTTCCGCCGCCGTGCGGCCCGTACGGGCTGCGGCCCGTGCGGGGCTGGTACGGCGTGTGCGGTAGCGCCTGTGACATGCGGTCAGGACCGGTGGCCGATACGCGGGTTGTCGCGCACGGGCCCTCGGGAGGCTGATCCTACGGGCGCCCCCCACGGGTGATTCAAGAGTCTCACGACGGTGTGCGCGCGCGGGTGCGGTCCCAGTCATCCGGCAGCGCCGGGACGGGCCAGGCCGGATCGGGCCGCCAGTGCTCCCAGCCGTCCCGGAACGGGGGGCCCCACGCCTCGATCACCGAGACCGCCGCGCGCCCTGCCCGGCGCACCCGCTCGGCCGTCCCGCGGTCCATCAGGCCGACCCGTTGGGCCTGCGCGAACTCGTCCTCGTCGAGCCACTTCCAGCTCCGGTCGGGGTGCACCGAGATGTCGAGGAAGTGGTCCTCGGAATCGACTCCGGAACTCCAACGAGTGAGTGGTTCCTCGAAGTTGACATACCAGTTGCGGAAGACCCAGCCGCGGTCCCAGAAGAGCCAGACCGACCACGGCTCGCCGGGCCGCGCCAGCTTCAGCACGCCCATGCCCCACCAGGTGTAGCGGTCCGTGGTGCGCGGCACGGTGTAGCGGGTGGCCAGGGGCTCCGTGTGCACCTCGGCGCCGCTCGCGAGGACCGGCCGTACGCACTCGGTGCCCGGGGCCATCCATACGGCCAGGAGGTCTTCGGTGTCCTGGACGACCGTGACCGGACGGCAGATGCGCAGCGGTGTCGCGTGCGCGGGCCCGTCGTCGCTGCCCTTGTCCCGGTAGCGCCAGAGGATGTGGTCCCCGGGCGCCCAGCGTGTGTGCTCTCCCGTACCTGCCATGAACAGATCTTACGGACGCCGCCGCGCGGGCGCTGCGATACGGATCACCCGGCGGCGCGCATCCCTACGGGCCGTCAGGGAGACCTGACGGCCCGTCCGGGGCGAGGCCGTGCCGGGCACCGTCCGCCGGGAATCGCCGGACACGGCCCAGGTTTCACGGCCTGGTCATGCGCAGGACGTCGAGCGCCTCGTCCAGTTGCTCCACCGTCAGGTCGCCCCGCTCCACGTACCCGGAGGTGAGCACGGTCTCGCGGATCGTGGTGCCGTCGGCCAGCGACTTCTTGGCGACCTTGGCGGCCTCCTCGTACCCCAGGTACTTGTTCAGCGGGGTCACCACCGAGGGGGAGGACTCCGCGTAGGCGCGCGTCCGGGCGGTGTCGGCGGTGATGCCGTCCACCGTGCGGTCCGCCAGCAGCCGCGAGGCGTTGGCGAGCAGGCGCACGGACTCCAGCAGGTTCTTCGCGATGACCGGCATCATGACGTTCAGCTCGAAGTTGCCGGCCGCGCCGGCCGCCGCGACCGTCGCGTCGTTCCCCGTGACCTGCGCGGCGACCATCAGCACCGCCTCGGGGATCACCGGGTTCACCTTGCCCGGCATGATCGACGAACCCGGCTGGAGGTCGGGCAGCGCGATCTCGGCCAGGCCGGTACGCGGTCCCGAGGCCATCCACCGCAGGTCGTTGCAGATCTTGGTCAGCGAGACGGCGACCGTACGCAGCTGCCCGGACACCTCGACCAGGCCGTCCCGCGCGCCCTGCGCCTCGAAGTGGTTGCGGGCCTCCGTCAGCGGTAGTCCTGTCGCCTCGGCGATCTCGGCGATGACGGCCGCCGAGAAGCCGGGCGGGGTGTTGATCCCGGTGCCGACCGCCGTACCGCCCAGCGGAAGTTCGGCGAGCCGGGGGAGTGAGGCGCGCAGGCGCTCGACGCCGTAGGAGATCTGCGCCGCGTACCCACCGAACTCCTGTCCAAGGGTGACAGGCGTCGCGTCCATGAGATGGGTGCGCCCCGACTTCACCACCTGCGCGAACTCGCGGGCCTTGCGCTCCAGCGACGCGGCCAGGTGCTCCAGGGCCGGGACGAGGTCGCCGGTGACGGCGGCGGTGGCGGCGATGTGGATCGAGGACGGGAAGACGTCGTTCGAGGACTGCGAGGCGTTGACGTGGTCGTTGGGGTGCACGTCACGGCCGAGCCGCTCGGAGGCGAGCGTGGCGATCACCTCGTTGGTGTTCATGTTGGACGAGGTGCCGGACCCGGTCTGGAAGACGTCGACCGGGAAGTGGTCGTCCCACCGGCCCTCCGCCACCTCGGCGGCCGCCCCCGAGATCGCCTCGGCCACCTCCGGATCGAGCACCCCCAGACCGGCGTTGACCTTGGCGGCAGCCGCCTTGATCCGGGCGAGTGCCTCGATGTGGGCGCGTTCCAGTCGCTGGCCGGAGACGGGGAAGTTCTCCACCGCCCGCTGGGTCTGCGCACGCCACTTGGCGTCCGCCGGGACCCTCACCTCCCCCATCGAGTCGTGCTCGATGCGGAATTCCGCCGGGTCCTGTGCATCGGTCATGTTGTTCGAACCTCCTGTGCGGTTGAGCGCGCGCCGTCGCGGGGCTATTCCCACCCCGTCCGCCCCGGAGCCACCCTCTCCCGCGCCCGTCCCCGCGCGCTCCCGGCACGCGGGTACGGGCGGGTGGGGGTCCGGGCACGCCTGCGGGCGCGCCCGTCGCTCAGGCGGCCGTCAACACGGCGCGCAGGGCCGCCGCCAGATGTGCCGGATCCCGCGCTCCGCACAGCTCGCGCGCCGAGTGCATGGAGAGGCCGGGCACCCCGACGTCCAGCGTGGTCACGCCGAGCCGGGCGGCGGTGAGCGGACCGATCGACGTGCCGCAGGGCATCGCGTTGTTGGCCGCGAAGGACTGCCACGGGACCTCGGACCGGTCGCACGCCTCGCGGAACAGGGCCACCCCGGTGCCGTCGGTGGCGTACCGCTGGTTGGTGTTGACCTTCACCGTGGGCCCGCCGTTCGGCAGCGGGAGGTGGCCGGGGTCGTGGCGCTCCTGGTAGTTGGGGTGAACGGCGTGGGTCATGTCGGCCGAGACGCAGAAGGAGCCCGCCAGCGACCGCGCCCACTCCTCGGCGCCGCCCCCGCGCGCCACCACCGCACGGGACAGCACCCGTTCCAGCAGCGGGCTCTGCGCCCCGGTCTGCGAGGCGCTGCCGACCTCCTCGTGGTCGAAGGCGGCCAGCACCGGGATGTAGCGGGGCGGTTCGACGGAGGTCGCGGTGTCCACCAGCGCCGTCACGCCCGCGTGCACGGAGACCAGGTTGTCGAGGCGGGGCGCGACCACGAACTCCTGCTCCACGCCCAGGTATCCGGGCGGCTGGACGTCGTGCAGCATCAGGTCCCAGCCCAGCACGTCCGCCGGATCCTCGCCGGCCGCCGCCGCGACTCGGCGCAGCAGCGCGCCCTCCTCGGGGGCGCCGAGCGACCACACCGGCGCCAGATGGCGCTGCGGGTCCAGGAGCGCGCCCTCGTTGACCTTCCGGTCGAGGTGGATGGCGAGTTGGGGTACGCGCAGCAGAGGTTCGTCGATCTGTACCAGCAGGTCGCGCGGGGTGCCGGGGGTTCCGCCGCGCAGGGTGAGCCGGCCGCTGAGGCCCAGGTCGCGGTCGAGCCAGGTGTTCAGCGGCACGCCGCCGTAGATCTCGACGCCGATCTGGCGCCAGCCCGCCGTCCCGGTGTCGGGGTTCGGTTTCACCCGCAGGTTCGGTGAGTCGGTGTGACAGCCGACGATCCGCAGCGGCGTGTGCGTGGGCGCGTGTTCGGGGACGTACCAGGCGATCAGCGCGCCGGCCCGGGCGACGTAGCAGCCGCCGCTCGTGCCGCTCCAGTCGTCGGTGCCGCGCAGTTCGCGGAACCCCGCCTTCGCCAAGCGCGTCACGGCACTCGCCACCGCGTGGTACGGGGAGGGGCTGGCGGCGATGAAGGCCAGCAGATCGTCGGTGTGGCTTCGGTGGGGGGCCGGCGTCATGCGTCGTCCGCCTTTCCGGTGGTGGGTGACCGCGGGGTGGGGCACGGGGGCTGTCGGCGATCTCCCCGCCGCTCGCGGTACGCGGGTGCGTCCGGCGCACACGGCCGCGCGGGCGGTGGGGGTGCCCGGCGGATCGGAGCCTGTCGGCCGACCCATGCCGACGGCGTGCGCGCGCCAGGCGTGGCCGCCCCGTCGGAGGCCGTCCGGCAGGCTCTCGGGGCCGGACGGCATCAACCCACCCCAACACGCGGGCACGGCGCAAGCCCGGCATCGGGTCCGGTGCGGGGAAAGGTGCGGTGGTCCGGGTGCCGGTCACCTCCCGGATCACGGTGGCCGCGGCGGCACCGGGGGGACCGGACGCGGGCGGTCCCCGCTCCCGTCGCCGGGCCGAAATCGCTGTCCGCGCCCGCCGGACGCGCCCCCACGGCGGTCCCGGCACCGGGTACGGGCGTCCGCCCGCGCGGCCTCGGCCCGCCGCCCCGGGCAAAGCGGCCGTCCCCCGTCGGCACGAGCGAGATTGGCTTGAATTCACCCATGCGCTCAGGGGGCGCCGCAGCCCGCGACGGCAGGAAGACGTCCGGGGCGCCCCGGCCGGATGTCATCGGCCGGAACGCCCCGGACGGGTCCGCGGATCAGGTCCGCGAAGCCTGCGGCACCGTGGACCCCGGGACCTCGTGGACCCCGGGTGCCTCACCTCGCGGACCCCGGGTGCCTCGCGGACCCCGTGGATCAGGCGAGACCGGGACCGCGCACCGGGATGCTGGTGAAGGTCGGCGCCGGCGCGGGCTCGGTGAAGAAGTCGTTGCCCTTGTCGTCCACCACGACGAACGCGGGGAAGTCCTCGACCTCGATCCGCCAGACCGCCTCCATGCCGAGCTCCTCGTACTCGACGACCTCGACCTTCTTGATGCAGTCCTGCGCCAGCCGGGCGGCCGGGCCGCCGATCGAGCCCAGGTAGAACCCGCCGTGCGCACCGCACGCGTCGGTGACCTGCTTGCTCCGGTTGCCCTTCGCCAGCATCACCTTGGAGCCGCCCGCCGCCTGGAACTGCTCGACGTAGCTGTCCATCCGGCCGGCCGTCGTCGGACCGAACGAGCCGGAGGCGTACCCCTCGGGCGTCTTCGCCGGGCCCGCGTAGTAGACCGGGTGGTCCTTGAGGTACTGCGGCATCTCCTCGCCCGCGTCCAGCCGCTCCTTGATCTTGGCGTGCGCGATGTCGCGCGCCACGACCAGCGGACCGGTCAGCGAGAGGCGGGTTTTGACCGGGTACTTGGTCAGCTCGGCGAGGATCTCGTCCATCGGCCGGTTGAGGTCGATCCGCACCACGTCACCGGACTCGTCGAGGTGCTCGTCGGTGGTGTCCGGCAGGAAGCGCGCCGGGTCCGTCTCCAGCTGCTCCAGGAAGACGCCCTCGGCGGTGATCTTCGCGGTCGCCTGGCGGTCGGCGGAGCAGGAGACGGCGATGGCCACCGGCAGCGAGGCACCGTGCCGGGGGAGGCGGACCACACGCACGTCGTGGCAGAAGTACTTGCCGCCGAACTGCGCGCCGATCCCGATCTTCTGGGTCAGCTCGAAGACCTTCTCCTCCAGCTCCTTGTCCCGGAAGCCGTGCCCGGTGGGGGAGCCTTCGCCGGGAAGCTCGTCGAGGTAGTGCGCGGAGGCGTACTTGGCGGTCTTCAGCGCGAACTCCGCGGACGTGCCGCCGACCACGATCGCCAGGTGGTACGGCGGGCAGGCCGCGGTGCCGAGCGAACGGATCTTCTCCTCCAGGAACTTCATCATGGAGGCCTCGTTCAGGACCGCCTTCGTCTCCTGGTAGAGGAACGACTTGTTGGCCGAGCCGCCGCCCTTCGCCATGAAGAGGAACTTGTAGGCACCGCCGTCGGTCGCGTACAGCTCGATCTGCGCCGGGAGGTTGGAGCCGGTGTTCTTCTCTTCCCACATGGTGATCGGGGCCATCTGCGAGTAGCGCAGGTTGAGCTTGGTGTACGCGTCGAAGATGCCGTGCGACAGCGCCTCCTCGTCACCGCCCTCGGTCAGCACGTTCTGCCCGCGCTTGCCCATGACGATGGCCGTGCCGGTGTCCTGGCACATGGGGAGCACGCCGGCGGCGGCGATGTTCGCGTTCTTCAGCAGGTCGAGCGCCACGAACTTGTCGTTCGAGGACGCCTCCGGGTCGTCGATGATCCGGCGCAGCTGCGCGAGGTGGGTGGGGCGCAGGTAGTGGGAGATGTCGTGCATCGCCTCGGCGGCCAGCGTGCGCAGCGCCTCGGGCGCCACCTTGAGGAACGTACGGCCGTCGGCCTCGAAGGTCGAAACGCCTTCGGAGGTCACCAGCCGGTACGGCGTGGTGTCCTCTCCCACGGGGAGCAGATCGGAGTACGCAAACTCTGGCATTTCGGCCATTCCTCACTCGGTGACAGCGGCTGACCTCCCTTGGGCAGCGCACCCACCAGGGTAGGGCTCGGGAGGACGGCCGGGCTTGTGAGGTAAGGCTCACCCCGGGTGAGGCGGGGGACCGGCGAGTGGCGGGGCGGTACGGAAGCCGTCCGGGTGCGCTCCGGGGTGGCGCGCGGGCGGCCGGGCCCGCTGCCCGGCGCACTCCTCGGTCCGGCCGGGCGGGCGGTGTCGGGCAGGCCCCTCGCGGCGTTGCCGGACCGCGAATTGCCGGACACGGCCTAGTCGCGATCTATCGCGTTTGGGTACGCTGGGCCGGTGGACCTCGAAAAGCAGCCTCAGCAGTCCCCGCGGCCGACGGCCACGGCCGCCGCCCCGTCCGCCGGGCCCTCCGGCCTCCGCGCGTCCGACGCCGACCGCGACCGGATCGCGGACATCCTGCGGGAGGCCGTGGCGGAGGGCCGGCTGACCGCCGAGGAGCACGCGGAACGGGTGGAACTCGTCTACCGCGCCAAGACCGTCGGCGAGTTGGAACCTCTGGTGAGCGACCTTCCGGCGGCCGGGAGTTCCTCGGCCGGGCAGGCGGCCGGGAGTCCCTTCGCGTACGAGGCGGGCGTCGCCGCCACCGACGCGGAGAATCTCGTCGCGGTCTTCAGCAGCGTGACGCGCAGGGGCCGTTGGCGGGTCGGCGGGCGCACCCACGCGTTCGCGCTCTTCGGAACGGTGGAGATCGACCTGACCGAGGCGCTGTTCGGGCAGCGGCTCACCGTCATCAACGCGACGTCGATTTTCGGCAATGTCGAGGTCAAGGTCCCGGAGAACATCACCCTGCGCGGCAGCGGGACCGGGATCTTCGCCAACTTCGAGGTGGTGAACACCGAGTCCCCCGATCCGGAGGCGCCGGTCGTCGTCGTCAACGGCTACTCGGTCTTCGGGAACGTCGAGGCCAAGCCCAAGCGGGGCAAGCTGATCGAGAACCTCCACCGCCAGCTGCGCAAGCACCTCGGACACTGAACGAACGGTCGGCGCACTCCCGTCGACGGGTGGGCGGCCGGCCCCGGGCCCAGGGGCAGGGGCGGTACGCACGGGTCGCAAGAGGCACTATCCGGCCAAGGGCCGGCCCGCACCCTCTTGCGTGGCCCGTTCGGCGATGCCACCCAGCGCATAGCCGTGCGTACAGCGGGTAAAGAATCCTGCATCGTCTCTCGCTCGCGAAGCCGTCGTCAGGAGTAGACCGTGCTGCAACTGCCTCATCAGCCCCTGCAGGTCGCCGCTGTGCCCACTCAGCGAGCTCCCGCGCGGGAAGACCAGGCGGGCCCCTGGCATTCCGAGGCGGTGTGCCGCCGGGACGAAGCCGGGCTCTTCTTCGCCCCGTCGAAAGAACCGACCGCCGCCCGGCTGTCCCGCGAGGACGCCGCCAAGCGGGTCTGCGCCCGCTGCCCCGTCATGGTGGAGTGTCAGGAGCATGCCCTGATGCAGCCGGAGCCGTACGGGGTCTGGGGCGGCCTCACGGCCGCCGAACGCCGGGTCGTGCTCGCCCGCAGGCGCCGCCGCGACATGGAGCTCAAGGCCGCCGCGGCCGCCAAGGGAGCGATCGCCGCCGCCGGCTGACCCACCGACGACGCGAAGGGGGCCACCCGCCCGGTGGCCCCCTTCGCGTTGCCCCGGGGTGTGGTCCGTGGATGCGGTCCGTCCGGGGCGGGTCCTACTGCGCCCGGTCGAAGTCGATCGCGCTGTACGCGCGCAGCTTCGACAGGCGGTGCGTGGAGGAGATGGTGCGGATCGTGCCCGACTTGGACCGCATCACGATGGACTCGGTGGTGGCGGTCTCGGCGCGGTAGCGCACCCCGCGCATCAGTTCGCCGTCGGTGATCCCGGTGGCGACGAAGAACACGTTGTCGCCGCTGACCAGGTCGTCCGTCGACAGCACCCGGTCCAGGTCGTGCCCGGCGTCCAGGGCCTTCTGGCGTTCGGCCTCGTCCTTCGGCCAGAGCTTGCCCTGGATCACGCCGCCCAGGCACTTTATGGCGCAGGCCGAGATGATGCCCTCGGGCGTGCCGCCGATACCCATGAGCAGGTCGATGCCGGTGCCCTCGCGGGCGGCCATGATCGAGCCGGCCACGTCGCCGTCCGAGATGAACTTGATCCGGGCGCCGGTGTCCCGGATCTCCTTCACGATGCCTTCGTGGCGCGGGCGGTCGAGCACGACGACGGTGACGTCCTCGGGCGTGGAGTGCTTCGCCTTCGCGACGCGCCGGATGTTGACCGCGACGGGCGCGTTGATGTCGACGAAGTCGGCGGCCTCGGGCCCGGTCACCAGTTTGTCCATGTAGAAGACGGCCGAGGGGTCGAACATCGCCCCCCGGTCGGCGGCGGCCAGTACCGCGATGGCGTTGGGCATGCCTTTGGCGTTGAGCGTGGTGCCGTCGATCGGGTCGACGGCGATGTCGACCTCGGCGCCGGTGCCGTCGCCGACCCGTTCGCCGTTGAAGAGCATGGGGGCCTCGTCCTTCTCCCCTTCGCCGATCACGACCACACCGTTCATGGACACCGTGGAGACGAGGGTCCGCATGGCCTTCACCGCGGCCCCGTCGGCGCCGATCTTGTCGCCTCGCCCGACCCAGCGGCCGGCGGCCATGGCGGCGGCTTCGGTCACCCGGACCAGTTCGAGGGCGAGGTTGCGGTCGGGGGCCTCCGGAGAGACCTCCAACTGGGACGGCAGATGGTGCTCGGGCATCGGAGCACGCCTTTCTGTACGACGACGACCGGAAATGAGCGCGCTTCGACTCTATCGGTAGGCCGATAAAATGAGCAGGGCGCCCCACGGATGAGCGCACGATGCCGTACCGACCGATGACGGGCCGGCGCCGCGTCCCGGCGACGGCCGGCCGGCCGGGGTCCCGGGCGGCTGTCGGGGGGCCTCGTGCCACCATGTATCCGTGGCAAGCAAGCGAGGCAAGCAGACAGTCCGGGACATGTTCCTGTCGTTGGTGTTGATCGTCGCCGCGGCCGGCGTCATCTACGTCTTCGTTCCGCACGACGACAAGGCCGACCCGGTCCAGACCGTCGACTACCGCGTCGAACTCGCGACCGCGCGCCGCGCGGCCCCGTACCCGGTGGCCGCCCCGTCCGGGCTCCCCGAGGGCTGGAAGGCGACCTCCGTCTCGTACGACGGTGCCGAGGGCAGCAGTTGGCACCTGGGCTTCATCGACCCGGACGGCAAGTACGTCGCCGTGGAGCAGTCCACGACTCCCGTGAAGGCCTACGTCCCCGACGTCAGCCAGGACGCCGAGGACACCGGACGCACCGAGACCGTCGCGGGCCAGGAATGGCAGTACTGGAAGGGTGCGAAGTACGACGCCCTGGTGCTGAACGCCGAGGGCTCCACCACGGTGGTCACCGGCTCCGCGCCCAGGAAGCAGCTGGCCGCGATGGCCGCCGCGCTCACCACGTCCTGACGCGGGCCGGGCCCGTTGCGGCACCGGAGACCCGAAAAGCCCGGAACACCTTCAGGTGTTCCGGGCTTTTCGTCGGGCGCGGCCGGCCGGGCCGGACCGGTCAGACGGTGGTGACGACCTCGTCGTACGACAGGCGCGGCAGGCGCGGGAACCAGGCGTCCTCACCCGGCTTGCCGATGTTGACGACCATGAGCAGCTTGTGGTCGCTGTCGAGGAACTCCTTCTCGATGCCCGCGGCGTCGAAGCCGGTCATCGGGCCGGCGGCCAGACCGGCGGCGCGGACGCCGACGATGAAGTAGGCGGCCTGGAGTGCGGCGTTCAGCGCGGCGGACTGCTCGCGGACCGGGCGCTCGGAGAAGAACGCGTCCTTGGCCTGCGGGAAGTGCGGCATGAGCGCCGGGAGCTCCTCGTGGAACTCGTTGTCGGCGGCGAGGATCGCGACCAGCGGCGCGGCGAGGGTCTTCGGGCGGTTGCCCTCGGCCATGTGCTCGACGAGGCGGGCGCGGCCCTCCTCGGAGCGGACCAGGACGACGCGCAGCGGCGACTGGTTGAAGGCGGTGGGGCCGTACTTGACCAGCTCGTAGATCGCCTGGACCTGCTCGTCGGTCACCGGCTCGTCGGAGAAGGTGTTGGCGGTGCGGGCCTCGGTGAAGAGGAGGGCCTGCGCGGCGGGGTCAAGGGCGAGGGACATGGACGAACCACCTTCGGGGCGTACGGGATCGAGCGATGTGATCACCGTAGCCGAGAGGTAGATTAACTTTCAACTAATCCCGGGCCGGGGTGAGGCACGCCACAGCGGCGACCGTGAGCGTCGCGGCCGTCCGCCACGTGTCCGGGCCCACTCGTCCCGGCGGAGAGCCGCCCCGATCTGGATGTACCGGGGCGGCCCCGACAACGCGGCGAGCGTGCGTACCAGGCGTCGCCGGTCAGGCTTGCACCACACGGCCTACTCGCCCGGCGACCCGTCCTCGCGGTCGTCGTCCGGACCTGCCAGGGCCGCGTCGAGGCGGGCGCGGGCACCCTCCAGCCAGCGGCGGCACACCTTCGCCAGCTCCTCGCCGCGCTCCCAGAGCGCCAGCGACTCCTCCAGCGTGGTGCCGCCCGTCTCCAGCCGGCGCACGACCTCGATCAGCTCGTCGCGCGCCTGCTCGTAACCGAGCGTGCCGGTCGCACCGGCGGTGGTCGTCCCGTCGTCCGTCATGCCGCCCACTCTATGTGCGCGCACCGACAGCGGTCCCGGTCCGGAACCAGGAGGCGTCCACCCGGTGCCGCAGGCCCGCTCACCCCTCCACCCGTACCGCGAACTCGCCCTCCGACACCCGCGCCCGCAGCACCTCGCCGGGGGCGCCGGCCTCCTCCGGGGCGCGCACCACATGGCCGTCCGCCCGCTGGAGCACCGCGTAACCGCGCTCCAGGGTGGCCGCGGGGGAGAGCGAGACCACCCGGGCCAGGGTGTGCGCGATCTCCGAGTCGGCCCGGTCCAGCAGATGCCCCAGCACCCGGCGGCTACGCCCCGTGAGCGCCTCCACCTCGGCGGCCCGCTCGTCCACCAGCCGCTGCGGGCGTTCCATCGACGGCCGGCCGAGTGCCTGCGCGAGGCCCCGCTCCTCGCGCTCCAGCAGCCCGCGTACGGTCCGCAGCGCCCGGTCCCGCAGCTGCTGGACCCGGTCCAGCTCCTCGCCCACGTCCGGTACGACCTTCTTCGCCGCGTCCGTCGGCGTGGACGCGCGCAGGTCCGCGACCAGGTCCAGCAGCGGGGAGTCCGGCTCGTGCCCGATGGCGGACACCACCGGCGTACGGCAGGCGGCGACGGCCCGGACCAGCGCCTCGTCGGAGAACGGCAGCAGGTCCTCCACGCTGCCCCCGCCCCGCGCGACGACGATCACGTCCACCTCGGGCATGCCGTCCAGCTCCTGGACCGCCTGGACCACCTGGTTGACCGCGTGGACGCCCTGCACGGCGGTGTTGCGCACCTCGAACCGCACGGCGGGCCAACGGCGGCGCGCGTTCTCCAGGACGTCGCGCTCGGCGGCCGAGGCCCGCCCGCAGACCAGCCCGATCAACTGCGGCAGGAACGGCAGCGGCCTCTTCCGGTCCAGCGCGAACAGCCCCTCCGAGGCGAGCGACTTCTTCAGCTGCTCCAGCCGCACCAGCAGCTCACCGATGCCGACCGGCCGGATCTCCGTCGCCCGGAGCGAGAGCTGGCCGCGCGGCGCGTACCACTCCGGCTTCGCCAGGACCACGACCCGCGCGCCCTCCGTCACCACGTCCGCGATCCGGTCGAAGACCTGCCGGAAGCAGGTCACGCCCACCGAGATGTCGTGGGCCGGGTCGCGCAGCGTCAGGAAGACGACGCCCGCCCCCGGCCGCCGCGAGAGCTGCGTGATCTGCCCCTCGACCCAGACCGCGCCGAGCCGGTCGATCCAGCCGCCGATGAGCCGCGACACCTCACCGACGGGCAGCGGGGCTTCCGCGGACGTGTTGAGAGCCATACGGGCGAGCGTAACCGCCACCGCGGACAGCGGGCCCGTTCACGCACCGGGCCGGGTGCCCCCGCCGCGGCCCATGGATTCCTCGCCCCCGCCGGTACGCCGTCCGCCCTGCACCGCGACCACCACGAGACCTACGGCGAGCCAGCAGGCACCCACCACCTGCGCGCTCGTCGTCGCCTCCACGATCACCGCGACCAGCGCGGCCGCGCCCAGCACCGGCACCACCAGATGGCGCCACCAGCTCGGCACGCCCTCCATCCGGCGGACCACGAACCAGCCCACCACCGACGCGTGCAGCAGCACGAACGCGGTCAGCGCGCCGATGTTCACCACGGACACCAGATGGTCGAGCCCGTCGTCCCGCCGGGCCGCCCACACCGCCGCCACCAGCGTGACGACCGCCGCGCACAGCACGGCCACCCTCGGCACCCCCGACTTCACGTCGATCCGCGCCAGGAACGACGGCAGCCGCCGCTCCCGCGCCATCGCGAAGACCAGCCGCCCGGCCGCCGCCTGCCCCGCCAGCGCCGCGAACGCCGCCCCGACCGCCTTGCTCGCCGCGACCAGGTCGTGCAGCCAGTTCCCGACCGAGGCGTCCACCGCGTCGTAGAACGCCGACCCCTGCGCCGCCGGATCCGCCGCCAGCTCCGCCGAGGAGACCGGCTCCAGCAGCGCCGCCAGATACGACTGCGCCACGAACAGGGCCCCCGCCATCACCAGACACAACAGCACCGCCCGCGCGACCTTCGCGGACCCGCCCGTCACCTCCTCCGCGAACGAGGCGATGGCGTCGAAGCCCAGGTAGGAGAGGACGGCCACCGACACCGCCCCGATCACCGCCGTGGTCGAGAACCCCGAATCGCCGGTCAGCGGCGACAGCCAGCCGCGCTGCGCGCCGTCCCGCGCCAGCACCACCACCGCCGACACCACGAACACCAGCAGCACCGTGATCTCCAACGCGAGTACCGCGAAGCCGACCCGCGCGGCGGCCCGCACCCCCCACAGGTTGAGTGCCGTGGTCAGCACCACCGCGATGGCCGTCCACACCCACCGCGACACGTCCGGGACCAGCGCGTTCATCGCGATTCCGGAGAAGAGGTAGGCGACCGCCGGGATCAGCAGATAGTCGAGCATCGCCATCCACCCGGCGATGAACCCGGGCACCTCGCCGAGCCCCTTGCGGGCGTACGTGAACACCGACCCGGCCTTCGGGGCGACCCGCACCATCTGGGCGTAACTGAACGCCGTGAAGGCCATCACGACCGTCGCCACGACGTACACGAGCGCGACCGCGCCGCCGGACTTCGCGTCCAGCGTGCCGAACACACCCACCGGGGCCATCGGGGCGATGAACAGCAGCCCGTAGACCACCAGGTCCCTGAATCCGAGCGTGCGGCGCAGCCCGCCCCGTGTGCTGCTTCCCGGTCCCGGCATCGGCCCTCCATGGTGTCCGGCAGCCCGCAGTCGATTGGTTCCCCCCGGCGGGCCGTCCGCCGCGTCCTCGCGAAGACGCGCGCCCGTGCCCCGTACCCGTACCTCGTGGATCAAGGCTCAGTCTCCCGACCGGACCGAGCCCGCGCCTGTTCGGTACGGCCTTACGATGGGACGCATGACTGCCACCCCTGCCCGCCGTGTCCTGCTCGCCGCTCCCCGTGGCTACTGCGCGGGCGTGGACCGTGCCGTGATCGCCGTCGAGAAGGCCCTGGAGCAGTACGGGGCCCCGGTCTACGTGCGCCACGAGATCGTGCACAACAAGTACGTCGTGCAGACCCTGGAGAAGAAGGGGGCGATCTTCGTGGAGACCACCGCGGAGGTCCCCGAGGGCTCCATCGTGATGTTCTCCGCGCACGGTGTCGCGCCGACCGTCCACGCCGAGGCCGCCGAGCGCCGGCTCGCCACGATCGACGCCACCTGCCCGCTCGTCACCAAGGTCCACAAGGAAGCCGTCCGCTTCGCCAAGGAGGACTACGACATCCTCCTGATCGGCCACGAAGGCCACGAAGAGGTCATCGGCACCAGCGGCGAGGCTCCCGACCACATCACCCTGGTCGACGGCCCCGAGGACGTCGCCAACGTCCAGGTCCGCGACGAGTCGAAGGTCGTCTGGCTCTCCCAGACCACGCTCTCGGTGGACGAGACCATGGAGACGGTCGACGCCCTGAAGAACAAGTTCCCGAACCTGCTCTCGCCGCCCAGCGACGACATCTGCTACGCCACGCAGAACCGCCAGGTCGCCGTGAAGAAGCTGGCCGAGGACGCCGATCTGGTGATCGTCGTCGGTTCCAAGAACTCCTCCAACTCGATCCGCATGGTCGAGGTCGCCCTGGACGCCGGAGCCCCCGCCGCCCACCTGGTCGACTTCGCCTCCGAGATCGAAGAGGCATGGCTGGAAGGCGTCACCACGGTCGGCCTCACCTCCGGCGCCTCCGTCCCCGACGTCCTCGTCGACGGCGTGCTGGAGTGGCTCGCCGAGCGCGGTTACGCGGACGTCGAGACGGTCAAGACGGCCGAGGAGTCGATCACCTTCTCGCTGCCCAAGGAACTCCGCCGTGACCTGCGCGCCGAGGCCGCCGCCCTGGCCGCCCAGCAGTAACTCCGCGCACGCGCGGCCGTCCACGGCGCACGCGCGGCCGTCCACGGCGCCCAGGCGTACCGGACGGCCGTGCTCCGCGTGCGGCCCGCTGGAGCCGTTCTACGCGCATCCCACAGGACCTTTACGTACGTACCGGCCGCTCGGGGCGTGCGGGGCGCCCGGTGCCCTTACCGTGGTGCCCATGGAGATCTTCGGCGTGGACATCGGCGGTTCAGGGATCAAGGGCGCTCCCGTGGACCTGGATCGTGGGGACTTGGCGCAGGAGCGCCACAAGGTGCTGACACCGCACCCGGCGGTACCCGAGGGTGTCGCCGACTGCGTGGCCGAGGTCGTCGGCCACTTCGACTGGTCCGGACCGGTCGGCATCACCTTCCCCGGCGTGGTCACCGACGGCGTCACCCGCACCGCCGCCAACGTCGACAAGGGCTGGGTCGATCTGGACGCCCGCGCGCTCCTCTCCGAGCGGCTCGGCTGTCCCGTGACGATCCTCAACGACGCGGACGCGGCGGGCGTCGCCGAGATGACCTTCGGCGCGGGCAAGGGCCGCAAGGGAACGGTCATCGTGCTCACCTTCGGCACCGGCATCGGCTCCGCCGTCTTCACCGACGGGCAGCTCGTGCCCAACACCGAGCTGGGCCACCTGGAGCTGAACGGCCACGACGCGGAGAAGCACGCGTCGACCAAGGCCAAGGAGGACCACGACCTGAGCTGGGAGCACTGGGCGCACCGGGTGCAGAAGTACCTCGCCCACGTGGAGATGCTGTTCTCGCCCGAGCTCTTCATCATCGGCGGCGGGGTGAGCCGCAAGGCGGAGAAGTTCCTGCCGCTCGTCAAGCACGTACGGGCGGAGATGGTCCCGGCCCAGCTGCAGAACAACGCCGGCATCGTCGGCGCGGCCATGGCGGCCCGCGCGGCGGGGAAGTAGCACGAACCTCTTCTCGCCAGGGGCCGCGCACGGCCCGCCGTCCGTCGCGGGCGGCAGCCCACCCGCCGGTCGCCCGCCGTTCGTTACGGGCGGGCGGGCCCGCCGGTCGCCCGCCGTTTTCGTCAGGGGCGGGCCCGCAGTCTCCGCGCCCGGGGCCTCGGGTCCCTACGCCTGCGGAGTGCGGCGGGCCGTGCTCCGTCCCAGGGGCCCGCCGCGCACCCCGGAGGCGGGGCGGGCCTTCGCCGGGCGGGGGCGCTCGCCCTGGCCGGGCCGGTCCTCCGGGCGCCCGTCGGCGCTCGCGTTACGGTCCCCGGCCACCGGAGACACGGCGGGCCGGAGCGCCTTCGCGGCGAGCAGGAGCTGCCGCTGCCGCATCTGCCGGACCTTGCGCACGGTCGCGATCACTCCGGCGACCAGCGTGCCCCCGTACAGCCAGCCCGCGTGCACCGCGAGCGCGGTGACGACCGCCATCAGCCGGCCGCCGAACCCGCCGTCGCCCCCCGCCACGGGCAGCACACCGACGGCGAAGGCGATCGGCACGCTGATCGGCGCGGTCACCAGGTCGGCGGGCCGCACCCAGAGCGCCGTCAGCGCGCTGACGGGCACGAACAGCACCCCGTAGACGAGCACGGACGAGTCGAACAGCAGCCAGACCAGGCAGGCCAGTACGAACATCACGGCGGTGGCGAAGAGCCCCGCACCGATGCCCGTCAGCCGGGGAGCGGGGAGTCTGCGCAGCGCGAGCACCACGGGAGGCACGCTCCGCCGCGCTCCGGGCGCACCGACCACCCGGTACACGGCCGAACTCTCGACGAGGGGCGCGCCGCCGCCCTGAGGAACCGGGGCCGCCGAGGGCTCCTGGGGCTGCCTGCGCTGCGGGGGACGAGTCCTGTGCTGCTCCACCTGGACAACGTAGGTCGCGGAACCGGGTGGATCAGGCATTGAACACGCGCTTTGGCCGAGCTTGGGGCTGCGTTCGACGTCACACGGCCGAATGAGGACCCTGTTCGGCGTTCGGCTCCGGTGGGAGGGGCGCCGCCGCTCCCACCGGACCCGTGACGGCACGGTCGGCCCCGCCCGTAAACTGGAGAATCGGTCCCCTGCCGGGCCCAGCCCGGCACGCTCCGCCCCCGTGCCCCGTCCTCACTCCAGGAAGTCGCCAACGTGTCGCTCACGATCGGAATCGTCGGTCTGCCGAATGTCGGCAAGTCGACCCTGTTCAACGCCCTGACCAAGAACGACGTACTGGCGGCCAACTACCCGTTCGCCACCATCGAGCCGAACGTCGGCGTGGTCGGCGTGCCCGACCCCCGGCTGAACACGCTCGCGGGGATCTTCAACTCGCAGAAGATCCTCCCCGCCACGGTCGACTTCGTCGACATCGCCGGGATCGTGCGCGGCGCCAGCGAGGGCGAGGGCCTGGGCAACAAGTTCCTCGCGAACATCCGTGAGTCCGACGCGATCTGCCAGGTCATCCGCGCCTTCAAGGACGAGAACGTCGTCCACGTCGACGGCAAGGTCTCGCCCAAGGACGACATCGAGACGATCAACACCGAGCTGATCCTCGCCGACCTCCAGTCCGTCGAGAAGGCCGTCCCGCGCCTCACCAAGGAGTCCCGCCTCCAGAAGGAGAAGGTCGCCGTCCTGGCCGCGGTCGAGGAGGCCCAGAAGATCCTGGAGTCCGGCCAGACGCTCTTCGCCGCCGGCATCACCGCCGCCACCGAGAAGGGCCGGCTCCTCCACGAGCTGCACCTCCTCACCACCAAGCCGTTCCTCTACGTCTTCAACGTCGACGAGGACGAGCTGGTCGACGAGGAGTTCAAGGACGCGCAGCGCGCCCTGGTCGCCCCGGCCGAGGCCATCTTCCTCAACGCCAAGATCGAGTCCGAGCTCATCGAGCTGGACGACGACGAGGCCCTGGAGCTCCTCCAGTCCATGGGCCAGGAAGAGCCGGGTCTCGCCACCCTCGGCCGCGTCGGCTTCGACACCCTCGGCCTCCAGACCTACCTCACGGCAGGCCCCAAGGAGACCCGCGCCTGGACGATCAAGAAGGGCGCCACCGCCCCCGAGGCGGCCGGTGTGATCCACACCGACTTCCAGAAGGGCTTCATCAAGGCGGAGATCATCTCCTTCGCCGACCTGGTCGAGACCGGCTCGGTCGCCGAAGCCCGCGCGAAGGGCAAGGCCCGCATGGAGGGCAAGGAGTACGTCATGCAGGACGGGGACGTGGTGGAGTTCCGCTTCAACGTGTAGCCGTGCGCGTCCGCACGTTAGGCATGGGGTCAAACGTGCACGTCAGAAGGGGTCGGGCTCGGTCGAGTCCGACCCCTTCGTCGTCACCGTGCTGGATGGGTGCTGGATCGACGGGGCGACCGTCAGCCGTCTTCCCTTTCGGGTGGTACTGAGCGTGGTGCGTCATCGAGTACCACTTGATGAGAGGGGTGGAGTCATGTTCATGACGGCGAGTCAGCCCGCAAGGAACTGTTTCCGTTGATCAAAAAGGTCAACGAGAACCATGAGGCCAAGGAGATCGTCTTCCTCGCTGCCCGGTATCGCTACTGATCGGTGAGTGTCCGGCGCTCCGTCACCTGCGCGCTCGTGTCCCCCTCAGTCGGAAAGCGGGTCGAGCATCGGCTCGTAGGAGGAGTCCTCTCCGTCCGGGCAGTGCGGGAGGAAGCCGTCGGGGACGGTGCGGGCGGCGGCGGCGAGGAGACGGTCCAGGGCTTCCCGCTCGGTGGCCGGGGGGAGCCGAAGGGCGGCGAGGAGGCGGTCGCGGACGACAGGGTGGTCCGGGTGGTCGTCGAGGTAGTCGGAGCTGAGGGCCGGGGGTCGGAAGCCGGCCAGTGCATCGTGCCAGGACGGTAGGGCGACGGCAAGCGTCAGGGCCTCGGCGAGCGACTCGGCGATCAGGGAGGCCCGGCCCTCGGAGTCGGTGTAGAGGACGGGGCGGGGTCCGCCGGGGACGGCCGGGCCGCAGAGGTAGTGGGTGCCGCCCGCGTGGCAGCCGGCGACAGGCTCCACCGGGAGGCCGTTGGGCAGGGCGATCGGCTCGATCGGGTCGGTGCGGGCGAGGTCGAACTCGCCGTCGCAGGCCAGGTAGGAAGCGGCCTCCGGATGTGCGGCGATTCTGCGGAGCAGGGCCTGGTCCGAGAGGGCGGCCGGGTTGAGGGCCGCTGCGACCTCAAGGGTGAGGGGTTGTCCGGCGAGGACGTGGCGGACCGCTTCGAGGGGGACGGGGCGTTCGTAGTAGTCCTCGAAGTGGGCCTGGACGGCCTCGGGGGAGCGGTCGGTGAGGAGGCGGAAGAGGTAGGCGGAGCCGTCCGGGTCGTCGGCGCCGGGCGGGAAGTCGATGGCCGAGCCGGTTCGCCACTCCGTGTCGCCGGCCGTCCGCCACAGGCAGGTGGTGACGCGGGGGACGGCGGAGCCCTCCTCGCAGAAGGCGGGTTCGTCCAGGAGCGGGCTCAGTGCGGCGGGCACCTCGTCGATGACACCCGGCCAGACCTCTTCGTCGTCCGTCGCGTAGGGGCTCATTCTCGACTCGTGGTCGAAGCCGCGTATGAGCACGCCGGACGGGGAGAAGACCACCGAGAAGTCGTCCCCCGAGCCGTTGTCCATCAGAGCGGCCTCTTCGCCGGGGCCCCAGTCGGTGTGGAAGCCGTAGCAGCAGTACTGCGGGGCGTCGCCGATCGTGGCGTCCAGAACGGCCAAAGCGCGCAGGTGGGAGCGGAGTTCGTCGGGGCCGGGGAGACGGGCGGCGGTTTCGCGCAGGGTGCTCATGACGTCATGGAAGCAGCAGCCACCGACAGTGGCCCCGGCCCGGCCCGGCCCGGCCCGGCCCGGTCGGAGGGGAAGCGCGCCGAGCGCCCGGTCCGTGACGAGGGGCTTACCCGGGGCTCAGGCGGAGGACGTCGGCCCGTCCGCGCCCTGGCCGCCCGCTCCGGCGACCGGAACGCCCAGCGCGAGCAGCGCCGTGTCGTCGTTCACGCCCTCACCGAAACTGTCCAGCAGGCCGGTCAGGGCGGCGATGACGGCGTGGGCGGATTCGCCGGCCCGGCCTCGGGCGAAGTCGCGCAGTGCCTCGTCCCCGTAGAGGGAGGTGCCGTCGCGGCTCGTGCGTGCCTCGGTGAGGCCGTCCGTGTAGAGCAGGAGGGTGTCGCCGGGGGTGAGCCGGGTGTCGGCGGTGACGAAAGCCGGGTCGGGCAGGACGCCCACCAGAAGGCCGCCCGGCGTGGGCAGGTACTCGGCGCCGCCTCCGGCGCGCAGGACCAGCGCCGGCGGGTGACCGCCCGACGCGAGATGGACGTCGACCTCTCCGGCGGCGGGGCCGGGTGCGAGTACACCGAAGACGGCGGTGCAGTAGCGGGGGTCCGGGCCGCTCGAGTAGCGCTCGTACAGCACCGTGTTGAGCGTGGAGAGGGCCGATACGGGATCGGGGTCGTGCAGGGCCGCGGCACGCAGGGTGTGGCGGGTCAGCGCGGTGACGGCGGCGGCTTGGGGACCCTTGCCGCACACGTCGCCGAGGAAGAAGGCGAAACGGGTGGCGTCGACCGGGAAGACGTCGTAGAAGTCGCCGCCGAGCCGGTCGGGGGAGGCGGTGTGGTAGTGCGCGGCGGCCTCCATGCCGGGGACCGGCGGCAGGGTGTCGGGCAGCAGCGCCTGCTGCAGTACCGCGAGGGCGTCCTGCAGTCTGGTGCGGTCGTCCTGGGCGCGCCGGGTGGCTTCCTCGGCCGCGCGGCGCGCCCGCAGGAGTTCCTCCTCGTAGCCGCGGCGGTCACGGGCGTCGAAGACGGTGACGCGGATCAGCAGCGGGTCGCCGGCGGCGTCGTGGTTGACCACGGCCGAGACGAGCACCGGCATCCGCCCTCCGTCGGACTGCCTGATGTCGAGGGCGATGCCGCTTATCCGGCCGCGCATGCGCAGCAGCGGGGCGAAGTGCGTCTCGTGGTAGAGCCTGCCACCGACGGTCAGCAGGTCGACGAAGCGCATCCGGCCGACCACCGCCTCCCGCGCGAGGCCGAGCCAGTCCAGCAGGGTGGTGTTGATCTTCGCCACCGTGCCGTCCATGCGCGTGGACAGATATCCGCACGGAGCGCTCTCGTACAGCTCCTCGGCGCTGGGCTCCAGGAGCGCCGCGAACGCGTCCTCGCGGGACGGATCCGGTTCCGGGCCCGCCCGGTCCGTCATCCCAGGCCGGCCAGGAACTCGGTGATCGCCGCGTTGGTGGCGTCGGGCGCCGACAGCTGGGGGCAGTGGCCGGTCGCGTCGAGGGTGACCAGGGTCGAGCCGCCGATCGCGTGATGCACGTAAGCCCCGACCTCCGGCGGCGCGATCATGTCCTGGGCGCATTCCAGGACCAGCGTCGGCACCGTCACGCCGGCCAGGTCCGCGCGGCTGTCGGACAGGAAGGTGGTGCGGGCGAAGACGCGCGCCATGTCCGGGTCGGTCGCGCAGAAGCTGTCGGTCAGCTCCTCGCCCAGAGCGGGCCGGTCCGGATTGCCCATGATCAGCGGTGCCATCGTGGCGGACCAGCCCAGATAGTTCAGCTCCAACGAGGCCAGCAGCTCGTCGATGTCCTCGGCGCTGAAACCGCCCCGGTAGCCGTCCTCGTCGACGTAGCGGGGCGAGGGGGCGACCATCACCAGCGCGCCGATCCGGTCGGGTGCCTCCCGCGCCGCCAGGACCCCGACCATGGCGCTGACCGAGTGCCCCACGAACACCGCCCGCTCCAGATCCAGCTCCTCGCAGACCTCCACCACGTCCCGGGCGTACCCCTTCAAGGACGAGTAGCGCTCCTCGCTCCACGCCGAGAGGTCGGATCCGCCCGACCCGACGTAGTCGAAGAGCACCACCCGGTAGTTTTCGGCCAGAACGGGCACGGTCAGGCGCCACATGTTCTGGTCGCACCCGAAACCGTGCGCCAGCACCACCACGCGCCCCCGCGGGTTGCCGGTGACGGAGACGTTGTTCCTGCGCCGGATGTCCATGTCCGCCATCCTCCCAGCACCGGCCGCAGGCTTCGACCCGGAGAGCGCGGGAGTTCCGGTGGGCCGGGTGGCCCCGGGCGGAGCCCTTCCGCCGCGCTACCGCACCTTCAGCTCCGTGATCCCCGCCGGCTCAGCCGGGTCCGCCGAGACCACCGTCACCCGGACCTCGCGCGCCGTGGCACCCGGGGTGTACGGGCGCCAGGTGCGGCCGTCCGCCGAGGTCTCCACGGTGTGGGCGGCGGGCGGTACGTCGCTCCACACCGGGTCCACCGAGGTGATCCGCAGCGAGCGGTCCAGCCGGACCGTCAGGGTGCCGGTGGCCCCGTCCGGGGACCAGGCGGTGGCGGAGGAGCCGTCCACAGCGGCCTCGGCGTAGAGCCCGGGGGAGGCGGAGTCGGCGGTGGCCGGGCGGCAGCGGGCGGCGTCGTCGGTGGGGGCGAGGTCAGGGCGGCGGGTGGGCAGCACCAGGGTGCCGGACAGGCGCTTCGGCCCCGCCGGGGTGTGCACGGTGAAGGGCGCGCCCGACGTCAGCCGGACCGTGGTGGTGGCGGGCCCGAGCGCGATGTCGTAGGTACGGCCCCGGTACCGCAGTCCCTTCAGGCTCACGCCCGCGCGCAGTTGGGGCGGCAGGACGGGGTCGAGCCGGATGCCGTCCTCGCGCAGCCGCAGTCCGGTCAGGCCGTGGGTGAAGACCTGGAGGAAGCCGCCCTTGCCGGTGAGGAAGTCCTCGGCGGGGAACCCGGACAGCGGGTCCGAGGCGCCGGACTTGGCCCCGCGCGCCTCGGAGAACAGGCCGAACGGGCCGCGCATGAAGGGACGTACGGAACGCTGGAGGTAGGTGTACGTGACGCACCCCGGCTCCCCGATGGCGGCGGCGTCGATCGCGTGCACCGAGTCCGTCATGGCCGGGCCGTCCGGATCGGTGCGCGCGGCGTAGAAGTCGAGGGTCGCGGCGGCGGCGCCCGGCTCCATGGGCCACTCCAGCGGGTACGTCAGCAGCACCGTGTCCGCCTGCTTGATCGTGGAGCCGGTGTACCCCGCGTACTGGAGGAAGATCTTGCGCTCCGGGTCGTACGGGATGCGCAGCCCGTCCGCGACCCGCTGCCAGGCGGCGGGCGCGGGCCGGCCGAGGAGGGTCGCGGCGCGAACGGCGTCGCGCAGGGCGGTCGCGGCGACCGCGTTGGTGTAGACCCCGTCGGTGACGCCGTTGCTGTATTCGTCGGGACCGGCGACGTTCACGATCGACCAGCTGCCGTCCGGGTTCGCGGTCGCCCGGGAGGCCCAGAAGTCGGCGATCCCGCTCAGCAGCGGCCAGCCGCGCTCCGCCAGCCAGGCGCGGTCGCCGGTGGCCAGCCAGTACTGCCACACCGCGAGCGCCACGTCGCCCTGGAGGTGGTTCTGGGTGAGGCAGTGCGGCGGGTCCCAGCTCTGGCACTCGGAGTCCAGGCGGCCCCGGCTCGCGCTGGTCCACGGGTAGAACAGCCCGTCGTACCCCAGCTTCGCGGCGTTCGCCCGGGCCGCGTCCCGGGTGCGGTAGCGGTACTCGACCACGGTGCGGGCGAGCTCGGGGCGGGTGGCGAGCAGCCCCGGGTACATCCACGTCTCGGCGTCCCAGAAGATCATGCCCGCGTAGTTGTCGCTGGTCGCACCGGCGGGGGCGACGCTGTCCGAGGCGCCGGTACGGGTGGCGGCGAGCAGCCCGTACTGGGCCGCCCGCAGCCATCGCTGGAGGTCCGGGCTGCCCGGCACCAGCACGTCGGACGACCAGTCGCGCCGCCAGAGCGCCGCGCTGTCGGCGAGCATCCGGGCCCAGCCGCGCCGGGCGGCCCGCCGGGAGGCCGCGCGGGCCGAGGCGAGCGGGGTGGACGAGGTGAGGGCGGTGTCGACGCCGACGTACTTCTCGACGGTGTACGACCGCCCCGCCCGCACCCGCAGCTCCCGGGTGAGCCCCGGGCTCCGGGCCGGCCGCAGGGTCTGGACGACGGCCCCCTCGACCCCGGTGCCGTGCGTGCGGAAGGTCCCGTCGTCCGCCACCGTCATCCGGCGCGCGCCCCGCGCGTCGAGCCGGCCGGTGACCGTGGCCGTGCCGCTCCACCGGGGCGTCAGCGTCAGCCGTACGGCACCGGCGTGGACGTGCCTGCGGTCCGTCAGGACCTCGTACACGAGGTCGGTGGCCCTGCCGTCCGCCGTGGTCCACCGCAGTGAGGTGCGGACCAGTCCGCAGGCGAGGAAGAGGGTCTGGCGGTAGTCCGAGATCCGGCCGGGCGGGGTGTCGGCGCCGAAGGTCTCCGTTCCGACGCGGAGGTCGAGCGGGGTCCAGCTCGGCAGCGCGGCGAGCACCTCGCGCCCCTCGGTGGTGCCTGGCTCGGCCCCGTACAGCCCGGTGACGAAGGCCCCGTCGTAGCGCGGGGTGTACAGCGGCCAGCCGGTCTTCTCCGGGTGGACCGCGTAACCCGCCCCGGTCGCCGGGACGCGGTGGCCGAGGTAACCGTTGCCGACGTACGGGTCGTACCCCCCGGCCTCACCGAAACGGGTGGAGGTCATCTCCCACGCGGCGTCAGCGACGCCCGGTGGGGCGGCGGTCCGGGTGCCGGGGGCCGCGCAGGAGGAGGGGGCCGCTTCCGTTCCGTGGGCGGCCACGGGGCCCGGAGCTACGACCAGGGCCGAAACGGTGGCCAGGCAACCGACGAGGGAGGTGCGCGCGTGTCTCACCCGTACGAAAATAGGGACGCGACCGGCGGGCGCCCGTCACGGCGCGCCTGACACCGCGCACGGCAAGCGAGCGGCCGACGGGCCGTCCTCCGAACGGAGCAGCCGGGCCGTGGAAGCCCTGGTCCGGCGCGCGAGAGGGAGGGGGATCATGTCCTACCCGGAACCGGTCCACAAGGACGGCCAGGGCGTCGTCAGCGCCACCTACCGGCCGGCGGGCGCCGCCGCCGAACTGGCCGCCCCGAACGGCAGCCGCACCCACCATCTGGCCAAGGGCACCGCCACGAAAGGTGCGTTCGGGCTGTACCGGGTGGACATGGCACCCCGGGCGGGCTGCATGGTTTCCGCAACGACGCAGACGCGGACGCCCCGATGCTCCTGCTCTTCGCCCCGGGGCCCCGCGCGAGGAGTACTTCGAGAAGGTGGCCGAGGCCGTCCACTGGCCGGAGGTGGAGCGGGCGGAGTTCTTCGTCGAGCACGACACCTACGGGGTGGGCGGCTGACGCGCCCTCACGCGGCCATCCCCGTCTTGAGTCCCGCCCCGCACACCGGCACCACGATGCTGCCCTCCGTCCACCCGCCGACCGCCGCCCAGCAGGCCACGGCTGTCGTCTCCGCGTAGAGGCCGCGACGGGCCAGGTCCCGCTGGGCTTCGCGGAGTCCGTCCTCCGTCACGGTGAGGAAGGTGCCGCCGGACTCGCGTACCGCCGCCAGGATCTGCGCGGCGCGGGGCGGGTCCGCGATGGCGATGCCCTCCGCGAGGGTCGGCGCCGGGGACGCCGGCTCCCGCAGCTGGGCCGCACCGGCGTGGAAGGCGGCGGCCAGCGGGGAGACCGCCTCGGCCTGGACGGCGATCAGCGCCGGACGCCGGTCGACGAGCCCCAGCGCGAGGAGTTCGGCGGTGGCGAGGGCGGCGCCGAGCAGCAGGGTGCCGTTGCCGACCGGGACGGCCAGGGCGTCGGGGAGCCGGCCGCCGAGGTCCTCCCAGAGCTCGTACACGTACGTCTTGGTGCCGTGCAGGAAGTACGGGTTGAAGACGTGCGAGGCGTAGAAGGTGCCCGGCTCGTCCGCGGCGGCGCGCGCCGCGAGCGCGGTGGCCGTACGGTCGCCGGGGACGGTCTCCAGCCGCGCGCCGTGGGCCCGGATCTGCTCGGTCTTCTTGGCCGAGGTGCCCTCGGGGACGTACACCGTGCAGGGCAGACCGGCACGGGCGCAGTAGGCGGCGACCGAGGTGCCCGCGTTGCCGCTGCTGTCCGCGACGACCCGGTCCGGGCCGAGGCGCCGTGCGAGTTCGGCCAGCATCACCGCGCCGCGGTCCTTGAAGGAGAGCGTCGGCATGAGGTGGTCCAGCTTCGCCGAGACGGTGGCGGTGAGCTCGACCAGCGGGGTACGGCCCTCGCCGAGCGAGACGGCGGGGCCGGCGAGCGGCAGCGCCTCCCGGTAGCGCCACAGGGAGGCGACGCGCCGGGCGAGGGCGTCCCGGTCGATCGGCCCCGAGGGGGCGAAGTCGAGGTTCCACGGGCCGCGGCACCGAGGGCAGCACCAGTGCGCGGAGGCGGCCTCGGCCAGGGTCCCGTCCCGGGGGCAGCGGTACGACGGCAGGGACGGAGGAGCGGTCACGGGTATGGGCATGGGGCCAGCCTGCCAGCCGGCGGGGCGGCGCGGCCGCCGATCGGGGAGGACAGGTGGCCCGCGTACTCCCCGCACACGGCCGCCTCGCGGGGCCGGGCGTCCGCCCCCGGACCGGTGCCCGGGAAGGCACGTGTCACGTCCTCGGGTTCCGGGGGCTTGCGGAGGGCGTGAAGTGGGCAGAGAACGGCCGGAAGAGCTGTGGTGATGCCTTTCGGACCATGCATGCGGCACCCCCGAATCACCACTTCGAGTGAAACTCTGGCCATCGCTTGTCCTGGGACACTCACGGTTGCCACTCTGTTGCGGTCTGTCAACGTGTTGGGAGTGGCCAGTGACTTTCGGTGAGCAGCCCGCCTATCTGCGCGTGGCGAGCGATCTGCGGGAGAAGATCGTCAAGGGTGCGCTGCCGCCCCATACCCGTCTGCCGTCCCAGGCGCGCATCCGCGAGGAGTACGGCGTCTCGGACACCGTCGCGCTGGAGGCGCGGAAGGTCCTGATGGCCGAGGGGCTGGTGGAGGGGCGCTCCGGCTCCGGCACGTACGTCCGGGCCCGTCCGGTACCCCGCAGGATCGCCCGGTCGGGCTACCGCCAGGGGATCGGAGCCAGCCCGTTCCGCCAGGAGCAGAGCGCGGACGGCGTCCGAGGCACCTGGGAGTCCCGGAGCGAGCAGGAGGAGGCCGGCCCGGAGATCGCCGCGCGCCTCGGCATCCAGCCGGGGGAGCGGGTGATGCGCACCCGGTACGTCTTCCGGGACGCGGGCGAGCCCATGATGCTCTCGACCTCCTGGGAGCCGCTCTCGGTCACCGGGCGGACCCCGGTGATGCTCCCCGAGGAGGGGCCACTGGGGGGCTGCGGGGTGGTCGACCGGATGGCGGCGATCGACATCGTGGTGGACAACGTGACGGAGGAGGTCGGCGCCCGGCCGGGGCTGGCGGACGAACTCGGCGACCTCGGCGGGGTACCGGGCCACGTGGTCCTGGTCATCGAGCGGACCTACTACGCGGGCGGGCGGGCGGTCGAGACCGCCGACGTCGTCGTCCCCGCCGACCGCTACCGCGTCGCCTACCACCTGCCGGTCAAGTAGGAGCTGTCCCGCCGAACGGCTCGCCCCGCCCGCCGCGCCACCCGACACGGGCGGCCGACCGCTGTGCGGTGCGGCGCGTCCGCCCGAGGTGACACAGACTTAACCCCCCGTCACCTGCCGTAACTCCCGGGCAACGCCCGGCGACCGCGGCCCGTCATGTCCGGCTCCTACCTTCCCGTCCGTCGCCGCACCAACGGACCGACGGACGGGAAGCCCCATGACGGACATCGCACCACCCACCACGGCCGAGACCCCGCAGTCCCCGCCGCGCACCGAGCCGCAGCAGCCCGAGCTCCGGCGTCCCGAGCCGCAGGGTTCCGAGGACACGTCCGGCTCCGGCGGGCCGGCCCGCAGCTACGCGGTCCTCGCCGCCGACGAGAGCCGCGAGGACTACTCGCTGCGCTACGCCCCGCACTCCTTCCGTCGCTGGTCGCCCGGCACGGTCGCGGGCACCGCGCTCGGCGGCATCGCCTATCTCGCGGACTTCGCCATCGGCGCGTCGATCGTCTTCACCTACGGCTTCAGCAGCGGTTTCGCGTCGATCCTGACCGCCGCCGCGATCATCTTCCTCACCGGCATCCCCATCGCCCGCGCCTGCGCGACGTACGGCCTGGACATGGACCTGGTGACCCGGGGCGCGGGCTTCGGCTACTTCGGATCGACGCTGACCTCGCTCATCTACGCGTCGTTCACCTTCATCTTCTTCGCGCTCGAAGGCTCGATCATGGCGCAGGCCATGCACCAGGCGATCGGGCTCCCGGTCCAGCTCGGCTATCTGCTCACCACGCTGATCGTGATCCCGATCGTGTTCCGGGGGATGGGCGCGCTCGCCAAGGTGCAGGCGTGGACCCAGCCCGTCTGGATCATCGGCATGATCCTGCCGTTCCTGGTGCTCGCCTTCGAGGCCCCGGACGCCTGGGGCTCGTTCAGCTCCTTCGGCGGTACGGAGGGGGCCGGCTCGGGCTTCTCCTGGCTCGGGTTCGGCCTCGGCACCGGGGTGGCGCTCTCGCTGATCGCGCAGATCGGCGAGCAGGCGGACTACCTGCGCTTCATGCCCGCGAAGACCGAGGCCAACAAGCGCCGCTGGAACCTCGCGGTGCTGGCCGCCGGGCCCGGCTGGGTGATCATCGGTGCCGCCAAGCAGCTCGGCGGGGCGTTCCTCGCCTTCGTCGCCCTGGAGGCGGTCGGCAAGACGCACGCGCTGGAGCCGATCGCCCCGCAGATCGAGGCGCTGCGGCCCTGGCTCGGCGGGTTCGCCCTGCCGGCCGCGGCGATCTTCGTCATCGTCTCCCAGGTCAAGATCAACGTGACGAACGCCTACAGCGGCTCGCTCTCCTGGTCGAACTTCTTCTCCCGCGTCACCCACCGGCACCCCGGGCGGGTCTGGTACATCTTCCTCAACCTCGCCATCGCGCTCACGCTGATGGAGATGGACATGTTCGCGGCCCTCAACAAGCTGCTGGGCTTCTACTCCAACGTCGGCATCGCCTGGATCGCCGCCGTCGCCGCCGACCTGGTCATCAACAAGCGGATCGGGCTCAGCCCGCCGTACATCGAGTTCAAGCGGGCGTACCTGTACGCGGTGAACCCGGCGGGCTTCGGTTCCATGGTGATCGCCTCGATCGTCTCGATCCTGGCGTTTTTCGGCCTCTTCGGTCAGTACGCGGAGGCCTTCTCGACCTTCATCGCCGCGGGGCTCGCGGTGACGCTCTGCCCGCTGATCGCCTGGGCCACGAAGGGCAAGTACTACCTGGCCCGGCCCAATCCGGTGAACGGCCCGGGCGTGGCGGTCGAGGACATCACCGCCACCCACACCTGCGCCGTCTGCGAGACGGCCTACGAGCTGCCGGACATCGCCGACTGCCCCGCCCACGCGGGCCCCGTCTGCTCGCTCTGCTGCTCGCTGGACGCCACCTGCGGCGATGTCTGCCGCAAGGCTCCGGCCGCGGGACCGGTGCTGATGCCCCTGCCCACGGTGCCGGTGGCCGGTTCCGCCACCGCCGCCCGGGAGGGCTCGCGCCCGGTGTGATCGCCTCCCCGTGCGGCGCGGTAGGGTCCCGTTCTCCCCTCCGGGGGCGCATCCGGACGGATGCGCCCCGTGTATGGCCGGTTCCGTATCCCTTTGTGCGATTCCGCATTCGCTGAGTGAAGGTCAGGCGTACGCTCCGGCATATGCGCACAGCGATTTCCTGGGAATCGTCCTATGAGATGTGCAGACCGGTGGGGAGAGGGGCAGCATGCTCGGGAGGAGCACGATGAGTGACAGCGCAGCTGTCCTCCCGTGGCTGGTGATACGGCAGGACATCAACGGCAGTACGTACCGCGTCGGCCGATACGCCACGCAGGAAGAGGCGCAGAAGGTCGCGGACGGGTTCGACACCAGGGAGCACCAGCAGCTCTACTGGGTCGAACGCGTGGGTGAGACCGCCCGCCCCTGACCGAACCGCGTCCCGGCGGCCGGGCACTTCCCTGACCAGGGGGTGCCCGGCCGCCGTCGTACGTCCCGCCGGTCCCGTGCCCGCCCCGCGCGCGGCCCCCGTACATCCGCACCGGCGCACGCCCCCGGGCGCGGAACGCGCCGCCGCGCGGAGGTAAGGTCCGCCCTGACCGGCCTGAACGCCAGGCCGGGGAACGAAGGCGGAGCGATGCCGGCCCTGATCGACACGGTGGCGTGGGTACGAGTGGAGAGCGGCAGGATTCTCTGCGCGCGGTCGAAGGGGAAGGACGTCTTCTACATCCCCGGCGGCAAACGGGAGCCGGGGGAGAGTGACCTCCAGACCCTGCTGCGGGAGGTCGAGGAGGAGCTGGCGGTGGCCCTCGATCCGGCGACCGTCGTGCACGCGGGCGTCTACGAGGCCCAGGCGCACGGGCACGCGGACGGCGTGGTGGTGCGGATGAGCTGCTACTACGGCGACTGTGAGGGCACCCCGGTCGCGAGCAACGAGATCGACGAGGTGGCCTGGTTCACCTATGCGGACCGGCCGCTCGTCGCCCCGGTCGACCAGGTGCTCTTCGACGATCTCCACGCGGCGGGCGTGCTGGTCTGAGAGCCTGCCGGGTCCTCGCGCGGAGTCTTTACGCGGACGGCCGTCGAAACGGCGACCCGGTGCACCCGTACGACCTACTTGGTAACGATCTGTGGTAATTCGTGGAGAGCGTCGGGTATGTCCACACTGACCCCTCGCACGATGAATCCGCTGTCGGCCCCGGGAAGTGATCGGCGTGATCGATACCGAAGGCGGCAGCGCCGAGTGGTCCTTCCCCGCGGAGCCGGGCTCCGTACGGGGTGCGCGGAACGCGGTCCGCGAGACGCTGCGCGCCTGGGAGCTCGGCCCGCCGGTCATCGACCTCACGGTCCTGCTCGTCAGCGAGCTGGTGACCAATTCGCTCCGCCACGCCACCGGGCCCATCGGGGTACGCCTGGTGAGGCCCGGCGACACCCCCCCGGACGCGCCGGACCCCGCACCCGACGACCACGGACTGCTGGTGGAGGTGTCCGATCCGCTTCCGGATCTTCCCACCCGGCGCAGCGCCGGCCCCGACGACGAGGGGGGCCGGGGGCTCCAGCTGGTGGCCTGTTCCGCACATCGCTGGGGGACTCGCAAGGGAAAGACTGGGAAGACGGTGTGGTTCGAGCTGCCTCTGTCTGGTTAGGAGTGGAGGGGGACGCACAGCGATCACCTGAGGTCGGGGCCGCCGACGAGAAGGACTGAGACCTTGCTGTGATCGTGAACGCCGTGTCGGGAGTGGCCGTAGTGCTGAATACTGCGCACAGGACCGGTCCGGTGTGTGAGCTGGAGGGGACGGTCGCGTGAGCGAGATACCTGGGACAGCGGGCGACATCGTGTGGCAGAGCAGCCCGCCTGGCTCGATATACGAGTACATCAGGGTTGCCTCCTTCTCGATGGGCCCGGACGGCCTGGTCGAGCAATGGAGCGGAAGGGCCGCCGATCTCTTCGGCATGGGTCCGGACGAGGTGATCGGCCGCGATCCCGTGGAGGCCTTCATGCCTGCCGAGCTGCGCCGCGGGGGGCACCGGCAGGTCCGCGAGATCCTGGACGGCAAGGAGTGGACGGGCCTCGTCCCGTTCCGGATTCCCGGGGAGCACGACGTACGCGGGCTCGCCGAGGTCTACGTCATGCCCAGCGTGACGGCCGCCGGGGAACGGGCCGCCCTCTGCATCGTGGTGGACGTGCGGGCCTTGCGCGGCATCGAGACGGACCTCGCCGCCTCGCAGGCAATTTTCGGCCAATCCCCCTTCGGTTTCGTGCTGTTCGGCAAGGACCTCTCCGTGGTCCGCGCGAACGAACGATTCGCCACGGTCTTCGGCGGGATGGCCGCCGACCACCGGGGACGCAGGGCCGAGGACTATCTGACCCGCCCCGAGGCCGACCGGCTGACGGAGACCCTGAAAAGGGTGCTGGCGACCGGGGAGTCCGTCACCGACCTCCGGCTCATCGGCACGGTCCCCGGCGACACCGACCGCCGCCACTGGTCGATGAACCTCTACCGGGTGCACAGCGGATCGGGACGGCCCACCGGGGTCGCCGGACTCGCCACCGACGTCACCAGCAGGCACGTCGCCGCCCGCGAGGCCGCCAGCGCCCGGCGCAATCTGCGGCTGCTGAACGAGGCCAGCGCCCGCATCGGCAACTCCCTCGACCTGGAGACCACCGCCCGCGAACTGCTCGACGTCGCCGTACCCGGCTTCTGCGACCTCGCCACCGTCGATCTCTTCCCCGCCGTGCTCACCGGCGCCGAGGCCCCGCACGCCGGCGGTCCCGCGCCCGAGCCCGGCGCGGCCTCGCCGGAGCTGCGCCGGGTCGCCCAGGCCAGCGCGGTCTCCGACGCCCACCCCCGGGTACCCGGCCCGCCGGACGCCCAGGTGCCGGCCGCGCGGTCCGGCGGGCACCCGATGGGCGCGCACCCGGCCACGGAGCACCCCGCCGGCGCGCGGGGAGGCGGGCCGGGCGCGGGAGAGCCCGCCCTCGGTGCCGTGCACCGCTACCCGTACGCCTCCGCCTGCGCCACCGCCCTGCGTACCGGCCGCGTCCACGAGGCGCCCGGCGACGGCCTCGGGTTCGTCCGGTCCACGCTCGCGGTGCCGATGGTCGCCCACGACACCGTGGTCGGTCTCGTCCGCTTCTCCCGTACGAAGGGCAGCGAACCCTTCGGCGAACGCGACCGGGACCTGGCCGGGGAACTGGCCGCCCGCGCCGCCGTCTGCATCGACAACGCCCGCCTCTACCGCCGCGAGCACGAACGCGCCCTGCTCCTCCAGCGCAGCCTGCTCCCACCGGGCGCCCCCGAGGCGGCGGGCCTGGACATCGCCTGCCGCTACCTTCCCGGCAACGCGGCCACCGAAGTCGGCGGCGACTGGTTCGACGTCATCGAGCTGCCCGGACACCGCACCGCGCTCGTCGTCGGCGACGTCATGGGACGCGGGCTGCGCGCCGCCGTCGCCATGGGCGAACTCCGCACCGCCGTACGGACGCTCGCCCTGCTGGACCTGGAACCCGCCGAGGTGCTCTCCGCTCTGGACGAGGTCGCCCGCGGCCTCGGCACCCCCGGCGGCGGCGACCGGCCCGAGGGCGGCGGCACCCAGTGGCCCTCCCGCGCGCTCCAGAAGTCCCGCGAGGCCGACCTCTCCGAGGTGTACCTCGCGACCTGCGTCTACGCGGTCTACGACCCGGTCACCCGGCGCTGCACCTTCGCCAACGCGGGCCATCTGCCCCCGGCCGTGGTCGAACCCGGCCAGGAGGCCCGGCTCCTCGACGTACCACCGGGGATGCCGCTCGGAGTCGGCGGCGAACCCTTCGAGGAAGTGGTGGTCGAGCTCGCCGAGGGCGCCCTGCTCACGCTCTACACGGACGGGCTCGTGGAGTCGCGGGACCATCCGCTCGACGAGGGCCTGGAGGTGCTCCGTACCGCCCTCACCGGACCCCGGATGCGGCTGGAGGCGGCCTGCGACCACGTGCTGACCGCCCTGGACACCCGGCACGGCGAGGACGACATCGCGTTGCTGATGGCCCGCATCCAGGGGCTGCCGGAGGAAGCGGTCGGCGACTGGACGCTGCCCCGGGAACCGCGTTCGGTCGGCAGGGCCCGCGAACTGGCCCGCCGACGGCTGACCGAGTGGAACCTGGACGACCTGGTGGACACCACCGAACTCCTGGTCAGCGAACTCGTCACCAACGCGCTGCGCTACGGCGAGGGCGAGATCCGGCTCCGGCTGCTGCGCGACCGCACCCTGGTCTGCGAGGTGTGGGACGCGGGGCTGGTCCAGCCGCGCCGCCGCCGCGCCCGCGACACCGACGAGGGCGGCCGGGGGCTGCAACTCGTCGGGCTGCTCAGCGCGGCCTGGGGATCGCGGCGTACTCCGCGCGGCAAGACCGTCTGGTTCGAACTCGCCCTGCCCGACGGGCGACCGGCCGCCGAACTCTCGGTCGAACAGCTGCTCAGCATGTACTAGTCACGCACTTACACGAGGAACGCGAGGGACGAAGGGGGCGGGGTGGGACGGTTCGAACCGTCCCACCCCGCCCCCTTCGTCGCCCCGCCCGTCCTGGCGCCGCGCGGATGGACCCGGCGGTCGGGGGGCGGTCGGGAGGTGGCCAGGAGGCGGTCAGGAGGAGGACTTCAGTGCGGCGAGGCGCGCCTCGACCTCCGCGCTGTCGCCCATGCTGTCCAGCTGCTCGAACTGCGCGTCGAGCGAGGACGCGGCCAGCTCCTGCTTGCCCACCGCCTTCGCCTCCTCGCGCCGGACCTTGTCCTCGAAGCGGTTCAGCTCGCTGGTCGGGTCCAGCACGTCGATGGACTTCACCGCGTCCATCATCCGGTTCTGGGCCTGTGCGGACTTGGCGCGGGCCACCAGCTCGTCCCGCTTCGCCTTCAGCTCGCCGAGCTTCGCCTTCATCTGGTCCAGCCCGGACTTGAGCTTGTCCACCACCTCGGTCTGCGAGGCGATCGTCGGCTCGGCCGTCCGCGCCTCCTTCTCCGACTGGAGCTGGCGGCCCAGGGCGACCTTCGCGAGGTTGTCGAACTTGTCCGCCTCCGCCGCCGATCCGGCCGTCCGCAGTTCGTCCGCCTTGCGGCTGGCCGCGAGCGCCTTGCCGCCCCACTCCTTCGCCGCCGCCACGTCCTCCGCGTGGTCCTGCTCCATCAGCCGCAGGTTGCCGATGGTGGCGGCGACCGCCTGCTCCGCCTCCGCGATGTTGTTGGTGTAGTCGCGGATCAGCTGGTCCAGCATCTTCTGCGGGTCCTCGGCCTGATCGATGAGGGCGTTGATGTTGGCCCTCGCGAGCTGGGTGACTCGGCCGAGAATCGTCTGCTTCGACATGGGAGCTCCTCTCCTGGAACGGGACGGTCGGGCGGTGCGCGACGGGGTGCGGTCGATGCCGGGCGGGGCGATTCGGGTACGGGCCCGGCAGCATCGGCGCCACCGGGCCGACAGGACCGGTCGACGGTCAGAAGCGGCCACCACCGCCTCGGCGGCCCCGCGTCCCCCCGCCGCCGAAGCTGCCGGGCCCGGCGCCGCCGAAGCCGCCCCCGCCGAACCCGCCGCCCCCTCCGAAGCCCCCGCCGAACCCGCGGCCACCGCCCCGTCCGCCGCCGCCGAGGAGTCCGCCGAGGAGGATGCCGCCCAGCACCGCCCCGCCCGTACCGCCGCCGCCCCGCATCCCACCGGGACCGGAGCGGCCGTCGAAGGCGCGTACGTCCTGCTCGGCCAGGGCCTGGGCCTGTCCGGCCAGCGCGTCGGCGCGCTGCGCCTCGGCGAGCGCGCGCTGCGGATCGCCGCCGGCCGCCAGCTGTCCGGCCTGCTCCGCGTGGCGCTGGGCCTCCGCGAGCCGGGTGCGGGCCTGGCTGCCGACCGCGCCGCGGTGCGTGGTGATGTAGTCGGCGGCGGCCGAGATCGCCGAGCGGGCGGAGAGCATCGCCTGGTCCAGCAACGGGCGGGCCCGGGTGTTGCCCTGGTCCCGTTCGCGCGCCCCGGCCAGCGACTCGTCCAGCGCCGCGTCCGCCTCCTCCAGCCGGCGCAGCGCGTCGATGGGGTCGTACGGTCCGCCCGCCACCTCGCCCCGTACGTCCGTCAGCACCGCCTCCGCCCGGCCGATCCGCCCCTGGAGGTCGGCCGTGGAGACGCCCTGCGCGGTGCCCCGCAACAGCCCGTGCGCGTCCGCGAGGTCGGTCTCCATCTCGGTGAGCGCGGCGGGGATGCGGGAGGCGGCCTCGGCGAGCTCGGCGGCCCGCCGTTCCACGGCGTCCACCAGGGTCGCGGCCTGGCGCACCGCGCTCTCCGCCGCCCGTACGAACACGGCGGCGCTGGAGTTGTCGCCGCCGTCCACCGCCTGGCGTGCCTGGTTGAGGGAGGAGGTGGCGAAGACCAGGCGCTCCTTCGCCTGTTCGACGTCGTCCACGACGGGGGCGGCGGCCGAGGGCGCGTAGTGCGTGCGCATCGCGTCCAGCGTCGAACCCGCCGTGGACGTACGCGCTGCGAGGTCGCGGAAGGTCACCTCCACCTCCGACAGCGCCTGCGGGGCGTTCTGCTCCAGGTCGCGCAGCCGGTCGAAGTCGGCCGACACCGCGTCGAGTCGCTCGTCCGCGGCGGTGCAGCGGCTGATGATCTCCGCCAGCATCCGGCGCTGGGTCGGCTCGTCCTCCGGGATCGCGTCGTCGAGTTGCTGGCGCAGCCGGAAGGACGCGGTCAGCTCGCTCTTGGCCCGTGCCACCGCGGCCGCGAACGGTGCCGCCGCCTCCTCGCCGAACTGGGCCGAGGCGAAGCCCAGTTCCTCCTCGCTGGTGCGTACCGCGTCGTCCGTGTCCACCAGCAGCTCTTTGGCGCGGGCGTCCAGTTCGGGCAGCGGGGTGGGTGGTTCGGCGGGCGTCCCGGCACCGGGAGCCCCGGCGCCCCAGCCGGCGGCGGCCGGTGTCGTACGGGTCTTCGCGCGCCGCTTGCGCCGCGAGAAGGCGTACGCCGCGACGAGGAGCACCGCGACGAACAGGACCGCGGGAAGCAGGAAGTCGCCGGCGTCGGTTCCGCCCGAACCGCTCGAACCGGGGTCGGCGGCACCGGGGGAGAGCGAGGGGGAGGGCACCGGCTGCCCCGCGAGCACGGCCGCGTAACCGTTCGCCGCGCCGATCGCCGCACCCGCCCAGTCGTTCACCCGCAGCGCCGGCACGACGGCGGTGCTCGCCACGTCCCTCAGCTGCGCGTCGGTGAGCCGGGACGCCTCGTCCACGGAGTACGCGTACTGCCGGTCGTGGGTGGCGACGGCCAGCAGCACGTCGTCCTGGCCCAGACCGTTGCGGGTGGCGGTCTCGTCGGCCCAGCTCTGCGAGGAGCGGCCGGAGAAGTCGCGCACGTACACGACGAAGAGCTGCACCCGCCGCTCGTCGAAGAGCGAGTCGAGCGCCGCCTCCACCTCCCCGGTACGGTCCCCGAGCGCCCCGGTCCGGTCGGTGATCTGCCCGTCCTTGGAGAGCGTGACGGGGTTGTCCGCCCACGCCGGAGCGGCGGTCCCGGCGGCCAGCCAGCAGGCCGCGAACAGCACGCCGAGCAGGGCCCGGCAGGTTCGGGAGCTGCGGATACGGGTCGCGGGAGGCGTCACATCTGGGAGGCTATGGCCACCTTTGGCACCCCGCGACCCGAGCATCCGGCGGGGGCGCGGGGCCTGGGAGGGGCCGGT
Source organism: Streptomyces sp. NBC_00247 (assembly GCF_036188265.1). Lineage (NCBI taxonomy): Bacteria > Bacillati > Actinomycetota > Actinomycetes > Kitasatosporales > Streptomycetaceae > Streptomyces > Streptomyces sp. NBC_00247. The sequence continues at coordinate 2,206,601 of NZ_CP108093.1, read as the reverse complement.
CCGACCGGGGCGGAGCGCGTGGGTGAGTCCTCACGTCCTCGGCGGACTCGACGGCGGACTCGGACGGTGCCGGGCCCGGGGGGCCCGAGCTTAGGCGGGCAGGGCGACCGGCCGGGCTGGGTGCGGGGGAATCGCCACAGGTGGGCGTCCGTCCGTACCGCATCGCCCGCCGGGGCGCGGAATCCCCGCTCGCCGTACCCCTGCGTGCCGTCGCTGTCCGGGATGGATTACCTCTCCACGGCGCTCGTGAAAATCTGTATTGGTCGTAGTAGACATTGGGTGGTGGTGTGCCTATGCTTTCTCTCGTAGCCCAGAGAGACAGCAGGGCCCGGCAGGGATGAACTGCCGGGCAGCAGTACGGAGCAGTACCTGTAGTCGCAGTGCGCAGGACGGTGCGGTGGTGGAGTTTCGAAGCCAGGGTTGTCGCAGGACGGCGACGGGGCTGACGACCGGACCGGGTGGCCCGCAGTGATCAGGGGCCGCCGTGAGCAGTACCGCAGCCGATGCTGCGGCTGGAGTGCGCAGCAGTGAATGGGTGAGCGGTACCTCGGTGAAGGCGTCGGCTGCGGGCGCGCGCACCGGGAGGTTCGGCAGTGGGGTCCCAAGCCGGAGCGGACGCAGGACGGGCGACGGGGCCGGCTGCCGGAAGTGGCGCCGGGAAGGGTCACAGCAGTACGAGCGGTTGCAGTACCAGCAGTACGCAGTTCCCTGCCAGGTGAGCAGTTGAACACAGAGGGAAGAACGGAGGAGCCGAGCATCATCAGGATCGCCCGGACGCCACGCGAGTCCGGGTACCGCAGGACATCGACAGTGAGGTGGTCTCCGGTCACGCATCCGCGATCCCCGCACGCCCGGCGAAGTTCAGGCCGGGTCGGCGGAAACAGAAGGCCGGCGCAGTACCAGGGCCGGCAGATGGTGTAGCAGTTCCTTCGGGGCCCGGGAGCAATACGCTTCCGGGCCCCTCCACGTGTTCCACGAATGAGGTGCGAATGACCGCAGACGACCCGTACGGCCGTCTCGACGACGACGACTACCCCGCCTACACCATGGGCCGGGCCGCCGAACTGCTCGGCACCACCCAGAGCTTCCTGCGCGCGATCGGCGAGCACCGCCTGATCACCCCGCTGCGCTCCGCCGGCGGCCACCGCCGTTACTCCCGCTACCAGCTGCGCGTCGCGGCACGTGCCCGCGAACTCGTCGACCGGGGCACCCCGATCGAGGCGGCCTGCCGCATCGTCATCCTCGAAGACCAGCTCGAAGAAGCACAGCGCATCAACGCCGAGCACCGTGCCGCCGTCGGACCCGCGAACCCGACGGCCGCGGTCTGAGCGCACGTGAGGCGCCTCGTCACGTGGGATGCCTCGTCACGGACACCGCGACCGGGCTGTCGACGGGCGAGGCCGTGAGAGCCTCCACGCCGCGGCCGGCCCGAGCCCGGCCGCGTCCGGATCGTCCGGCGGTCGCAGGCGCCGACGGCCGGGGTGCCGCCGCCGGGAATGCCGGCGTCACCTGCCCCGGCGGACACCGCCCGCCCGCCGGCTCACGCCCATCAGGGCCAGTCCGGCCGGCAGGGCCAGGCTCCGGGCCCGGGACCGGATCGCGGTCGCGGTCACCGGGCGCCGCACCGGCGGCTCCACCGCCTCTTCGCCGAGCCGCCGGCCGAGCCGCCGGACGGGGTCAGGGCCTGCGGGACGGCTCGGGGGACGCCGTCGAACCGGGAGTCTCCGCGCCGGGGGAGTCCGCCTCGCCAGGCGTCGCCCGGCGGACGGCGGTGGACGACACGCCCTTGGCCCCGGGTCCGAAGACCTCCGCCGATCCGACAGGATAGACAGGTAAACTTGCAAGATGTTCTACCCATCTTCTACGGTGGGGAAATGCCCGATACGACCGGAACCCCAGCCGCACGGCCGGCCACGCCTCCCGTGGACGACCCCGCTCCGGACGTGCTGGCCGTACGGCTCGCGTCGGTGGTGAGCCGGCTGCTCCGCAAACTGCGCACCGAGTCGGCGGAGAGCCTCCTCACCCCGTCGCAGCGGTCCGTCCTGGCCCGGCTGGAGAGCGACGGGCCCGCCACCACGGCGGCCCTCGCGCGGGCGGAGTACGTACGTCCGCAGTCCATGCGGCTGACGCTCGCCGCGCTGGAGAGCCAGGATCTGGTCGAACGGGCCCCCGACCCCGAGGACGGGCGCAAGTCGCTCGTCTCCGTCAACGACGCGGGGCGGGCCACGCTCGCCGGTCTCCGGGCCGCCAAGCACGACTGGCTGACCGAGGCGCTTGCCGCCGGGATGGACGAGGCCGAGCGCCGAGCCGTGGCGAAGGCGGTCACCCTCCTCGACCGGCTGGTGGAGCAGTGAGCTCCGCGCGCGGCACCGAGGTCGCGACCCCGCCGCTCATACCCCCGGCGGCGACCGGAACCACCGGTTCCGCCGCCCCGGCCACGAGCAGGAGCGCGGGCAGCGCCTCCCCGGCCCCCGAACAGCCCGGCTTCGGCGGTCGCCTCACGGCGCCCCTGCTGATCGGCTCGCTGGTCAACCCGCTCAACAGCACGATGATCTCCACCGCACTGGTCGCGATCGGGCACAGCTACTCCGTCGGCGCGGCCGGTACCGCCTGGCTGATCTCCGTCCTCTATCTCACCAGCGCCGTCGCGCAGCCGGTGCTCGGCAAGCTCGCCGACTCCGTCGGCCCGCGCCGGGTCTTCGTCGCCGGGCTGGTCGTGGTCCTGATCTCCGGGCTGGTGGGCGCCTTCGCCCTCTCGTTCACCTGGCTGCTGGTCTCCCGACTGCTGCTGGGCATCGGCAGCGCCGCCGCCTATCCGGCCTCGATGGCGATCCTGCGCCACGAGGGCCTGCGGGTCGGCCGTACGCCGCCGCGTCCGGTCCTCGCCCGGCTCTCGTTCGCCGCGGTCGGCAGCACCGCCGTCGGCCCGACGCTCGGCGGCGTGCTGGTGATGCTCGTCGGCTGGCGGGGCATCTTCGCGGTCAACGTGCCCGTCGCTCTGATCGCGCTCGTCACCGCGATCCGGTGGATCCCGGTCGACCGGCCCCGCGTGCGCGCCGAGGACGGCAGCCGCCCGAAGACCTCCGTCGATCCGCTCGGCATCGGGCTCTTCTCCACGGCCCTCACGCTGCTCGCCTTCTTCCTGCTCGACCTGGCCCACCCGCAGTGGTGGCTGCTGCTGCCCTTCGCGGTGGTCGGCGCCGTGCTGGTCCGGTGGCAGCTGCGGACCCCCGCCCCCTTCATCGACCTGCGGGTGCTCGTCTCCAACGGCGCGCTCACCCGTACCTACCTGCGGCACGGCCTCGGCTACCTGCTCGTCTACTGCGTGATGTACGGCCTGACGCAGTGGCTGGAGGAAGTCCGCGGGTTCTCGTCCGGCGAGACCGGGCTGCTGATGCTCCCGATGTCCGTCGCCGCCCTGGCCTGCTCGCTCCTCGGAGCCCGTACGAGGGGCATCCGGGGGCCGCTCACGCTGGCCTGCCTGCTGCTCGCCGGCGGGGCCGTGCTGCTGGGCTTCCTCTCCGGGAGCTCCCCGCTCGTCCTGCTGCTGCTGGCGGGTGCCTGCTTCGGCATCCCGCAGGGGCTGATCGGCACGAGCAACCAGGCGGCCGTCGCCCAGTTCGCCCCGGCCGCGTCCATCGGCTCGGCCGCCGGGCTCCAGCGCACCGCGCAGTACATCGGCGCGATCACCGCCTCCAGCATGATCGCCCTCGCCTACGGCCAGGCCGCCACGGACGCCGGTCTGCACCTCATGGCGTGGATCGCCGCCGGACTCGGGGTAGTGCTGATCGTCCTGACCCTCACCGACCGGGCCCTGCGCACCCCGCACGCCTCCTGAAGACCACCCCGCGCACCCGAACGACCGCACCGCCCCGGCCCTCGCGACCCGACGGGCCGGACCACAGAACAAGGAGTACGTCCCATGACCGCCACCACCCTCGACGCGAAGACCGCGCTCGTCGTCATCGACCTGCAGAAGGGCATCCTCGAACTGCCGATCATCCACTCGGGTGAGGAGATCGTCGCCAAGGCCGCCGAGCTCTCCGAGGCCTTCCGCGCCAAGGACCTGCCCGTCGTGCTCGTCCGCGTGACCGGCGGAGCGCCGGGCCGCACGGAGGCCGGCCACGGCGGCGGCCGGCCTCCGGCCGACTGGGCCGACCTGGCCCCCGGCCTCGGCCGCCAGGACAGCGACATCGTCGTCACCAAGCAGCAGTGGGGCGCCTTCTACGGCACCGACCTGGACCTCCAGCTGCGCCGCCGGGGCATCACCCAGATCGTGCTGCTCGGTGTCGCCACCAGCATCGGTGTCGAGTCGACCGCCCGTTTCGCCCACGAGTACGGCTACCACGTGACCGTCGTGACCGACGCGATCAGCGACATGGACGCAGGCTCCCACGCCAACTCCGTCGAGAAGGTGTTCCCGCGCCTCGGCGAGACCGCCACCACCGCGGAGATCATCAAGCTCCTCGGCTGATCCCTCCCGTACGCCGGTCCTCGCGCCTCCTCCCGCGTACGGCCGGTACGCGCACCCGTGCCCCGGGCCCGGCGAGCCGCCGGACCCGGGGCACGGGTGTGTCCGGAGCCCGGCGGGCCACCGGACGGCCGCACGCCCGTACCTCCGCGCGGGTGAGGTTTCCCGGTGGACCGACGTGTCGGGGACGACCCACGCGCGCAGGCGCTTTCAGTGGGGAGGCGTCATCGGTGTGATCAACCGCTTATGCCATCAGATCGTCAGGTAACTGTCATCCGGTCCATTCCGGTACGGGGTGGTCCGTTCCGGCCCCGGAGGTACCAGCCATGTCCCACGTCGGCGTCCCGCGCGGGACCGTCCGCAAGCGCCGCACCCTCGCGCTGTTCACCGCGGGTGTGCTCACGATCCCGGCGCTGGCCGGCTGCGACTCCGGCGGGGAGAAGTCCAGCGCCGGACTCCCCCAGGACATCGCCCCGACCGCCCGGGGAGCGATCGCCCAGGGATCCACCCTGAACTGGGCCGTCGACGCGGTGCCCGCCACGCTCAACACCTTCCAGGCGGACGCGGACAGCACCACCACCCGGATCACCGGCGCGCTCCTGCCGAACCTCTTCCCGCTCGACGCGACGGGAGCGCCGAAGCTCAACCCGGACTACCTGGAATCCGCGAAGGTCATCGACCGGGAGCCCAAGCAGGTCGTCCTCTACAAGCTCAACCAGCGGGCGGTGTGGAGCGACGGCCGCGAGATCGGCGCCCCGGACTTCGTCGCCCAGTGGCGCGCGCTGAACGGCAAGGACTCGGCGTACTGGACCGCGCGCAACGCCGGGTACGAGCGGATCGAGAAGATCGAACGCGGCCACGACGACCTCCAGGTGCGGGTCACCTTCTCGAAGCCGTACGGCGACTGGCGCTCGCTCTTCTCCCCGCTGTACCCGAAGGAGGTCATGGGCTCCCCGGACTCCTTCAACGAGGGCGCGCGCGCCACTCTGAAGAACACGGCCGGACCGTTCAAGCTCCGGTCCGTGGACAAGGGCGCCAAGACCGTCACCGTCGTCCGCGACCCCCGCTGGTGGGGTGGCGGGGCGAAGCTCGACAAGATCGTCTTCCGTGCGGTGGCTCCCCGGGACCGGGGCAAGGCACTCACCGAGGGCACCGTGGACGTGGCCGACATCGACGGGCGCGACGCGCAGCGCATCCGCCTCGCCGCCCGCGACGACGGCCGCAACGGCCGCCCGCTCACCCACGGCCCCCAGGCCGATCTCACCCCCGCCGCCGCCCTGCGCTCCTGGGCGCTCGCCCACGGCTCGGACGAGGAGGCGGCCGAGATCGCGCAGGCGTCCCGGGAGAAGGCCAAGGAGGCGATCGAGACGTACGAGGCCGAGCAGGCGGGCCTGCGCTCCTACGTCGTACGCAAGTCCCTGGAGCCCGCCTACACACAGCTGGCGCTCAACGGGGAGTCCGGCCCGCTGGCCGACGAGCGGGTGCGGCGGGCGGTGGCCCGCGCGCTGGACCGCCAGGAGATCGCCGACTCCGTCCTGAAGCCGCTGGGACTGCCCTCCGAGCCGCTCGGCAGCCACCTCGCGATGCTCGGCCAGCCGGGCTACACGGACAGCAGCGGCGCCATCGGCGACCAGGACACCGCGGAGGCCCTGGCGCTGCTCGCGGACGCGGGCTGGACACCGGGCGGCGGCGCCCGGAAGCCCAAGGGCACCGAGGCGGGCAGCGAGGCCGAGACGAAGGCCGGAGCAGGCAAGGCGTCGGCCTCGGCGGACGCCGACGACGAGGCTTCGGAGGAGGCCGAGGACGGCGCGGCGGGCGCGGAGAGCACGGGCGACGCGAAGACCGACACGGACGACAGCGGCGCGCGGAGCGACGCCGGGAGCAGCGGGAAGACCGACACGGAGGGCACCGGGACCGGGACGGCCGACGCGGAGGGTACCGGGAAGGCCGACGCCGACAAGACCGACGCCGGAAAGACCGACGCCGGCACGACCGCGGCCGACAAGGCCGCCGCCGACGAGAAGGCCGACGCCGGGAACGCCGGGCGCTACGTCGTCGGGGACGACGGCAAGCCGGGCGACGACGACTCCGCCGCCCGGGCGTCCCTCCAGGACCGCAAGGCCGGGGGCGCGCCGGGCCTGTACGCCCCCGTGGGCACCGCCGCCCCGGCGAGGCCCGCGGCGCCGGCCCGGCACGCGGCCGTACGCAGCCGGATCGGCAAGGACGGCAAGACGCTGAGCCTGCGGTTCGTGCTCCCCTCGGGGGCCGAGTCGGCCGCCCTGCGCAAGGTCGGCGAGAAGATCGCGGCCATGCTCGACTCCGTCGGCATCTCCACGGTGATCACCAAGGTCTCCGACGCGAGCTACTTCAAGGACCACATCGCCTCCGGCGAGTACGACCTGGCCCTGTACTCGTGGCCGGTCAGCGCCTACCCCGCCACGGACGGCCGTCCCATCTTCGCCAAGCCGGTCCCCGCCTCGGACGGATCGCTGGTCGTCGAGCAGAACTACACGCGGGTCGGCACCGACTACATCGACCAGCTCTTCGACCGGGCCGTCGCGACCCTGGACGAGAAGGCGTCCCGTGACCTGATGAAGCAGGCGGACGCCCGGATCTGGGCCGCCGCGGGCTCGATCCCGCTCTACCAGCGCCCGCAACTGGTGGCGGTCGACAAGAAGCTCGTGAACGTCGGCGCCTTCGGCTTCGGCACGCCGCGCTTCCAGGACATCGGGTTCAAGGACAAGAAGGCCGCGGGCGCCCCGGCGCGGCTGACCGAGTAGCGCGGGGCCCCGCCCAGGGGCCCACGTCGGCCGGGAGTGCCCGCCGGATCCCTCCGGCGGGCACTTGCGCGTCCGGCGGCGGGCGGGGGCCCGGGAAGGCCCGGGGAGAGGGTGCGTACGGGGGCCCAGGGGGCCTCAGCGGGCCCCCGCGGGCCGGTCCGCGGGGGCCCCGGCCCGTGAATATCCGTTGAATCCTCGGGGTGGAACGGTCTCGCGGATCGGGCCGGGAAGCCCCCCGCGCGGCTGGCCCGTACCATGGGACAAGCCGTGGCGTGTCAGCCCGGCGGGGCGTACGAGGACCTGAGACCGACTGCGACGCCTGATCCCACGATCCGAGAGAAGCGCATTCCACCCATGCCCACGCGCCACGACATCCGTAACGTAGCCATCGTCGCCCACGTCGACCACGGCAAGACCACGCTGGTCGACGCCATGCTCAAGCAGGCCGGTGCCTTCGCCGCGCACGCCGCCGAGAGCCTCGACGACCGCATGATGGACTCGAACGACCTGGAGCGTGAGAAGGGCATCACGATCCTCGCCAAGAACACGGCGGTGAAGTACCACCCCAAGGCCGGCGGGGAACCGATCACGATCAACATCATCGACACCCCCGGCCACGCCGACTTCGGTGGCGAGGTCGAGCGCGGCCTGTCGATGGTGGACGCGGTCGTCCTGCTCGTCGACGCCTCCGAGGGCCCGCTGCCGCAGACCCGCTTCGTGCTCCGCAAGGCGCTCGCGGCGAAGATGCCGGTCATCCTCTGCATCAACAAGACGGACCGTCCCGACTCCCGCATCGCGGAGGTCGTCGACGAGACGTACGACCTGTTCCTGGACCTGGACGCGGACGAGAACCAGATCGAGTTCCCGATCGTCTACGCCTGCGCCCGTGACGGCGTCGCCTCGCTGACCAAGCCGGAGGACGGCACCGTCCCGCCGGACAGCGAGGACCTGGAGCCCTTCTTCAACACCATCCTGGCGCACGTCCCCGCCCCGGAGTACGACGAGGCCGCTCCGCTCCAGGCCCACGTCACCAACCTGGACGCCGACAACTTCCTCGGCCGTATCGCGCTCTGCCGCGTCGAGCAGGGCGAGCTGCGCAAGGGCCAGACCGTCACCTGGATCAAGCGTGACGGCACCCAGCAGAACGTCCGCATCACCGAGCTGCTGATGACCGAGGCGCTCACCCGCAAGCCGGCCGAGGTGGCGGGCCCCGGTGACATCTGCGCCATCGCCGGTATCGGCGACATCATGATCGGCGAGACGCTGGCCGACCCCGAGAACCCGATCGCGCTGCCGCTGATCACGGTCGACGAGCCGGCCATCTCGATGACCATCGGCACCAACACCTCGCCGCTCGTCGGCAAGGGCGGTAAGGGCCACAAGGTCACCGCCCGCCAGGTGAAGGACCGTCTGGACCGCGAGCTGATCGGTAACGTCTCGCTCCGCGTCCTCGACACCGAGCGCCCGGACGCCTGGGAGGTCCAGGGCCGCGGTGAGCTCGCGCTGGCCATCCTGGTCGAGCAGATGCGCCGTGAGGGCTTCGAGCTGACCGTCGGCAAGCCCGAGGTGGTCACCAAGCAGATCGACGGCAAGACGCACGAGCCCATCGAGCGCATGACCATCGACTCGCCCGACGAGCACCTGGGCGCCATCACCCAGCTCATGGCGACCCGCAAGGGCCGTATGGAGACCATGACGAACCACGGCTCCGGCTGGGTCCGCATGGAGTGGATCGTTCCGTCCCGCGGCCTCATCGGCTTCCGTACGGAGTTCCTCACCCAGACCCGCGGCACCGGCATCGCGCACTCCATCTTCGAGGGCCACGAGCCGTGGTTCGGCGAGCTGCGCACCCGTCACAACGGTTCGCTCGTCGCCGACCGTGCCGGCTCGGTGACGCCGTTCGCCATGGTCAACCTCCAGGAGCGCGGCATCATCTTCACGGAGGCTGGCACCGAGGTGTACGAGGGCATGATCATCGGCGAGAACTCCCGCGCCGACGACATGGACGTCAACATCACCAAGGAGAAGAAGCTCACCAACATGCGTGCGGCGTCCGCGGACACCACGGAGAACGTGGTTCCGGCCCGCAAGCTCTCCCTGGAGCAGTCCCTGGAGTTCTGCCGCGAGGACGAGTGCATCGAGGTGACCCCGGAGACCGTGCGCATCCGCAAGGTCGTCCTGGACGCCAAGGAGCGCGGTCGCACCGCGTCGCGCGCCAAGCGCTGATCACATCCGGCCACCGGCCGGTGTGCGTCAAAGTCGGGTTTGAACTCGATCCCATGCATTGACATGAGGCCCGGCCCCCCGCAGACACTGTGGGGGGCCGGGCCTTCGTCAATTGATTTTCGTCACTTTAGTGTCCGGTTATCGGGCGTTGCTCTCCGAAACCTGTGTTAACAGTCCGTTTCGGGGGTGTCTGTCTGGACTCAGTTTGTCCGGATTTCGGTCACACGGCCTGTATCGATGTTGTCAAACCGAGACCCTTTAAGTGTGGTTTACGGTCCAGTCGTACTTAATAGTTGGCTCCATTGAGCTCGGGTCAATGAGTCACGCACTGTGGGGAGTGCCGACTCACGAGCACACGGGGCACACAGATTTTTCGTCGCCAGGGGTGTCGACGGAGATCGCTGGTGCCCGCTTCGTATGGAAGAACAAGTGGACTCATGAGGAGGAACCCATGCACGGTGCCACAAGCGCCCAGTGGGTCACGTCGTCCGGCCGGCGCGTCAGACGCCCACGATCCCTGGCGGTATGTCAGGGGTCGGTGCGATCGCTGTACTGATCCGCCCGGCGCCCGATCTCCCGTATCGGTTCTCCGGGGTGAGTCCACCCTGGCCGCGGTCTACCCGCGCAGATCAGCCTTAGGCCTGCTCGCCGCTCCGTACGCTCTCCTACCCGCCTTGTCGTTCGGCAACTCGGTTCAGGTGAAGTGCGGTTGACTTTTCGCATACTGCTGAAGAGGCGGCACGTGCGCGGGCCGGCGGCCGTCAATTACATGTGAAACGGACGAATCATGACGAGTCCAACTGGGATTCAGGCTGAGGCCCCGGCCTCGGTCCTCGAGAAAGAGCCCGAGAAGCCGACCGGCCCCGCCAAGGTCGAGGGGCGCTCGCCGGGCCAGCTGATGTGGCGCCGCTTCAAGCGGGACAAGACCGGACTCGTGTCCGCGGTCGTGGTGATCGTGTTCTTCGCGGTGGCGGCCCTCGCCCCGCTGATCACCAAGCTGTACGGCAAGGACCCGTACACGCTCTACGGCCAGGACGACCCGAACCTGCTGGACATGTTCAACATGCCCTCCGGCGGCATGGGCGGCATGTCCCCCGAGCACTGGTTCGGCATCGAGCCGACGCTCGGCCGCGACGTCTTCGCCCAGCTGCTCTACGGCATGCGGACCTCGCTGTACACGGCGGTCATCGCCACCCTCGCCATGGTGGTCATGGGTGTGCTGATCGGTCTCGTCGGCGGCTACTTCGGCGGCAAGACCGACTACTGGATCGGCCGGGTCACCGACTTCTTCCTCGCTCTCCCGAGCCAGCTCTTCTTCGTCGCCGCGATGCCGGTCATCACGACCGTGTTCGTCGCGCCGGACGAGGAGACCCCCACCTACGTGCGCACCTGCGCGATCATCGCCGTGATGTGGCTGCTCGGCTGGATGGGCCTGGCCCGTCTGGTCCGCGCCGTCACCCTCTCGCTCAGCGGACGCGAGTTCGTCGAGGCGGCCAAGGTCGCCGGAGCCTCCCCCTGGCGCATCATCCGCAAGGAGCTGCTGCCGAACCTCGTCACCCCGATCCTGGTGCAGTCCACGTACATGCTGCCCAGCACCATCCTCTCGGTTGCTTTCCTCTCCTTCGTCGGCGTCGGCTACGTCGAGCCGACGCCGGACTGGGGCCGGATGTTCTCCGTGGGCGCGAACGTCTACGAGCAGGACCCGGTCTACATGTTCTTCCCGGGTGTCGCCATGGTCGTCTTCGTTGTGGCGTTCAACCTCCTCGGGGACTCCGTACGGGACGCCTTCGACCCGAAGACGGGACGCTGATCCGAACCGCGGGGGAGCTGCCTCCCGGGCGCCGGCACCGACCGGACGTGCAGGGCAGCACAGTTGATCACTACTCACAGGCAGGTGGACTCGACTCCATGTCTATGCTCAAGAACCGTACGGCGAGAGCCGCACTGGTCGCGGTCGCGGCGGGCGCACTGACGCTCACCGCCTGCGGCGGCAACGACGACAACGCGGCCAAGGACAACAGCAAGACCAAGAAGGACGCGTCCTCGCAGTCCAACGCGGTCGTCCTCGGTACCGCCGCGGACTCCACCGGCCCGGCGGCCGAGGTCGCGGGCGCCCGCTCCGGCGGTACGGCCGAGGTCTACAACGACACCGACTTCTCGCACCTTGACCCGGGTCAGATCTACGTCAGCGACGGCGGCCTGCTCTCCCGCCTGATCTACCGCGGCCTGACGCAGTACAAGGAAGCCAACGGCAAGCTGACGGTCGTCGGCGACCTCGCCACGGACTCGGGCAAGGTCTCCGACGGCGGCAAGACCTGGACCTACACGCTGAAGGACGGCGTGAAGGACCAGAACGGCCACGTCATCGACTCGGCCGACATCCGTCACACCGTCGAGCGCCTGTACTCGACCAACATCACCGACGGTCCGGTCTTCCTGCAGCAGTGGCTGTCCGGTGCCGGCAACGCGTACCGCAAGGCGTACGAGGGCCCCTACAAGGGCAAGCACCTGCCGGACTCGGTGCTGGAGACCCCCGACGCGAAGACGGTCGTCTTCCACTTCCCGGCCGCCGAGCCGGACCTTCCGCAGGCGCTCGCCATGGCCGGTTACTCCGTCGTCCCCAAGGCCACGGACACCCAGGCCAAGTACGACAGCGCCCCGGTCGCCGTGGGCCCGTACAAGATCGCCGAGTTCAAGCCCGGCAAGGGCATGAAGCTCGTCCGCAACACCAACTGGGACGCGAAGACCGACTCGGTCCGCCACCAGTACGTCGACGGCTTCAACATCGAGTACAACCACGACGACACGGACCAGACCAAGACGATCCTCGCCGACCGCGGTGCGGCGAAGAACGCGGTCATGTTCACCGGTCAGGTCGCCACCGAGCAGCTCAAGGCGGTCACCAGCGACAAGGCCGCCATGGCCCGCACGATCCAGGGCTACGCCCCGTACGTGTGGCAGATGAACTTCAACCTGGACCGCATGACGGACAAGAAGCTCCGTGACGCGATCACTCTGGCTCTGCCGGCCTCCGCGATCGCCAAGGCCGACGGTGGCGCGTACGGCGGCGAGGTCGCCAACAGCCTGATGTCGCCCACCACCCCGGGCTACGACGAGACCTTCGACCCGTTCGAGCGCAAGACCAAGGCGAACGGTGACCTGGCCAAGGCCAAGAAGCTCGTCAAGGAAGCCGGCGCCGAGGGCAAGAAGATCGTCTACGCGTACGGCAACACCCCGGTCCGTCAGCAGCAGGCGGTCCTGATCGCCAACGCGCTCGGCAAGATCGGCCTGGACGTCCAGAAGAAGGAGATCGACTCCGCCACCTGGTACGAGCGGGTCGGCAAGGTCGACAACGGCTACGACATCTACATGACCGGCTGGGGCCAGGACTGGCCGTCGGCGTCCACCGTCATCCCGCCGGTGTACAACGGCACCGCCATCCAGGACGGTTCGTCGAACTACTCGCACATCAACGACCCGCACGTGAACTCGGAGATCGAGCGGATCCTGAAGATCACGGACGTCGCCGAGGCCACCAAGGCCTGGGCCGCGCTCAACGAGTACATCTCCACGGAGATCAACCCGGCTGCCCCGGTCTACTACACCAAGGTGTTCCAGATCGCCGGCTCCAACATCGGTGGCCTGCGCTACTCGACGGTGCAGAGCTACACCGACGTGACGCAGATCTTCCTCAAGAAGTAGTCGGCAACAGCAGTTTCACGGGGGTGCGCGCGCGGCGGAGCGCGCGCCCCCCTCTGCCGGATCCGCCCCACCTCCCCCCTCTCGTCCCGCCGTCCTGAGAGCAGCCTCTTGCCATGCTTCGTTTCCTCTTGCGCCGGTCGCTCGGCGCGTGCCTGATCCTGGTCCTGATCAGCGCCTTCACCTTCTTCATGTTCTTCGCCATCCCACAGGACCCGGCGATGCTGGCCTGCGGCAAGAACTGCACCCCGGACGCGCTGGCGATCATCCACACGAACCTCGGTCTCGACAAGCCGACGATCGTCCAGTACTGGATCTTCCTCTCCGGCATCTTCACCGGTCGTGACTTCTCCGTCGGCCACTGCGCGGCACCCTGCTTCGGTGTCTCGTTCAACAACGGCCAGATGGTGTGGGACACGATCGTCGACCGTTTCCCGCTGACCCTCTCGCTCACCATCGGCGGGCTCATCGTCTTCCTCACCGTGGGTCTCGGCACCGGCCTCATCGCCGCCCGCTACCGCGGTACCTGGCTGGACAAGGTCGTCAGCTCCTTCTCGCTGGTGCTGAGCTCCTTCCAGATCTACTTCCTCGGCCCGATCGTGCTCGGCATCTTCGTGTACAGCACCGGCTGGCTGGACAAGCCGAAGTACAACGACTTCAGCGACGGTGTCGGTCCCTGGTTCATGGGCCTGCTGATCCCCTGGGTCGTGATGTCCGTGATCTTCACGGCCAACTACACCCGTATGGCCCGCTCCACGATGATCGAACAGCTCCAGGAGGAGCACGTCCGGGCGGCCAAGGCCAAGGGCATGAGCGGACGTTACGTCTTCATGCGCTACGCCTGGCGCGGCTCGCTCATCCCGATCGTCACCATCCTCGGCATGGACATCGCGGCGCTCCTCGGCGGCGGCATGGTCACCGAGATCACCTTCGGCCTTCCCGGGATCGGCCGGCTGGCCATCGATTCCGTGAACAACAAGGACCTGCCGATGACCATGGGCGTCATGCTCGTCAGCGCGGCCTTCATCATTGTTCTGAACCTCGTCGTGGACGCCCTGTACGCCGTGATCGACCCGCGCGTGCGGCTGTCCTAGGAGTAGCAACGTGACCACACTCACCAAGACCGAGGACGCCGCGGCCCCCACCGGGTCCGACTCGTTCCTCTCGGTACGCGATCTGCACGTCAAGTTCTCCACCGAGGACGGCGTCGTCAATGCGGTGAACGGGCTCTCCTTCGACCTGGAGCGCGGCAAGACGCTCGGCATCGTCGGCGAATCCGGTTCCGGCAAGTCGGTGACCAACCTGACCGTGCTGGGCCTGCACAACCCGAAGTCGACCACCGTCGAGGGCGACATCCTCCTCGACGGCGTGAACCTGACGCACGCGCCCGAGTCCCAGCTCGAATCGCTGCGCGGCAACAAGATGTCGATGATCTTCCAGGACGCGCTCACCGCGCTCTCGCCGTACTACACGGTGGGCCGGCAGATCTCGGAGCCGTTCCGCAAGCACACCGGCGCCAGCAAGAAGGAGGCCCGGGACCGGGCCATCGAGATGCTGACCAAGGTGGGCATCCCGCAGCCCACGCTGCGGGTGGACGACTACCCGCACCAGTTCTCCGGCGGCATGCGCCAGCGCGCCATGATCGCCATGTCGCTGGTCTGCAACCCCGACCTGCTGATCGCCGACGAGCCGACGACCGCCCTGGACGTCACCGTCCAGGCGCAGATCCTCGACCTGCTCAAGGACCTCCAGCAGGAGTTCGGCTCCGCGATCATCATGATCACGCACGACCTGGGCGTCGTCGCCAACATGGCCGACGACCTGCTGGTGATGTACGCCGGCCGGGCCGTCGAGCGCGGTTCGGTGCGTGAGGTGCTCAAGTCGCCCCAGCACCCGTACACCTGGGGTCTGCTCGGCTCGATGCCGCGGCTGAGCTCCAGTGTCGACGAGCCCCTCATGCCGATCCCGGGTTCGCCGCCGTCCCTGCTCAACCCGCCGTCCGGCTGCGCCTTCCACCCCCGGTGCGCGTTCACCGGAGACGTCGGCGGGGACGCGTGCGTCTCCTCGCGTCCCGGTCTGCCGGCCGGACGGGGTTCCGCCTGCCACCTGACGGCGGAACAGAAGCAGCAGGTGTTCATCGAGAAGATTCAGCCCCGGCTGGGCTGACCTACCAGCGACTGGGGCATCACCATGAGCGAGAACAACACCACTGACACGGCGGCCACCGGCACCGTGCCGAAGCAGCAGGACAAGGACGCGGCCTCCCCGCTGTTGGAGGTCCGCGACCTCAAGAAGCACTTCCCCATCAAGGGCGGCTTCCCGATCAAGCGGACCGTCGGCGCGGTCAAGGCGGTCGACGGCCTGTCCTTCGACGTCATGCCGGGCGAGTCCCTCGGTCTGGTCGGTGAGTCCGGCTGTGGCAAGTCGACCACCGGGCGGCTGCTGACCCGCCTGCTGGAGCCGACCTCGGGCACGGTCGCGTACAAGGGCCAGGACATCAGCCACGCCTCGCGGCGCGACATGATGCCCATCCGGTCCGAGATCCAGATGATCTTCCAGGACCCGTACGCCTCCCTGAACCCGAGGCAGACGGTCGGCAACATCATCGGCGGACCGATGGAGATCAACGGCATCAACCCGCCCGGTGGCCGCGAGGCCCGGGTGCGGGAGCTGCTGGAGATCGTCGGCCTGAACCCGGAGCACTACAACCGCTTCCCGCACGAGTTCTCGGGCGGCCAGCGGCAGCGCATCGGTGTGGCCCGCGCGGTCGCGCTGCAGCCGAAGCTGATCATCGCGGACGAGCCGGTCTCGGCCCTGGACGTCTCCATCCAGGCGCAGGTCATCAACCTGCTCCAGGAGGTCCAGCGCGAGATGGGCATCGCGTTCGTCTTCATCGCGCACGACCTCGCGATCGTCCGGCACTTCTCGCAGCGCGTCGCGGTGATGTACCTGGGCAAGATCATCGAGGTGGCCGACCGCGACTCGCTGTACGAGGCGCCCCGGCACCCGTACACGCACGCGCTGCTGTCCGCCGTCCCGGACGCCGACATCGACGCCGACAAGCGCGAGCGCATCCGGCTGGAGGGTGACGTCCCGTCGCCCGTCAACCCGCCCTCGGGCTGCCGCTTCCGCACGCGGTGCTGGAAGGCCCAGGACAAGTGCGCCACCGAGGAGCCGCCGCTCGTGCAGCTCTCCGGCGACAAGCCCGGCCACCTCACGGCCTGCCACTTCCCGGAGGACCCGACGGTCACCCGCACGAAGGACATCGTGATGGACCCGGCGCTGGCGGCGCTGGAGGAGTAGTCACTCCAACCCCGCTGGTACCCGTGGCACCAGCGAGGCAGGCGCCGGTTCGCGGTCTGGGACGACGGGCCCGTACTCAGGAGATCACTCCCGAGTACGGGCCCGTCGTCGTGTCCGGGGAGCGGGGTCCGGAGCCGGGCGGGGCCGGTCGGGTGACGGGCCCTCGGCCGGACCCGCCCGTACGGGCCAAGCGTGCATGCCATACCTAGGCGAATGGGGTGATATAGGGCAGAGCTACTCATGGCATCTCAGGAGGAGGCACTTCATGCGCGGAGCCACACGGGCCAGGTGGACCGCATGCACCGTGGCAGTCGCACTGGCGGCGACGGCCTGCGGCGGGGGCGGCGACAGCGACAGCGGCGGCAGTGGCGCCGACGGGATCGTCAGCTCCTCCTGGGGCGACCCGCAGAACCCGCTGGAACCCGCGAACACCAACGAGGTGCAGGGTGGCAAGGTCCTCGACATGCTCTTCCGCGGTCTCAAGCGGTACGACCCGAAGACCGGCGAGGCCAAGAACATGCTGGCCGACAAGATCGAGTCCAGTGACGCGACGAACTACACCATCACGGTCAAGGACGGCTGGACCTTCTCCAACGGCGAGAAGGTCACCGCGAAGTCCTTCGTCGACGCCTGGAACTACGGTGCCGCGCTGAAGAACAACCAGAAGAACGCCTACTTCTTCCAGTACATCGACGGCTACGAGAAGGCCCACCCCGAGAGCGGCTCCGCCTCCGCCACGACGCTCTCCGGCCTCAAGGCCACCGGCGACCTGACCTTCACGGTGAAGCTGTCGCAGAAGTTCTCCCTCTGGCCGGACACGCTCGGCTACGCGGCCTTCTCGCCGCTGCCCCAGAGCTTCTTCGACGACCACGACGCCTGGCTCTCCAAGCCCGTCGGCAACGGCCCGTACACCATCGACCAGTACGCCAAGGGCTCGTCGATGAACCTGCGCCGCTGGGACAAGTACCCCGGGGACGACAAGGCCGAGAACGGCGGCATCGACCTCAAGGTCTACACCGACAACAACACCGCCTACACCGACCTGACCGCGGGCAACCTCGACCTCGTCGACGACATCCCCGCCTCCCAGCTCACCAACGTCCAGTCCGACCTCGGCGACCGCTACATCAACACCCCGGCCGGCATCATCCAGACCCTCGCCTTCCCCTTCTACGACAAGGAGTGGGACACCGAGAACGGCCGTAAGGTCCGCCAGGGACTGTCGATGGCGATCAACCGCCAGCAGATCACCGACCAGATCTTCCACCAGACCCGGACCCCCGCCTCCGACTGGACCTCCCCGGTCCTCGGCGAGGAGGGCGGCTTCAAGAAGGGGCTGTGCGGCAAGGAGTGCGCGTACGACGCCGACGAGGCCAAAAAGATGATCAATGACGCCGGCGGCATCCCCGGGGGCCAGCTCAAGATCTCGTACAACGCGGACACCGGCTCCCACAAGGAATGGGTCGACGCCGTCTGCAACAGCATCAACAAGGCCCTGGACAACAACCGGGCCTGCGTCGGCGGCCCGGTCGGCACCTTCGCCGACTTCCGCAACCAGGTCTCCCAGCAGAAGCTGAACGGCGCCTGGCGCGCGGGCTGGCAGATGGACTACCCGCTCATCCAGAACTTCCTCCAGCCGCTCTACTACACCAACGCCTCGTCCAACGACGGCAAGTGGAGCAACCAGGAATTCGACGACCTCGTCGACAAGGCGAACGCGGAGACGGACAAGGCCGCCGCGGTGAAGACCTTCCAGGACTCCGAGCAGGTGCTCGTCGAGCAGATGCCGGTCATCCCGCTCTGGTACCAGAACGGCAGCGCCGGCTACTCCGACCGCGTCTCGAACGTCGCGCTGAACGTCTTCAGCGTCCCCGTCTACAACGAGATCAAGGTCAAGTGACCCGCTGAAGCCGGGTGGCCGGTGCGGACCACCGCACCGGCCACCCGGCTCATCCGGTGCCCGGCCCACGCTTCCGCCCCCACCCCCCGGAGCCCCACATGGGACGTTATGTGATCCGGCGGCTGCTGCAGATGATCCCGGTCTTCTTCGGCACCACGCTGCTGATCTTCCTCATGGTGAACGTGATGGGCGACCCCATCGCGGGTCTCTGCGGCGACCGCCAGTGCGACCCCGCCACCGCCGCCCAGCTGCGTGCCGAGTTCGGCCTCGACAAGCCGGTCTGGCAGCAGTACCTGACGTACATGGGCAACGTCTTCACCGGCGACTTCGGCACCGCGTTCAACGGGCAGAAGGTCACCGAGCTGATGGCCACCGCGTTCCCCATCACCATCCGGCTCACCATCGTCGCCATCGTCTTCGAGATCATCATCGGCATCAGCCTCGGCGTCCTCACCGGCCTGAAGCGGGGCCGGCCCGTCGACACCACGGTGCTGATCCTGACCCTGGTCGTCATCTCCGTCCCGACCTTCGTCACCGGTCTGCTGCTCCAGCTGCTGCTCGGCGTGAAGTGGGGCGTCATCAGCCCCTCGGTCTCCTCGGCGGCGCCGCTCGACGAACTGATCGTCCCCGGACTCGTCCTCGCCTCGGTCTCGCTCGCCTACGTCGCCCGGCTCACCCGCTCCTCCATCGCGGAGAACGCCCGCGCCGACTACGTACGCACCGCCACCGCCAAGGGGCTGCCCCGGCGCCGGGTGATCGTGCGCCACCTGCTGCGCAACTCGCTGATCCCGGTCATCACCTTCATCGGTACGGACGTGGGCGCGCTGATGGGCGGGGCCATCGTCACCGAGCGGATCTTCAACATCCACGGGGTCGGATACCAGCTCTACCAGGGCATCCTGCGCCAGAACACCCAGACCGTCGTCGGGTTCGTCACCGTCCTGGTCCTCGTCTTCCTGGCGGCCAACCTGATCGTCGACCTCCTGTACGCCGTACTCGACCCGAGGATCCGCTATGCCTGAGCCGTATTCGCAGGACGGGGCGATCTCACCGGCGGGAGCCGGCGGACCCATGGACCTCGCCCTGGAGGAGGGCGAGACGCTGGAGAAGCCGCCCGGCCACGACGGCGGGGGCCCCGCCGAGAAGCCCCGCAGCCTCTGGTCCGACGCCTGGCGCGACCTGCGGCGCAACCCGGTCTTCATCGTCTCCGGCCTGATCATCCTCTTCCTGGTGGTCATCTCGATCTGGCCGTCGCTCATCGCGAGCGGCGACCCGCTCCAGGCCGACCTGGCCGACGCCCAGAAGGGCCGGGAACCCGGCCACCCCTTCGGCTTCGACCCGCAGGGCCGCGACGTCTACACCCGCGTCGTCTACGGAGCCCGCACCTCGGTCACCATCGGCATCTGCGCCACCCTCGGTGTCGGCATCCTGGGCAGCATCCTCGGCGGACTCGCCGGGTTCTTCGGCGGTGGCTGGGACGCCGTGCTCTCCCGGATCACCGACGTCTTCTTCGGCATCCCGGTGGTCCTCGGCGGCCTGGTCTTCCTCTCCGTCGTGACCAGTTCCACCGTCTGGCCCGTCGTCGGCTTCATCGTCCTGCTCGGCTGGCCGCAGATCGCCCGCATCGCCCGCGGCTCCGTCATCACCGCCAAACAGAACGACTACGTCCAGGCCGCCCGCGCGCTGGGCGCCTCCAACTCGCGGATGCTGCTGCGCCACGTCGCCCCGAACGCCATCGCCCCCGTCATCGTCGTGGCGACCATCGCGCTCGGTACCTACATCTCCCTGGAGGCGACCCTCTCCTACCTCGGCGTCGGCCTGAAGGAACCCGCCGTCTCCTGGGGCATCGACATCTCCGCCGCGTCCAGCTACATCCGCAACGCCCCGCACATGCTGCTCTGGCCCGCGGGAGCGCTGGCGGTCACCGTGCTGTCGTTCATCATGCTCGGCGACGCGGTGCGCGACGCCCTCGACCCCAAGCTGCGCTGAGGAGCCCGTTGCCATGCTGTTGGAAGTGCGCGATCTGCACGTGGAGTTCCACACCCGGGACGGTGTCGCCAAGGCCGTCAACGGCGTCAACTACTCGGTGGACGAAGGGGAGACGCTCGCCGTACTCGGCGAGTCCGGCTCGGGCAAGTCGGTCACCGCGCAGGCGATCATGGGCATCCTCGACATGCCGCCCGGGAAGATCAGCGGCGGCGAGGTGCTCTTCAAGGGCCAGGACCTGCTGAAGCTCAAGAAGGACGAGCGGCGGAAGATCCGGGGCCAGGAGATGGCCATGATCTTCCAGGACGCGCTCTCCTCGCTGAACCCCGTACTGACCGTGGGCGAGCAGCTCGGCGAGATGTTCCGGGTGCACCGGGGGATGTCCCGCAAGGACGCCCGCGCGAAATCGGTCGAGCTGATGGACCGGGTCCGCATCCCGGCGGCCAAGGAGCGGGTCGGGAACTACCCGCACCAGTTCTCCGGCGGGATGCGCCAGCGCATCATGATCGCCATGGCGATGGCGCTGGAACCCGCGCTGATCATCGCCGACGAGCCCACCACCGCGCTCGACGTGACGGTCCAGGCCCAGGTCATGGAGCTGCTCGCGGAACTCCAGCAGGAGTACCGGATGGGCCTCATCCTCATCACCCACGACCTCGGCGTCGTCGCCGACGTCGCCGACAAGATCGCCGTGATGTACGCGGGCCGGATCGTCGAGACCGCCCCCGTCCACGAGATCTACAAGGCCCCCGCCCACCCGTACACCAAGGGCCTCCTCCAGTCGATCCCGCGCCTGGACCAGAAGGGCCAGGAGCTGTACGCGATCAAGGGGCTGCCCCCGAACCTGCTGCGCATCCCGCCCGGCTGCGCCTTCAACCCGCGCTGCCCGATGGCCCAGGACGTGTGCCGCACGGACGAGCCGCCGCTCTACGACGTGGCCGAACACCGCGCGAGCGCCTGCCACTTCTGGAAGGAGACGCTCGATGCACGCTGACCACTCCGGAGGCCGCAAGGAGGCGCGCGAAGAGGGCGAGATCGCCGCGACCCTCCTCTCCGAGTCGCGCCGGCTCTCCTCGTGGGCCGAGGGGGAGCCGATCCTGCGGGTCCGCGAGCTCGTCAAGCACTACCCGCTCACCCAGGGCATTTTGATCAAGAAGCAGGTCGGCGCGGTCAAGGCCGTCGACGGGGTCACCTTCGACCTCTCGGCCGGTGAGACGCTCGGCATCGTGGGCGAGTCCGGCTGCGGCAAGTCCACCGTCGCCAGGATGCTGGTCCACCTCGAACGCCCCACCGCCGGGACGATCCAGTACAAGGGCGAGGACGTCACCAAACTCTCCGGCCGGGCCCTGAAGGCGGTGCGCCGGAACATCCAGATGGTGTTCCAGGACCCCTACACCTCGCTCAACCCGCGCATGACGGTCGGCGACATCATCGGGGAGCCGTACGAGATCCACCCCGAGGTCGCCCCGAAGGGCAGCCGGCGGCAGCGGGTGCAGGACCTGCTGGACGTGGTGGGGCTCAACCCCGAGTACATCAACCGCTATCCGCACCAGTTCTCGGGCGGCCAGCGCCAGCGCATCGGGATCGCCCGCGGTCTGGCGCTCAACCCCGAGATCATCGTCGCCGACGAACCCGTCTCCGCCCTCGACGTCTCCGTCCAGGCGCAGGTCGTCAACCTGCTGGACCGCCTCCAGGCCGAGTTCAGCCTCAGCTTCGTCTTCATCGCCCACGACCTCTCGATCGTCCGCCACATCTCGGACCGGGTCGGGGTGATGTACCTCGGCCGGATCGTCGAGATCGGCACCGAGGAGGAGATCTACGACCACCCGACGCACCCCTACACCCAGGCCCTGCTCTCCGCCGTCCCGGTACCCGACCCGGAGGCCCGCGAGCACCGTGAACGGATCATCCTGCACGGGGACGTGCCCTCGCCCGCCAACCCGCCCTCCGGCTGCCGCTTCCGCACCCGGTGCTGGAAGGCGCAGGAGCGGTGCGCGGTGGAGGAACCGCTGCTCGCCGTCCCGGAGGCGTTCAGGGCGGTGGCGGGCCCGGCCCACCACGACTCCGCCTGCCACTTCGCCGAGGAGAAGCACGTGGTCGCGGTGGAGACCGACCGGGTGCTGCCGCCGACGCCCCCGGCGGCGGGTACGGAGGGCGGGGAGGGCGGCGGTACGGAGCCAGGGGCCGGCGACGGCGGCCGGGACGCAGGCGACGACGGTACGGCGCCGGGTGCGGGTGGGACCGGACCGGAGCGGCGACCGCCGGACGCGGGGCTGTAGGGCGTGCACCGGAAGTGGCGCCGTCCTCCGGTGCTCCGGCGCCCGGCGGAACATCGTTAACAGCGAGGCAACTCGGTTGTCGCCACACCGATATACGGACCGCGCACCATGTACAGCGTACGGCCGTGCGGGTGCCGTGGACCGGCCGGGACGACGTCACGTCGTCCCGGCCGGTTTCCCGTTCCGGACTTGAGCGGACCCCTTGTCGGCTGAACCCGGGCAGTGGAGTATCGCCGCGTGACACTCACACGGGGAGCCCGCATCACCGGTACGGCTCTCAGCGCCGTGCTCGCACTGATCACCGCCGGCTGGATCGTCCGGGACCTGCGGGTCCTCCACGGTCCCGGCCCCCTCTGGGACATGTGGTCGGGGCTGCCCGAGGCCTTCCCCGCCGGAATGCCCACCACGACCGGCGGCACCCTGGTCCTCCTGCTCGTCCAGGTCGTCACCGCCTTCGTCGTGCCCCGGTCGCCGGTCGCGGCCGCCGCGCTGGTCGCCACCGGCACGACGACGCTGCTGCTCCGGCTTCCCGGCGTCTGGATCACCACCGCCTCGTGGATGGCGGGCCGGTACTCCGACGAACTCCGCGTCCGCGCGCTGATCTTCACCCTCGTCACCCTGGCGGTCTCGGTCGCGATGATCGTGACCGCGGCGGTCGGCCGGCGGCCCGCCGTGGAGGTGGGGTTGCCCGCGCCGACCCGGCCCACCACGGGGGCCGCGGTCGTGGCGTTCCTCGCGCTCGGGATCTCCGGGGTGGTGGTGATCGCGTGGGAGATCCGGCAGTACTCCGTCTACCCGGCCGAGGTCTACCCCGCCTGGTACTTCGGCGGGCACGCGATCAGCGCCCCGCTGTACGACGCGCCGGCCGGCTGGTCCACCGTGGCGGTGGCGCTGCTCGCCCTGTTCGCCGGGGCCGCGGCACTCGCGCACGCCGTGCACTCCCGGCCGTTCGCGGGCATCGCCGCGGCTTTCCTGCTGTTCTCCGGCGGCATGAGCATCGTCCGCGGTGTCCGGCTGCACCTGTTCGGGATGTTCACCGACGCGGGGATCGAAGGCCAACTGAGCATGATGTCCTGGGTGTTCCTCGCCCTCGCGGGTGTCGTCGCGCTGCTGGCGACCGTCCGCCGGGGGCGTCCCGCCGCCGGGGGCGGACCGGGAGAGGGCTGGGGGCCGGGTGCCCCGGGGTACGGCTACCCGCCCCTCGGGCCGCCCGGCCGGGCACCCGGCTACGGCTACCCGTACCCGTCGTCGGCCTCCGGCTCCGGGTACCCGGGCACGCCCGGCTACGGCTACCCGCCCGCCGGGTACGGCCCCGGCCAGGACTCCGGACGGGACCCGGCGCAGGGCTCCGGTCCGGGCCCCGGCCAGGGCCCCGGGCCCGGCGGGGGCGGCGGCTTCGGTCCGCCGCCGCCCTCGTCACCGCCGCCCGGCCGGTGAGCCCGGAACCCCGGGTCAGTCCGTCGCGCCGGCCGGCGTCGACGGCAGGCCCAGGGACCGCTTGAGGAAGTCCACCTGGAGCAGCAGCAGGTTCTCCGCGACCTCCTCCTGCGGGGTCATGTGCGTCACCCCGCTGAGCGGCAGCACCTCGTGCGGGCGGCCCGCCGCCAGCAGCGCGGAGGAGAGCCGCAGCGAGTGCGCGACCACCACGTTGTCGTCGGCCAGGCCGTGCACGATCATCATCGGCCGTACGGTGTCCGCCGGTTCGGACAGTCCGCCGTCGGTCACCAGCGAGTTGCGCGCGTACACCTCGGGCTGCGCGGCGGGGTCGCCGAGGTACCGCTCCATGTAGTGGGTGTCGTAGAGGCGCTGGTCGGTGACCGGGGCGCCCACGACGGCCGCGTGGAACACGTCCGGGCGCCGCAGCACCGCGAGGCCCGCGAGGAAGCCGCCGTACGACCAGCCGCGCATCGCCACCTTCGACAGGTCCAGCGGGAAGTCCCCGGCCAGCGCGTGCAGGGCCTCCACCTGGTCGTCCAGGGTGAGTACCAGGTTGTCGAGCACGGCCTTCTCCCAGGCGGGGGAGCGGCCCGGGGCACCCCGGCCGTCCGCGACCACCACCGCGAAGCCCTGGTCGGCGAACCACTGGGAGGTGAGGTGGGCGTTGTACGCGGCGACCACCCGGCGGCCGTGCGGGCCGCCGTACGGGTCCATCAGCACCGGAAGCGGACCGTCCGACTCCTGGTAGCCGGTGGGCAGCAGTACGGCGCACGGGATGCGCCGCGCGCCCCCCTCGGTGAGGGTGAGCCGGGGCTGCAGCCCGGGTTCCTGGGCGTGGTTCGCCACCTGGGCGACCTGCTTGCCGTCCCGCAGGACGCGGGCGGTCGCGCCGGAGCGCTCCAGGGAGGTGGAGAGCAGCACCGTGAGAGGGCCGGAGCGGACCGCCGAGTGGACACCCACCCCCTCCGACATCCGTTCGACGCCCAGTTCGTTCACCCGGTACACATGGCACTCGCCGATCTCCGGCGCGGCGGCCTCCTCGCCCGCCACCGCCAGCACCAGGACGTCCGACTCCCCGACGTCGAGCACCGCCTGGAGGTGCAACCGCGCCCCCGTCAGGGCCCGGTCGCCCACGTGCAGGACCCGCGCCCCGCCCTCGTCCGCGATCCGCACGAGCCGCCCGTCCGGCGTCCAGGCGGGCACCCCACCGAAAAGATCAAGCCACGCCGGGTCCTCTTCCGCGTGCACGGTCCGGGTCGCCCCGGTCGCCGGGTCCACCGCCAGATACCGCTGACCGCGCTGGTCGCGCGCCTGCACCAGCAGCAGCGGCGCACCCGCCGACGACCAGTGCACCCGGGCCAGATACGGGTAACGCGCCCGGTCCCACACCACCTCGGTGCGCCCGCCGGCGAGGTCCATGACGAAGAGCCGCACCTCGGCGTTGGGCGTCCCGGCCGCCGGGTAGGCGACCTCGGCCGGCTTGCGTTCGGGGTGCGCGGGATCGGCGATCCACCAACGCCGGACCGGGCTGTCGTCCACCCGGGCCACCAGCAGCCGGTCCGAATCCGGCGACCACCAGAAGCCCCGGTCGCGGCCCATCTCCTCCTGCGCGATGAACTCCGCGAGCCCGTAGGTGAGGTGCTCCCCCTCCGGTTCGGCCACCGCCCGGTCGTCGGTGCCGTCCGCGCCGACCACCCGCAGCGCACCCCGTGCGACGTAGGCGACGTGCCGCCCGTCGGGGGAGGGCCGGGGGTCGATGACCGGTCCGGGGACCGGCAGCGCGCGTGCCGTGCCCGCACGCAATTCGGCCACGTACACCTTGCCGGAGAGCGCGAAGGCGGCCAACTCCGCCTCGCCGTCCAGCGCGTACCCGACGATGCCGGAGCTGCCCTCACGTGCGCGTTCGCGCCGTGCCCGCTCCTGGGGCGAGAGCTTCTCCGCCGAACCGCCCAGCAGCGCCTCGGGGTCGGCGGCGAGGCGCTCCTGGCCGGTGGAAGGGTCAAGTACCCAGAGCCGGTTGACCGGATCCGTGCCCGAGGTGGAACGCAGGAAGACCACCCGCGTCCCGTCAGGTGAGACGGAGAAGGCCCGGGGCGCTCCCCGGGTGAATCGTTGGGTCCGGGCGTGCTGACGGGGAAAAGACAGCTTCTGCGAGGTCATGAGCCGAAACCTAGCCCGGGGGCGGTCGTCCGTGCGCCCCCTCGTGCTGCCGTGACCCGGACAATGCCCTGGCACGGATAGTTATGATCCGTAGCGCTCGGTGGGTAGGAACCTGCTGGGCTCTTCGTTGCTGCCCGACTGCTGTCCGTTCAGACCCGATGTGTTTGATCTGTCCCGATGTTCCGTCGCGACCGTACTGATGGAGGTGAACCGCCGTGGCACTCTCGATTTCGGCGGTAGTGCTGCTGGCGATCGTCGTCTTCCTGCTGATCCGGAAATCCGGACTCAAGGGCGGACACGCGGCGATCTGCATGCTGCTCGGGTTCTATCTGGCGAGTTCTTCCATCGCCCCGACGATCGCGGACCTCACGTCGAACGTCGCGGGCATGATCGGCAGCATCAAGTTCTGACGGCCCGCCGGGCCGTGCCGGGACTCGGCCGCCCGGCGTGCGTACGAGGGCTCCCACGCGCGCGTGAGGGCCCTCTCGCGCGCGTGGGGCGCCGTACCGTCCGGTCCCCGGACGTGTGAACGGAGGACGCCGACGTCCCCGAGGGGGAGCCGGGCTCGTAGGGTGGTCCTCATGAAGGACCTTCCCGCCCGCCGTCTGCTCCTGGTGCACGCGCACCCCGACGACGAGTCGATCAACAACGGCGCCACCATGGCCAAGTACGTCCACGAGGGCGCCCACGTCACGCTGGTGACCTGCACCCTGGGCGAGGAGGGCGAGGTCATCCCGCCGTCGCTGGCGCACCTCGCGGCCGACCGGGACGACGCGCTGGGGCCGTACCGCGTGGGTGAACTCGCCGCCGCCATGAAGGAACTGGGGGTCACCGACCACCGCTTCCTGGGCGCTTTGGGCAGGTACCGCGACTCCGGGATGATGGGCACCGAGCAGAACCACCGGCCCGGCGCCTTCTGGGACGCCGCCGTGGACGACGCGGCGGCCCCGTTGGTGGAGGTCATCCGCGAGATCCGTCCGCAGGTCCTGGTGACGTACGACCCCGACGGCGGATACGGCCACCCCGACCACGTCCAGGCGCACCGGGTGGCGACCCGGGCGGCCGAACTCGCCGCCGACCCCGGGTACACGGGCGGTTCCGGCGCTCCGCACGCCGTCGCGAAGATCTACTGGAACCGGACGCCCCGCCCGGTGGCCGACGAGGCGTTCGCCCGGCTCCGGGCCGAGGCGCCCGGGGTGTTCGCGGAGATCGCCGACATCGACGACGTGCCCGGCGTGACCGATGAGTCCGTGATCACCACGGAGATCGACGGTTCGGCGTACGCGGAGGCGAAGGCGGCGGCCATGCGGGCGCACGCCACCCAGGTCGCCGTGCACGGCCCCTGGTTCGCCCTCTCCAACGACAAGGGCCAGCCGCTCTTCACCACCGAGTACTACCAACTGGTCCACGGCGCCCCCGGAGGTGGCGGGGAGCGCGAGAGCGATCTCTTCGCGGGCCTGCCCGAGGCCGGCACCGGCACGGGGGCCCGGTCATGAGCGGCAGGAAGGACCGGGCCCGCGCCGAGGCCCGCGCCCCGCGCACCAACGCCCCGCCCCGGGCGCCCGAGCCCACCGGGATGGCGGCCCCGCTCAACCCCCGCCGGATCGGCGCCTACATCGCCCTCGCGGTTCTCGGGGCGCTGGTCGCGGTGGCCGGTGCGCTGGTCCAGGCGGCCTGGTTCCCCGGCGGCCTGCTGCTGGCGCTGGCCGGCGCGGCGGGCGTCTTCTACGCCGGTCGCGTCCTCACCCGTACGCAGCTCGGCGCCTTCGTGCCCGCCGCCGGCTGGCTGATCGCGGTGGTCGTGGTGCTGAACGGACGCCCGGAGGGCGACTTCTTCTTCGGAGGCGGCGACGAGATCGCCCTGGCCCTCTTCGTCCTCGGAGGGATGGTGGTCGCTGTGATCTGCGCCACCTTCGCCGGGGGGTCGATTTCGGCCAACGACCAGGAACGTTCAGGCCGGTGACACGCCTTGAGCGGCAGCTCGTGGGCGTTCACCGGTGTGAGGTGCCGGTGGAGGTTTCCACCGGGCGTGAAACGCCCGTGCGCGGCGGCCAGTATGGTGGTGCGCGCGCCGAGCCGTCCCCTGGCCTGCGGCATGGGGGAAGTACGGGCGGCGGAGCCAATCGGGAGAACCTGCTTTGAGTCGTGAAACTGACAGTTCGTCCTCCGGGCCCCAGGGGCGCGGTGGTGCCGCCTACCCCTCGGGCACGCCGCCGTACGGATCACGCCAGTACCCGTCGTTGCACCCGACGCAGGACGGCGCGGAACCCGCACCCGAGCCCACCCCGGATTCCCCCCGGTCGTCACGGTCCGACGAGCCCAGGACCGAGACGACCCTGACGACGCGCATCCGGATCAACATCCCCGGGTCGCGGCCGATCCCACCCGTCGTGATGCGTACGCCCATGGCGGAGGGCGACAGCGCCCCCGACCCCGAGCGCACGGCCGTCACGCCGCTTCCCGGAGCGGGCACCCCCGCCCCGGGGCAGCCGTCCGGCGAGCCGGCCGCGGAGGCCCGTGACGGCGGTGACCCCGAGGGGACGCCGGCCGAGCCGCCCGCCAAGGAGAAGCCCACCAGCGACTGGTTCGCCCCGCGCAAGGCGCCGGCCGCCCCGTCGGTGCTGGACGGCCCGAGCGGTCCCGTCGGTGCTCCTTCCGGGGGAAGCGCGGCGGGCCCGGGCCCGACGGGTTCGGACACGCCGGGCGGCCCGCGCGCCGAGTCGCCGTACTTCTCCGACGCCCCGCAGTCCGGCTTCCCCGCCGGTCCGCCGGCCGGCCGGAGCGCCCTGGACAGCATCGACGCGGACCTCGCCGACTCGGGCCGGCCCACGCCGGAGTCCGGGGTACGCGCCTCCGGCCCGGCCGGTTCCACGACCGGACCCACGGCCGGCACCGCCAGCTTCCCGTCCGGCTCCGGGGCCGGTAACCCGGGTCCCGGAAGCCCCATCGGCCAGGGTCGTCCCGGCCTCACGGTCCCGGGCGTCCGGAACACGCCCTCGGGCCCCGGTCCGCAGGGCGGCCCCGGTGGCCCCGGCGGCACGGGCTCGGCCCCCCGGCTCTCGGACGACACCGCGATCCTGACGCCCCAGGTCCCCGCGCCCGTCCCGGGCGGCGGGCACGTCTCCGGTGACACCCTCACCGGCGGCATCCCCGTCGTGCCCGGCGGCGCACGGCCGTTCCCGCCCCGCTCCGAGGGGCCGGACGGGCCGAGCCCCGTACCGCAGGGCCCCTCGGGTCCCACCACCCCGCGTCCCGCCCCGCAGACCGCCGCGCCCGCCCGCAAGGGCCGGTCCAAGACGGTCCTGCTGGGCGTCGCGGTCGTCGTCCTGGCGGGCGTCGCCTACGGCGCGGGCCTGCTGATGAACCACTCCGAGGTCCCCAAGGGCACCACGGTCCTCGGCCTGGACATCGGCGGCGGCACGAAGACCGAGGCGGTGAGCAAGCTCGACGCCGAGTTCGGCAAGCGCGCCCAGGCACCGCTGAAGCTGTCGGTCGACGGCAAGCAGACCGAGCTCTCCCCGGAGAAGGCCGGTCTGGCGCTGGACAGCGAGGAGACCGTGCGCGGCGCGGCGGGCAGCGACTACAACCCGGTCTCCGTGATCGGCTCCCTCTTCGGCGGGGCGCGCCCGGCCGACCCGGTCATCCCGGTCGACGAGGAGAAGCTCGCCGCGGCGCTCAACGCCCTGGCCGGTGTCTCCGGTTCCGCGACCGACGGCACCATCAAGTTCGAGCCGAACAAGGCCGAGCCGGTGCCGGGCAAGGCGGGCAAGGGGATCGACGTCAACCAGTCGATCGTCGCCGTACGGGACGCCTACCGCGCCCAGGTCCAGACGGGCACCTCCGCCGTCGTGGAGCTGCCGGTCGTGGCCCGTCAGCCCACCGTCACCCAGGCCGAACTCGACCGGGCGATGAAGGAGTTCGCGGAGCCCGCGATGTCCGGCCTGATCACCATCAAGGCCGGTACCGCGTCGATCGACTTCGGCCCGGCGCGCTCCCTGCCGCAGATCCTGTCGATGAAGGCGGTCGACGGGAAGCTCGTGCCGTACTACGACAAGCAGGCCATCGAGACCCTCTGCGACGGCGTCTTCGACGGCGTCATGGCGACGAAGGCGGACGGCAAGCAGCACCAGGTCGGACCCGACGACGTGGCCAAGGCCATGCAGCAGGCGCTGCTCGGCAAGACCACCGCCGAACGCACGGTCACGATCGACCTCACCGGTCAGGGCTGACCGGGTCCCCGCCGCACCGCACACCGCTCCCGCCCAGGTTTCCCGGGCGGGAGCGGTGGCGTACCCGGCGTCGTCCCCGCGGGCGTACCCGTGAGGCCCCCGTGCCGGCCGTCGCCGTGCGGGCGGCGCTGTCATCCGTGCGGTATGACATCTGTCATCCCCGATCACAGCCCGCCGACCCTGCCGGGCGCACCCCCGTTCGGCGAGGCTGTACCCATGACAACGACAGTCACCGGAGCGACCGCCGCAGCCACGGCCGTGGTCAGCTTCGACCAGGTCAGCAAGGCGTACGGCGACGTGCGCGCGGTCGACGGGCTCCGCCTCGACCTGCACCCCGGCGAGACCGTGGCGCTGCTCGGCCCCAACGGAGCGGGGAAATCCTCCACGCTCGACCTGCTGCTCGGGCTGCGGACGCCGGACAGCGGCACGGTCCGCGTCTTCGGCACCACCCCGCAGGCGGCCATCGCCGCCGGGCAGGTCGGTGCGATGCTGCAGAGCGGCGGGCTGATGGAGGACGTCACCGTCGAGGAGATCGTCCGGCTGGCGTGCAGCCTGCACCCCCGCGCGTACCCGGTCGGCGAGGTGCTGGCACGGGCGGGCATCGCGTCGATCGCCGGCCGCATGGTCAACAAGCTCTCCGGCGGCCAGGAGCAGCGGGTGCGGTTCGCGCTCGCCACCGCCGGGGCCTCCGACCTGATCGTGCTCGACGAGCCGACCACCGGCATGGACGTCACCGCGCGGCAGGCGTTCTGGGCCACCATGCGCGAGCAGGCCGACCAGGGCCGTACCGTCCTGTTCGCCACCCACTACCTCGAAGAGGCCGACGCGATCGCCGACCGCGTCCTCGTCCTCCACAAGGGCCGGTTGCTCGCCGACGGCACCGCCGCCGAGATCAAGGCCAAGGCGGGTGTCCGCAGGATCTCCTTCGAACTGGAGGGCACGATCGACGAAACCGCGCTGCGCGCCCTGCCGTTCCTCTCCGCGCTCGACGTCACCGGCGACCGGGTACGCATCCAGTCGCAGAACGCCGACGCGACCGTCCACGCGATCTACGGCCTCGGCCTCTACCCGCGCGCGCTCGAAGTCACCGGACTCGGCCTGGAGCAGGCCTTCGTCGCCATCACCGAGGCCGAGGAGGCCAGAACCGCATGAGGGACGAGACGAGCACGACGAAGACCGCGACCACCGCGGCCGTGACGACCACCGCGGCCGTGAACGCCGCCGCGCCCCCGGCGCCCGCCGCGAGCGCGGCCGGTGCCGCCGACGCGCGGGGCGGGACGACGGCTCCGGCCACCAGGGCCGGGGCGAATCGGGCGAACCTCTTCTCCTGGGCGCTGATCCGGCTGGAAGTGACCCGCACCCTGCGGAACAAGAAGTTCATGTTCTTCTCGATCCTCTACCCGTCGGTGATCTACCTGGCGGTCTCCAGCACCCAGAACACCACCGGCACGGTCCCCGGCACCGAACTGACCATGCAGGCCTTCTTCATGGTCGCCATGGCCTCCTTCGGCGCGCTGACCGCCGTGCTCATGGGCAACAGCGAACGCATCGCCAAGGAGCGCGAGAAGGGCTGGGTCCGTCAGCTCCGCCTGACCGCGCTGCCCGGTCACGCCTACGTGCTGGGGAAGATCGCCGGCGCCGCGATCGTCACCCTGCCGTGCATCGTGGTCGTGTTCGTGGTGGCCGCCGGGGTCAAGGGCGTACGGCAGGAGGCGTGGCAGTGGTTCGCGCTGGCCGGGGTCATCTGGGCCGGATCGCTCGTCTTCGCCGCCCTCGGAGTGGCCATCGGCTACCTGGCCAGCGGTGACGCGGTCCGCCCGATCACGATGATCATCTACTTCGGGCTCTCGATCCTCGGCGGACTGTGGATGCCCGCCTCCACCTTCCCCGACTGGCTCCAGAACATCTCCCGCTGGCTGCCCACCCACGCGTACGCCGCGCTCGGCCAGGCCATCGAGACCGGTGGCGCCCCGCACGCCCGGGACGTCCTTCTGCTCTGCGCCTATTTCGTGGTCTTCGCGGGCAGCGCGGCCTGGCTCTACCGGAAGGACACCCTGAAGGCGTGAGCGACGACGACACGTGGGTGGGCATCGGGCGCCCGCCGGTCAACCGCCGCCAGGTCGGCATGAAGCTGCTCTGGATCTGCATCTGGCTGGCGTTCATGAGCGCCCCGGTCAAGGACCTCGCCGACGGCGACCACACCGGGTGGGACACCGTGCTCGGCTCCCTCGGACTGGCCGCGTTCGTCTGCGCCTACCTCCACCTGGTCTTCCGCTACACCGCCCGGTCCCCGATTCCGGCCCGGGCGGTGGGGTTCCTCACCGTGCCGGTGACGCTGACCGTCCTGACCGTGCTGGCGACCGTCCTCAGCCTGAGGCTCGGGCTTCCCTGGCTGGTGCTCTTCGTCTACGTCTGCGTCTCCGTCGGCGCCGCCCTGAGACTGCGGGCCGCCGCCTGGCTGATTCCGGCGGTGACCGCCCTGATGGTGGGGCTCGGCCTCGCGATCGGCGGTGACGGGGCGCGGTCGCTGATCGTCGCCCTGGTCCCGCCCGCCCTGCTCGTCGGCTTCGCGATGACCGGCGTACGCCAACTGGTCCGTACGACGGTCGAACTGCGCGAGGCCCGCGCCACCGTCGCCCAACTCGCCGCCAACGAGGAACGCTTGCGCCTCGCCCGCGACCTGCACGACCTGCTCGGCCACTCGCTCTCGCTGATCACCCTGAAGAGCGAGCTGGCCGGGCGGATGCTCCCCGGCCACCCGGACCGGGCGGCCCTCCAGGTCGCCGACATCGAGCAGGTCAGCCGCCAGGCCCTGGCGGACGTGCGGGACGCCGTCACCGGCTACCGCCGGCTCACCCT
The DNA here is from genome assembly GCF_036188265.1 of Streptomyces sp. NBC_00247. Lineage (NCBI taxonomy): Bacteria > Bacillati > Actinomycetota > Actinomycetes > Kitasatosporales > Streptomycetaceae > Streptomyces > Streptomyces sp. NBC_00247. The sequence goes on along the minus strand of NZ_CP108093.1, from coordinate 2,173,272 downwards.
CGCCGGTGAACTCGCCGGAGCCCGTACCGCGTTGGCGGCGGCGGGCATCACCGCCGAGGTCCCCACCGCCACCCCGGCCCCGGACACCCTGCCCGCGGGCTCCGAGGAGGCCCTCGCCTGGGGGCTGCGGGAAGCCGTCACCAACGTCGTACGCCACAGCGGGGCCGGCACGTGCGCCATCGGCCTCACATCCCGGCAGACCCTCGCCGGCCGTTTCCTCGAACTCACCGTCGCGGACGACGGCCGGGGCGGCGCGGGCATCACCCCCGGCAACGGCCTCACCGGGCTCCGCGAACGCCTCGCCGCCGTGGACGGCACGCTCACCGCCCGCCCGGCCGACACCGGCCGGGGCTTCCGGCTCACCCTGAGCGTGCCGCTGGGGGAGCGTCTTTGAGGGCTGTCCCGCGCTGCCGGGCGGGCGGGCGGCGGATCACGCGTTGAGCCTCACCGCTTCGATCCACAGGTTGTTGTCGCGGGTGCCGGCGTAGGTGAAGTCGTAATCGTCGTCCGGGTTGTCGTCGCAGGTCAGAGGGAGCCAGTCGCCGTCGTGGACGTACGTGCTCTCGCAGACGCTGGTCTTGCCGCCGCCGACCGCGATGGTGAACCCCCGCAGCCACAGGGCGTCCTTCTCGGTACTGCCGAGGTAGGCGTCGGCGCCGTCGACGGCGTACTGCCACGTGTAGGGGAAGTGCTGGTCGTCGGTTCCCGCGGGGTTGCGGGTCATGGCGTTGCCGCCCGAGCCGTCGGTTTTGGACGACGCGACGTTGACGGAGGTGATCTGGTCGCCCGAGCCCGGCGTGCCCGCCGTGTCGCCGTCGCACGCGGCATCGGACCAGCCGTGGTCCCTCGTGTGGACGCGGTAGCAGATGTGCCGTTCACCCGGCTTCTCCGCGGCCTTCTGCCGGACCGCAGTCGCCGCGGTCCGCTCCTCGGTGTCGGTCTTCTTCTCCTCGGAGCCACCGCTTCCCGCCCCGCCCTCGTCCGCCTCCTGCGTCGCGGCGGCGGCCGGGGGTGCCGTGGTCGCGGCGGGTGCGGCCTTCGGCGCCTCGGGGGGCGGCGAGGGCAAGGGGGGCGCCAGCGTGCCGACGGCGGTCTCCTGGGGCTTCTCGGTGGCGGTGCTGGCGACGCGGGGCGAGCGGCTGAGCCAGATCATCACGAACGCGATCACCAGAGCGAGGAGAACGCTCAAGAAGGCCGCCAGCCAGCGCGGCAGGACGCTCCGCTGCACGTAGGTGCCCGCCACGTCCAGCGGCGTGGCACCCGACCGCTGCACCGCCATGGTGTACGGCCGGTCCGCCTTGGACCCGATCCAGGTGATCTGCCGCGGCTTCAGTGTCGTCTTCAGGAACGCCGCGCGTCCCGGCTCGATCTGCACATTGCTCGGTCGGATGTCGTACGACAGGTGATCACCGTTGTCGCTGCCGCGCACCGACGCCGTCAGTTTGGTGTTGCCCAGGTTGTCCACGGCCAGCCTGGGGCGTCCGCGGAAACGGCCCTTCACGGTCGGCGGCACCAACTCCGCCCGCATCTCCGTGAACGGGGTGACGGTGAGGTTCCCCTCCGGGACGGTGGTGGCCTGCGGGTGCTCCGTCGGCGTGACCTTCACCGCGTACGGATGGGGGCCGGCCGCCGCGTCCGGCGTGCGCGGCGGGGAGAACGTCAGCTCGACCGTCCCCGTCGTCCCCGGGAACAACCGCAGTGACGGCGGCTCCACGGCAGCCCAAGGAGCGAGTGAGCCCACCACTTCGAAACGGTACTCGTCCACCACGTCACCGGTGTTGCGCAGACGCAACCGCACGGTCGTACTGTCACCCGGGTCCACGGTCGCGGAGGCAGGTTCGAGAGAGGTCCAGAGGTTCACCCATGGACGTTAAACGCGACATCGGTGCCGGGGCAGGGAGCTACGGGGCACGATGGGTGCCCGAAGGGGCGGAGCCGGTTGCCCCGTGCCCCTGACGGGGGCCTGGCCCACCAGCTGCACCTGTTCCACGACGGTGGCGGTGTCCCGGCCGGCCTGGACCGGGACCCGCCCGCGGCCACCTCCGCCCGGTCGGCGGCGGACCTGCCCGATGCCGCGCTCGCTGGGCCCGTACTCACCGGCAGTGGCGAGGACGCCGAGGACGCCGAGATCGCCCCGGGAAGGGACGTGGCCGACGGGGAGGGTGTTCTGCCCACAGAGGTTCGTGACGCGGCACTAACATCGCCGGAATGAGCGAGCGTGTGATCCGACTCCTCCTCGCCGAGGACCAGTCCATGGTGCGGGAGGCCCTCGCCGCGCTGCTCGGGCTCGAACCCGACATCGAGGTGGCGGCCCAAGTGGCACGCGGCGACGAGGTCCTGGACGCCGCCCGCGCCCACGCCGTCGACGTGGCCCTGCTGGACATCGAGATGCCGGGCATGACCGGCATCGAGGCCGCCGGAGTGCTGCGCCGCGAACTCCCGTCCGTGAAGATCGTGGTGGTCACGACCTTCGGCCGCCCCGGCTACCTCCGCCGCGCGATGGAGGCGGGTGCCGACGCCTTCCTGGTGAAGGACGCGCCTGCCGCCCAACTCGCGGCGGCGGTACGGAAGGTGATCGCCGGAGAGCGTGTCATCGACCCCGCTCTGGCCGCCGCCGCGCTCGCGGAGGGCGCCGACCCGCTGACCGACCGCGAACGGGACGTGCTGCGCGCCGCGGCGGACGGCTCCACCAACGCCGAGATCGCCGCCGCCCTCCACCTCTCGCACGGCACGGTCCGCAACTACCTCTCCACCGCCATCCAGAAGACCGCCGCCCGCAACCGCTCCGACGCGGTACGGATCGCGGCGGCCAAGGGCTGGCTGTAGGCCGCTTCGGAGGACCCGGGCCATGGGAGCGGGCCCCGGAACTCGGGTCTTGGGTCTCGGGGTTCGAGTTCCGGGGTTCGAGTTCCGGGGTTCGAGCTTCGCTGTGGGGCTATCACTCGTTCGAGGGATCGGGAGAGGTGCTCGGACCGACGCTTGAGCTTCGGGATTCGGGGGTCGGGATGCGAGGTCCGGGATTCGAGCGGTGTTGTTCATCCGGGAGGTAGGTAGGGGGGTTTGAGGAAACCTCCCCACCTCCCTCCCACCCCTCGCGATCAGCAAGTATGACTAATGGTGAGCGAGTTGCGGCGGAGAGTCACGCATGCTTACGGTGCCCTCAATGAATCGACCCCGACGCGGTGTTCTAGCACCAGGTCGGGGTCTCACCAAAGATCGCACCCAAAAGAAAGACGATCTCGTGGCTACCCAGCATTTTAGTCCCGCCCTGCCCGCGCCCGCAGCTTCGCGTCCGTACCGCCGGGCCCACACCGGCTACGGCAAGCAGTCCGTACCGTCCGTCTCCGGCCAAGTCGCTTCCGGACCCCGTGACTTCGCGTTCCTGCCGGAGCGTGAGCGGTATGTCGCCGCCTATGTCGACCACTTGCCCGAGGGCGCTTCGATGGACATCAAGTCGCTGGCCAAGGACCTGCCCCTGTACGGCCAGATGGCCATCGGTTCCGCTCTGCGGGCGCTCGGTGTGGCCGGGCACCTGCGGCGCGTACGCAGGCGGACGGGGGGAGACGGCCCGTGCCGGTGGGTGACGCTGACCTTCTGGTCGCGCACCGCCCGCGACAACGAGTGGTGGACCGCCAAGCTCGACGCGGACGCCGCCGTACCCGAGCAGCCTCTCGCGCACCCGGGCGAACCGTGTCCGGCGCCGTGTCCCGAACCGTCTGCCGAGTCCTCTGCCGAGTCCTCTGCCGAGTCAGTGGTTCCCCGGCAGCGCACTGCGGAGGGAGCCCCGGAACGGCCCGCGCTCCCGTACCAACCTCAGCCGGCCGGTGCGCTTTCGGAAGCTGACACCCCGGACGCGGTCGCTTCTCCGGCCGCCGACGCTCCTCCGGCTGTCGACGCTCCTCCGGCTGTCGCCGGTCCCTCTCCCGCCTACGTCGCCCTGGCCGAACTCGGGCGCCGAGACCCTCGCTTGACGCTCTCGGCTGCGGACTGCGAGGTGCTGGAGCCGCTCGCCGCCGCCTGGTTCGCGCGGGGCGTCAGCGCCGGGTACCTGACCTCGGCGCTCACCGCCGGGCTTCCCGAGCAGGTCGGCTCACCCGTCGGGCTGCTGCGCCGCCGCCTCGCCGACAAGATGCCGCCCCGCCTGTCCCCGACGCCCACCCCGCCACCGGTCCCGGCGCCGGGCACCCCCGCCGCTCCGGTACGCGGGCTCCTGGTCGAGTGCACCGACTGCGGGCGCCCCGCCCGCGCCGAAGCACTCCCGGACGGCCTCTGCGCCCCCTGCCGCACCGCCCACCAGGCGCCGCAGCCCGCCGACCCGGACGCGGCCCCGGCGTCGGCCCCGGCCCAGGTCGAACGCGACGTCCCGGCCCTCGTCGCCGGACTCCGCAACCTGATGCGCACCCCGTGAGCCCGGCGGTCGAGCGCCTCCGCCGGACGGGTTCGTCGCCGCTGAAGGGTGTATCGAAAGCGCTGTTCGCGGTGCTCATCGGCGGCTGCGGGCAGCGCTGGATGCACGAGCCGGAGCTGGTACGCGCCACCCTTCCAGTCGTAGAGTTGAACACGTTCAATAAATCTGACAAGGTATCTCTCACGGCCCACTCCTATCGGGTGGCCGATATGGGCTGAAGGTGGGAGGTCCTGGTGGCGGGCGGAAGCAGGCTACGTGCGTTAGGGGCGACCCTCGGTGGCTTGATGGTGGTTTTGGCTGCTCTGACTGCGTGCGCCGGCCCCTATCAGTACTACGAGGGAACAGGGATCCACGACACCACGGCGGCCGAAGTCGCTGGGGGCTGGGACAACGTCGAGGGAACCCGCGTGGTGCTTCGCAAGGACGGAACGGCTCTTCTCGAAAAGCTCGACGGGCAGGACTTCGACTTCGAGGACGGCTGGCGCCTCTCCGGTACGGGGACCTGGCAACTGACTGACGACAACGGCGGACAGGTCGTCCGAGTCACGCTGACAGCCCGGACCCGAGCGGAGAGCCGTTCCGCCGCGACGGCCACTGACACCTCGCCTCCCGAACCCCCATCGACCTACGCGTGGTCCTTCTACGTGGACCGCGATCAGAACCACGAGCTGAAACTGTTCTTCTTCTACGGCGATCCCGACATCGGGAACACCTACGTGATGACGCGCGAGACAGCGGCATAGCCATTCGTTGACTCCTGCGGCGGCGCAGGTGGGCGCGGTTCATCCTGGCGATGGCCGCAGGCATCTGGCACAACAATGCCATCGGCGCACCGGTCACCCGCTCACTGATCGCCTATGACCCTTGATCGCAGTCATGCTCAAAGAGTGGGCGGACCTTCACCCGGAATGCCGACTACCAAAGGCATGGAACCCTCAACGAGGTAGGGATGCCCGGGAAATGGTCGATGTGGCGGTGGCCGCCGCCGTCCACATCAGCCATGGCGGTGGCCATGGCATCGAGATTGCCCGCGAAGAGAGCCATGGCGACGGGATCGCCGCTGATCACAAGGATCTGACGCTGGGAGTCGAGAGGGATCAACACCCCAGGCCCGGGAGCCTCCCTGACTTCGGCCCCCGTCAATGCCTCGCTGCCCAGCGCAGTCGCAGACATAGAGATGATGAATCCCGCGCCCTCGGCCACCGCTCCCGCCAAGCGGGCCAGTTCTCTCGCCGAACCAGTGAGTTCCACCTCGCCGAAGAGGGCGAGTGGGCGGGCGGATGGTCGTCGAAGAGGCCGCAGGCGTCGCCGGGTTCGCCGACGGACTCGTCGGAGTGCGTGCACCAGAACAGCATCACCCGAGCTACAGGCCGAAGCGCTGTCTCAATCAGCATCGGTGGCCATGATTGAAAAGGCACGAAAGGGCACCCTGCGACGACTGAATCCCCCCGATGGTTCAAGTGCTCCTACAGCAGTAACGGTGGCAACTGTGTCGAGGTCGCCGCCAACCTCGCCGCTGCGTACGGTGTCGTACCCGTCCGTGACTCCAAGGCTCCGAGCGGCCCGGTCCTGGGCTTCTCCGCCGGTTCGTTCACGTCGTTCGTGGCGGGCGTGAAGGCGGGAGGGTTCGGCGCGGTCTGACTCCTCGGCGCCGGGGCAACCCCCCTCGGGGGACAGCGGAGCATTCCGATGAAGCTCAGACGTTCCTAAGGGCTGTCCCGCAATTCCTGGCGGGTGCGCGACGACAGCTACGGCACCTCGCCGCGTTGTCGGAACGTCCACATACATCCAGTATGCGGACGCCCCTCCGCCTTGCGATGCACCGCATCTGACGCCGCGCACTGATCCACCACGAATTGCGGGACAGCCCTTAGCGCCACGGATCGAGGGCCAGCTTGCCCTGGGTCTGGCCCGCCCCGACTTGCTGGAGCACTGCCGGTCCTTCGGCCAGGGGGTGCACCTGTGGAGTGCCGGGCGGGTAGACGCCGTGGGCGATGAGGGCCTCGATCTCGACCAGCAACGACTGGTAGAGGGAGGGGGCCGCGACCGCCAGTGCACCGATGTGCAGACCCTTGACCTGGACCTGGTGGGTGAAAACCAGGTCGTGGGTGGTGAGGGTGGCATCGCCGGAGGCGGCGCCGAACACGACGATGCGTCCGGTGAAGACTTTGGCAACGGACAGGCTGGTCCTGAACGTGGCCTGTCCCACCGATTCCAGGACCAGATCGACGCCGCCGGTCAGGCGGGTGATCTCCTCGGCCAGATCGGGACGCCGGCTGTCCAGCACCTCGTCGGCGCCGAGCGCTGTGACGGAGCGGTGCTTCTCGGGTGAGGCCGTGGCGATGACGCGTGCGCCGTAGTGGCGGGCGAGGCGGACGGCGGCCTGCCCAACGCCTCCGGCCGCAGCATGTACGAGGACTACCTCACCCTTCTTGATCTCGCCCAGCGGCTTCAGTGCCGCCAAGGCGGTGGCCCAGTTCAGCACCAGCCCGAGGGCTTCGGCGTCGCTCCAGCCGGACGGCACGGGAAGCACCCCCGCAGCCGGCATCGTCATGTACTGCGCGAAGGCGCCCGGTCCGGCTCCGACGACGTGAGTGCCGAGCTGCAACGGGGTCTCGACGTCCGGTCCGACGCCCACGATCTCGCCGGCGGCCTCGAAGCCCGCCACATAGGGTGCCTGCGGGCCTCCTCCGTAGGTGCCGTGGGTCTGCATGACATCGGCGAAGTTGACCCCGGCGGCGCCGACGCGGATCAGGTACTCGCCGGGCCCGGGGGCGGGACGGCGGTGATCAGTCGTGAGAGTCAGGTCCTCCGGTCCCCGGTGCGTGCGCTGGACCAGTGCGCGTACGGTCTGCTCGACGGTGTTCTGCTGCTTGTTGATCCCCATGCGCCGAACGTAGGAGCCTGACACTTGCGTCAAGGTCAAGCGGCTGTCAGAGATTTAGTACGGCGGGCCTCGCGCAGGTATGCGTCGAGCGCCGCCTGCTGATCGCTGAGAACGGCGATGCGGGCGGCGAGCCGATCGCGATGGCTCTGTACCTCGTGGAGGAATTCCGCGCACACCATGTCGGTGCCGGCATCGGATCCGTCGGTGAGGCTGGGCAGGACGTCCCTGATCAGCCGCACCGGCAGCCCGGACTCCAGCAGCGAGCGGATGACGAGCACCCTGTCGATGGTGGACTGGCAGTAGTCACGGAACCCGTTGCTGAAACGGCCAGGGACGATCAAGCCCTCGTCCTCGTAGTGCCGTAACGATCGCGCACTCGCGCCGCTGGCTCTGGAAGCCTCGCTGATCTTCATACATGCAGTAACGTCCCGGAGAACCGCAATCTTCCGGCACTCGCTGCGATGACTCGAAGACCTGCTCAGGCGCCAACTCCAGGATTTCCCGCGACGCTTGGTCGGGCGGGTTCTCGTCTCGTCGGCGTACGGGTGCGCGGCCTGCTGTCGTATGGCGGAGGCCGCGAGCGTGGCCGGCATCGCGTTCTCCGCCTGCGCGGCCGGCCGGCTCGTCGACGGACCGGCGGGCGCGGGGGCGGGCTTCGCCGTCCCTTTCTCGCCCTGGCCGTGACGGCGGTCCTGGTCCGGGCCGGCCGTCGTGCCCTCGCCACGGGCCGAGCCGGGGCCGGGGCCGGGGCCGGGTCCTCAGGCTGACCCGATGCGGCTCGCTGCCGCCGGGACCGTCCTGCCCATCACGGCGGCGAGCGCCGCTCCGAGGGCGCTGACGCCCACCAGGGTCGGCCAGATCGCCGCCGCCCCGCCGGACAGCAACCCGGAGAGGGCGACCGGGGCGACCGTGCCCGCGACGGTCACGGCGAGTTGGTTGAGGGCCAGGTAACGGCCGCGGAGAGCGTCCGGGGCGCTCTCCGCGGCGACCGTCGAGGTGACGGGGCCGCCGAGGAGCTCCCCGAGGCTGTAGCTGCCCGCGCCGAGCAGCACGACGGCGACCGCGAGGCCGACCGAGGCCACCCGGTCGGCGGCGAGGAACAGGAGGTACCCGGCGGCGAAGCAGGCGTGCCCCGCCACGAGGACGCGACTGCGGACCCGTCCGCCGACCCGGCCGAGCACGGCGGCCTGGCCGAAGCCGACCATCAGGGTGTTGAGCGTGAAGACCGCCCCGGCCGTCCAGCCGGGCAGTCCCAGTACGTCCACGGCGTAGACGGGTATCGCGATGTTGAGGGCGAACAGCGAGATGGCGAAGCAGAGTTGCTGACCGACGACGGGAAGGTAACGCCGGTCCCGGAGCACGCGCCGCCAGCCCCCGGCGGTGCCCTGGCCCGTTTCCGGGCGGGTGTTCGGCACGGTCCGCATCAAGACGAACGCGGCCAGGAACGACAGGGCGTTGACGACCACGACCGTCGCGTACGCGCCGTGCGTGCCGACACCGACGGCGACGGCGGAAAGAAGCCCGCCGAGTGCGTACCCGAGGTTGCGTACGGACCCGAGCAGGCCGAACCAGCGCTCGCGTCGACCGGGCGCGGCCAGTGCCGTGACGGCCACGCCGTAGCACCCGGAGAACACCGCCCGCCCGGCGCTGTTCACCCATGCGCAGACGATGATCTGCCAGGTGTGCCCCACGACGAGGTACCCGGCGAAACCGAGCGCCTGGGCCAGGTTCGCCGCCCGCAGCAGCGGCGTGGTGCCGTACCGGTCGATCAGCCCCGCGACCAACGGGCCTGCCGGGAGCGCCAGCAGTCCGGCCGCCGTCATGGCCGCGCCCACCTGCACCAGCGTCAGCGAGGTCGCGGCCAGGAAGTACAGCATCGTCACGGGGATGAACACGCCGGTGCCGATCGCGTCGATGGCGATCGCCGTGACGAAACGGCCGTGTCGAGCCATGGAGGGGCGGACCGTGGAATCGGTGGGAGTCACGGCCCAGACGGTATAGATTCTATATCGGTATCCTCAACGCTACCGGGAGTCGCTCATGGGCAAGGCCTACAACGTCATGGCCGCGACCTGCCCCAGTCGCACGGTCCTGCACCGGATCGGGGCGCGCTGGACGGTGTTCGTCGTCAACGCGCTCGACACCAGGACGATGCGGTTCACCGAACTCAAGGCGCACATCAGGGGGATCACGCCCAAGGCGCTCACGGAGACGCTTCGCGCGATGGAGAGCGACGGCCTGATCTCCCGTACCGAGATCCCCGCACATCCCCCGCACGTCGAGTACTCCCTCACCGACCTCGGCCGGTCCCTGCTCATCCCCCTGCGGGCCGTCCGGGAATGGGCCGAGCGCCACGTCCCCGACATCGAACGCGCCCGAGCGCAGGCCGATTCGCACCAGTGAGGTGGCCGTCCCGGCCGCTGCCGACCCGCCTGCGACCCTCAGGCCCCGTCCCCGGAATCCCCGGAATCCCCGGCCCAGTACTCCGCGAGCATCTCGCCCGGCCAGGCCGGCTCGTGGACCGGGCCCCGGGGGCCCATGGCGGTGAAGTAGGGGGCCAGGTCGTAGACCGGCGTGCCGTCCACCGCGTCCAGGTCGGACACCCGCAGATCGAGGCCGTCCACCCCGAGCAACCGGGGGAAGCTGGTGGCGAGTTGGTTCGGGCGGCGGTGGTTGCGGTGGGCGAAGGTGCCGGTGGGCGGCCAGGCGGGGTTGTTCCGGGGGCTCCGCGCGTGCAGCGCCACGTCGCCGGGGTCGGCCCGGTCGAAGTGCCAGACGACCACGAGGTGGGAGAACTCCTCCAACCCGCGCACGACCTCCGGCGGGAAGTCCGGCCGCAGCCGGATCACCGCCTCGACGCCGCCCCAGTGGTCGTCGGCGACCTCCTTGCGTCCTCCGACCACGGCCCCGATCGGCTCGATGCCCAGTGCGTCCGCCATGCCCGTACCCCCACCCGACCCGAACGAAAGCCCTCGGTCGTCAATGTAGCTTCGACAGATGTCTGTTGGCGCGTTCGGACACCGCCGTCACCGACGGAATCCCGCGATGACGCAGCGGCGACAGCAGCCGCCTCACCTGGGCGACCGCCTGCTCCGCCCGGCCCGACTGGATGCCCTCTTCCTCCATCGCGTCCAGCAGCCCGCTCCACGTGAGGCAGGCCTCCTCGACCTGTCCGTCCGCCATCTGGGCCGCCCCGAGGTGCCCCAGGGTCACCGCGTGGGTACGGCGGAAGGCCGGGCCCCGGGTCCGTACCGAGCGGCCGAACTCGCGGATCGCGCCCCTGCGGTCACCGAGCACCTCCAGGGTGCGCGCGGTCTCGTGGGCGAGGGACGCCTCACCGAAGAAGAAGGTCCGGTGCGGCTCGACCACCCCGTCCTCGGCGGCGGCGAGATCGTTCTCCGAGCGCAGCAACGCCTTCACCGCGCTCCGGGTCCGGCCCGCCGCCGCCAGCGCGCGGGCGTGCACCACTCCGAGCAGGGCGCGCTCGCGCGGGGTCGCCTCCGTGTAGCGGCGGTCCGCTACGGATGCTTCGGCGAGGGCGAGCGCGTTGTCGAAGTGGCCCATGTCCAGGGCCTGGTGGGCCATCGCGCGCAGGATGTGCCCGCCGAGCGGGTGATCCCCCGCCTGGTCCGCCAGTTGGAGGGCGAGCACGAAGTAGCGCTGGGCTAGCGGGTTCTCGCCGCTGTCGAAGGCCATCCACCCGGACAGGTAGGAGAGTTCGGCGGCGGCGGACTCCATGTCCCGGCGCACCCGCTCGTGCGTGTACCGCCCGTGCAGCAGATCGCGTACGTCCGTGCGGAGGTACTGCACCAGCGCGGTACGGCCGTGTCCGCCACCGCGCCGCTGGTCCACCGCCGAGAAGGCGAGGGTGAGTTCACGGACGGTCGCGACGTCGCCCTGGACCACCCGCAGGTGGTTGGACAGCCGCTCGGCCGCCTGCGGGACGGGCCCGGGTGCCGCCCCCGGCCGCTCCCCGGTGGGGACCGCCAGGATCGCCGTGGAGTACACGATCCCGGCCAGCAGGTTCCGGCGGTCCGGGTGAAGGTCCGCCCGCCCCAGATCCGCCAGTACGGCCAGGGCGTCGGCGGGCGGCCCGATCGGCGCCGGGCCGCCCGGGTCGCCGAACCCCAGCTCGGAGACGGTGACGACACGCTTCAGCCGCCGGGACAGCGCCAGCGCGAGGACGGCCGGCGCCGAGCCGGAGGGCCTGGTGCCGCCCACCCACATGCTCACGTGCGAGCGCCCGATCAGCGGACCGCACGGATCGCCGGAGCGACGGCTCTCCGTCGCCGCCCGGTTGAAGGCGCTCGCCGCCTGGGCGCGCGACCAGCCGGCTTCGCCCAGGAGGCAGGCCAGCTGCTCGTTCCGTGTACGTGTCATCGCGTCCCCTGGGTGCCCGAAGCCGGAAGTCCGGTACGCGGCGCCGCCGCGCACGCCGAGTGCCGCCGGGAGATGGCGTGGGCTCCCGGCGGCGCTCGGACGGGCTCAAATTAGCCACGGGTCGGGGCCCTCGGGGGGCAGATTTCCGCACGTCACCCGTGTCGGGGTGGTCCGGGACCGGTCCTGGGCAACGCCTGTCGATCTTTGACCACTTTGATCAGCCCGATGGGCCGTCAGTCCCTCCGCGCGAGGGCGGGATGCGGTTCGATTCTCATACCGCAGCTTGCCGAGCAGACCGTCCCGGAGCGGGCCCAGGCCCGTCCCGTCCACCGGCGGCCGGCGGGCGGGGAGACGTGCCGGACGCCAGGAGGACCGATGAACAGCAGCACCGCACCGGACGTCCGACCGAGGGACCCGGGCATCGATGTGGACGTGATCGCCGACGCCATCGAGCACGCGCGGGCCGACCGGGCGGGGGTGCCGCCGCGCAGTGTCGTCAACGCGGGTACGGACGAACTCGTCACCCATCTGCGGAAGCTGATGAGCGCGGACGAGTACGGCCACGACGAGCCGGACCGGGGAGCGGTCCGGCTGCTCTTCCGTGCCGCCTACCGCCACCTCGACGTCGCCGTGCGACCCGACGCGGCCACCCCGGACCTCGCCGCGTACGCGTACTGGCGCACCGTCGCCTCCCTCGCCGCCGCCTTCCGCGACCTCTACTGCGAACTGGGGCGGGACGGGAAGTGAACCGGCCCGCCCCCGGGCGGTGCCTGGAGCGGCGGTCAGCGCACCTTCTGGAGGTGGACGAGACGGAAGGTGGTGAACATCCGGTTCGCCGGCGTCAGCGGGAAGCACGACGGGCAGGCCCAGGCGAAGTCCGGGTGCTGCTGGGAGTTGATCCAGTAGGTGCGCAGGTCCGGCCGTGTCACGGGGGCGCAGGTCCGGCCGTGCCCGGGGTGTCGGCGCTCCGGGCGTGCCCCGGGGTGTCAGTTCAGCCGTGCCCGGGCCGCCCGCGCGTCCCGTCGTATCGTCTCGGACGCCGCCGGCTCGATGCCGCTGATGATGTCCGCGTACTCCTCCATCTCCGACGCCCCGCGCAGGAAGTCGCCGCGCTGTACGAGGAGTTGGGCTCGCTCGTACCGCAGCCTGGCCGGATGCGACGGCAGGAGGAGTGACAGTTCGACCGCCCAGAGCGCCACGTCGGTGCGCTCGGGGCGGGCCGACGCCCAGGCCCGGATGTTGTTCAGGACGCGCAGCACGATCGCCTGCGGCCGGGCCGGCGTCGGCAGTGACTCGCGCAGGGGCACACCGGTCGACCCCGCCACCATCAGCTCCGCGTCCTCGCCCGTCAGCACCACGCCCCCGGCGAACGGATCGGCGAGCACGTGCTCCGCCGGATCGCCGAAGCCGACCACGAAATGCCCCGGCAGCGCGACCCCGTGGACCGGACCGCCCGCCCGGCGAGCCACCTCCATCCACACCACGGAGAGCAGGATCGGCAGCCCCCGACGGCGGTTCAGCACCTGTTGGAGCAGCGACGACTCCAGCCGCTGGTAGTCGGGGGAAGCTCCGCAGAAGCCGTACCGGCCGCCGAGCAGTTCACCCAACGCCGTCGCCCACTCCCACGGGGTGGACAGCCCGTGCGGGAGCAGCCCGGCCAACCGGTCAAGCTCGATCTGCGCCGCGTCGATGCCGTACGGATCGGGATGGCCGGGCGAGGGCTCGGGCATCGCCTCGGCACCCACCAACAGGCAGAGCAGCGCGAGATCCGGCCGCTCCGAGCGTGCCTCCTCGGCGAACCGCGCCCGGCGCCCGGCCGTGGAGAAGTCCTCGGATTCCGCTCCGTCGTCCACGGAGTCCATCTCTGACACCTGTTCCGCCGCTCCGAACGCCCGTGCCGTCAGGGTGTGTTCCGAAAGTCCGAAACACGCCCTAAGCGGAACGGAAGTGGTGGTACCGGTGGTGGGTCACGAAGCCCATCCGGTCGTACAGGGCGAGCGCCCCGGCGTTGTCCTCCTCCACCTGGAGCCAGGCCGCCGAAGCGCCCTCCTCCAGGGCGGTACGGGCCAGCGCGGTCATCATCGTGGTGGCGATACCCCGGCGCCGGTGTTCCGGGCTCACCTCTATCGCCCCGAATCCGGCCCACCGGCCGTCCACCACGCACCGGCCGATCGCGGCGGGCGCGCCCTCCGGGTCGTCGCCCGGCACCGTCGCGAACCAGACCGAGGGGCCCTGGGACAGCACCCGGAGCATGGGAGCCGGGTCCGCTCCGGCGCGGTGGTAGCGCTTCAGCCACGGGGCGTCGAGGGTCCGGTGGAGCAGGACCCGGGAGACGTCCGAGTCCTGGTCGCCGAGGGGAGCCAGCGCGGCGATCCGTACCTCTGCGGAGACCTCGCGCCGCCAGCCGTTCTCCTCCAGCTCGGCGCAGAGCGCCTCCTGGGAGTCGGCGGCCCCGGTTCCGGCCTGGACGTAGGCGGGCAGACCGCGCTCCGCGTACCACCGCTCGGCGTACGCCAGCGCGTCCGCGACCGGCATCCCGGGATCGCCCAGCGGCAGGATCGAGTTGGCGCGGCGGGTGAAGCCTTCCGCGGCGCGCAGCCGCCAGTCGCCCAGCGCCTCGCTCTCCACCGGCTGCCAGGCGCGCGCCGTCGCCCGGGCGAGCTCCGTGAAGGTGGCCGCGGGGCCGGAGCGGCGCGCCGGGGCGGGAGGAACGACCTTGCCGGCGACGAGCGTGGATTCCGCGATGTGGACGCTCCGCCCGCTCTTCGGTGTGATCCGGAGCACGCCCGTGTCCCAGGATGTGAGAACACCGACCGTGTCCGTGAAAGCGGCGCCCGGGGCGCCGTCCTCACAACGGCACCGGACGGACACGCGTTTTCCCACATCAGCCTGGGTAATACGGACCTCGAGCCGTCCGCCGACGGTGAATTCCACGGCTCCCACCGCCCCTCCTGTTCGGATCCCGCTGAACTACGGAGATACTAGGTGAGGGCATCATCGACGCCGCGCTCCCGCGCGAGAGCCAACGCCCTACCGAGGAGGAACGACAGCGTGACCTACGTCATCGCGCAGCCTTGTGTCGACGTAAAGGACAAGGCCTGCATCGAAGAGTGCCCCGTCGACTGCATCTACGAGGGCCAGCGGTCCTTGTACATCCACCCCGACGAGTGTGTCGACTGCGGCGCCTGTGAGCCGGTCTGTCCGGTCGAGGCCATCTTCTACGAGGACGACACCCCCGAGGAGTGGAAGGACTACTACAAGGCGAACGTCGAGTTCTTCGACGACCTCGGCTCGCCCGGTGGCGCTTCCAAGCTGGGGCTCATCGAGCGCGACCACGCCTTCGTGGCCGCACTGCCGCCCCAGAACCAGTAAGCGACGGCCGCGGCCGCGCCACACCCAGCACAGACGCGGCAGCAGATGTGCCGCCCGGTCCCGTACGGCTCGTCACCGTGCGGGACCGTGGTGTTTCCGCCCGTACGAGAAAGCAGAGTTCCGTGTCCGCACCACTCTCCTCCCGCCTCCCGGAATTTCCCTGGGACAGCCTCGCGCCCCACAAGGCGACCGCCGCCGCCCACCCGGACGGCATCGTGGACCTCTCCATCGGCACCCCCGTCGACCCGGTGCCCGAGGCGATCCAGCAGGCGCTCGCCGCAGCGGCCGACAGTCCCGGCTACCCGACGGTCTGGGGTACCGAGGAACTGCGCGACGCCCTCAGCGGCTGGGTGGAGCGGCGCCTCGGCGCGAAGGACGTCACCCACCGCCACGTCCTGCCGGTCGTCGGCTCCAAGGAGCTGGTGGCCTGGCTGCCGACCCAGCTGGGCCTCGGCCCCGGCGACAAGGTCGCCTTCCCGGCACTCGCCTACCCGACGTACGAGATCGGCGCCCGGCTCTGCGGCGCGGACGCCGTCGCCTACGACGACCCGACCACGCTCGACCCGGCCGGGCTCAAGCTGCTCTGGCTGAACTCCCCGTCCAACCCGACGGGCCGCGTCCTGTCCGGCGAGGAGCTCACCCGGATCGTCGCCTGGGCCCGCGCCCACGACATCCTGGTCGTCAGCGACGAGTGCTACCTGGAACTCGGCTGGGAGACCGAACCGGTCTCGGTGCTCCACCCGGACGTCAGCGGCGGCTCGTTCGACGGTCTCGTCGCCGTCCACTCGCTCTCCAAGCGGTCCAACCTGGCCGGTTACCGGGCCGCGTTCATCGCCGGCGACCCGGCCGTACTCGGCGAACTGCTCCAGATCCGCAAGCACGGCGGCATGATGACCCCCGCCCCGGTGCAGGCGGCCACCGTGGCGGCTCTCGCCGACGACACCCACGTCGCCGAGCAGCGCGCCCGGTACGCCGACCGGCGCGCGGCCCTGCGCACGGCCCTGGAGGGCCACGGCTTCCGCGTGGAGCACAGCGAGGCGAGCCTCTACCTCTGGGTGACCCGCGACGAACCCTGCTGGGACACCGTGGCGTACCTCGCCGGACTCGGCATCCTCGTGGCGCCCGGCGAGTTCTACGGCCCGGCGGGGAACCGCTTCGTCCGGGTCGCGTTCACCGCGACCGACGAGCGGGTCGCGGCTGCCGTGAAGCGGCTGTCCTGACCGACGGCGGTGCTGCCTGACCGACCGGGCCTGTCCGACGGGTCCTGTCCGACGGGTCCTGTCCGACCGGGTCTGACCGAAGATGCTCGGACGGCGGCGCCCGGACCACGGCGCGCGGACGGCGGCGCCTGAACCACGCCGAGGGGCCCGGGACCAGGTCCCGGGCCCCTCGGCGTCACTGATGCCCTGCGGGAACGCGGCCTCCTCGGCCGCCCCCGCGGGCTCGGCGTCTTCCGTCAGCCGCCGAGCGGCAGGGCGCCGGCGAGACGCTCGACGGGCAGCGAACCGCCGGTCGCCTTGTTGGCGGTGCCACCGAGCACCTCGGCCGCCTGACCGGTGGTCTTGCCGGCCTTGTCCTTGGCCTCGGGAGCGACCAGCTCGCCCGCCTGGTTCACCGTCTTCGCGGCGACCGGGACGGCCGTGCCGACCAGCTTGCCGCCCGTCTCGTTCAGCGTCTTCGCGCCCTGCTGGGCGGTGCCGTCGAGGGTGCTGCTGAGGTTCGCGCTGTCCAGGTTGGTCAGACCGCCCAGGTCGGGCGTCTGCGGGAGCCCCGCCGCGCTCGCGGCACCGGCCGCGCCGATCACGGGGGCGGCTGCGGCGATCAGCAGGACGGCGCGGGCGATACGGCGGGTCAGGGGGAGGGACATGATGCTCCTTCGGCGGGAAGTTCGTCAGGTCCTGCCGGTGCTTGCCCGTGCTCGGCGTGCCCGGCAGTGCTCGTCCGGCGTTCCGGACGGACTGATCAACTGCGCCGGGGGCGGGAGAGGTTGCGGTGGGTCGAGGTAAAGAGTCGGCAATGCGTCGGATAATCCGCACCCCGGACGCTCGGTCCGGGCGGGTCGTTCCGCGTCGCCCGGAGTACCGTCACTTCGCTTGTGCCGCAAGGGAAAAAGGGCACCGGGCCACGCCTCGCGGCCGGTGCGGGGATGCACCGGCGGCCGCTGCCCTGGATGGCCCCTGCGGGTGATGCGCCGCGCTACTGTGCGAGGCGCATCCGGACCTCGTCGGTGTCCGATTCCGCCGATTCTGCGGTGTCTGTGGAATTCGCGTCTCCGGCCCGGTCCGTGCGCCAGCCCGCGCCCGCCGTCCACACCTTGCCCGCGTATGCGATCTCGTCGATACCGAGGTCGGCGGAGCGGGCGACCGCCCAGTGGGCCAGCGACCAGCCCCGCTGCGCGGCCGTCGCCGCGGTGGTGTCGCCGGCCGCCCCGGCCCCGTTCTTCGCGTCCGCCGTGTCCGCCGTGTCCGCCGTGTCCTTCGTGCCCGCCGCGCGCACCGGTACCGCGACCGTGTGCGCCGCCGCCGGTCCCGCGGCCCCGTCCGCCGGCAGGACCCCCTTGCCGAAGTCCCGCACCAGCTCGGTGCGGAGGCGGTCCGGGTCGCCCGGCGCGGTGGCGGTCGCGGTGACCGGCGCCGCACAGTTCACCGAGGCGGGGATGCGCCCGGTCAGCGCGGAAGCCAGCAGTACCGCGTCCGGCTCGTGCTGCGCGTACGCCTGCGGGAACCCACTGCGCTGCACCTTCTGCGCGGCCTCCGTCAGGGGCAGGTCCTCGTAGTCGCTGATCTTCGCGAGGTGCTCGTAGAACTTCCCGGAGGAGTACACCGGGTCCTGGATCTGCGCCGCGGTGCCCCAGCCCTGCGAGGGGCGCTGCTGGAAGAGGCCGAGGGAATCCAGGTCGCCGTAGTCGATGTTGCGCAGCTTCGACTCCTGGATCGCCGTCGCCAGCGCGATGGCCACGGCCCGCTCCGGCATCCCGCGCGCGGCTCCCACGGCGGCGATCGTCGCCGCGTTGGCGGCCTGGTCGACGCCCAGCTCGTACACACGTCCCTCGCCGTCCGCCTTGCCGTCGCCGGAGCGCACCTCGCAGCCGGTCAGTAGATCCTTGCTGCCGGAGAGGTACTGGACAGCGAGATACCCGGCCAGAGCGGCGAGTACGACGAACGCCGCGAGCACCTGGTAGAGGCGGCGGCGGCCGGTGGGGCGGCTGGGGGAGGAGGGTGTCGTCCGAGGCACGGGCCCACCGTACTGGAGGGTACGGGCAGGGCCGAGATCCCTGCGGTCGCGGATGTCCGCCCGGGCACGCCGACCGGACCGCACCCCCGTCGGACCGGACTTCCCGGGGCTTGCCCCGCCCGCCCCCGGCCGGCCGGGGGCGGTCCGGCCCCGGTCCGCCCGCCCCCGATCCGCCCCGGTCGTCCCCTCCGCCCCCGATCGTCCCCTCCGCCCCCGATCGTCCCCTCCGTCCCCGGTCCGTTTCCGTCCCCCGGCGGATGCGGGCGCGCCGGAGTAATAGGGTCGGAACCATGGCCGATCGCACGCTTGACCTTGCCCTGGACGGACCCGCACTCACCGCCCGACTCGTCGACTTCCCGTCGGTGAGCGGGGAGGAGAAGGAACTGGCGGACGCCATCGAGGCGGCCCTGCGCGAACTGCCGCACCTGACGGTCGACCGGCACGGCAACAACGTGGTCGCCCGCACGCACCTGGGCCGCCCCGAACGCGTGGTCCTGGCCGGTCACATCGACACGGTGCCGATCGCCGAGAACGTGCCCTCCCGGCTCGACGAGAACGGTGTCCTCTGGGGCTGCGGCACCTCCGACATGAAGTCCGGGGTCGCCGTCCAGCTGCGGATCGCCGCGACCGTCCCCGAGCCCAACCGCGACCTCACCTTCGTCTTCTACGACAACGAAGAGGTCGCCGCCCACCTGAACGGCCTCGGCCATGTCGCCGACGCCCACCCCGACTGGCTGGAAGGCGACTTCGCGGTCCTCCTGGAACCCTCCGACTCCCAGGTCGAGGGCGGCTGCCAGGGCACCCTGCGCGTCATCCTGCGCACGGAGGGCGAACGCGCCCACTCCGCGCGCAGCTGGATGGGGTCCAACGCCATCCACGCCGCCACCCCGATCCTCACGGCGCTCGCCGCGTACGAGCCGCGCCGTCCGGTCATCGACGGCCTCGAATACCGCGAAGGCCTCAACGCGGTGAAGATCGAGGGCGGCGTCGCCACCAACGTGATCCCGGACGCCTGCACCGTCACCGTCAACTACCGCTACGCCCCCGACCGCACTGCCGAGGAGGCCCTCGTGCACGTCCGTGAGGTCTTCGCGGACTGCGCGATCGCCGAGTTCACGGTGGACGACCACTCGACCGCCGCCATGCCGGGCCTCTCCCACCCTGCGGCGAAGGCGTTCATGGTGGCCGTCGGCGGCACCGCCCAGCCCAAGTTCGGCTGGACCGACGTCTCCCGCTTCGGCGACCTCGGCGTGCCCGCCGTCAACTACGGTCCCGGCGACGCGCTCTACGCCCACAAGCGCGACGAACACGTGGTGACGGCACGGATCACCCACTGCGAGGAGCGCCTGCGCTCCTGGCTCACCAGCTGACGCACGGCATTACCCCGCCCGTAACCTCGGCCGATCTAGGCTGACGGGGAACAGCCACAACGCAGGTCGGTGGAGGGAGCAGATCATGGGCAACCCGGAGGACGCGCGGATTCCCGAGCACGCCGAGATTCCCGAAGGCGCGGTCAGGCCCGAGGAACAGCGGCTCGGCCCGGTGCTGCGCCGCAGGGAACAGGTACAGCCCGGCACGACCGATCAGCGGCTGCTGGACTCCGAGGACGACTCGGAATGGGTGCACACCGACCCCTGGCGGGTCATGCGCATCCAGTCCGAGTTCGTCGAGGGTTTCGGGGCGCTCGCCGAGCTGCCCAGCGCGATCAGCGTGTTCGGCTCCGCGCGCACCGCGGCGGACACTCCGGAGTACGACGCCGGGGTACGGATCGGCCGGGCGCTCGTCGACGCGGGCTTCGCCGTCATCACCGGCGGCGGCCCCGGCGCGATGGAGGCCGCCAACAAGGGGGCCAGGGAAGCGAAGGGGATCTCGGTCGGGCTCGGCATCGAGCTGCCCTTCGAGTCCGGGCTGAACCCGCATGTCGACATCGGCGTCAACTTCCGTTACTTTTTTGTCCGAAAAACGATGTTTGTCAAGTATGCCCAGGGCTTCGTCGTCCTCCCCGGCGGCCTCGGCACCCTGGACGAGCTCTTCGAGGCGCTGACCCTCGTGCAGACCGGCAAGGTCACCCGCTTCCCGATCGTCCTCTTCGGCTCCGCGTACTGGAGCGGTCTCGTGGACTGGCTCCGGAACACGGTGGTCGCGCAGGGCAAGGCCTCCGAGCGGGACCTGCTGCTGTTCCACGTCACCGACGACGTGGACGAGGCGGTGGCCCTGGTGACGAAGGAGGTCAACCGGTAGTCCGGCCGCCTCGGCCCGTCCCGCCCGCCGTCCTGCCCGCCGTCCTGCCCGCCGTCCTGCCCGCCGTCCTCGCCGTCCGGGGAGCCCCTGGGAGCGCGCGGAGTCGGGGAGCCGGCCTGGTCCGGGCCGCTGCCCGGGGAGCACCGTCGGCTCCCCGGGCGCCCGGCGTCTCAGGCCAGCCCGCGCCGCGCCACCGCGGGCGGCCGGTGACCGGCGATCGACGCGACCATGTCCAGTACCTGCCGGGTCTCCGCCACCTCGTGCACCCGGTACACCTGGGCCCCCAGCCACGCCGACACGGCCGTGGTCGCCAGGGTCCCGATCACCCGCTCCTTCACCGGGCGGTCCAGGGTCTCGCCGACGAAGTCCTTGTTGGAGAGCGAGACGAGCACCGGCCAGCCGGTCTCCGTCATCTCGTCGAGGCGCCGGGTGGCCTCCAGCGAGTGCCGGGTGTTCTTCCCGAAGTCGTGACCGGGGTCGATCATGATCCCGTCCCGGCGCACCCCGAGCTCCACCGCCCGCTCGGCCAGCCCCAGGGTGACCCGCAGGACGTCCGCCATCACGTCCTCGTACTCCGCCCGGTGCGGGCGGGTACGCGGCTCGGCGCCGCCCGCGTGGGTGCAGACCAGCCCCGCGCCGTACCGGGCGGCGACCTCCGCCAGCTTCGGGTCCACCCCGCCCCAGGCGTCGTTCAGCACGTCGGCACCGGCCTCGCACACCGCCTCGCCCACGTCGTGCCGCCAGGTGTCCACGCTGATCACCACGTCCGGGTGACGGCGGCGGACCTCCGCGACGAAGCCGACCGTGCGCCGGGCCTCCTCCTCGGCGGAGACCTCCTCGCCCGGCCCCGCCTTGACACCACCGATGTCGATGATCGCCGCGCCTTCCGCGACCGCCTGCTCGACCCGGGTGAGCGCCGGCTCGTCGAGGAACGTGGCGCCCTGGTCGTAGAAGGAGTCGGGGGTCCGGTTCACGATTGCCATGATCACCGGTTCGTGCGGACCGAATTCCCGCCGCCCCAGCCTGAGTGGACCGCTTCGCATCCCGTGTTCCTCCTCGTAGATCGACCCTCGGGTCTCCTCCGGATCATGCCGGACGACGCCGGGCCCGTGCGGACCGCGCCCTGTGCCGCACCTGTGGGAGTCGGCGTGATCCGAACAGAGAACCCTAACCGTCGGCCTCGCATGGCACGATCGGACCCGGACTGATTCCCGCCCTCTGGGGAGGCGCACGTGTTCTTGTTCCTGCTGCTCGCGATGGTCGTGGTCGTCGGGGCGGTCACCCTTGCCGTGGTGGGCGGGGGTGACCGCGGGGTGCTTCTGGACACCGCGCCCGAGTGCCTCACGGACCCGCTGCCGGCGACCCGGCCCCTGGTGACCTCCGACATCGAGAAGCTCCGGCTGCCGATGGCCGTACGCGGCTACCGCATGGCCGACGTGGACGAGGCGCTCGACCGGGTCGCGGCCGAACTCGCCGAGCGCGACGCCCGGATCGCCGACCTCGAGTCGGCGCTCTCCGGGGCCCTCTCCCAGGGCGCCCCCGGACCCGATCTCCGCAAGCGCTCCTTCGGCCGGGAGCCGGGCCACGACGAGGGCGGGGAACGATGACCGACGGAGCCCAGCCGGGTCCGGACGGCGCGTTGCGCTGCCCCTGGGGCCTCAGCACCGACGACTACCTGGCCTACCACGACACCGAGTGGGGGCGGCCGGTCCACGGCGACGACGCCCTCTTCGAACGCCTCTGCCTGGAGGCGTTCCAGTCCGGTCTCTCCTGGCTGACGATCCTGCGCCGCCGGGAGGGCTTCCGCACCGCCTTCGCCGGATTCCGGATCGCCGAGGTCGCCCGGTTCACCGACGCCGACAAGGAGCGGCTCCTCGCCGACGCCGGCATCATCCGCAACCGCGCCAAGATCGACGCCACCCTCGCCAACGCCCGGGTACTCGCCGAGTGGGCCGACGGCGAGCTGGACGAACTGATCTGGTCCTACGCTCCCGACCCGGACACCCGGCCCGCCCCCAAGACGCTCGGGGACGTGGCGGCGGTCACCCCGGAATCGACCGCGCTCGCCAAGGCGCTCAAGAAGCGGTCCGTGCGTTTCGTCGGTCCGACCACCGCGCACGCCCTGATGCAGGCGTGCGGCCTGGTGGACGATCACCTCGCGGACTGCGTGGCGCGGGGCGCCACCGGCTGACGACCCGCCTGCGGCGACCCCCTGAACCCGCCTGCGGCGCCCCGTGGAGTGGCGAGGGTCACTCCCCGTGGGTCACTTCCCGAGGTAGCGCGGCTTCTCCTTGGCGAGGAACGCCTTCACCGCGATGGTGTGGTCCTGCGAGGCGCCCGCCTTCGTCTGGAGTTCGTCCTCCTTCTCCAGCGTCTCGGCCAGGGTGTGCCCCGCGCCGTACGCCAGGGACGCCTTGAGCGCCGCGTAGGCCACGGTGGGCCCGTCCGCGAGCGCGCGCGCCACCGAAGCGGCCTCGGTGGCGAGATCGGCCGCCGGGACGACCCGGTTGACCAGGCCCAGCTCGTACGCCTGGGCCGCGGTGACCGAGCGCGGGAAGAGCAGCAGGTCCGCGGCGCGGCTCGGCCCGATCAGCCGGGGCAGGGTCCAGGACATCCCGGAATCCGCGGTGAGCGCGACTCCCGCGAACGAGGTGTTGAAGGAGGCGGTGTCGGCCACCACCCGGTAGTCGGCGGCGAGCGCGAAGCCGAAGCCGGCCCCGGCGGCGACCCCGTTCACCCCCGCCACGACCGGCTTCTCCATCTCCGTGATGGCGAGCACGATCGGGTTGTAGTGCTCGCTCACCGTGCTCAGCGCGTTGCCGCCGCCGGTCTCCTGCGCGGTGACGAGCGAGGCGACGTGCTCCTTCAGGTCCTGGCCGACGCAGAAGGCACGCCCGGTGGCCGTGAGCAGTACGGCGCGTACGGAGGAATCGCCGGCGGCGGCGCGCAGCGCGTCCCGCAGGGCGACCTTGGCCGCCGTGTTCATGGCGTTCATCGCGTCGGGGCGGTTGAGGGTGATCGTCGCCAGTCCGTCGCTCACCTCGTAGAGCACGGTGCTCGCCAGTTCGTCGGCCATGGTGGTGTCCCCTCGCTGTCCAGGTTTCGGTGCCTCGCCAGGCAAGCATGGCCGACGCCCCGCCGGGCCGACATGTGACCTGCGTCTAACGATTGGCTCTCGGCTCGGGCCGCGAGGGGGCGAAGTATCGCAGCCGGATCGCCGAATTGGGTGGTTTTGGTGGTGTGCGTTGTGCAAGCGATGCGGATCGATGTTGGTCATCGGGGTGTCGCATGCGGGATAATGACCTGGAAGCAATGTGTTCGATGCCGGTGAGGCAGCGCCTGTCATGGGGCCGCCGGTTGCGATTGAGCTGGTTTCAGGAAGGGGAACGAGCATGGCGGCCATGAAGCCGCGGACGGGCGACGGCCCGCTCGAGGTGACAAAGGAGGGGCGGGGCATCGTCATGCGAGTTCCGCTCGAAGGCGGCGGTCGGCTTGTTGTCGAGCTGACGCCGGACGAGGCAGACGCGCTCGGCGACGCGCTCAAGAAGGTTGTCGGCTGACCTTCTGCGCGCCCACACTTCACTTCTGCCCCGGCACGGGTTCCCGTGCCGGGGCAGAAGCGTGTCCGGAGCGGGGTGCGTGCGTACGGGGCAGACCGGGCGGCCCGGGCCGGACGGTCACGGGCCGGGCGCCGGGCGCTCCCGGTGCGGTCAGCCGCGCCGGACCGCCCCGGGTGGGTCAGCCGCGCCGGACCGCGCAGAGCAGCCCGTCGCCGACCGGCAGCAGCGTGGACATGAGCTCCTGGCTCTCCCGCACCGCCCGCAGCAGCTCCCTGATGCGCTGGACCTCGGCGGGCTGGGCCGCGGCGTCGACCGTACGGCCGTCGGCGAAGACCCCTTCGAAGCAGACGACCCCGCCCCGGCGGAGCAGACGCAACGATTCGGCCAGGTACTCCAGGCTCTCCAGCCGGTCGCCGTCGCAGAAGACCAGGTCGTACCCGCCGTCCGCGAGGCGCGGCAGGACGTCCAGCGCCCGTCCCGGGATGAAACGGGCCTTGTTGGTGGCGAAGCCCGCGGCGCGGAACGCCTCGCGGGCGAACTGCTGCCGTTCCGGCTCCGGATCGACCGTGGTCAGCACCCCGTCGGGGCGCATCCCGTTCAGCAGATAGATGCCGGACACGCCGGTGCCCGTGCCGATTTCCGCCACCGCTTTGGCGTCCGCCGCGGCGGCGAGCAGCCGCAGCGCGGCGCCCGTGCCGGGGGAGACCGAGCGGATCCCGAACGACCTGGACCGCTCGCGGGCCAGGTACAGAGCCTCGTCCTCGGGGACAAAGGCGTCGGCGAACGCCCAGCTCGTCTGCCGGTTGGCGGTAATGACCCTCTCCTGTCCCCGTAGTTGGCGCAACGGTGACTGTATCCGCTGCGCAGGGGAACCCGCAGATGGGACCGGACGTTGGGGAGGGAGAGGGGAAAGCGCCCGAAGGGGGCCCGCGGATCGGGCTCACCGGACCGGCACGAGCACGCCCCGGGCATGGCCCGGCCCCTTGCGAAAAAGGCTTATACGGAGCTAACGGGCGAGGTGGCTATGGTAGGGGCTCCACTGGACACCACCAGAGCCGACAGGGGAGGTGCGGCTGCGCCTGGGGATCGGGGAGGAGCGCTGCGGCGCTTTCTCAGGTCGGCGGGTGAGCCGAAATCCGTGACCAACAACGCTGACCGTTCTTCCAACGATTCCGCAACGACCGCGACCTTCGCCTCCGACACGGAATCCCCGGCGTGGACCCCGCCCTCTTGGGAAGAGATCGTCAGCACCCACAGCGGTCGCGTGTACCGACTCGCGTACCGGCTGACGGGCAACCAGCACGATGCGGAGGACCTCACCCAAGAGGTGTTCGTCCGCGTCTTCCGGTCGCTGTCGACGTACACCCCCGGCACCTTCGAGGGGTGGCTGCACCGCATCACCACCAACCTCTTCCTCGACATGGTCCGCCGCAAGCAGCGGATCCGCTTCGACTCCCTCGGGGACGACGCCGCCGAACGGCTGCCCAGCCGTGAGCCGTCGCCGCAGCAGGCGTTCAACGACACCCACTTCGACGCGGACGTGCAGCTGGCGCTGGACACCCTCGCCCCCGAATTCCGTGCCGCCGTGGTGCTCTGCGACATCGAGGGTCTGAGCTACGAGGAGATCGCGGCGACCCTCGGGGTCAAGCTGGGCACCGTGCGAAGCCGTATCCACCGAGGCCGTTCGCATCTGCGCAAGGCGCTCAAGCACCGGTCTCCCGAAGCCCGCGCCGAACAGCGCTCCCTGGCGGGCGCCGTCCTCGCGGGGGAGGGCGGAACGACGTGACACCCACAGGCCCCACCCCTGCCGAGCAGCACTTGGGGGACCGGCTCGCCGCCCTGGTCGACGGCGAGCTCAAACACGACGCCCGCGAACGCGTCCTGGCCCACCTCGCCACCTGCGCCCGCTGCAAGGCGGAAGCGGATGCCCAACGGCGGGTCAAGTCCGTGTTCGCGCAGACAGCTCCTCCCTCGCCCACCGAGGGTTTCCTCGCCAGGCTGCAGGGTCTCCCCGGCGGTACGGGCACCGAGGACGGGCTCCGGAGCGGGCCCTTCGGCCCCGACGGCCGCCCGGTGGACGACTTCCGCCTCCCCACGGGCCGCCCCCCCGGTGGCCGCCGGACGGAGCGGGCCCCCTCGCCGCTGGACGGCTTCGGATACCTCCCCACCGCGCACGGGCCGAGTGCCGTCCTGCCCGGCGGTTCGGGCGGCTCCGCCTTCCGCATGCACGAGGTGGCCCGCGAGGCCGACCGCTCCCCGTGGCGCAGCCGGCGGTTCGCGTTCGCCGCCGCCAGCGCCGTCTCGCTGGCGGCCATCGCGCTGGGCGGTGCCGTCCCCGGCGGTGACACCTTCGACGTCTCCTCGCGTGCCGAGGGCGCCGGGGCCGCCGCGACCCCGCTCGACGCCGACGCACGGGCGGCGAGCGGAATCTCCGCGGCCAGCCGCGGAAGTTCCCAGGGCGGCGCACTCTCGGTGGAGGACCGTTCCGGCACCACGCCCACCTTCGCGGCGTCCTCCGCCCCCGCGGGGCTCGCCACCACCGGCACCGGGCCCCTGACGGGTACGCAGTCCCTGTCCGGCACCGGCACCGCGACCCTCTACGGGACCGGGCAGGAGTACACGCGGCCGACGAGGAAGGTCTCGCTGGCCTCGCTGATATGCCCCAGCACCGCGTCCCCGCTCCTCGCGCCGCTGTTCCCCGCCGCGGCCGCGCAACCGGGGGCCACCGCGTCCGCGACGCCCGCCGCCCCGTCCCCGTCCGCCACCGCCACGCCGCTCTCGGCCCTGCCGTCGCCGCACCAGGCGCTGCGCTGATCGCCCCGCGCCGGTCATCCCCGGCGCGGGAACGGCACCTCCACGTCCCGTCCCGGCGGCCCGCACGGGCCGCCTCCTCACCCGCTCCTCGCCGTCTCCGGTCAACCCGCCCAAAACCTGGTTGAATTCCGGTCTGAACGCTCCGGGGAGGGCGTCAGGAGGCCATGTGCGGGGAGAGTATGGACGACGGAAAGCCCACCGGACCGAAGCCGAAGTGGTGGAGCCGTCCCGCGACGGGACCCGCCGCCGAGACCGTGGGCCCACCCCCGCCCCTCCCGCAGGCCGTCCCCGAACAGCCCGTGCCCGGCACGCCGGAACCCGCGTCCGTCCCACCGGAGCCCGTGCCCGGCACGCCCGCACCCGGGGCGGCGGGCACGGACGGACCCGCTGAAGCCGTACCCGAGGTCCCCGGACCCCGTACCCCCGGCGCCGCGCGGCCCCTGCACGAGCCCGACGAGTACAGCACCCCGCCCTACGGGGACCCCGGCCCCTGGGCGCCCGCCCCGCCGGTCCAGCATCCGGCCGCGACTCCCGCGCACGGCACCCCCGTACCCCCGGCGTACGCGACGGCACCCGGCGCGCCGTACCCGGCCGGACCCCACGGGCAGCAAGCCGCACCGGGGCAGGTCCCCGCGCAGGGATCGCCCTGGACCCACTACGACCCGTGGGGCTCCGCCGGGCAGCCGCTGACGCGGACCGCCCCGCAGCACTCCGGAGTCGTCCCGGCAGCGGGCCGCAAGGGCGGCCGGCGCGGATCGCTCCTCGTCGGGGCCGTACTCCTCACGCTGGTCGCGGGAGCCATCGGCGGCGGGGTCGGCGCGTACGTCGAGCGGAACGGCGGCCTCACCACCGTGCACCTCCCGCAGGCCGCAGCCGCGCCCGCCGGACGCGCGCCGGACAGCGTCGCCGGGATCGCCGCGAGCGCCCTGCCGGGCGTGGTCACCCTGCACGTCAGCGGCAGCGCGGAATCCGGCACGGGCACCGGCTTCGTCCTCGACGACCAGGGCCACATCCTCACCAACAACCACGTCGTCGCCCCCGCCGGTTCGTCCGGGGACATCACCGTGACCTTCAGCGGGGGCGAGAACGCGCGGGCCGAGGTGGTCGGCACCGACAGCGGGTACGACCTCGCCGTGGTCAAGGTCAGCGGAGTGTCCGGCCTGCGGCCGCTGACGCTCGGCAACTCCGACAACGTCGCGGTCGGCGACCCGGTGGTGGCCATCGGCGCCCCGTACGACCTGTCGAACACCGTCACCTCCGGGATCATCAGCGCCAAACAGCGCCCCATCACCGCCGGTGGCGAGGAGGAGGGCGCCACCGACGTCGCTTACGTCGACGCACTCCAGACCGACGCGCCGATCAACCCCGGCAACTCC